>OY764332.1:0-696550 GCA_963668425.1 Minisyncoccota bacterium | reverse complement strand
AAGTGCCGTTCTTTACTTCGTATGCGATGTTCTCTCCTGGAAGAAATTGGGAACAGATTCGCACTACTATTTGTTATAACAATGTAAATGCAAAAGTGGTCGGATCACATGCGGGAATATCAGTCGGACCAGATGGCGGAACACACCAGGCACTTGAAGACATTGCCCTCATGCGAGTAATACCACGAATGACGGTATTAGTGCCATGTGATGCAGAAGAAGCGCAAAAAGCAACGCGTGCAGCAGCAGAACATGAAGGACCAGTATACATCCGCTTACAACGGGAAAAGACACCGGTAATAACGACAGATGTATCACCATTTCAAATTGGGAAAGCGCAATGTTTTTATCGAGGAAAAAATCCAAAAGCAACTATATTCGCATGCGGAGCAATGGTATATACCGCACTTGTTGCAGCACGAGAACTCCAAGAAAAAGGAATTGGAATAATAGTGGTAAATGTACCAACAGTTAAGCCACTTGACAAAGAAATATGTCAATATGCTGAGGAATCTAAGCGAGTTATTACTATTGAAGAACATCAACGAATCGGTGGGCTCGGATCAGCAATCACAGAATATCTATCAGAACAGTGTCCAATGCCAATTTACCGTATTGGGGTTGATGACAGATTCGGACAATCAGGAGAACCGGAAGAATTATTAGAGCACTATCATTTATCTAAAGGACACATCATACAAGTAGTACAAACTATAATAGGAACAACAACATCATGAGTGACCTAATTACAAAGTTTTCAAATACATCGTTTGAAGGATTTGTTACATTGCTGCAAGAGCACGAGTTACTCGCATCAATACTAATACAATTTTTTGGTGGCGATCTTGCTATCCACACGTTCGGCGTATTAAACGGATCAGGCAATATCTCAATAGCGCCGATAGTAATCGCCATGGCAGTTATATTGTTTTTTGATATATTGATTTACTGCACAGTACGGGTACTAAAGCAATCAAACACTGTTGTGAAATACTTCAGGGGTATACGATTCTTTGCAAAAGTTGAAATGTTTTTTAAAAAAAATGAAAAACGATATAACAAATCCCCAACAGTGCTACTGATTGCCATTAAGCTAATGCCAGTATCAAAACTCACTCTCATTTTTTTTGCAATATCTCAAAAAATGCCAATAGTACAATTCATCGTGCGAGATAGTATTATCAGCGTTGCATGGTTCATAATCTTATTTATACCCGGATGGCTTGCAGGAAGGGGACTCCTGACACAAGAGGCAGGAATCCAAGCAAGTAATTTCATTGTATATTTTTCACTAGTAATAATCTTAGGAATGTTATTCAGTAAAAAAATTGACAAGGTGCTAATGCGGGGAATCGATCAAATTGCAAACACATTTTACAAAAAAAAAGATGTGGTGTAAAATGAACATATAGATTGATTAGAAAGGGAGGAAGGTAACGATGAAAGCCATTATCTTAGGACTACTTGTATTCGTTGCGACAATAGCAATAACGGGCTGTGCCGTAACATATCAACCAGCCCCATACGAAGAGCAACTGTGGACACTGGCTCGGGCTCATGGATATGAACAAGCATTTCACACTCATGTCAGAGGTTACGGTATGTGTGCAGCTATACTCGTCTCTGGCACAGGAACCAATCGGTTCAGTGCGGAAATAAATGCATACCGCAGAGGATCTAAATTTTTCAATCCGAGCATTGGAAATATTCCGGTTATTGGAGATATAATGATCAACGAACGAGAAGTGATCACCGTCAAAAAAAAGTATTCAAGATGGGAAGTGACAATTGGAGAGTGGAGAGTATTGTCATTTCTCCACTGCATTAAATACCACAACAAAGGCGAGGTACTACCAACCTCGCCTTTTACTATTTTTCCTCAGAGAACCGAAACAGTGTACATCTCAGGTGCTTTTTGAAGATAACGTTCTATATCTTGTTCAGTAAGAAGCCCTTTTTGTGCTCCAATATATTGCACAACTGACATTGAATTTATTGGCGCTCTAAGGAGGGCGTCTTTAAGGGAGAAACCTTTTGCAAGAAAAGCGGCAAGAGCTGAAGAAAAAGCATCTCCTGCACCGGTGCGTTCTTTTGGTGGGCCGATGTCTGGATATTGAGGAATAAAATAAACTGTATCACCATTAAAGGCATATGCACCATTCGGACCATCAGTGATAACAACTATTGTGGGACCTTTCCTATGCATTTCTTGGAGAAGCACTTTAATAGTTACCTCTTGTGAGTTAAGAATACGTTGTGCTTCCTGTTTGTTACAAATAAAAAGATATGCGCAAGCGTAAAGATCTTTAAGACGATCATACCCTAGGCGCATTTGAAAAGTGCCGGGTTGAAATACAAGCTTAGTGTCAGGGTGCTGTGCCACCCAATTTGCCACATCATCGTGCAGTGCCTCCGCCGATTCTCCAACAGATGAAAAATACAGCCATGCAACAGTATCTGGAATGTTTGGAAGGGTATAGGAAAAGCTTTCATGACGAACAAGAATAGTGCGTTCCGCATTATAGGAAAGTACGTAATGGTAATTTGTTTTCTTGCCTGGCTGTTTAGCGATATAAGAGGTGTCCACATTTTCATTCTGCAGGACAGTTACGCATTCCTCACCATTTTTATCATCACCAACAAAAGAAACAAGGGCAGTGGACAGTCCAAGACGAGATGCGGACACAGCAGCATTTGCACTGTTACCAACCGCAGGAACAACCGTTACATCTCTATAGGGAATTTTATCACCCCAGCGCATAGTGATAGTACATTTTTCTGTCACAACATCGCAATGTACATCCGCCTCCTGCAACGTGATAAACGCATCACTAGTAACATCACCAAGAGTTATAAAAGTGGGAGAATTCATTAAAGATAGTATATACCTGATGCCCACACATCTATTAAACATATACCCATCATTGCTCTCCAACATGCTACACTAACAATACATAGCATTACATATGGAAATGGACATAATAGATTCTGAAATAAAACCTCTTATGGTTGGTGATACAGTACCTGACAAAGTGGAATTTCAAACATTTCATAGAGGCGAAATACAGAACACAAACATTGCATCATTCCAGGGAAAGTGGCTGATACTATTCTTCTACCCGGGCGATTTTACATTCGTATGTCCAACTGAACTAGGAGAGCTTGCAGGCATATACGAAGAATTTCAGAAAGAAGAGACAGAAATCGTATCCATAAGTACCGATACCGTGTTTTCACATAAAATGTGGCACGAAACCTCGCCAATTATAAAAACGGTTTCATTCCCCATGGGTTCTGATCATAGACATGTTTTTGTTACTATGTTTGGGGTCTACTGTAAAAAAGATGGATTGGCGTATCGGGCATCTGTGATAATAGATCCAAAAGGCATCATACGCGCAATGGAAATACACGATAACTCCATCGGAAGATCATCTGCCGAACTGTTACGCAAGGTAAGAGCAGCAAAGTATGTAAATGAACATGCAGGCAAAGTATGTCCGGCAAGCTGGCAAAAAGGCGATGAAGCACTAACACCAAGAACCGACCTTGTGGGGAAAATATAAATATGGTACTCCATGGATTATTAGTGTCCAGCGGGTTTAGTTCCACAACAATACGAGAAAAAGTAGTACGTATAGCACAAGAGAGGTCATACAAAAAGGCACACATTATTACCACTGCACAACCCGAAAAGGAAAAGGCGCCGTGGAACAAGGTAACAAAAAAACAACTAGAAGAAATGGGCATGACTGTATCGTTTGTTGATTTTGATGTTGGTGAATCATTAGACGACACCGTAGACCTGATATACGTATGTGGCGGAAATACGTTCCATTTACTACACAGTATCCATAACTCACCTGCACCAATACGAAAACAAATTATAGCGCTATGTAATCGGGGAGGTTTGTACATCGGCTCCAGCGCCGGTGCAGTATTAGTATCACCAAGCATTGCAAGTGCTGGTGAAGTACATCCTGACAAAAACAAAGATAGAGTAACTGATGTAACAGGATTGCATTTCATTAAGGAATACATTATTCCGCACTATGATCCGTCATTTGATGAAGAGATTACTAATTTTCGCAAAAAATACAAGGTGTCCAAAAATGAAGTAATACTGCTACGCGACGGAGAAGGGCTCTACGTTCATAACGCTACACAGGAAATAATTAAGTAATCAATTTTTTATAAACTCAAATGTGGCAATAGGAAGTGCCGGCACATTTCTTATTCTAGTAATCGGCTGTTGTGGATCAGTATCACTGTCCTCTGCGGTAAAATCTATACCACTGTCAGTGCCGGCATCATACAGCACGGCAGGGATTTGCATTCGCTCCGACCATACGCCATTTTTATAAAGCTCTACATTACGTGCGGTAATAAACCAGTCAGGGCTAGGGGCAATCATAGATACAACGGTAATATATGGAGCACTTTTTGCCATTGTCATTTGTATTGTCTCTTCTCCCGGTGCATTAAACACTGTGCCAGTGTTATAGGTGGCAATGGTGCCAGCAAGAATGCTATTCTGTATCTCTTGCACCAATGTTTTTGGAGCACCCACCTCTGCCATTATCTCCATACCCTTACTGGCAATACCGTTTTCTCTAAACAAAACATTCTTAAGACGATGTGACCATGCAATCATCGGGGAGAGGTGTGCGCCCTGCGGATACCAACGGGGATGCAATCGCTCACTCCAAGATGCGCGAATAGAAACCGTATACGAAACAGTATCATCAGTAGAATCATCTACAACGCTTTCTTGACGCAGATGCTTTTCAGGAATTTGATTATTTGAGAGGGTAACAGTTGCCACAACATCATCATCTGCTATCTCCGGTACATCTGAATTCACTGTTGTGAAATCCGGCGACTCCTCCTGTGCATCTTCCTCCTCTACTTCAAACAGTGTCCCTGGATCAATGTTATCTACTGGGAAATCCCCTTGCTGAAACGGGTCATTGGTCGCAGAAAAAAAAACAAACACACTAAGAATAACAACAACAATGATCAACACAATCATATTAAGAGTAAATTTTTTTCTCACATCCATTATGGTATGTATCATAGCATGCTTAGTGTAAACAATAGGTACTACTGTACGCCTTGTTTTTCCACAACGGTACTTGCTTCATCAGTATCAACCACCTCATACCCAAGATCATTGATTTGATCGCGAAGAGTATCAGCAGCAATATAATCTTTATTACTACGAGCAGATGTACGCTCCTTAAGAAGGTTTTGAACTTCAACAGGAACCTCTCTTTGCTCATTCTTCTCTTTCAAACGACAAAGAATCCCAAGCACCCGGTCTGCATAACGAAGCGTATTCCTCTTGACAATTGACTCAAGAGAAGTATCACGCAAGACCTCATGCATTGTTGCCAATACTTTTGCTGTATTTAAGTCATCCGCAATAGCAGCATCAACAGCTGCACAATGGGCTTCATCACGAGTTGTGTTAAAGTATGAAAAAAGAGAGTGAGGTAGAGCAGTATATTCTTTATGTAGGCGCTCTAACGCAGTTTGAGCAGCGGAAAGCGCCTTAAAAGAAAAAGAAAGTGGGGTGCGATAGGATGTCTGTAAGAATAAATAGCGAAGAGCAAGCGGATGGTATTCTCGCTGCTCAAGATCACTAACAGTATAAGCATTACCAAGTGATTTTGACAATTTTTCATTACCCATCGTTAAAAAGGCAACATGCATCCAGAGATTCGCAAAAACCTCGCCAGTTGCACCCTCACTCTGTGCAATTTCATTAGTATGATGCACAGCAATGTGATCCATGCCGCCACTATGAATGTCTATGGTAGCACCAAGAATTTTCATAGCCATTGCAGAACATTCTATATGCCAACCAGGAAAACCACGGCCCCATGGTGAGTCCCATTCTTGTTGACGAATTATTCCTCTCGGTGTTCGCTTCCAAAGCGCAAAATCCTGCGGATACTTCTTGCCGACAACTTGCTGTATTCGCCCATGATTATTACTTGCTGTAGTATGCGATGACCCAAACGCACCATACGCCTTATACGCACGTGTATCAAAGTAAATACCATCTTCAATGCTATACGTGTATCCTTTTTCTTCCAACTGCTGTATCAATGCCACCTGCTCTTGAATGTGGTATGTGGCACGAGGAAAAACATACCGGTTAGTTTTAATATGCAATTTCTCCAAATCAGCAAGAAAAAGATCGCCGAATCGTTTAGTAATTGCTTCCGCAGATTGATTTTCCCGTGCCGCCTGTTTTTCTACCTTATCCTCACCTGCATCCGCATCATCAGTGAGATGTCCAACATCAGTAAGATTAATAACATGCCTCGGATAGTAACCAAAATGACGCAACGCTCTATTAAGAGTATCAGCAAATACATATGCGCGCATATTGCCGATGTGTGCAGCTTGGTAAAGTGTTGGTCCGCAAGAATAAACGGACACTTGCCTCTCAGAAAGTGGTGTAAACGGACGGAGAGACTTAGTTTGAGTATCATAAAGCTCAATAAGGCGCATACAAATGTGGATTGAATAATGTATACACTATACCACAGTGGTATACTTACTATGTATGAACAAGACAAAAAAGAAAGTTGTTAAAAAAACTACAGCAAAGAAAACAAAAAAGAAGAAATCTGTGGCTACAAAGAATAGACAAACAAAAAGCGTGCCAATAAAACACCTCCCAAAAAAAGAATATGCTTCGCTCACTAATAACGAGAAATCAATCGTCAAAAAAATGCTTACTGAAACACCGCCAAAAAGGCAAATGAATCTACGTCAATGTGTCTCCAGCTTGTACAAAGTTGCTAAAGCATGTCAACCAAGGACCGTCACAGGCACCATCAGTATTTTTCTTTTTGGGGTTTTTTTCGGCATCGGCGCTCTCCTCGGGTCTGTGTACATCAACAAAAATGGCATATTGTTACAACTGTTAACTGATACTGAAATACTACACGGCGATGGCATAACGATACAAGTTGAAGAAGAGATTGATCCTATTTTTGTCAAACTACACACCAATGAAGTAGTACCAAGTGATTTTCAGGATATTGATTTCGATGATTTTTGGCAGGTCTGGCGATATATTGAAAACTCATTTGTACCACCACCAAAAAAAGTGACAGATGGTATCGCAACAAAAAGTGAAAACATGCTAAACAGAGATGCACTCACCACCGGTGCTATTAAGGGCTTAACACTTGCGACAGAAGATAAATACACAAATTTTTTCTTGCCGAAAGATGCAAACGATTTTGAAAATGAAGTATTAAACGGTGAAATTGATGGCATTGGTGCATACCTAACCATCAATGAAGATGACATGCTTGAAGTGGTAAAGCCAATTAAAAACTCTCCTGCAAGTCAAGCAGGGCTACGTGCCGGAGACCTCATTATCACCATAGATGGCATGAACAGTTCAGAATACAATCTATCTGAAGCAGCAGACAACATTCGTGGTCTACGCGGGACAACAGTAATATTGAAAATATATCGACCAATCCTTGAAAAAGAGATAGAGGTCTCCATTGTTAGGAATCGAGTGGAAATACCAACCGTAGAAACCGAAATACGAGACGGAGTGTTTGTGATATCACTTTCAACATTTACAAAAATAACTCCAAAAGCATTTCGTGAAGCATTACAAGAGTTCGTAGCAGTTGCAAACAGCGGCGGACCAGATCGTATAGTACTAGACGTTCGTGGCAACATGGGAGGTATTTTATCAGCATCGGTATACATCGCCGGACTTTTTTTGCCAGAAAACTCTCCAGTACTATATGAATACAAAGGTAGTGAAAAACTCAAAGTATATAAAACAATAAAACCAATATTTCGAAATAACATCAAGCCAAAAATGACTATCCTGGTAGACGGCGCAACCGCTTCAGCAGGAGAGATATTGGCGGCAGCATTGCGATACTATGGTATTGCTGACATTGTTGGCACCAAGACACTCGGCAAAGGATCCGTACAGGCAATAAGACCAGTAGGAAGCAATGGTGCATTATTAAAAATCACAGTCGCACATTGGCTTACCCCGGCAAAGGAATCAATTGAAGGTGTCGGAGTTATACCAGATATAAATTATTTAGAAGATCTGGAAGCACTGTATAAAGCAGACCCAGAGGTAGATATTGATGAGATCGCATTGAAAAAGGCAATAGAACACATAAAACAAAAATAGGATTCTGATCAATGGTGCATACATCCTTTTGAATTCGCTACACTTGTCAAACAAGGCAATCAAGGGTATAGTTATATACAATGACAACAAAAAAAGAAAAGAAAAACATTGATGAAGAAGTGACATTTGAGAATGAATCTGATGCGGCAAAAAATATAGTAGAAAAGGCAAAAAAGGCACTAAAAACATGTGAGAAAGAGCGAAAAGAATACCTTGATGGGTGGAAGCGGACAAAGGCAGACGCTCTGAACGAAAAAAAACGACAAAAAGATTTTTTAGAGCGGGAACGCTCCAACCAACTAATACAGTGCGCAGCAAGCATGTTGCCAGTACTTGACTCTATACGCACAGCATTGGAAAAGAGGTCTGACAACAATGTTGCACAAACAGGAATCAAGCAGATATACACACAATGCTTACGATCATTTGCTGATCTTGATATTATCATCATTGACTCCATCGGAGAAACATTTGATCCACATCAGCACCAATCAGTCGGGGAACAGCGGGTAACTAAAAAAAAGGAAGATAACACTATTATTGAGGTAATGCGTGTTGGTGCGCGTACCAAAGAAATTGTAATCCGGCCCGCAATGGTGCGTGTCGGTATCTATACAGCAAATGTGGATAACTCAGTTGACAAAAATCCATAACTACTGCTATGCTACCAAGTATCAAAGCATAGTGTGTATTTGCCATGGGTCCGTGTGTATCTTGTGCTAAGTAAAACATAACTCCTTCTGTTTAGGTGTTGTGTATTAAAAAAAATTTATCCATCTACTTTATACGTAAGAATGAATAAGCCACGGACAAAAAAAACTTTTTCTCAGTACAAATGGTCTCCCTTACCATTGGAGGGCATTATTGATTTTCAGAAAAAATCATATGATACATTTCTGGAAAAAGATCTTGTATCTCTTTTCAAAGAATTTTTCCCAATAATAGATTCAAAAGAGCGTTTCTTTATAAAATTTATTTCACACAAACTTGAAGAACCACGACTGACTCCTGTAGAGGCAAGAGAGCAATTTGCCAGCTATACCGCACCACTGCGCATTTTATTGCAACTAGAAAACAAAGTTACAAAAAAAATACGGGAAGAAGAGGTGTTATTGGGCGATATGCCGATAATGACACCGCAACGATCATTCATTATAAACGGCATAGACCGCACCATCGTTGCACAACTAGTACGTGCACAAGGAGTAAGATTTTTCAAAGAATTGCGTGGAAAATCAAGATTTGCTTTTGGTGCGCAGGTAATTCCACAAAAAGGAAGAGGGATGTGGGTAATATTTGAGAGCAATATAAGTGGCAATATCTATGTGCGTGTTGATCAGGGTGCACGAAAAATACCAGTCACCACCTTTATTCGAGCGTTTGGTCCAGAAACACCTGATCAAGTACTGAAGCTCTTTGACGATGACACAGAGGTACAAAAAATCATAGAAAAAACTTTTGCAATTGATACCGCAACCACTATGGATGAGGTGTGGACATCATTTTATCGTACTATGCGCTCAGGCAATGTGGCAAGTCCAGAACGAGCAAAACAGATCATTCAATCACGATTTACTCCTGAGTGGTATGACATGGGTGAATTAGGTCGAGTGAATTTCAACAAACGATTTAAATTGCCAATTGATGAAGCAGCAAAAAAACAACGAGTGCTGACACTGCATGACATTGTCTTAATCTTGAAAGAAATTGTCCATCTCAACAATACGCCAAACGCACAAGGAGATGACATAGACCATCTTGGCTCACGAAGAATACGATCAGTGGGTGAGTTGGTTCATGAATCTGCTCGCACCGGCTTCATGCGTATCCGTAAGAATGTGCGAGACAAAATGCTTACCATTGACCCAAAGCTCTTTGAATCACCAACAAGCGTACTGAATTTACGTACATTCCAATCAACAATTCACGGTTTTTTCAACACCAACGAACTTTCACAACCGCTTAAACAGCAGAACATATTGGATGAACTAGAACACTTACGCACCATTTCCGCACTTGGTGCAGGCGGTGTAGCACGCGAGCACGCGAGTGTATCAGTTCGTGACATGCATCAAACACATTATGGACGAATCTGCCCTCTACATTCACCAGAAGGAGCAAATATCGGCTTAGTGCTACATTTGGCACTCTATGCACGCATAAACCAATATGGATTATTAGAATGCCCCTATTTTAAAGTTAATAAAGGTAAAATAACTGACGAAGCAGTATATTTAACCGCAGACGAAGAAGAGCAGTATCGCATAGCAGGTGCTGACATTGCAGTTAATGATCAAAACAAAATAACCGAAGAGTCAATATTGGTACGGTATCAGGGACAATACGAACGAGTTGACCCCAAACAAATTGAATACATTGATGTTGCAACTGGGCAGATACTATCAGTTGCTTCAGCATTAATACCATTTGCACACAACACACTGCCGGTACGTGCTGCCACCGGCACCCGAATGCAACGACAGGCAATTCCTTGTCTCAGACCAGAGCCACCGTTAGTATCCACAGGATATGAAAAAGAGTTTGCTAAAACATCAGGAAGGGTAATTATTGCCGAAGAAAATGGTGAAGTTGTTGCCTCCGATTCAAAGCATATCAGTATCAAAACTAGCAAAGGTACAAAGCAATACGATCTTGAAGTATTCACTTTGGCGGGCTCTGCGTACTCATTTGCAAATCATCAACGACCCATTGTCTCCCCAGGAGACATAGTAAAAAAAGGAGATGTTATTGCAGACACAGCGTCAACAACAAACGGAGAATTAGCAATCGGAAAAAATTTACGCGTTGCTTTTCTACCTTATGACGGTGGTACTTTTGAAGATGCAATTATTATCTCTGAACGATTAGTGCGAGATGATGTGTTAACCTCAACGCAAGTCAAAGAACATGTCGCTGAGATCCGTGAGACAAAATTGGGATTAGATGTTATGACATCAGATATACCAAACGTCACAGAAAGAAAACTAAGAAATCTGGATGCTGAAGGTGTCATTCGAATTGGCTCCGAAGTAATACCTGGTGATATTCTGGTCGGCAAATTAACACCACGCGGAGAAACACAAATATCAGCAGAAGAGCGACTGCTACAATCTATTTTTGGCGACAAAGCAAAAGACATGCGCGACACCTCTAAAACATTGCCACCCGGAGAAAAAGGAAAGGTAGTGTCAGTACAGGTGCGCGATCGAGACACTGAACATATTGCTGATACCAGTATCTTAAAGCAAATTCGTATTATTATTGCTGATTTACGTCGCATTTGCATCGGCGACAAGTTGGCAAATCGCTACGGAAACAAAGGAGTGATATCACGAATTGCCCCTACTGAAGACATGCCATTTACACAAAATGGAGAACCAGTTGATATTATTCTATCCGCTCTCGGTGTTCCATCCCGTAAAAACCTCGGACAAATTTTAGAAATGCATACCGGACTGACCGCACACGCATTGAATTATCAGGCAATAATACCCCCAATGACCTCAATAACCGAAAAAGAACTAAAAGAAGAAATGCAAAAAGCGGGCTACCCAGAAACCGGTCAAGTTGCCCTATACGACGGAAAAACTGGAGAAAAATTTGACGGAGATGTAGCAGTTGGCTGGATATATACCATGAAACTGGAACACATGGTACAGGATAAAATACACGCTCGATCAACAGGACGATATTCGCTGATCACACAACAACCACCAGGTGGTCGCGCACGATTTGGAGGTGGACGATTGGGGGAAATGGAGGTTTGGGCATTACTTGGTCACGGTGCCGCATATACATTACGTGAAATGCTAACCATTAAATCAGATGACGTGCAGGGAAGAAACGCTGCTTACAACGCAATTATTCACAATGAACCAGTAACACAAATGGGGACACCCGCAGCATTTAATGTCCTGTTGTATTATTTGCGCGGACTTGGATTGAATGTAAACTTAGAGATTCCAGACAGAGATCAGCCACAATTAGAAATTGAAGAACAACGAAAAAAACACGCGAAAAGAAAGATAAATACCCCATAAACATATGAAAAAAACAATCAGACAATCAAACAGATTTAACGCCCTGAGTATAAACCTTGCCTCCCCAGAAGAAATACTATCGTGGTCATTCGGCGAAGTAACAAAACCGGAAACAATTAACTATCGCACGCAACGAGCAGAGCGAGACGGGTTATTTTGTGAAAAGATATTTGGACCGGAGCATGATTTTCAATGCAGTTGTGGAAAATACAAAGGATCGCAATATCAAGGTATTGAATGCAGTAACTGTGGTGTAGAGATAACTCGCTCAACAGTGCGTCGTGAACGCATGGGACACATTGACCTTGCCACACCAATTGCGCACTACTGGTATTTACGTAAAGTACCTTCACATGTTGCAACACTTCTCAACCTGCCAGCACAGCAGGTACAAAATGTAATTTACTTCTCGTCATACTACGTAAAAAGCGTTAATGAGGATACACGAAAAAAATTAAAAAAAGAAATAAAACAGGAATTTGACGAAAAAATACAAAAGGCGACACAAGAAGAAACACACCACATGCTGAACGATCAATACAAAAATCGTATAGCAGATATTGAATCTATTCAGGAACACGCTATCATTGAAGAGGCACGATACGATCGACTAAGTCAACAGTTTTCTGGATTATTTGACGCAGAAAAAGGAGGTCAGGTTATTTTCAATCTCCTGAAAAAAATTGATCTAAAGGAAAAGGAAAAAGACATTATCAAACAACTAAAAGAGGTAAATAAAGGACAAAGAGATAAAATGCAAAGACAGTTACTAGTGGTACGATCACTGCTGCAGTCCGGAAATAAACCAGAATGGATGTTTTTAACCCGATTGCCGGTAATACCACCAGGCATCCGTCCAGTCGTACCACTTGATGGCGGTCGATATGCAAGTTCGGACTTAAATGACCTGTATCGTCATGTAATTGTCAGAAACAATCGATTAAAAGATTTTATTGAATCAAAAGCACCAAAAATCTTTATTAACACACAAAAACGACTATTGCAAGAGGCAATTGATGTTCTATTTGAAAAAGAAATTTCTGGCGGAGGAAGAAATACCACCAAGCGTGGCAAGAATCGTCAGTTAAAAGCAATATCAGAGTACCTAAGTGGCAAGACCGGAAGTTTCCGATTAAATCTTTTAGGTAAACGAGTTGATTTTACTGGACGATCGGTTATTGTTGTCGGATCACACTTAAAACTCGATGAATTCGGATTACCAAAAAAAATGGCATTGGAAATATTCCGCCCTTTCGTAATAGGAGAAGTGTTAAACCGTGAACTCGCATACAATGTGCGTGGTGCACAGCGATTATTAGATACAGAAGCGCCGGTTATATGGGAAATTTTAGAAAAAGTAATCCAGGGAAAATACATGCTCCTAAACCGTGCACCAACACTGCATCGCCAAAGTATACAGGCCTTTAAACCCGTATTGATAGAAGGGCTTTCTATTGAACTACACCCACTTGTCTGTAAGGCATACAACGCTGACTTTGACGGTGATGCAATGGTGATCCATTTACCACTATCTCAAGAGGCACAAGCAGAAGCAAAAAACATCCTAGTATCCACAAATAACATTATCAATCCTGCGTCAGGTGAGATTAATGCCTCTCCGTCAGAGCAAGATATGGTACTGGGATGCTATTGGGCAACTGTTGAGAAAAAAGGGGCAAAGGGGGAAGGAAAGTATTTTAGTAGCACAAGTGAAGCAATAACCGCATATGACTTCGACAGCATTGATGTACACGCAAAAATAAAAGTGCTTGCCTCTCAAAAAGAAAAGTACGGTGAGAATAAAGGGAAAATTTTTGAAACAACGGTCGGTCGACTTCTCTTTAACACAACACTACCAAAAGAGTATCCATTTGTTAATAAAACCATTGACAAGAAAATGATTAAAGAGGTGGTGCGCGGTATTTTGAACACTTTTGGAAAAAAAGTTTTGATAAAACATCTTGACTCAATTAAAGATTTTGGCTTTCAATTTGCATCAAAGTCAGGAACAACTTTTTCATGGAATGACCTACAAAAACCAGAAGGGCGGACAGAACGCATAGCAGAAGGGTTACAAAAATCAAGAGAAATACAGCAATCATACGAAGAAGGTTTGATATCACTGCAAGAGAGAAAACGAAAAAACATAAATCTGTGGCAGGAAATTAAAGAAGAGTTGGGACAAACCACCAAAGACAGCGTGCCAGAGGAATCATCTATCGGTGATATGATTCGCTCTGGCGCACGTGGATCATTCAACGATCTAGGAGACATGACTGCGATGTTCGGCGTAGTTGATTCCTCGTCAGGAGAACCAATAGAGCAACCAGTGTTATCATCACTAAAAGACGGCATCTCTTCGGTTGAATATTTTAATGCGTCATTCGGCGCACGAAAAGGTGTTGCGGACACGGCTTTGAAAACGGCAGATGCAGGATTTTTATCAAGAAAGCTGTTTAGTGTTGCGCAAGAGGTAAAAATTGAAGACGAGGATTGTAAAGCAACTACTGGATTCACGATATACCGGCAAACTGCATCAGGGGCTGGTGATTCGTTCAGTGAGCGAATTCATGGGCGATACGTGGTAGAAGAAGTTGTGAATAAAAATGGAGAAGTAATCACGAAAAAAAATAGTTTATTGGATATAACACTCGCAGAAAAAATAGATGCCGATGAAAGTGTGGAGGCAGTGCGAGTTCGTTCCCCAATAACATGTCGGCACACACGAGGGATTTGTGCAAAATGCTATGGCTTGGATAAGACAACAAATGAAATTATTGATATCGGCGAACCAGTAGGCACCATAGCCGCACAATCAGTTGGTGAGCCAGGAACACAGTTAACTATGCGTACATTCCATGCCGGCGGTGTTGCAACAGTAGGGGGAGACATTACCGCAGGATTACCACGAGTAACAGAAGTATTTGAACGACGCGCACCGAAAGCCCCGGCAGCCATCACACACATCGACGGCGTAGTAGAAAAAATAGAACAGCATAAAGACGGCGGACACACCGTCCGCTTAACCGTGGGAAACAAGAGAGCAACAACTGCAGAAAAAAACTACTCAATTCCTCCGCTACGAACAATCAAAATTGCAGTTGGTGACAAGGTCACGAAAGGACAATTTTTAACAGATGGTGCGGCAAATCTTGAAGAAATGTTAAAATACTGTGGCAAAGAAGCAACACAAGAATATATTGTTAGTGAAATTGCAAAAGTGTATGAACTACAGGGGGTAAGCATTGCTCCAGTGCATTTTGAAATTATTATCCGTCAGATGTTTAGCAAAATGCTCATCACTGACCCAGGAGATGCCGCATACATACCGGGAGAAGTCATTGACCTTAGTGAGCTCGTTGATTTGAATGACTGTCTTGAAACAGAGGGCTTAAGACCTGCAAAGGCAGAAAGTATTGTAACTGGCATAACAAATGTGTCGGTATCGCGAAGCAATTTCCTTTCTGCGGCATCATTTCAAAACACTACCAGTGTTTTAATCCGAGCAGCAGTTAGTGGTGCAATTGATACTCTGGACGGTGTCAAAGAAAATGTAATTATTGGAAGATTGGTACCTATCGGAAGTGGACATGAGGGCAGTACAAAACAAGTAATGATAAAAGAAGTGCAGGATAAGATAGCAAAAGACCTTGCAGAAAAAGAAGAAATAGCCCCATAATGTCAGTAATGACAAACAGGGGTAACCAAGTACAAACAATCAAAGATGCGATTGATATTGCTGACATCATAGCACAATACACTACACTAACTCCCGCTGGAAAACGAATGAAGGGATTATCACCATTTACCAATGAAAAAACACCCTCATTTTTTGTTGATTCTCACGCGGGAGTATATTACTGCTTTTCCTCACAAAAAGGTGGTGATGTTTTTTCATTTATACAGGATGTAGAAGGAGTTGATTTCAAAGAGGCATTGAAGATACTTGCAGAACATGCAGGCATAGACATAACCACCTCAACAGAGAGTAAGGAAAATAATGCACCGCTATATCATCTATTAGAATCAGCGACAACAACATATCAACAAAACCTTACTGAAGAAGTGAAACGCTATCTTACAGACCGTGGCATCAACGAACAATCAATACAGGAGTGGGGTATTGGATATGCCCCAGATAGATGGAATACACTCTGCAGTAAAGAAACATCAAATCTTGCCGAACAAGTTCTGGCAGGTATGTGTGTAGAGAATAAAGAGAAACAATCTGTATATGACCGATTCAGAAATCGGATACAGTTTCCATTTTACGATGAAAAAAGTCGGGTTATCGGGTTCTCAGGAAGGATATATGGCGAGAGTGAGGGCGCAAAGTACATCAATTCCCCAGAATCACCGTTGTTTAAAAAATCATCATTTTTATACGGACTACACAAAGCAAAGCCACATATTCGCAAGCATAACTTCACAATACTCACTGAAGGCCCGATTGATGCAATCATGATACATCAGGCAGGATACCCAATGACCGTGGCAACCTCGGGAACAGCAGTAACAGAAGATCACTTACAAGCATTACGACGACTATCAAACCGAGTGGTAGTTGCACTTGATGGTGACACGGCGGGACAACGTGCTGTACTACGAGTTATTGAAATGACCTATATACTCGGCATGGACAGTAAAATTGTTATCTTACCCAATGAGTGCGATCCGGCAGATGTAATTGCTCAAGATGTCCAACAATTTAAAAAAATGGTAAAAGAAGCAGTGCCAGCAATAACCTTTCTTATAGCATATGTAAAGAAACAGTACGGAGAAAACAGTGAAGATCATATCAGAGGGGTGAAAGAAGTAATGTTGCCGATTATCGTAATGAACAAAGATCCGATGACTCAGGAATACATGACAAAAGAAATTGCTAAATTCTGCGGACTAAGCTTTGAAGCAGTTTGGGAAAATGTGCAACGAATACAAGAAAATACTACAATAAAGAACGCAAAACCAACGCCACTCCCCAAAAAGAAAACTGCCTCTGTACAAAATTATAAAAATATGCACGAAGAAAAAATTAATGCCGTATTAAATACTGTTGCCATGGCAACACAATTCCTCAAAAAACAAAACAAGCCAATTACCAAATCAAGTGAGCAGATGTTGAGTGAAGTGCAAAAAAGTAAATCGCTGCCGAAGATAGATGAAAAAGTTGTACAGGTGCGGTACGAAGTAAAATCCACAATCACAGACGAGCAAATACAAAGTGCACAGGACGAATTAGAGCACTCATTAAAATACCTTATCGCTGAATGTAAAAAAAAGGAAGAATTAGAAAAATTAAGAACATCACTATAAACCAGGCATAATCACTCCAACACCACCGTAGTGCATACCCCTCAGTATGAAATAGAGGTAGTAGACAACTCAACAGATATTCAGCGTGATATAGTAAGAATGTATGAGACATATAAAGCATGCATGTATATTGCTCACAGTAACTATAATTTATTTTTCAGCGATATACGGATTATCCATTTCTTTTGCACAACTTGAAAGCACTGATGACTTTCGAATAACACAGATATTGCGAAATGACAACGATTTGTCAATTGTGGCATTTACATTGTACGGATCGTTTGAAAATGAAGATGTAATAAATGTATACAGTAACGATGTGTTCATAAAGGCAAAAGCAATCAACACGCCAGAGCTAATCGGAACAAAAGAAATTACTATTGACAATATCTCAATTGACGTATTTCAAACCGGAGACAACTTAGTTGTTGCCCGATTGGAAAGAAGTGGCACTGAGGTGCAAAGAACATCTGCGTTTCGCCTTACAATACAAGAGCCACCAGAAGCCCCTACAATAACGGCACTAGTTAACAAGGAAAAAAATCTAATTGGGTTGGGTATTGACGGAATTTTTGAAGAAAACGATATTGTGCGCGTATTTCTAAATGGTGTTGAAATTCGAGCAAAGACAATTATGTCTACCGACGCCAATGAAAAAGTCATACAAATAACTGGCATACCAATAGACACACTGCCAATTGGCGAAAACTTTTTTACGGCAAGTATTCGTCGTGGTGAACATGAAAGTAAGCAAAGTAAAAAGTCAGACCCTGTCATTATCAAAGACATAGAAGAAGAAAAGAAAGAAAAAGAGAGAGCAAATCTTTTACAATGCGCAAACTACACTGAGCCACAAAAAATACTTGCAAAATATATTGATGCATACGAGGGCTTCGGTAATGCCTTGGCAATAAAAAATGGGGTACTTGCAATCGGCACTCGCGGTGAAAAAGTACATATACATACAAAAAATAAAGACAATACCGCATGGACAAACTCAGCAGTACTGCATGAACAGAATTTTCAACAGTCAGGTCTGGCAACAAAATCAATTGCGATACAGGATCAAAGGACAGTGCTTGTCGGCGATTCCAATTCCGGACATATAGCAAAATCTGCAGGGGCAGTAAGAATATACAGACAAGTCGCCGGAGTATGGACTGCTCATACCACAATTGCACCAACAGATCTAGAGCCATACGAATCATTCGGCGCAAGTATTGCATTAGATGAACAACTACTTGCAATTGGAGCAACAGGACAGGATAACAGCGGAACAGTATACATCTACTCACACAGCGCCGGTCAATGGAAAAATCCGTTTCGTGTTGTTCCAAAAGACACCGCACCAAATCAAGAGTTTGGTCATAGCATTGCTGCCTCTAATGGAAATGTTGCTATTGGTGCACCCGGCGATGGGATCGGGAAAAATGGTGCGGTATATGTATACACGAAGTCCTCAGGCACCTGGCTTATGGAGAAAATAGTGCAACAAAATCAGCGATTAAATGCACGATTCGGCAATACAGTTTTTCTATTTGATAACATACTATTTATCAGTGCGATGCGGGACGATCAAGGCAAAGACACGCGCAACAGGGGCGTGGTGTATGTATATGCAAAACAAAATGGCACATGGCAAATAATGCAGAAATTAAAACCTGAAGAAAATGACACCACTGGTGAATTTGGTGCTGCAATTGCAAGATCAGGGAACATGTTAGCAATCGGCGCCCCAAAAAGTAACCTGGGGGAGAAAAGAAGCGGTGCAGTATATCTGTATAAACAAACACACAAAAGAGGGCAGTGGTCTTTTGAAAAAAGTGTTGCTCCAACCGTCTTACGTAATGGCGACCGCTTCGGTGCATCTATTGCGTTTAATGGCTTAGATTTACTTGTCGGTGCCTACGGTAACGATGGGCAAGAAAAAAATATTGGCGCAGTATATGACTATGCAGGAAAAATAGTTGCGTGCATCTCCGAAACAGATAACCAAGAGAACGGGGTAGCGCAAGAAAAAACAAAACAGAGCGAGGCAGATTTACTACAAGCCCTCAAGCAGCAGAAGGAAGTATTGGGCAAGGTAGCAGCAAATGCATCTTCCATTGCAAATCAGTTAGGCAAACACATTCAGGGGGTCTATGACGGAATCATAAAAAAGGAAGAAAGTATTGTGATTTATGATGAAGAAAAAGTACTTGCAAATGCACAACGACGAGCGGCAGAAAGGAGAGGTATTATCGCACCAGGATTGCCAGATGAAGTAACGGCGCAACGCGTTGATTCCATTGAAAAAGTGCCGACCAAACCAACTAAAGAAACTGTACGATCACGAGAATCAGTCATACAAGAAACAGAAAATACCATAGGCACGGTGGTACCAATTTCAAATAAAAACTTGCGTCTCGGTGACGTGGATGAAGATATATACCGACTACAGGTTTTCTTAAATAACAGTGGCTATCGCATTGCAACAAAAGGCGATGGAAGTCCTGGCAATGAAACAAGTGTGTTTAATGAGGCAACTGATAGAGCCCTACGATGGTTTCAATTAGTGGAGGGCGTGCCAGTTACCGGAGTATTGGATAAAAAAACACGGGATGTAATTTTAACACATATTACTACCTTTAGATAATAAAGAAGGATGCATATATAAAACTGCATCACACCGCACATATGTCTTTTTTCCGTAAGTATAAATATAAACTAGATAGCCCCTACACCATCTTCTACATCGTAATATTGGTTGCGTTACTTTCTATTAGCATACTCTATGATAATCAATTCAACAAAAAGATAGAAGGGAATACCGGCATCTTTCTTCCTTTTAGAAGCGTTGGTGATCGGGGAAACATTTATTTTACTGATAAAGATGATGAGAAACATCTTGCAGCAACAACACATTTCGGCTATAACTTGAATATTTCTCCACTTGAAATTGAAGACGCAGAAGAAGTATATGAGCACCTGAACGAAGAAATTGATATAGACCGAAGAAGTTTCTTCAAGAGTGCGAAAAAAGAGAAGGTAGATGAATATGAAATAATCAAAAGGGACATACCTGAATCCATACAGGAAAAAATACAAGCACGTATTGATAAATACGGACTTAAAGGAGTGTGGATGGAGCCATTTAAGAAACGAGAATATATCAACAACTCCCTTGCAGCACATACACTCGGTTTTGTATCGGTAGATGAAAACCAGATGACGAGAGGGCAATATGGTGTGGAAAACATCTTTGACGATGTGCTCAGTAGTGCAAATAAAATACCAAAAACCACAAGTACAACAGTACTGGAGCAGCTCGGCGAACTACCACCCCAAAGCAAAAACTCCTCCGCCGGCAATGTTACATTAACCGTAGATATTAACGTACAACGACAACTGGAAACACAAATGCGAAGAATACAGTATAATTGGAATGCACAAAAGGTTGGAGGAATTGTAATGGATCCAAACGACGGCTCCATTATCGCAATTGGAGCTGTACCCTCATTCAATCCGAATACATACGGACAAGTAACGGACTATTCACTATTCAATAACCCAATCGTTGAGGATGTATATGAAATGGGGTCAGTGTTCAAGGCACTGACTGTTGCAATTGGCTTTGATTCAGGCAGAGTATTACTACGCGACTCATATACTGACCATGGACAAGTGGTAGTTGATGGTGAAATAATATCAAACTATGATGGCCGTGGTCGAGGACCCAATACAAGTGTTCAAACAATACTATCACATTCTCTAAATACCGGTGCGGTATTTCTATTACAAAAAATTGGCATCGGTACCTACAAGGACTATATGGATGAGTTTCGTTTTGATAGCATCACACAGGTTGATCTACCAAAGGAGATAGCAGGATTGGTGGAGAATTTAAATAGCAATCGTGAAATAGAGTTTGCAACTGCATCCTTCGGACAAGGAATTGCGGTCACACCAATAGCAACTGCACGAGCTTTTGCCTCATTAGCAAATGGTGGCTTCATTGTGCAACCTTATGTAACAAAAGACATTGAGCAACCGAGGATCGGTGGGATAATTTCCAAAAGAGATTTTACCCGAGAGCGCAAACGTGTATTTAATAAATCAACTGCTGATAAAGTAACCAAGTTACTTACAACGGTATATGATCGAGGGATACTTGGCGGCTCCTTGCGCAATCCACGATACAGCATTGCTGCAAAAACAGGCACAGCACAGCTAGTTAATCCAAATACTGGCAGATACGCAGAAAACAAGTTTTTACACTCATTTTTCGGCTATTTCCCAGCATCAAAGCCAAAATACCTCATTTTCCTTTTTGCCGTTGACCCAAAAACAAAATATGCCTCTACGTCACTATCCCATCCATTTGCCGCACTAACCAACTTTATTATTTCATACTATGCCATACCACCAGACCGATAACATAACCCATACACTACCAAACCAACACACCTCACAAAACAATAAAGTTAAACAAAATACGCAACATGCATGCACCAACAAAGACATAGCTTGTACATGACAAAGATTTTTAAATATGTCAAGCATTAATGGCGTAACTATGCAACACTTTAGACAATTTGGATACTTGCATGATTGTAACAAATTGTATATTACTATTTCCAAAAAAGAAAATGATGGTATAACTATGCAACACTTTAGACAATTTGGATACTTGCATGATTTTAACAAATTGTATATCATCTATAGCAAGTGCTCTCTCTCTATCATTTTTTCAAAATGAATAATTAGTAATTTTTAGTAGCCACCAGAGTGGCAACAAAAACATATTTTTATGATGTATAACTTAAAAAACGCTTTTAACAAAGTGAATAAACAAAAAATCACCCATCTCGCACTCGCCAGCATACTGCTCGTTACAGGTATTATAGTAACAGTGAGTGTTTCACATGTTGCAAACGCAGCAGTTCCTGCCATAGAGATAGTAATTACAGACGCTGATGAGGATGTGAATGATCAAGACGATGAAACAACCCTAACCAGAGAGAAAACCGTTACTGCATCTGATTCTGCCAATAGCTCAAACACAACATGGAAGCATAAAAGAATTACTGCCAACGCAAACTGTGATAGCGCACAAATGTCTGCTGGCACAAGATCTGGAAATCAGGTTAAGATGAGCTCTGAGACCTATAACAACTTTAAAATATGTTTTGAAGCAATAAACGGTTCCGATAGTAGCATCGACGAAACAGGAGTAATCACTGGTATTGATCGGAAAAAACCAAATCCACCAACTGCTATTACATTAGATGGAAATGATGACACAGGAGTGAGTAACAGTGACGGACTTACATCTAACACCTCTGATTTGACAATTACCGGGTGTGCAGAAACAGATAGCAGAGTTGAAATACTACTAGACGGGCAATCTTTCAGCCCAATAAAGACAACGACTGCTCAAAATACATCAAACTGTACAGCAGACGGCACAGCTGAGTTTTCTATTAATATTGATCTTGCAGAACGGTCAAAAGAATATGTTATTAGTGCAGTAGCAACGGACGAAGCAGGAAACGTTTCATCTACATCAAGCAGTCGGGAAAATGCACGCATCATCATTGACACCACTGCACCAACAGTTGCCCTAACACACCGCCTAACAGGGGGTGTTCCTGGGGAAAGAGCTGAAGAAGGGGATATAACATACTTAAACGCCGGCGACACAATAGCAGTAACAATGACTTTTACAGAGGCAAACGGCATGAGCGATACCAACGCATCTCAACCAATCGTTGCTTTTTACAATGACAGCTCTACTCTTAGTAGCACAGCAACGGTAACAGGTACCAGCAACATTAAAACAGCAACATACACCATCAGCGATACAGACACAATTGCCAACAATAACTTGCGATATGATATTACTAACGAAACATCCATAACTGATAGGGCAGGCAATGAGCTTGCTGAGCAAAATGTGAAAACTATTACCAACGCTATTGTTGACACTACCAAGCCAGCAATTAGTAGCATTACTTTCGCCACGACCAACGAAGATACTAGCTGGGCAGCTGAAAGTGATGAGATTACCACAACGATAACTTTTAGTGAAAAAATCAGTGAAAAAGTAGGCAATACCGACATTTTCTACCGACTCGGGAACAGCGGCAGGGGTCAGCGATTTGCATTTGCTACTGGACGAAGTTTCACTTCTGGACAATGTCAAGAAACCGGCACAGCAAATCAATACGAATGTAAATACACAGTAAAAGATGGTGATGCGGGGGCGTTTCAGGTATCAGTTAACAGATTCACTGATTACGCCGGCAATACAGGCGACAAGAGAGACTTTGACGGCACCATAACCACAGACACCAGTGTTACAGCTCCATCAGGCATAACTCTAGAAAGAGGCATTAAGGAGCGTGACAATGAAATAACACCTACGTTTATAATAACGGTAGGAGAAAGTGGTGGTGAAGTTATTCTATACTCAAATGATGACTGTAGTGCAGAAATCAGCACAGCAACACCAGTAACCGACACCATAAGACCATTTACTGTTGAAGTACAAACGGATGACTACGAAGACGATGGAAGTGACGATGGAGTGAAAACTGTATACGCAACACACGAAGACGATGCCGGCAACATCTCCGCTTGTTCTACCGTATATGGCTCTTACACACTTGACACCAGTGCACCAATTATCAACGAGCTTGCAACTGGGTACTACAGCGATGCAGACGCTACCAAAATAATCCCACTCATCAACGGAAGAGGTAAAATAACTGCCGGTGACAGCATCTACACAAAAGTTGTGTTTGATGAAGAGGTAAAGTACAGACCTGGTTCCTCAGCAAGTGCGCTCCCTGAAATCAAATACAGCATTGGTGAAGACCAAAGCCGATATCGTATTGTTAGCTATGCTTCTACACTCAGCGGCGGGCGATGTAAACCAACCAGCACAAATAATATTTCTGATACCTATATTTGTCAGTACCGAGTACAATCTAATGACGTCGGCATCTTTACTCTGATAATTGACACACAGACCGAAGACCTGCTTGAACACACTCTTGAAGAAACCTACACACACGAAGAAAGCATAATACTGGACAATACAGCACCAGAAAAACCATCCGACCTTGAGTTAAGCACTGCAGATGACAGTGGCAATATCACTGATGACAATATTACAAACAAAACTACCAATCTAACAATAGAGGGTTGTGCAGAAACAGGTAGCACCGTACAACTATACGCAAACGGTACCAGCATTGCAAACGCAATTGATGTTGCAGATAACACTGACTACGGTTGTACCACTGACGATAACAATGACGGGTTTAGTATTACTATTTCACTGACTGAAGGTGTACATAAAATTACCGCAAAAGCAACTGATGAGTCAGGCAATACCAGTTCCGCCTCTGACGCGCTAAGTATTACCATTGACACCACTGCACCAACGGCAATCTTAACAGGTGCACCAAGTAGCACAAACAACATTGACACTTTAGATGTTACAGTTGAAGGCACAGATGTAACACACTATCAATATGCAGTATTTGGGGGGGACTCTTGCACAAATGCAAATTACCTAGATGGCGACACTGCAGGAACCGCAATAGCAAACAAAATCACCACTTCAGTACCGAACCAGGACGGATCAATCATCCTGTGTGTTGTCGGACGAGACAAAACAGGAAACTGGCAAACAAAAGCCGATGCAACAATTGCAACATGGACTCGGGATAAAACCAAACCAACAAAGCCGACTGGACTTGTTCTTGACGAGGCAGACGATACGGGATTGCTAACAACTGATGGCATCACGAAAAAAACCACTGCCTTAACAATCGCCGGATGCGCAGAGGCAGACAGTACAGTTGAGATTTTAAAAGGTGGTTCATCATTTAAAACAAAAGTAATGGATATCGCTGACACAACAGACACAGCATGTACCGGAGCAATGAAAAAATTCTCCGCTGACATCTCATTGACTGAAGGCGATAAAACATACACCATCTCAGCAATTGCGACAGATCAATCCGGTAATGTTTCAGAAGAATCAGATGCACTCACCATAGAAATTAAAACCACTGCACCAAGTATTACTGCAATAAATCTTGATCTTGCAGATGATGACGACAGTGGAACAAACACAAGCGACAACATCACTAACAAGAAAACTGGACTGACTATTTCTGGCGCACTTTCTGGAACGCCTTCCGCTAATGACTATGTCCAACTATATGACGGAACAAAAACATTAATCGAAGCAAAAGATAGCTCATTTACTGGTGTAAGTAATAGCTGGTCTATTGATATTGACTTGAGTGAAGAAGGAGCACATACAATCAACGCAAAAGTACTTGATGCGGCAGGAAACGAGGGTACTACAACCAGCATGATAATTACGATTGACACAACCGGTCCGACAGTATCAGTTACTGAACACATCTCAAGTCCAACAACTGACGTAACACCAGATATAAAAATACAAACAAGTGCGGCAGGAACGGTTTCTTTTGGTGGAGCATGTACCGATACAAGCAAAGATCCAACACGACAAACCGTCACCAGGGGCGAAAACACAATAACGTTACCAACGCTTGAAAACAAAACATACAGTGACTGTACGGTAATGGTAAGAGATGAGACGGGAAATCTCTCTACCGGAGCGAGAATTAACTCATTCATCGTGGACAATACACCACCAACAATCACAGCGGCGGCAACAAATAATGCTGCACGCACTAAAACAAAGGTAACTCTAAACGAGCAAGTGTATGCACCAGTCACACCTTCCCCAAGTGATTTTCAAATTGAAATTGACAATACCGCATACGCTGACTTAGTAACAGGCATCTCCGACATCGCAAAAACAAAAGAGGGTGCAAGCCAGTCATTCACATTGACACATAGCGCACTTCCAACCGGCAATGTCGGCGTAAGATACACGAAAGGAACAAATCACATTTTTGATCAAATTGGTAATACATTGGAGACCACTGGTACAGGTACCTCTATCAACACAACACAGTTTGTATCGGTTGCATTACATGCAGATGACGACACTGGGTTTGACGACACTGACGGACTAACTCGATTTGACGGAGACGAAGTGACACTCACTATCTCATTGAATACCGGCACATTTACAGACGGCGACCGAGTGCGAGTATTCATGGCAGATGGTAACACAACAATCGCTTCCTACACCATTAGTGGCGCAATTGTAGGTTCACGATACATTGATGCTGACGGTGAAACAATCTTTGACATCACTCTAGCAAAAAGCATATTTAAAATTGGTGTGAATAATGTGGGTGCCGCCTACACAAAAATCGGTAGCATTGGAGAAAATCAGGGGACAGCAGCAACAATCACCTACGACAACACCCCACCATCTATAAGTGTACAAAATCCGGATACCAATCCTACACTACAAAAAGAGGTGCGTGCAACTGATAATGAAAGCGGTACCACAGCATGGAAATACAAGGTGCTAACTGAATCAATACAGGTATGTAATTCCGCCACCATGAATGCTGGAACAACTGACTACACTGAAGGTAACATCATTGTCTTTGAAAACACAAATGACAACGGCAACAGAGTATGTTTCTCCACAACAGATGCGGCAGGGAACACAGCATACATGGCTTCCGAAACGTTGAGCGGTATTGATGGCAGTGCGCCAACGGTTGAATCTGTTGTTACGACTTCTGCGGACAGACGAACCGCACAAGTGATCTTGAACGAAAAAGTATATGCAACAACTACGCCAGCACCAAGTGATTTTAAGGTAATCGTTGATAATAGTGAATATCCAATTGTCGGCATTGCCGAACTCGCAACTGACATGGCATCTGCAAAGAATACCTTTACCATCACACTACCTTCTGTCCCGAGTAACACGCAAATGGCATTGAAATACACTCAGGGTACAAATAAAATTATTGATATCATTGGTAATCAGTTAGCGAGCTTCACTGGGCAGGCAATCAACAATATGAAGATTGTTTCACTCAATCTAGACGCAATTGACGACACCGGACCTGACTCAACTGACAACATAACGCGGTTTGACGGGGACACAGTTACGTTGACGGCATCCCTCAACGAAGGAACATTTAGCAATGGCGATATCATACGCCTGTTTAAGGAAAGCAGTTCAAATCCTGTACAAATCTATACCATCAGCAACTTACTAACCTCCTCAACCTACAAAAACGCAACTGGAGAGATAAGATTTACCGTTGATCTGCCAAAGCATATATTCTCTAGAGGATTGAATAATCTTTCCGCAACCTACACGCCAAGCGGAGACAACGAGGGTATGCGAGGCGGCACACTTGCTATCACCTATGACATCACCGAACCAAAAATTACTGTGCAGAATCCGAGCAGCAATAAAGAACAACAAAAGATAGTTAGCGCAACAGACACCGATTCAACTGCAACAGTATGGCAGTACAAACAAATTGACGGAGCAGGTGTCTGTGACGCAACCTCCATGACAGATGCTGCAGCATACTCCGAAGGAGCGACAACTATCGTACTCAGCAGTGAAAGTGATAACGGTACCAAGGTTTGTTTTTCAGCAACGGATACCGCAGGAAATACCTCATACAAAGCATCCAATCAGTTGAGTAATATTGACACAACTGCACCAACTGCATCAGGTGCATCTATCACGACTACCGCACGCGCAACAACAAAGGTTTTGTTTAATGAGCCAATATATGCAACTGCCAATATCAATCCAAACGACTTTAGAATTGTTTCAGGGCAAACCCAATACATCGTTACTGGAATTACTGGGTTAGCGAACAGCAGTAATTCAGCGGAAGCATCCTTCACTCTTGCTCACGTTCCTTTGAGCGAAACAGATACTGTGAATCTACAGTACACAAAGGGAAGCGCAGACATTACCGACATTGCAGGAAATGCTCTTCAGAGCTTCACTGAAGCAGTAGCAAACAGGGCATTTGTAACACTCACACTTGATCCGCAAGACGACACTGGCACAAGCACAACTGACAGTATTACTCAATTTGATGGGGACGAGGTCTCACTCACAATCTCCTTGACAAGTGGTACTTTCACAAACGGTGATCAAATACAAATTTTCCACAAGAAGGAAGAGGCGTCCTTACTTAAAAGAATAATTATTGCTTCCGCCGGGACAGGCACAGTAAATGCAGGCGGTACTACCTCCTTCACCACCACAATCGCAAAGCAATTATTTAGAGAAGGTGAGATAACACTATATGCGACATACACACCAGCTGGCCAGATCACATCAACAAACGGCATTGACTTCTCACTTACCTATGACGACACAGCGCCATTCATGACTATTTTTGAACCTGACACCACAGTTGCAACCAAAAAACAGATCGTTGTCCGAGATTACGACAGATCTACAACTACAGGGCTGTATAAAATAATTGAGCATGACACAACCTGCGATGCCTCCGCACTATCTGAAGACACAACACCATATATTGAAGGGAGTACGCTTGAGATCACATCAAATGACGCCAACGGAAAAAAGGTATGTTTCTCATTTACAGACACAGCTGGAAATAGCGGCTATCGAGCATCCCCTGTCCTACAAGGCATTGACAGCATAGCTCCGACAGTATCCTCAGCTGTAATTGAAAATTACGATCGAACACGAACAGTGATAACCTTTAACGAAAAGGTGTACGCATCTGATGACTTCACTCCGTCTGAGTTCAGCATTGAGATAGGTAATACCGGATACAACCATCGGGTCTCTGGTGTTGAAAGGTTACCAACCACTAGCAATAACGCAATAAAGGCATTGCTACTCATACACCCTGCTGTAAGTGAAGAAATAGAATCACGCATCACCTACACACCAGGGACTGGAACAATACAAGACATTGCCGGAAACACACTTAAAGAATTCACCAAGGTCATCGAGAACACCTCATTCATTACACTTGACCTCGCTGATGAAGACGATACTGGCAGCGACAAAAATGACAATTACACACGACTAGAAGGATCTACCGTCACACTAACTGTTAGATTGACAAATAATGCAACATTTTCTAATAGTGACGTAGTAACGATATACAAAGAATATAATGATCGTACTCGTACTGTTATGAAAGAAGTCACTGTTAGTACTTTCCCTGCACAGGATGCAGTAAATGCACACAACAACGACTCATTTGCAATTGAAATCCCAAAAAATCTTTTTGATGAAAATGCAACAACTGCACTTTCCGCAGGATATGCTCCATTTGGCAACAGCGGACTAAAGAAGGTCGGTAGTATATTACAGATAACTGTTGACACCAAAGATCCAACTATCACAATAACCGAAGCAGATGCAGAGCTATCAGCGAAAAAAATAATAAGTGCAACCGGAGGAGATGCCACTGAAACAGTATGGAAATATGCACAAATTCAGAGCGGCGTGGTCTGTAATGCTGACGCTCTAGAATTCGGCAAAGAGTACACAAAAGGAACGACCATTTCTCTTGACAATGAAAGTTATAACAACACTAAGATATGTTTCTCCGCAACTGACCTTGCCGGAAACACTACGTACAAGAGCTCTAATAGCATTACTGGCATTGACACAGAGGCACCAACAGTTTCAAGTGTGTCAGTAACTGGAAGAGATGAGCTAATAGTAACTATGAGCGAGCCAGTGTATGCGGTTAAAAATCCCAACCCTGACGATTTCGTAGTATTTATTAATAACTCGCCTGTCACCACAACAGCAATTACAGGTATCCAAAATATCGCCAGAAGAGCAACACATGAGTTCAGTATCATCATCGATGACACCATCAGGTCGGATGACACTGTATCACTATCATATATTGGTAGTTCACGATCCAACAATGATGAACTGGTTAAAGACGTTATCGGCAATACGCTGGCAACATTTGACAAAATCACATCTACGCTTCCATCAGTGTTGACAATAAAACTTAATCCTGCAGACGACACTGGTATTAACACCGCAGACGGTATCACACGATTCAGTGAGAGCTCTGAAGTCAAATTTATCGTAACACTTAATAAAGGTACATTCAAAGGCGGAGACCGAGTACGCATTTACGAAAATAACGAGAACAAGCCGATAGCTTCCGTGATTGTCGGTATTCGGGGCAATGAGGTAAATGCACATGGTGAAACTTCGTTAACGGCAACAATCGCTAAAAAACAATTCACCGAAGGACCGCTGACATTGCACGCGACATACAAGCCACGATTAGAAGAAGAGGGGCTGCCAAGCGCACTACTGTCAATTACCTACGATATGACTGCACCAAGTATCACCACTGTCAATCCAGAAAAAACTTCCGCAAAAAGCAAAAGCGTCAGTGCAATAGATGGAGACAGTGCGGAGACATCTTGGACATACAAACAAATTACCAGTGGTGCAACCTGTAATGCAGAAGAAATGAGTAATGGCACACAGCCATACACCGAAGGAGAAAAAATCACCTTCAATGAAGAAAGTGACAACAGCACCAAGGTTTGCTTCTCTGCGATTGATCAAGCCGGTAACGCAGGATATGAAAGATCAGCAGTACTGAAAAACATTGATACAACAGCGCCAACCATCACCATTGTTAATCCAGATGTAAGCACTGTCTCAAGCAGCAAAAAAATAAGTGCAACTGACAATGAAAAAGATTCCCAATGGACATATCAACAAATTAGTGAAAATGCCCCCTGTGATGCTTCTACAACAGTCACAGCAACAAGCTATACCGAAGGCACTGATCTCACCTTTGACAAGGAAAGCGACAACAACACTAAAGTATGTTTCACAACGATAGACGTCGCAGAAAATACCGCAATACATGCTTCTGTTGTATTGATGAATATCAAAGAAGATGCATTGACAATTACCACCACTACAAACCCGTGGACTGACTTTGGCAAAAAAACAGGTGATACAGTAAATCAAGCGCAGGCAAAAGCAGTTATAGGTACTGACGGCAATGACACGGAAACCACATGGTTCTACAAGCAAATCGCTGGAAATGCTGTCTGTAATGCCGCAGTACGAAACACTGAAGGTGTAAAACCCTACACTGAAGGTGAACCAATTGTTCTCAGAGAAGAAACTGACAACGGTACAAAGATCTGCTTCATCTCGGTGGACCAAGACGGCAAAATTACAGCTACTGCCTCTGAAATCATATCTGGAGTTGATATCACTATGCCGACTATTATCATTACAGAAACCACAAAATCAGTAAGTGCAAGAGACACTGACACTACCAAAAGCACTTGGACATACAAGAGAATTACTGGAAACGCTACCTGTGACGCTGATCAAATGACAAGCGGAGCGGAAACCTATACTGAAACAGAACAATTGCCACTTGATGCAGAGCAACACAGTGGTACCAAAGTATGTTTCTCAGCAACCGACGTAGCAGACAACACATCCTACAAAGCATCTGAAACTCTATCAATGATTAGTGCTACGGTCAATAGCTGGGTTGATCCGACGAAGGCAACGAGTGATACAGTAAATCAAGCGCAGGCAAAAGCAGTTATAGGTACTGACGGCAATGACACGGAAACCACATGGTTCTACAAGCAAATCGCCGGAAATGCTGTCTGTAATGCCGCAGTACGAAACACTGAAGGTGTAAAACCCTACACTGAAGGTGAACCAATTGTTCTCAGAGAAGAAACTGACAACGGTACAAAGATCTGCTTCATCTCGGTGGACCAAGACGGCAAAATTACAGCTACTGCCTCTGAAATCATATCTGGAGTTGATATCACTATGCCGACTATTATCATTACAAACCCAACGCCTGACCCAGCACAGGAGAAAGTAGTAATCGCCTCTGATCGTGACAGTGGTAAAACGTCTTGGCAATACAAACAAGTTACCTCTGAAACCACTTGCAACAGTGATGCACTCGCATCCGCAACACAAGAATATACTGAAAATACTTCTTTAAGGTTTACTAAAGACAGTGACAATAACACTAAAGTATGTTTCTCAGTAACAGACAGCGCAGGCAATACAGCATATGCTACCTCCGATGTGCTAACAGGTATTGATGCAACAGCGCCAACCATATCCTCTGCAAGATTGATTGATGTGAATAAAACTCAAACAAGAATTACAGTAAATGAACACATCTACACGGACGGTACGATATCTCCAAGCGACTTTAAGATTGAAATTGAAGGCGTGCTCTATCCGGCTACTAAAATATCAAGGTTTGAACAGTCAATAGATGGACAAGAAACGAGCTTTATCATCACACACCCGGCAATAGCATCAGAAACGGCTACAACACTCTCATACGTTAGAGGAAATGTTGACATTGTTGACGCTGTCGGCAACACACTGAAAGATTTCAGCGGACAACCTCTGTTTGATAAGTCATTTGTCGCACTATCACTTGACAGATCAGATGACACCGGAATTAGTACAACTGATGGTATCACTAACTTTGACGATAACGAGGTTACTTTGATTGCGACAATCAGTGAGGGAACATTCTCAAACGGTGACATAGTAGATCTGCACAAGAAAGGCACAGCAAGGTCTATTGAGAGAATACTGATAAGCGGAGGGCTTGTTGATGCGACAAACGCACACGGTGAATCCACATTTGAAATTGTCATACCAAGGAGCACATTCACTCCTAATAAGGAAACTGTTCTCTACACGGTATATACCCCTGCCGATGGCAGCAACAGCAGTGGTCAAAGAGGTTTTGAGTTGACGGTCTCCTACCGCACAACAGCACCACAGATTACTGTTACCACATCTGATGTAAGTGCATCAACAACAACTGTTCAAGCGGTTGATAAAAATGAAGCGGGTGAAACTACATGGCATTACAAACAAATTAAAAGCAATGAAGAATGTACTGCTGAGACACTATCTCAAGAAGCACATGCATACACCGAAGGCGCCGAGATCTCTTTCAGAGATGAAACAACCAATGACACCAAAGCATGCTTCTCGTCTGTTGATATCGCCGGCAACGCTTCATACGCTACCTCCGATGTAATCATCATTGACCTAACAGCTCCATCTATCACTGTACAACCATTAACCAACACTCCAAAACAAGCAAAAATCGTGCGTGCAAGTGACAACGATGAAAAGAAAACGACTTGGAAGTATCGAGTAGTAAAGGCAGAAGAGGTATGTGATGCAGACACTTTGAGCAAAAGCACAAGATCATACAGGGAAGGCAGTGGCTTGAAATTCGACAAAGAACAAGCAAACGGACACAAGATATGCTTCTCTTCCACTGACACTTCAGGAAATGTCTTATATGCTGAGTCAATGACCATCCAAGGCATTGATACAACTGCGCCACGCATAACTGTTACGATGGAAGGCACTGAAGAAAAAATTATTCGTGCACGAGACACTGATGCTGCCGAAAGCACTTCATGGAAATACCGAGTAATTAAAGCAAATGAAAGTTGTACTGCAGAAACAATACAGGAGAACTCTCGTACGTATCGTGAAGGTTCTGGATTAGTATTCCGCAACAGGCGAGCAAACGGATACAAGGTGTGCTTTGCTGCATCTGACAGTGCTGGCAATATGTCATACAGGGCTTCCAATACAATGCAAGGTATCGGAAAAACAAGCACAGGATTGCCCTCAAGTTCACTACCATCATCAAATGCATTACAAGATGAAAACCGCCCTACAAACACAGCGTCACCATTAACCCCACTCTCAAACCCACTGTATCCGATAACGAAAACACCGTAACCTGGCATAATCTGATAGAAACAATAATAACAACACACCACATATCCCCCCGCTTCATCAAGTGGAGGGATATGTGTATAATAACTACAAGGGAGAAAGTATTCTCCCGGGTGTTATTTACTCAAACTTTCCAATTGCAAGGAGATCTATATGACACTAAGCAGAAATCCATACCTGCAACGTACCAGGGTAAGTTTTGACCTAAAACCTGTAGCAACAGAAGAAAATGAGGGTGCGATTAGAACCCTAACCAAATCTCAACAGCTACCGGAAGAATTTCCACATACACTTTCAGAAATATGGCATACGCTCAAGGAAAAACTCGGGAATGTGCTTGACACCTATAGCTACTATTCTGAAAAGGGCATCACCAACGACATGATTACGAATTTCACCCCGGAAATAATGCTACAAGAAGGGTATATAAGATCAAAAAATGCTATCAACTGTGTTATTGACAGCATTAGGGAATCTGCTAACAGGATGACCACAGAAATCACCTTATCAAGGGAACACATTGGATATAATCCGCCTGTTTTAATAGAAGTGTGTGATTTCATCTCAAGAGACGGATATCGTACCGGAGATATCTCAAGTGCTGTACGAGAGTACTCAGAACAAAGCACAGATCCAGAAAACCCTGGTCACCTCATAAAGAGTGCTTTGCCAATCAAAAAAGCACTGTCAAATCATGCAGAGGAAAAACCATATGGAGTTTTGTTTAGGCAATACGGACAAAATTATGATAAAAAGACCTTTAGGGAGTCCAAGAAGGTTCCGTATAAGGTCTTCACCGCCGTACTATACGTAAACAAAGACGGCACCCCACTGTAACAATCTCTCCATGAAAAATTTTCGTATTGCCTTGCGATTTCATCGCAAGGCAATTATTTTCTTGTACTATGCTATACTTCTGATAATGTTAGATATTGCTTTTATCTTGGAAAATAGAGAAATCGTTCAGGCAGCGATAGAAAACAAGCAAAAAAAGATGGTTGACTTTGATCAAATTGAAAAGTTATATAAGAAACGAAGCGAATTAGTAACTACTATCAGTGAAAACAATCGCCAACGAAAGTTGGCGGCAGAAGCACGAAATGCCGAGAGAGGATCTGCATTAAAACAAGACCTTGCAAAAATGGAAGAAGCAATGCGTTTGACCACAAAAGAACTAACAGATATTGTCGCCACCATCCCAAATATCCCTTTACCCGATGTGCCCATCGGTACAGACGAAACTGACAATGTAGTAATGCGCCAGTGGGGTGAAAAACCATCCTTTACCTTTGAACCAAAAGCACACTGGGATATTGGAAAAGAACGTGGCTTAATTGATAATGAACGAGCAGCAAAAGTGGTTGGTTCACGATTTACCTACTTGAAAGGCGGACTAGTACGACTACAATTTGCATTGATCCAATGGGTATTAGAAATAGTAACAGATGAGGCAGTATTAGAAGAAATCATCACAAAAAACAATCTTCCGATACCTAACAAGCCATTTACACCAGTAATACCGCCAGTGATGATTACCCCTGAAATGTTCTTTGGTATGGCGCGACTGGAGCCACGAGAAGAGCGATACTACATACCTGAAGACAACCTATTTCTAATTGGTAGCGCAGAGCATACGCTCGGTTCTATGCATGCGAGTGAGATGTTCACTGAAGCAGACCTACCATTGAGATACATCGGCTATTCAACCTCATTTCGCCGCGAAGCAGGATCATACGGAAAAGACACAAAAGGTATATTACGACAACATCAGTTTGACAAACTTGAATTTCAATCATTCACCGTAGGTGAAAAATCAAAACCAGAACAGGATTTTTTAGTCGCGCTACAAGAACACCTTATGCAACAATTAAACCTGCCATATCAGGTAGTTGCAGTGTGCACTGGTGATATGGGTGCTCCCGATGTGCGACAAATAGATATTGAAACATGGATGCCAGGACAGCACACCTATCGCGAAACCCATTCAGCTGATTTGATGGGAGAATATCAAACACGACGCTTGGGAACAAAAGTAAAACGGGAATCAGGGGAAAAAGAATTTATGCATACAAACGACGCAACCGCATTTGCAATAGGACGAACATTAATTGCAATAATGGAAAATAATCAACGAGATGACGGAGTAATTGCTATCCCTGAAGTATTACAGCCATACATAGGTGACTCAAAATTTATATAAAAAGGCATAACAATAACGCCAACAAAGCAAAAAACAACGCAAGGTTTCCTTGCGTTGTTTTTACTTAAAAAATATCAATTCGCCGCTCCCGGTACCGTCGCTCGCGATCTTGATCTCTTGGAATCTTTTCAAAAGAGGTAACATTTTTAGAAGTGGTTTGAGTGGCATCATAATGCTCCTTACAAAACACTTCAATCTTTTCCGGCCACTCAATTTCACGCCCACAAAGAAAAAACGCTGTCATGTTTCTTCTCCTGGGTTTACGCAAAACCTTTGCCCAATAAGCAAGTGGCCTCCTCAAGCGACGAACTTTTCTATACGTTTCCCCGGTCCGCCTATCATACCAATGAAAACACACCTTTCTCATTGTCCTTCTGGAGCACTGCCCATGATCACAAGAGAAAATTATTTTCTCCTCATTTCTGGCACCACTAATTACAACTCCCATTTTCCACCTCCAAAATAATGATAACAATCTACCTATAGTATATCAGAAAAACAAAAAATACACACCACAAAGTATATGCTAATTTTACAATGGTACACTTCAAATATGCAATTTGCTCATTACTACATACTATTTCTCACTTGTTTTTCAGGGTTAGTATTTCTATTTGGAGCATGTATAGGAAGCTTCATGGATGTCTCAAGAGTCCGAGCATCCTGGAAAAAAGTGGTACGTGGACGATCAAAATGCCAAAGCTGTAAAAAAGAACTCTGCTGGTACGAATTACTACCGATTGTCTCATATGTGATACTGTGGGGCAGATGTTACGCCTGTAAAAAATCCATTCCGATATATCACCTTGCATCTGAGATTGTGATGGGGTTGCTATTCGTTATCGCTTTTTTGTATGCTCTGATGGGTGGTTCAGCATATATTGCCGGTGTCGCACTGCTTTCTGCGATATTTTTAGTTCCGATTGTACTGCAAGACATTGAAACAATGGAGGTGCCGGAACATTTATCACTGGTATTTGCATATGCAGCTCTCATCGTTGGCATAGTAACCGGCGGGATAGGAGCGGTATTAAGCGGAGTAATATTAGCATTGCCATTCTTCTTACTCTGGCTCTTTTCATCGGGGAGAGCAATAGGGTTAGGTGATGCAAAAGTTGCCATATCACTCGGCTTCCTGTTACCATCACTCATAAGTGCAGTTTCTGTATTTATGCTCTCGTTTTGGGTTGGCTTAGTAGTGTTGCTTGGCTACATACTGTATCAACTGGCAACAAAAGGCAAGGTAACGGTACAAAAAGGTATGCAAATACCCCTCATCCCCTGTATGGCAGTGGCATATTTCCTAGTACTCTTTACGGGCATATCATTTATTGATGTGATGTATACGGTGCAATACATGTTTTTTGTATAATCATCCGCCCATGCTACACTATCTACATTGCAGCGGTAGCTCAGCTTGGTTAGAGCGCTCGCCTGTCACGCGAGAGGTCGCGGGTTCAACTCCCGTCCGCTGCGCCACACAGCACAAAATTGAACAAACATTTCTCGTAATAAAATGTATATAGGGGTGATTTGAGTGAACTATGACATTATTTTGGAAATTAGATAAGCATAGAGATGTACCTTACTTTCATACAAAACACACCCCGCTGTTTAAAAACAGCGGGGTGTGTTTATTTCTTCGGCTCTATCTCAATGATGTAATAGAAACTATCTTTCTACGATTTACATTCCTATGTATAGTCCGATTGTTTGCCATACATCTGTATTTACTGATCCACAGTTCTTTCGGCCTGCAACACGGCAGGTAAGGTAACCAGGGCGTATCGCACCAGATCCTTGACTTGCTCTCTTGTTTCTCTTGACCTCAGTATCAGCGGTGTCAGCGACAGGAGTATCAACAACAGGAGTATCAACAACAGGAGTATCAACAACAACAGTAGGGGTGTCAACAACAGTGGTGCCAGTAGAGGTGTGAGTATAGGACTCAACATACTTTACATAAAGCTCACATTCGCTCGTATCACAATCCAAAAGCATTGCTGTAGACCCTTGAACGTTATTAACAAGAGTAGTAGCAAGAACATATACGCTTCCCTCAACAAAACTTGTTGCCCAGTAACTGTTATCAATCGTAGGGGTTGTTGCTTCATAATGATAAATTCCAAGATCGGAATCTGTTACTACTTTTTCCATTTGTACTACTCTCTCTTCTGAACCCATTATTTCTAGTGAGTCATAGTTTACTGTATCAACAGCAGCGTACAAATTGATTTTGTAACGCAGAGAAACAGAATTTGGCAAAAGTTGCTCATCCGCAGCAGTACAAGTTGAAGGATGTAGAGAAATTTTTGAACCGTCACGCTCTATAGAAGAGACATAGAAAGTACATTCTCCATCCTGTGCGTAAGCACTTGATGTGTGAATGGTTGCTACTGCTAGTAATACAGCAATTACAACTATTAACACGCTAGTAATTATTTTTTTTGTGTAATTCATAATATTAGTTATTTTTATTAATGTAATATAGTAAGTAATTAAAAGAGTAGTTTACAAGGTAATTCCTTGTATAATCTACACTTATTATTACATATTTTTGTCAAAATGTCAACTATATATTATAATATGCTACCTATGGCAATATCTTTAGAAAAGCCCTATAAATAAGGATATTTTGGCAATAGACAAGTCATCTCAAGGATACATATGCCAAAATAGATACCTCACAAACACCAGCAAATATGCTGTTTTTAGGTGGGCGATACAGGACTTGAACCTGTGACCTCTCCCACGTCAAGGGAGCGCTCTAGCCAACTGAGCTAATCGCCCGATGTTTATAGTGTACCACCAGAGAAATGCCTAAATTTCTAAAATCAGAGATAAATACAGAGGCATGAAATACGGTATCTGCTGGCTGATTGGTGACCTTATGGTACAGCGTTAGAGCCGAAGAAACATTTTGAAAACACCTCATCCGTTCCACCTTCCTCTTAACTTAAACCCAACCCCTACGCTCGGACCGCACCGTAAACACCTTAACCAAATAATGGTAAAATGTTTTTATGAAAAACTTTCACTCAACATTAGGAAGCGTGGTAAATAAAGTAATCACCATTGTTATTTTTGCCTTGCTTTGGAATATTTTCAATGAACCAGTAAAACCAGCGCTTATAGCAGTTTTTATTGCTTATCCGTTAACTGGCTGGCTATTGAGAAAGGTAGGCATTTGGCATTATTAAAGTAATAGGTATGAGATTGAAAAAGATAGTAATTGAAAATTTTAAATGTTTCAAAGGTGAGTTTATTTTGGAACTTAATGAGGGTTTAAATATATTAGTTGGGGATAATGAATCTGGAAAATCTACAATTTTAGAGGCGGTTCATCTTGCACTTTCTGGCTGGTTTCACGGTAGACATATACGAACAGGACATAGTGAGGCACTCTTCAACAAGGAAGTTATGGAAAAATACATTTCCGATCAAAATGAAAATGTGGATCCTCCGCATGTCAGAATTGAATTGTTTTTTGAAATTGATAATGATGTGATAAAAGCAAATTTTGAGGGAGATAATAATACCACCAGACAGAAGGGGTGTGGTATACGATTTGAGATTTTATTTCAAGAACGATACAAATCGGAACACGACGCACTCTTAGATGATGGTGATTTAAAATCTTTGCCGATTGAGTACTATGACTGTGAGTGGCAATCATTTGCAAGGGAGAGCATAACCCCACGAAGTATACCATTTAAATCTTCCTTTATAGATTCAACAAGTGGTCGTTATCAAAATGGATCTGATGTTTATATATCTCACATAATTCGTGACCTTCTTGAAGATGGTGAAAAAGTAAAAATAGCTCAAGCACATAGAAAGCTTAAAGATTCATTTGCCGAAGAAGACATCGTCAACAAAATAAATGAAAAGTTAAGTCAGAATAATATATCTAACAAGAAAATCACCTTATCAGCCGATGTTTCAACAAAAACTGCATGGGAAACAAGCTTAAAAACCTATCTGAACAACATACCTTTTGATTTTATTGGGAAAGGTGAGCAATCCTTAGTCAAAACTCAATTAGCACTTAATCACAAAAAAGCGAAAGAGGCGAATATATTATTACTTGAAGAGCCAGAGAACCACTTATCACACGCAAATCTAAATAAATTAATTAAACATCTGAAGGATAATAAGACAGATGACACTAATAAGAAACAGGCTATAGTCTCAACACATAGCAATTTTGTAGCGAATAAATTTAATTTAGCGAATCTAATTATTCTCAACAAAGAACCCGATGATAGCATAAATCAAGTGAGAATGAATGATTTGACTCCTGAAACTCAAAAGTTTTTTGAAAAACTTCCCGGATATGACACATTGAGAATGATTCTTTGCAGGAAAGCTATTTTAGTGGAGGGTCCGTCTGATGAATTAACAGTACAAAAGGCGTACATGAAGGAAAAAAATAAATCACCAATTGATGATCAGGTTGATGTTATTTCTGTGGGAACATCTTTTTTAAGATTTCTTGAAATTGCAGATAAGATTAATAAAACAGTGGTGGTTGTGACCGATAACGACGGTGATTATGAGAATAAGGTTAAAAAGAAGTACAAAGATTATGAAAAATCAAAAAATATAAAAATCTGTGCAAGCAAGAATGACAAGTTGCCGACATTGGAGCCTCAGATTATAAATGCCAATCATAAGCAATTGGATGTATTAGCAGGTATTTTTAAGCTTGATAATCAGAACAACAAAGATCTTGAAGAACATATGAAAAATAACAAAACCAAATGTGCGTTGGAATTATTTGAATCAGATCAAGACATAAATTTTCCTGAATATATTTTAGAGGCAATTAAATGGGAACATGAATCAAAATAAATTAATAATTGCGGTTGCAGGATCGGGCAAGACAACACATCTTATCACAGAAGCATTGAAAGTTAAGAAAGAGAATATTTTGATTACTACTTATACAGAAGAAAACGAACAAGAGATTAGAAGAAAAATTACAGAAAAGAATGGAAACATACCGCCAAACATAACGGTTCAAACGTGGTTTTCTTTTCTCTTGCAACATGGTGTGAGACCGTATCAGGGGTCAATGAATGACGGTTTATTTGGAAAAAGAATAGGGTTTTATTTGTCATCAGAAATATCTGCTTGTAAAAATAGAAACAGAAAGAAAAAAGAAAAACCGATATATTGGGGAGAGAATGATTTTCCTCAATACTATTTTACAGAGGGTTGGAAAATATACTCAGATAAGATTTCAAAGTTTATTCTTAAATGTAACGACAAAACAGGCGGAAAAGTAATTGATAGAATCTCAAGAATATATCAGCATATTTTTATTGATGAAGTGCAGGATCTTGCCGGATGGGATTTAGAGGTAATAAAAATACTCCTTGGCACACAATCAAGGATTTTATTGGTTGGTGATCCAAGACAAGTCGCCTACTTAACAAGTCATGCGAGAAAAAATATAAAATATAAAAATGGAAAAATTAAAGAATTTATTGAAACAGAGTGTTGTGCTTTTGGTTGTGTAATAGATCAAGAAACATTGAACAGAACACACAGGAATAATCAATCTATCTGTGATTTTTCATCCAAACTTTTTCCTCCTCCTCAATATGAATCTTCTACCCCTTGTATCTGTGCAAAATGCAGAAAACATGTAACAGATCACGAAGGCGTTTTTTTGGTCAGAAGTGATGATGAGTGTGATTACATCAATACACACTCGCCGCAAATCTTGAAACTAAAATTGTCAGAATATCCAGCAATAAATTATGGAAAATCAAAAGGTTTGACATTTGACAAAGTTCTTATTTATCCAACGGACGATATTAAAAAATGGATTAAAGATCACGAAAATCAATTAAAGGATACTACCCGTTGTAAATTTTATATTGCAATTACAAGGGCAAGGCATAGCGTAGGCATAATATATGATTATGCTGAAAACGATGAATTTGAAGATGTTGAGAAATGGAATAAGGTAAGAAGACAGAGGGAATTACTTTGAAAATAAGGATTTCCCATTTGTGAGATATACTAAATACATATGAAGAATAATGAAAAAGATAGAATTGTTGAGCGGTGTATAAATCATGAGGATAATTTTATATGCACAGATGGATACTGTGATGAAGGTTTTTGGCACACCAAAGATAGGGAACAGCAAGCACTTTTTGATGTTCCTGGGATTGATACTGCATCTCTTATTAAATCACTAAAAACAAAAAAGTATTTTGAACAAAAAAAGCCAAATGACGGATATTTTCAGATACAAAGCAGGAGGTATTTAGGCAATAAGTACAGACTAATTGATTTTATTAAAAGCATTGTCTTCAGTAAGTGCAAAGAAGTGAATTCTTTCTGCGACATATTTGCTGGCACTGGCGTTGTCGGAGAGAGTTTTAACACCAGAGAAATAAAAATTATCTCCAATGATTTTCTTTCCGCTAACTATGTGTGTTTACGAACATTTTTGGATATTGATGATGGTGGAATGTATGAAAATGTTTCAGAAAAAATAAAATACCTTAATAGATTATCAGATGAAACAGAAAATTATTTTTCAAAACATTTTGGTGGAACCTATTTCTCAAAAAGGAATGCTCAAAAGATTGGTGCCATTCGGGAAGAAATAGAGAATGTTGTGAAAAATGATGATGAAAAAAATATCTTACTATGCTCACTTCTATACTCAGTTGATCGTGCGGCAAATACTGTCGGTCACTATGATGCGTTTAGGAGGAAGATGGACATGTTAAATCCTGTGCAACTTTTGAATCCAGAGGTGTCATACAGAAAGAATGCAGGTAATGAGGTATATAGAGAAGATGCAAATGACCTTATAAGAAAGATCTCTTGTGATGTACTTTATATTGATCCGCCATATAACTCTCGGCAGTATTCCGATGCATATCACCTTTTGGAAAATTTGGTCACATGGGAAAAGCCTGATGTGTTTGGCGTTGCTAAAAAAATGGATCGTTCGCACATAAAAAGTAAATACTGTCTCAAGGATGCAACATCTGCCTTTGCTGATTTGATTGAGCATGCGAACTGTAAGTATATTCTACTTTCGTATAACAATACCGGTGATTTAAAAGATGGTCGATCAAATGCACGAATGAACGATGAGGATATCGTACAAGTTTTAAAAAAGCGTGGAGCAGTTGAGATTTTTGAGAAAAGGTACAAGGCATTTACAACTGGGAAAAGCGATGGAGAAAATAATGCGGAAAGAATTTTTTATTGCGAAGTCAAGAAATAGCATGAAAAAGCCATGGTCAATCACTACAACACTACGGAGCCCGGAAAGATTACGGGGTTTCCTAGGTGTGTTAAGTCAGCTTGAAGGAATGGACTGGGATTTTGAAAATCAAAAAAAGTTTCAAATTTTATTAATTCAAAGCAGATTGTACGGTTACGGCAATACACAGTTTTATAACACCCTTTCAAAAAACCAAGTAAAGTTATTGGATAATTTTTCAAAAGATGTCCCATTTAAAGAGGCAGAAAAGATTTTTCTGGGAAAACAATATGAAGATCCAGCAATGCGCGGCAGGCAGTCAATTAATCCCTTGAGAAAACTCGGCTTTGTCGCCATTCGGGATGGCAAGGTATGCGTCACCGATTTAGGGAAGCTGTTTTTACAAGATGACTTTGACTTAGGCGAAGTGTTTTTGAGAAGTTTTTTGAAATGGCAAATACCAAATCCTGATAGTGATGACTACTCTTCGGATGCAGAGTATGATATTAAACCATTTGTCGGAATGTTACATCTGATTAATGCGATAAATGAAAAGGAGGGGTATAATGGGAATAAAGCAAAAGGAATTAGCAAAAAAGAGTTTGCTCTTTTTGTTCCAACCTTGGTACATTATAGTGATGTACAAAAATATACCAATGAGATTATCACATTGCGGGCGGATCTTCAAGGAAAAGAACGGCAGCAACAGAATAAATTTTTTGAGAAATACAGAAAAGAGTTTGCTGCTGAATTTTTAGGAACTGATAACGATAAAGATGTCCAATCTCTTTTGAACAATCTAAAGGATTATGGTGATAATGCGATACGGTATTTTCGTCTGACTAAATATTTGTATATTCGTGGTGGCGGTTTCTATGTTGATCTTGAGCCGAGAAGAATGGTTGAAATTACATCATTGCTTGAGCGCGATACCGCACAATCACAATCATTTGAATCAAAGGAAGTGTACCTTGAGTATATTTCCGACATATCTCAACCTCAACTACCATGGGAAACAAGGGCAAAACATACAGAAATTATTACCAATCTTATTTCTGATATACAGACACATGAAAAGGATTTGCAGCAACAAATGCGTATAATTGAGGATTATAAAAAGATGGATGATAGTGTTTTGAAAGAATATGTTACAGAATTGCGTGCATATAGGAAAACATTACAAGATGAAATGGTGCAAAGAGAGTCGCAGAGCGCAGAACATGTTGCATCGTATGTTGAATTGTTGAAAAATATTTTTGAACAAGAAGACCGCCCATTACTGCTTGAAAAATTGTCTGCTCTTGGACTGACCGCGCTTAACGATGCACTAAACATACAGCCGAATTATCCGGTTGGTGATGATAATGAGCCGACTTTCACCGCGCCAGGCAATATGCCAGACATCGAATGTTTTTATGAAACATTTAATGCAATATGTGAAGTTACCATGTTGACCGGGCGGGACCAATGGTACAACGAGGGACAGCCAATCATGCGACACTTACGAAATTTTGAAAACATGTATAGTGATAAGCCATCTTACTGCCTGTTTATTGCTCCGCAATTACATAGAGATACTGTAAATACATTTTGGAATGCGGTTAAATATGAGTATGAAGGAAAAAAGCAAAAAATTATCCCGCTTTCAATTACCCAATTTATTTCTGTACTAAACATCCTTCTTGAAATAAAAGTAAAAGATGCTTTTCTGCATCATGCGGACATTATGTCTCTTTATGATGAAGTTGTCGCACTATCAAAGAAGTCGAAAAGTTCAAATGAATGGTTGGAATCTGTCCCGACTGTTATCGCTTCGTGGGGCAAGAAACTCACTTCTGAAAAAACAACATGAAAACAAATATTATTTACAATGGTGATTGTGTAGAGATTTTGAATAAAAAAATTAATGAACAAACAATTGATTTAATTTTTGCGGATCCGCCGTACAACCTTTCTGGCAATGGTTTGAAGTGGGAGGGAAACAAAACAGGCGGGGATTGGTATATGGTTGACGCACACTGGGATAAAATGACCGTACCAGAATATGTGCAATTTACCCGTCAATGGATCGGTGCTTGTAATCGAGTATTAAAAGACACTGGTTCATTTTATATCTCCTGCAGTTATCACAATATTAGCGAGGTCATGACTGCAATAAAACAGATTGGATTCAAGATAAACAATGTAATTACCTGGCATAAGACAAATGCTATGCCGAACATGACGAGACGAGTTTTTACACATTCCACAGAATTTATTATATGGGCAGTCAAAGGGAAGGGGTGGACTTTTAATTACGAAAAAGTGAAAGAAATTAACCCTGAAAGACAGAAAAATGGAAAAGTAAAGCAAATGCGTGATGTGTGGGAATTGCCGCTTGTGCAAGGGGATGAACGGTTACGGGGCGACGATGGAAAGGCGCTACATCCAACACAAAAACCTGAGGAAATGCTGCGGCGGATTATTCTTGCGAGTGCAAACAAGGAAGATATTGTTTTAGATCCGTTTTTGGGAAGCGGGACGACGGCGTGTGTTGCTAAACAATGTGGATGTCAATGGGTGGGAATAGAGAGGGACAGTGAGTATGTAAATATTGCAAGGAGGAGAATAGGAGGAACACGGAAGAGAATTTAAGGAAAAGGTGATTTAACATAAGCATTCCCTCCCTCGGACTTTTACAGAGCAGAGCAAAAGAACGAAGATGGGAAAACGAAACGAAACAGTCGCACCGAGCATAAGGGTTGGGGTTAAGTTAAGAGGAGGGTGGAACGGACGAGGTATTTTCAAAATGTTTCTTCAGTTCTAACGCTGTACCGTGGAATCAAACCCCCGTGTTTTTGGCTCTGACAAAAACCTGACTACTGGCAGCCGTGATCGGCTGAGACCGGAGGCGAATACAAAAACACAGAGTGAGGTATATTGGCTGATTGGTGACCCTACGGGGAATTGAACCCCGGTCTCAGCCGTGAGAGGGCTGTGTCCTAGCCGCTAGACGATAGGGCCGTTATACTATATATCTACAGGATAACATAATTTACTTGACAAGAAAAATACTGTAGTATACTACTAACGTATGAAGCAAGAGCACATAAAAAAATACATCGCGATTGGTGTGGTGTTATTACTATTTGCCCCTATTATTTTTGGCAGTCGGATATTCCCAAACATCTTTCCGTTTACGGTATTGCAAAGAGGTTTCTTTGGTGGCAATATTGTCAACACTACTGGCTCAACAGCCAGCAGAAATGAAAGTGATAATAGTATAGGTCTCAACAATCTATCTGAGCCGGTAACCATTCTTGATCTGCAGATCGGCGATGGAGAACTCGCTGAAGCACCAAAGACAGTACATGTCGGCTACATTGGTACTCGCCTTGACCCAAACACTAATGAAGAAATTATTTTTGATCAAAACCTAGACAAAGAATCACCATTTGCATTTCAACTTGGTTCTGGTGCAGTAATTTCTGGATTTGAACAAGGAGTTACCGGCATGCGTGTCGGAGGCACACGACTTGTTATCATAAAACCTGAGATGGGCTACGGCAATCAACAGGCCGGAGACATCCCACCAAATACAACTCTTCAGTTTATGATTGAGTTGTATGAGGTCAAAGAATAAGTTTGTCCTTACAAGTGATAAAAAACCTGCAGGAGATCAACCGAAGGCAATAGAGACATTACTAGAGGGCTTGCGTAAAAACGCACAACACCAAACACTGCTTGGTGTGACCGGTTCTGGAAAAACATTCACCGCGGCAAATGTTATCGCACAATGGAACAAGCCAACCTTAGTTATTGCACACAATAAAACACTTGCTGCACAATTAGCACAAGAGTACAAAGAACTATTCCCAAACAGTCCGGTACATTACTTTGTTTCATACTATGACTACTATCAGCCAGAAGCATACGTACCTGGCTCTGACACTTATATTGCAAAAGAAGCGCTAGTTAACCGAGAGATTGATCGCCTACGACATGCGGCGACACAAGCACTACTGACACGGAATGATGTAATTGTAGTTGCATCTGTATCTTGTATCTATGGATTAGGAAGTCCTGAAGAGTACGAGAAAGTACATATGAAAATTGAAAAAGGTGCGGTAGTAACACGAGAAGATCTAATCCGAAAAGCGATTTCACTCTACTTTGAAAGGACAACTAACGAGTTACAGCCCGGCAAGGTGCGAGTTATCAGCGATGCGGTTGAGATTATGCCAGTAAACGAAGAAGTCATCTATCGTATTTCATTTGACCGATCCACTGTCAGCAATATTGCACAAATTAATGCGCTCACGCGTGCAATAGAAAACACATCTGTTGACACATTTTTCCTATTTCCAGCAAAGCATTTCGTATCAAACAAAGAAGCGCAAAAAATGGCAATCACATCCATTGAACAAGAGATGAAAGAACGGCTGACTGAACTAGACAGACAAGGAAAAGTGCTGGAGTATGAACGTCTGCGAAGGCGCACCGCACAAGATTTGGCACTGATAAAGGAAATCGGATATTGCAATGGAATTGAGAATTACTCACGGCATTTTGATCGTCGTGCGGCAGGTATCCCGCCATACACCCTACTTTCATATTTTCCAAAAGATGCAGATGGCAAACCAAACTTCCTGACAATAATTGACGAATCACATGTAACAGTGCCACAAATCGGCGGAATGTACGCAGGGGACCGGTCACGAAAAGACACCTTAATAGAACACGGCTTTCGACTACCATCCGCACGAGACAATCGTCCATTAACATTCGAAGAATTTGAAAAACGGGTTGGCTGGGTCATATATACATCCGCAACTCCCGATGCATACGAACAAAAACATAGCAATGGATATATTGTGGAACAAGTTATTCGTCCAACTGGGTTAACAGATCCACTGACTACAGTACATCCAGTAACCGGCACTGACAAGTACATCGGACAAGTGAAAGATTTTATCAGTGAGGCACAAAAAGATATTACAAAAGGTGGTCGGGTATTGGTAACAACATTAACAAAAAAAACAGCAGAAGAATTGGCAGAATATCTGGCTGACGCAGGAATGCGGGCAGAGTACCTACACAGTGAGGTAAAAACTATTGAGCGGATTGAACTGCTCACCAAATTTCGCAAAGGTAGCTTTGATGTATTGGTCGGAGTAAATTTACTACGCGAGGGATTAGACCTGCCAGAAGTAACACTGGTAGCAATTTTGGATGCTGATAAAGAAGGTTTCTTACGATCAGAAACTTCACTCATCCAAACCATCGGCAGAGCAGCAAGAAATGTTGACGGACGAGTAATACTATACGCTGATAAGCTGACAAATTCGCTACAGAAGGCAATGGAGAAAACCGAGCGACGGCGAAAATTACAAATCGCCCATAATAAAAAACACAACATCACACCAAAAACAGTTATTAAAAATATCAAAGATATCACTGAAGAATTAGAGGAGAGGAGGGCAAAAACTATTACCACGCTTGCTGAGTTTGATATTGAGCAGTATCGCAAGGCACCGAAAAAAACCATCCGCGAGAAAGAACGACAAATGGCAAACGCAGTTGCTGAATTGGATTTTGAGACAGCGGCACTAGTACGAGATGAAATTCGACATTTGGAATCTCTCAATCAATAGAAATATATATAAGCTCTATATACATCATGCACGTATGCAAGAGACAATACCGCTAAACACCTGTTGATAACCAACATGCTGAAAAACAAGGATGCTGGTATACTACTATGATTTCTTTTGTTGTTTCTTTGCCAACAACACATTTGTCACGCCATGAGTAAAAAGTCAACAACAAAACGGTTGAAAGACAAAAAGAGGGAAATGAAACATCTGGCGCAATCATTTTTAGGGTATCCTTCTAATGCAAAATTTGACTACTCACCGCTATTTGATTTCCTGCGATACCCAATCAACAATCTAGGAGATCCCTATGATGATTCCAGCTACCTGCTCGGCACTCGAGAGTTTGAACAAGAAGTGTTAGCATTTTTTGCCCGACTGTACAAGATCTCTGAAAGTAACTTTTGGGGTTATATCACAAACGGTGGAACTGAAGGAAATATGCACGGACTTTTTCTCGCACGTGAATTACACCCAAACAGCACACTATACTTCTCTGCTGATTCACACTATTCCATTACCAAAATCATACGAGTGTTAAACATGCAGTCAGCCATGATTCGCTCTACCGCCACGGGAAGTATGGATTTGCAACATCTTGAAAACCTCCTACACGAAAGACAGGATCGTACGCCTATATTCAATCTGAATATAGGCACCACCATGAAAGGAGCTGTGGATCCTGTTGATGGGGTGATTGATGTGCTACGCAAACACGGTATACAAAACTACTATATCCACTGCGATGCGGCACTCTACGGTATGCTACTCCCGTTCTTAGAAGGCGCACCAGTTATTGATTTTACTAAACCAATTGACAGTGTCGCCATTTCCGGACACAAATTTATCGGATCACCAATACCATGCGGTGTATCATTGACTAAAAAAGAGTACGTTAAGAAAGTTACTCGCCCAATTGAGTATATTGAAACCATGGACACTACCATATCTGGTTCCAGAAACGCATTTAGTCCAATGATGCTCTGGTATGCCATTGAAGAACGAGGTTACAACGGTTTCAAAAAAGAGGCGAACACGTGCATTGCAAATGCACGATACCTATACAACCGCCTGAAAGAGATTGGGTATTCTGCATACTTAAATGATTTTTCCAACATAGTGCTTTTTGATAAACCGCCTGCAGAAATTAGAAAAAAGTGGCAACTTGCATCACAGAAAGATACATCTCACATTGTAGTGATGCAGCATGCTACCAAAAAAATACTTAACCAATTCATTCAGGATATACAAAACAGCATCAAACACAAATAAGTATATTTTCACGTACGGTGTATACTACTGTTGTATGTCAGCATGGTCTCAGCAAAGAAAACTGTATATTATCCTAACAATAGCAGTTATTGGAGTATTCAGTATTAGCGCCATTCTGTTTTCTATCTTCTACAACCCACCATCTTGTGACGATGGTATTCAAAATGGGCTTGAAGAGGGAGTTGACTGCGGTGGCTCTTGTACAACTTTTTGTACTGACCCACCAACACAGTTACGTGACCTATGGCGACGAGCATTTCCGATTGCAGATGGAGTATACGCGGCAATTGCTTATATTGAAAATCAAAATGAAACCCTCTATGTACCTGAGGTACAATTTGAAATTGAGCTATACGATACATTCGGCACGTTAATAGGGCGAGTATCGCAAATAACATCCATTATGCCCAATGGCATAACACCGATATTTATCCCACATATTGTGGTTGATCAGCAAGAAGTGGCATCTACTTCATTTCGCTTTGTGAGAGAACCAATATTTAAAGAACAGCCATATCCATACGGTTTTGAAATCAAAGATATATATAAAGACATTGAAAGAAACACAACGCCATACGTGCGTGCAACGGCAGTCAACACAGGAGAAAAAGTAACGAAAGAAGTTGACTTTATTATCATTCTCTACGACGAAAGTGGAATCGCCGTTGCCGCGTCTAGAACATTTGAAAAAGATATACAGCCGAAAGAAGAACGAATAATCCAATTCTCATGGATAAACCCGTTGACACTACGAAAAGGGCAATGCCCAGGTGGACAGTGCGAGAAACAAGTGGAGCGAGTTGACATCATTCCAATAATCCGCATATGGTAAGGCAGTATGAACACACTACTGAAGCATTTTCAAACAGTTGACTGGTTACTCATCATACCAATCCTCCTTGTAATGGGAATTGGTTTAATAACAAATTTCCCTATGGAGGGCTTCTCTACCGACTCCCTTTTTTTTAAACAGCTAATCTTTACGGGTATCAGTACAAGCATACTACTTTTTCTTTCAATGAGTACTTACACGGCACTCAAAGGACCTTTCGTTTCTTCTATTCTCTTCCTGGGCGGTGTGGGCATATTAGGAGCACTACTCCTATTTGGACAAGAAATTAACGGCGCAAAAAGCTGGTTTACATTCGGTCCAATAGCACTGCAGCCAGTAGAATTTGTAAAGATTATTTTAATCATTATATTGGCGCGTTATTTCACAAGTAGACATATCCACATTCACCACATTCGCCATGTACTTATCTCGCTCAGTTTAGCTGGCATAGTATTTTTACTGGTATTCAAGCAGCCAGATCTCGGTTCATCAGTAATCTTGCTCGCAATTTGGGCAGGCATGATAGGTATATCTGGTGTTTCTAAAAAGCACATCGTTGCGCTACTCGTATGCGCTATTGCCGGATCGTTGATTGCATGGCAATTTATGCCACAATATCAACGAGAGCGAGTACTGTCATTCGTCGCGCCATTGGAAAATCTACAATCATCTGGCTATACCGCATACCAATCAAAAATAGCAATTGGTTCAGGCGGGATGTTCGGAAAGGGTATTGGCGCAGGAACACAATCTAAACTTGGATTTCTACCACTCTATGAATCTGATTTCGTATACTCTGCATTTGCCGAAGAGTGGGGATTCATTGGCACAATAGTGCTCCTCATGCTGTACATAATAATCGGCTGGCGTCTACTGTATCATGCAACGCGCGGACGAACAAACTTTGAAACCTTGTTTGCCATCGGCGTGTTCATCTTCATTTTTTCACACATAGTGCTACACATTGGAGTCAACACGGGGATACTCCCAGTTACCGGCATAACATTACCATTCATGAGTTACGGTGGTTCGCACCTCATTGCGGAGGTATTAGCAGTTGCTATGGTGCTCGGCATGGCACGACTACAAACCTCCGTCAACACAGCAAACACTAAACATCCGTATCACAAATAAAATGCACATACCTTACTATGGTATAGTAAAAGGGTACTATGAGGAAAAAAGGCGTCTCACCATGGATACTCAGCTCTCTCATTATCGCGCTTACCGCTGCATTGGCGGTTTTATACGTGTATGACATAGAGCAATTTCCGTTCTCTTTCGGACTAGATCTCGCAGGTGGTACACAAGTAACCTACACTGCCGACGTATCGGAAGTACCTCCAGAAGAGATTTCAGGACGAATGACTGCACTACAGCGGGTGATTGAACAACGGGTAAATGCACTTGGGGTATCAGAGCCAAATGTCTATACTGTTACTGGACTGGCAATTGGCGGCAATCCTGCCGCACACCGTCTAGTTGTTGAATTACCCGGAGTAACAAACACGAACGAAGCAACTAAGGCAATAGGAGAAACACCATATCTTGAATTCAAAATACTGACTGACGAACCAGTAGAGATACAAGATACCAATCTGCAGGGAACACACATTACATCCGCGGAGGTACAATTTCTACCGGGTATCGGTGGTACACTGACCAACGAACCAGTAGTAGTAATCCACTTTAACCGCGAAGGCGGGAAAATGTTTGCTGATATAACACGAGAGAACACTGGAAGACGATTGATGATTTTCCTTGACGGCAATGTCATCTCATCTCCTACCATTTCCGAGCCAATCACCGGCGGCACCACACAAATACAGGGAAACTTTACCCTAGAATCAGCAAAAGAGTTAGTAAACGGACTAAATCTCGGTGCGTTACCGGTACCAATTGAACTATCCGAGACGTTAACAGTAAACCCCTCCTTGGGCGCAGAAGTGTCAGAAAAAAGTGTGTTTGCTGGACTAATTGCACTCATCATCATTGCGTTTCTCTTCTTAGCGGTGTACCGCTTTGTCGGCATAGTCGCAATAGTAGCACTAACGGTATACTGCGTGATTGTGTTGGCAATATTTAAAGGGGTACCGATTGTGCTGACAGCAGCAGGTTTATCCGGCTTTATTATGTCTATCGGATTTGCAGTTGACGCAAATGTTCTCATTTTTGAACGGATGCGAGAAGAAGTCAAACGGGGAGAATCACGCACAAAGGCAATAAAAAATGGCTGTGCACGTGCATGGGTGGCAATCCGAGATGCCAATCTAACCAGCATGATCATCGCCTTTTTGCTCTTTTGGTTCGGCACCTCTATAATCAAAGGGTTTGCATTTGCATTTATTATCGGCGTGCTTGTAAGCATGCTCTCTGCATATGTGTTAACACGGCTCTTCCTGTGGACAACGTCCGGCGTTTTCAAAAAACACCTGGAAAAATGGTATATAAACTAAAGTAATATAGTCATATGGCAAGCAAACACGCAAAAATACACGCATCAATCGGCATTGGACTAATCATAGTATCTATTATCTGTACTATCGTCATCAAACCGAACATCGCTCCAGAATTCAGCGGCAGTGCCAAACTGCAGGTGGTTTTCACCGAAGCACAACAAGATGTCACAACACGTTTCAATGACATCGGATATGAAGTCATGACACATCAAACATCCGCAACAGAATACACGTTTACCACACGATCATTAAGTGCCCAAGAATACAATTCCTTACAAACGCACATTACCGAGAACATAGGCGTATTCGAAGTAAAAGAGTACCAATCGTTCTCACCATCTATCAGCAGGGAACTACTGTATAAAGCGGTGATGGCACTACTTGCCGCGATCATCATCATTATTATATACATATCACTCGTATTCAAAAAATCATCACATCCAGTCGCATCATGGAAATATGGCATCACGGCAACACTTGCCCTGCTACATGACACCATCATTCCACTTGGACTGTTCGCAATCATTGCGCCATTCACCACCGCGACAATTGACACATTATTTGTAACTGCACTACTGGCAACACTGGGTTATTCAATTAATGACACCATTGTGATATTTGACCGTATGCGCGACCGACTACGCATAAATCGAGAAAAAAACAAAAAAGAGCCGTTTGCCGATACTGTTGACTATGGAGTACGAAGTAGTTTACGCAGATCAATATACACCTCGGTTTCCACAGTAACACCACTAATACTCCTATTCATATTCGTAGCAGCAACACAGTGGTTCAGTGTCGCGTTATTTGCCGGCATCATCGCAGGAACATACTCATCACTTTTCTTTGCGCCGTCACTGCTTCTCCTATGGCATCAACAATTCCCTCAGAAAAAAGAAAAAGCAAAAAAGTTATCCGAAACAGAAGCGGCAGAGAAGATGTTACGAGAATCATTTCACAACGAAGAGACGCTATAGTACCATGGACAACACACGGTAATACAAGCATATCAATTAAAACATCTAATACTGTGGCACACTGGGGCTGTATAGAATACATCTCTGTACACATTAACAAATATACGTTCTTTTTTCAATATGATATATTATAAAATTGCAAAAGCATTAGTCATCATCGGTGGCCTAAACTGGGGATTGGTCGGTATTACCAACATACTAGGTGGTCATTTTGATCTTGTTGAGTACATCGGATACAATCTATTAAACGCACCAATCGTGAGTAGCGTGCTATACCTCATAGTTGGTGTTGCCACACTTATAGTGCTAATCAGCATGTTAAATCGCAAGTAAGACATTATTATCTGTGCAACAAGTGCTAACGCATGTGGAGAGGGCAAACCTACCACGCGGAATTGTGGTATGCTAATGACACAATGGCTCTTGTGCTTAAAAAACGACACTACTTTGACTCTGGATCATTCACCCCAATACATCGGAAAGCCGCTAATGCCATGCAGTGTGTCCTGCAGGTGCAAACAAAATGTGGAATGGGCAATCCAATTGCAACACACAGACCAGGTCGAAACGCAAAGGAATATTTTGAGCAAGCACAGACAATGTTGGCGCGAAAATACCAAATAAAAACAAGTAATGTCGTGTTCACTTCTGGTGCAACCGAAGCAAATCTGATTGCCATTCGTACAGCTGTACTACATGCTAAAAGACACGGCAGTGATGTTGCCGACATGCATATTATTGTCGGCAACGAAGAGCATGCGTCAATGTACAAGCATATTGAATATTTTCAAACATTCGGCATACAGTGCACCGTTGCAACACCAAAAGATGGTCGACAATTTTTACCAACAGACATTGCGAAACATATTCGCAAAAACACTATCGCGATTTCATTGCAACTAGTAAATAGTCAACACGGTATCGTGCAACCAATTACAGAGATTGCCCGTACATGCAGAGAAAAGAACCCTTCTCTTTTTATCCATACAGATGCGGCACAAGCAACTGCCTACTTCAACTGCTCACCGGTCTCATTAGGCGTTAATGCGGTTACTATAGATAGTACAAAAAGTTTCGGTCCGCAAGGTGTGGGTGCACTGCTTTTCCAAAAAGCGCATCTCTATACAGGATTGCAAGGTGAACATAGTGCATGGGACATACGCCCAGGAACCCCTTCAGTTGCACTACTCTATGGATTTGCAACCGCCCTTCATGAGACCCATAAAAATAGAAAGCGGTTATATACACATGCGCAAAATGCGCGTAACAATGTCATAATGGGATTGAAACAATATCTACCTGATACACACATACACGGCATTGAAAAAAACGTAAAAGAAGTAAAATCTGCCGACTGGAAAAAAATTGCGCCGCACTTACTGTACACTTCTTTCCCTAACACCAATCATCTGTACCTTGCCACACTGCTGGACACGAAAGGATTTGCCGTCTCAACAGGAAGCGCATGCAACGAACCAGCAGATGGATTTCTACGAATTGGTGTCTTGCCTACAACAACAAAGCAAGCAACGAGAGCACTGGTACGATGCATAAAAAGACAATTACCAATAGCAAAAAAAACATAGTGTTATGTTAATAGCACATTCAAAGATGTGAAGTGTATGCCATACTAAGAGTGATGGAGTATTCTAAAGAATTGCAAGATTTTATTGACACCTTAATGGTACGCGGTGGCTCTGACATTCATATCATTGCCGGCACAAAACCACTATTTAGAGTACAGCGGGAATTAACACCGTTCATTCAAAAAGAAGTTATCACTGAAGCAGACACAAGAGAGTTCTTTCGCATTATTACAGAATCTCATGTGGAGAATGCTGAAGAAGTATTAAAAAAGCAGAAAAACCTGATGTTCAGGTACACACACACGACCAAAGCCGAAAAACGGGTGAACTTACGGGTTACTGCATACCTTGAGATGGGAAATATTGCCATCGCTATGCGACTGATACAAGAAAATGAACGTACACTGGAAGAGTTAAACCTGCCATCAATGCTGAAAGAAGTCATGCATGAACCGAATGGGTTATTTCTAATTGTCGGCGCAACCGGCAACGGAAAATCAACCGCACTCGCAGCAATGCTTGCCCACTGTAACAATACAGTCCGAAAACATATTCTCACTATTGAAGACCCTATTGAATTTGTTTTCAAAAAACGCAAGTCAACTATCACACAACAAGAAATCCCTTGGGACGCACCCACATTCCGCTCTGCACTAGATACCGCACTACGAACAGATGCCGACATTCTCATGATCGGTGAAATGCGTGAGATTGAAACAATGAAGGCAGTCATGACAGCAGCAGAAGTGGGACATTTGGCACTTTCAACAGTGCATGCAAATTCTGCATACGGTGCGATAAATCGTATTATTGACTCATTTCCACCTGAACAGCAAAGACAAATAGCACACCAGTTGGCTGGCTCATTACTAGGAGTGTGTGCAATACGACTACTACCACGAGTATCCGGCGGATTGATACCAGCATGTGAGATACTCATTAACAACGACGCAGTCGCCAACCTCATCCGCGAGGGCAGGATAGAAAGCATTAAATCAACCATTCAAACGGGGAAGGAAGAAGGGATGATCAGCTTAGAACGATATCTTGCTGACCTAGTAAAACGAAACGAGGTGGCACTTGAAGTTGCAACGCTGCATGCATCTAACGAGCAGACATTGGCTCGTTATCTATAAGAAAGAAATACTATATGATTTTTTTATACACGGTCATAGACAAAGAGGGAAAAGAGTTTTCCGGGCAATTGGAAGCGACAAGTCGCACCAATGCGATTACGTTATTGCTTGACAGGGGATATACGGTACTTTCGCTGGAACACGAGTCAAAAGACATATTAGATATAAATATTTTTCAAAAGGTACGCAAAAAAGATTTGGTTATCTTCTCTCGTCAAATTGCCACTCTTTTCACAGCGGAAATATCAGCTCTGCGAGCGTTTAGTTTGGTTTCTGAAAACATGCAAAACAAGTACTTTCAAAGTGTTTTAATTGACATTGTAAAAAGTATTGAGCAGGGGCTATCTGTTGAGAAGGCGTTATTGAAACACCAGAACATATTCGGTGAGTTTTTTGTATCCATTGTTGCAATCGGTGAACAATCAGGGACACTTCCGCGATCATTTTCATACCTTGCCGATCATGTAGAACGTAGTGCTGACATGTCTGCAAAAATGCGTAAGGCACTAACCTATCCGACGTTTGTTATAGTAATGTTTTTTTTGGTAATGGGACTAATCATGACAACAGTTATTCCACAAATTTCTACAATTCTCACGCAATCCAATGCTGAGTTGCCACTCATTACTAAAATAGTGATTGCCACTAGTTATTTTCTAAAAAATAATATTATTATTATCCTTGTCACATTCATCGGTAGTATCGTGGGTCTGCTTTACTATATACAAACTAAAGATGGACGAGAAGCATTTGATAATTTTCTTGTGGACACGCCACTGCTAAAGAACATGTTTCGGGAATTCTTCTTGGTACGCTTCACTCGCAACCTAAGTGTCATGCTTGGAAGCGGTGTGCCAATTGTCACATCACTCCAAATACTAAGTCGGGGTATGGTCAATACAGTGTACCAAAAGTTGGTACGAGACATGAGCATAGAAGTACAACAAGGAATAAAACTATCCAGTACAATATCCAGAAGAAAGTACATCGGCAAAAATATCGCACAAATCATACGAGTAGGTGAAGAGGCAGGAGAACTGCAACGCATGCTTGAAACTATCGCTGATTTGTATGAAAAACAACTTCGTAATACCATTGACACTCTATTTGACTTAATTCAACCAACAATTATTGTGTTTTTGGGGGTTGGGGTCGGACTATTAATTGGCTCAGTTATTATTCCAATATATTCCATATCATCACAAATATAATGGCATCTATAAAAATAAGACGACCGAGATGTTTCTCGGTCGTCTTATTTTTTGTAATACCTACGTCTTTATGCGTATGCAACACTATAAAACACAATAGTTGACGCAGTGGTAATAGCAGCAATAACAGTCATTAGGGTAGCAACAACAACAGCTGCCATGAGTTTTTGGTATAACTTCATAATGTGGTGTATGTATGTAATAATGGGTGTTTTTAAAGGATTGAGCATGTAGCGTGGAGACCATTACAGACCTCACTACCTATAAAAATATTATATATTATATCTACTATATTGTCAAGTTCATGGCAGCAAACCAAAAATGGCATAGACCATACATAACCATGACATCAGTGATATATAAATAAAAAATCCACGACGTGTTTTACCATGTCGTGGATGTATAGTATGCAACTAGTGCGGTATGAGATTCGTTCGTCCGGCGCGTGCCAGCATTCTGAATCGCTTCAAGGCCTCTTCTTCGGGCATCTCTGGGAATAACTCCCTCCCAAGCCCAAAGATGAAGACCAGATCGGAGTACCCATATAATGTTCCCAACACCTTCGGAGCGTCATGTGGATTCTCTTCTAAGTGGATCTTGAGAAGCGTGTCATGGGCAAGTTGGAACGAAATCCCAAATTCCGCTTCAAACAACGTCCCCAACTTTTCAGGAAGAGAGCCCAAATCATCCTTATTGTCGAGGACAATCTGACGCTCCGCCTCAACAAACCGGGAGTACCGATCTACCCCTTCCTTCTTAGAAAAGAAAGAGATAATCAACTCTAGCTCCGCCTTGGCTTCAGTGAGCACTTGCTCAATGATGTTCAAAGGGAACCCGGTCTGCCGTTCCACTCGTTTTGTGAGCCAATCCTCCCCAATGCCGTTGGGGTGGCGTACCAACTCAGCAAAGATAATATCTTTCTGGTCGGTGAACTCAAACACGTCTATCGCTGTGGTTCCTAACGGGATTGTCCCATACAAAAGGACATCCGCCACGTCGTCTTGATCAGCATCAACCTCATCGGTAACGTTAACATCGGCAACGTCAACTAATTCCTCCTCCTCAAGCATTTCCGTTTCCTCTAGTGGTTGCAATAAATCACCACCACTTTTGTCATCACCACAACCAAGCAGCGATGAAAAGGTAACAAAAATAAAGAGGAGTGTTAAAAAACCTCTCATGTTTTTTCTCCTTATTTTCAATAGTTTCTATAGTCAATTATAAAGAATATTGACTATTTTGTCAAGTTACCACACACGTTCTGCTATGAACAAAAGTTCTGCGTAACGTATATGGTATAGCCAGGCCCTTGATCTACACCAACTGCAACCCCGATACCGCTTAGGCGATGCGTCAGCATGAGCATGTTTTCTCGATGCCCTTGTGTGCTTGCCATCCACATCCGAACCACTTTCTCCGCGATCTGCTCTGGATCAAGGCGCCATTCACCGGCAATAAAAGCTCTGTAGTTATCTCCGGTTGTCAACATAGCAAGGTTTTCTGAATACAGTGCACGACACCCAGTACGATTGGTTAACTGCTCCATACCACCAAATCTAGCCAACGGTTTTTGCCCACGAGGGTTTATGTGTGCAAAATAAGCGTTGTTTTGCATGTCAATACTGTGCCGCAGCGTCACAGATGTTATTGCGACATGATCAACAACCAGAGGAGCCCCATGAGCATCTCGGACCGCATTTACCTCTCGGTGTACAGCTTGTGCGATTTCCCACGCCATTGACTTTTCAGTTTCTACTAAATCAACCTGTGACTCCTGCGTAGTCAGATTTTGTACTGACGCTGCAGTTTCTGTGGTGATGGGCGGATTCTGTACAACCTCCTCTGCTGAAGCATCTTCAGTTTCAGCTTCTGTCGGCTCAAATGACAGCAACAGCGCCACAGAACGCATCATGTGCTTAAACGATTCTATGTCGTGCATCTCTGCAGATACTGAAATAAACCGTTCCAAATCAGCAACAGACCGCTGTATTGCGTGTATTTCGGTCTGTAGTGTAGTGCGTACGGCAATATCAGCATCCGTCTTCAAAGCAAATAGAATACCGGCAATGATGCTCAACAGCAATACTACAGTATAGATTTTAGTAGTTAATTTCATTGTGTATTTTGTTAGATTTCTCTTACAAATTACACACCATTTCCCCACAACCATAGCGACACCATAATCATATAAATTATACCTTAAAATCGCAAAAAGTCAAGTTATATATGCAAAATAGACCCATATCTCCACAAACACCACCCGTGCCCTATAACGACACGACAAGGTACCAAATCTATACATATATGTTGCAAAATAGTGAAAAATAGGTATATACTGCTACTATATTACTACACATACAATATATGAGTAATTTCGCAGTGATAGAAACAGGGGGGAAGCAGTATGCAATAAACGACGGTGATCGTATTACGATTGAGTTGCTAAAAGAGCATAAAGAAGGAGACACGGTTTCCTTTGATAAAGTGGTACTATTTGATGACGGCACAAAAACAGAAATAGGCGCACCGTATGTGGAAGGGAAAAAAGTAACAGGTACCGTTGAAGAAGTAGGCAAATACAAGAAAATATCAGTTGTTCGATTTCGAGCAAAATCAAATTATCGTCGCCATTACGGACATAGACAGCCATTTTTAAAGGTGCGAATTGACACTGTTCAGTAAGACAACTGACGCGCAACAGGTGTATACTTGTGCTATATGAGAGAAAGTGATATCAAGAAAGTGTTGGCACGAGCAAAACGCTTCATAGCACGTTTGTTGCCAGAGTTTTTATTACTCGGATATCACTATATATTCGCCATCGCTGCGCTGCTGTGGTATCAGCATCCATCAAAAAAGATAATTGTTATCGGTATAACCGGCACAAAAGGGAAGACCTCAACCGCCTCATTCATTCACGCTACTCTTTCCGCTAGTGGAGAAACAGTTGGACTGCTCTCAACAGCCGAAGTACGAATCGGAAGTGAAGTGTCCATCAACAAAAAGCATATGACACTGCCCGGTCGGGGATATGTACAAAAACAACTGAAAAAAATGGTGGACGCAGGGTGTCGGTATGCCATCATTGAAACACCATCTGAAGGGATTCGGCAATTCCGAGTATTGGGCGTGTGGTATGACTCACTAGTATTTACAAACCTATCACCAGAACATTTAGTAACCCATAAAACATTTGAACGCTACCGACATGCCAAAGGACTACTTTTTAAACAGCAGTCACGATCACCTCAAAAGAAACTGAATAATGTACCGGTGAAACGATATATCATTTTGAACGTTGATGATGGCAATGTTGACTACTTTCAAAAACTCTCTGCCGTGTCCAACAACAAACACATGCTGGTTGGCTTCAGCACAAAAGCAACAGTACCAATTACTGCTGAAGAGACAAGTGAGGCAAATACATTCACATTAGAAGGCGATCGCTATGCGGTACCACTGCCAGGCATGATAACAGTGCGAAATGCGACACCGGCAATACTGCTAGCAAAGCGATATGGTGCTGTTTCCCCGGCGCATATTAATCAAGCACTTGCATCCACAACAATACCCGGACGATTAGAAGAGATACATGCAGGACAACCATTTCGGGTGTTTTGTGACTATGCGCACGAACCACTGAGCATTGAAAGTGTTTGCGTTGCATTGAAACAGCAAGCATCTCCAAACCAAGGGCGGATAATTCTGGTAGTTGGTGCAGTCGGAGCATCACGATGGAAATATAATGCTGTTGAGATTGGTGAAGTTGCTGGACAATACGCCGACATCACCGTAATAACAGAGGTTGATCCGTTTTTTGACGATCCAGAAGAAATAGCGTGTGCGGTTGTCTCTGGCATTCAAAAACATCCAGAAGCCGAGTGGTATGTGGAGATAGACAGACGAAAAGCAATACGGAAAGCACTTAAAATAGCACAAACAGGGGATATAGTGATTGTAGCCGGCAAAGGAGCAGAGGTGACCATGGAGGTTTGTGGAGAATCAGTACCATGGGATGAACGAGCAATCATACGAGAAGAGTTACAGATTGAGCATGCATAAAACATTCCTCTCGCAGACGCTTCACCAAAAGAACAAACTTCATGCCCTCTATTTTCTTGCTATACTGGCATCACACGGGTATGATCTCCTTACACGACAAGAACTCTCTGACGTGGCACGTACATAAGAATAACAAACACGCAGGTTTTACACTGGTTGAGGTGTTAGTGGCAATAGCGGTCATTACGATCATCGGGTTTCTGCCGATTTCTATTGTCTCAGATTACCTTATAAGAAATGCTTTGACAGAAAATAGAGTTACAGCGGGATTATTAGCACAAGAAATTACAGAATATGTGCGATACACACGGGACTCGGACATACTTGATCCAAACGGAGGCGACTGGTTTGACACACTCTATGATCCACAATCTAAAAATGAATATAACAACTGCATACTATACGCCGATGATTGGATACTAGGAAATCATAAAAACTACTGCACCGTTGAGTGCTTCAATGGAGATGACAAAACTGCACAAGGGGAGTGTGGCACAACTGGCCAGGGCAACAAAATATATAACGGAGCCATTGCCGGCATAGCGACAACAAACAATATTCGTGGAAAAAATACAAACACATGTGACGGCAATGCACCAAAAAGAAATAATGAATTCACTACCACATTACATATCATTATTCCGCAGGAAGACACCGAAGTGCAGTATGCAACGGCAGTACCGTGCATCTCATGGTCTGATAAAACCAATACAAGTAAACAAGTGAAAACACAAGAATCAGTATTTGAATGGATACAAAAAAGAAGATAGTACTATGAAGCACACATACAAACAAAACAAAAATAAAGGATCGGTCTTAGTTACCACCATTGCTGTCACCGCAGTATTGCTAGCAATCGGAATAACACTCACTTCTATTCTTGAAAAAGATGTCACGCGACAAGTATACGGCAAACGATCGCAAATCGCTATGAACATAGCAAATTCCGCACTAGAATGCGTTTTGTTTAATGATTTTAGACGGCAAACATTTGAGAAATTGCTTAGCAGAAAGTACGATGCTTTGGATTGTGGGGAACTATACCAGGTACGAAAAGGATCTGACTGGTCTATCTTGTACAAGCCCTCATCAGATGAAGATGACAGCACGCCAATTGGAACCGGAACGTATCAATTTGTTGTGATAGATTCCCCAGCAAAAAATCTCAACGGCATCTCAAAAGTACCATGTGCACATATAACCGTCAAAAAGGTATGTAGCAAAGGGGTAACGAACAGCAACATCTGCACTGAAGGGCTGATAGAATCTTCAACAGAAGTGAAAGGGTACAGCATCTGTTCATCTGGGGAAACAGAATCAAGCAGAGATCTAGTGCGACGGTTTAAAGTATATTATTAACCACGACCAATAACTTTCTAAAAAACCCAAAAAATTCTATGTGAATTTTTTGGGTTTTTGTATTGCCTTTAAGATATATCTTCATCTCCGTCATGCCACAAGCAGTCCAATTCTTCTTGTCTCGCAACAATACCAAGACCAAGATGTAACGTTGGGGCAGCAGCAATCGGACGAAATTCTTCTACGTCATACTCACAAAAGAGTCCAAAATACCACACTGCTTCCTCTACATCTGCCGTACAATGTGGACATACACACACTCTCTGCATATAAGTATCACCTCCTGCATACAGTATACCAAAAAAACTTCTTACACTTACTGACATAACACCCAATGTGGCATACTAAAGGCACTATGGCCACACTTGAAGCGATGATGCAATTAGCAAAACGACGAGGGTTTGTGTTTCTTTCCTCTGAAATATACGACGGTTTTGCAGGAGTATATGACTACGGACCACTCGGAGTGGAGATGTTGAATAATCTGAAGAACAACTGGTGGCATACGATGGTACGCACACGTCCTGACATTGTGGGACTTGACTCTGGCATCGCCATGCATCCGAACATATGGAAAGCATCAGGGCATACAGAAGGATTTGCTGATCCAGTAACCACCTGCCAAAAAACAGGGAAGCGGTTCCGAGCAGATCATCTTCTTGAAGAAATTGGCGTCTCTGCTGATGAACGAATGAGTATTGAGGAATTCCGTGAAGTATTCACACAAAACAAGCAATCATTAAAAATTGACGGATGCAATCCAAACGATTTATCTGAGCCAGAGTTTCAAAATCTACTAGTAACATCAAACCTAGGCACCATCGGAAAAGACGAAGTCACATATCTACGCGGAGAAACATGCCAAGGCATCTATGTTAACTTCAAGCAGGTGTTGGACTCCATGCATATGAAGCTACCATTCGGTATCGCACAAATTGGAAAGGCATTTCGCAATGAAATATCACCGAGGCAATTTTTATTCCGAACCAGAGAATTTGAACAAATGGAAATGCAGTACTTTATACACGAACAGGATAGCAAACGGTACTTTGAAGAATTTTTAGCACTACGATTGCAAGCATTACAAAACATAGGCATCAAAAAAGAACACATTCGCACAACACCACACGAGCGATTGGTTTTCTATGCAAAAGCTGCAGTTGACATTGAATACCAATATCCGTTCGGCTGGAAAGAGCTGGAAGGTATCCATGACCGAGGCAACTACGACTTAACACAACACACAAAACACTCAGGAGAGAAACTTACCTACTTTGACCAAGAAACAAATAAACACATCACTCCAAACATCATTGAGACATCCATTGGTGCTGGACGACTGTTCTTAGCAGTACTCTCTGACGCATACACTGAAGAAACACTCAAAGACGGTAGCAAGCGGGTGGTACTACGACTACAGCCGTCTATCGCACCGATGACGGTTGCGATTCTACCACTGATGCGAAAAGATGGCCATCCAGAAAAAGCAAAAGAGGTATACAGCAACCTGGCACAGCAGTACAGCACATACTATGATGAGACAGGTGCCATTGGCAAGCGCTATCGCAGAGCAGATGAGATAGGCACACCATTTGCAGTTACTATTGATTACGACACAGACAAAGATGAAACCGTAACAGTACGCCACCGTGACTCAATGCAACAAGAGCGAGTACTTATAAAAGACCTCATAAAATATTTACAAGATACAATAAATAGTAGTTGAAATCTTTCTAATTACTCCGGGTGTTTTTCTATTACCTACAACCTGATGCATATTAGTTCATCATTTTTGCGGCAAGAGTGTCCTTTAGAAATAGGTACGAATAGTCAAAATATCTTGTAGAATAAGGGTTTTCTTGGGGGGGGGTATTTGACATATTATATTTTTCTTGTATGATGTTAGTATTGTTCGTTATTAGGTAAAGAAAATTTAAACTGTAGTAGAATTTTTGGAGGAGAAAATGAAAAATTTTTTTGTGTTAGGTATTGTATTTTTTATGGCGTTTATTACTGGGTGTGAAAGAGTTTCTGGCCCAGCTCAAGACATTGTCATGGCACCTGAAGCTCAAGACATTGTCATAGCACCTGATGAGGCCAAGATTGAGATTGAAGTCCTTGAGCAAATTCAAACACTGCTTCAGCACCCCCAATTCCAAGACGAGGAGAGAGCAGTAGCAAGCCATCCTCTGGGGAATAATGCCTACCTACTAGCTGTCGGCATGCCAAACGCCGACGAGGGCAGAGGCACTGTCCATATTTTTGACGTTAGCCAAAATGGCGCTCAGCAGATAGCAGAGATACTTCCTAATGATCCCGAGGCACTGAAGTTTGGAAGAATTGTCCTTATAAAGGGGCACGCTGGTGACGCAGCAGTTCTATTCGTTTATTTTAACGGAGGAGAAGAGTCCAGAATCCAGCGAGAAATATTCTGGGACGATGGAAGCATAACGACACCTTAAACTTACACTACACCACAAACACCCCGTATACAGCGGGGTGTTTTTCTATTACCTACAACCTGATGCACGAGTATTAGGAAACGAGAAATCATCATGTCGCACAATATACCTTTTGCGACATTGTGACATATTTATAGCCAGAGCTACAGTACCATCAACTCCTATATAAAGCACTCTATAAACGCAACCGACAGGAATGAGTTTCTGATAATTGCAATGATGTAATATAATACTCCGCTTCGTCAACAGAGTCCATAACAACAAACAAATCAGCATCTTCCTTTGATATCGTTTTATATGTCTCAGCCAAATCACGTTTCAAAAAAGAAATAATCGGATCCCAATAATCCTTACCATAAAAGATAATCGGCAATCTATCCACAAAACCGAGTTGTACCAGGGTTAACATCTCAAACACCTCATCCAAAGTACCAAATCCACCGGGGAAAAAGATATACACCTCAGATGCACAAGAAAGGATAGTTTTTCGTAAAAAAAGGTACTTAAATACCCGAAAATGCTTCAAAAACCTATTACTTCGCTCTTGGCTTGAAAGAGCAATATTCACACCAACTGATTCCCCATCAACTCGATTTGCCCCCTTATTTGCCGCTTCCATAATACCACCACTCCCTCCGCTAATAATTGCAAAACCATGAGTACTCAGGCGAGCTGCTAATTCCTCACAATCTGTATAAAATCGCTCAGGCAATGATTGTCGCGCAGAACCAAAAAAGGACACCGACTTGCCAAAATGAGAAATAAACCTAAACCCAGCGAAGGACTCCCAAAAAATAGCAGATGAATAAACAAGTGATCGAAAAAATCCTGGTTTTTTAAACAGCCCCCTTTGCCGAGCAACATCTCGCAGAATACGCTTCCTTTTTGTTATAGGCACTCCTTCTTTCATGATTTGTATATTTGTATATATAATCCCACCTGTAATATGTCCTCCCAGTAAAACAAATACTATGAAACAGAGGCACAAAACTTATCGTATCTTTTGAATAGTCATTTCCACCTTGCCTTTTGGTAAAACAGCAACAACAACATCCCCCTGCTGCTTGCCAAGCAACGCTTCCGCTATAGGCGAATGCGAAGATACCTCCGTACCCTTTCCTTCAGCACCTATAGTATACATCTTCTTTCCTTCACCCTGCACGTTCACCTCAACTGAATTACCAATAGTAACAACCTCTTTAGTGTGATCTTCCTCAACGACCTCCGCTGTTCTCAAAATGGACTCTATCTCATTAACACGACTTTCAATGATACCTTGTTTTTTGCGAGCGGCATCGTACTCGGCATTTTCACTTAAATCACCATATGCCCGCGCAACACGAAGGTCCTCAATAACCTCTGGACGCTTTACCGTGATAAGTTTCTGTAATTCCGCCTCAATCTCCTTCTTCTCGTCAGCAGTTATAAAATTTTCACTTTGATTTACCATCCCTTAAATATAACACGCTTTTTTCAGTCAATAGGCAGATTGTGGATTACCCCAAAAAAAATCACAATAATGGTACACTGCCCATATGAAAATGCCGTATATATTCGTACTAGTCATTGGGTTTCTCTGGCTGTATTACATCGTTGTCACCGAGCCACCATACGGACTAAACAGAACACCAGAAACACACGATGAAATCACATTACAAAGAGTTCGTGACCAATATCCGGGACTAAACAACAATCGGCAGTAGGAGTAACACAACACCTAGCAACACCTGATACCCAAAAAACGGCACAAAACCGATACGCTCTACAAATTTAAGGAAAAAATGTATAGTGGTATAAGCAATGCCCCCTGAAACACACGCGGCAAGCAAGAGTACTTCAATGCTAACACCACCAAATGACGTAGCAGTCAGAGGCGACTGAACAAGGAGTAACAGTAAAGCGCCAACAATGGTTGGAATAGCAAGCAAAAAAGAAAATCGGGTTGCCTGCCGTCGTGAAAAGCCAAATAGTCGTCCACCAGCAATAGTAACACCAGACCGAGACACACCGGGTAATAGGGCAAATATTTGCATCATCCCAATACCAAGACCTTTTCGCCATAGCGATACACCAACACCACCTACCCACCCTTTTTGCATGCTATAATCAGCGAGAATCAAGAGTGAGCCCGACACAGCTAACGCAATTGCCACGACTGATACCGTCTGCACCGATGAAAATATTGGATATATAAAAAATCCTACAAATGCAATTGGTAGCGTTCCTAACAGCACTGCATATGCCTCTGAACGATCCGCAGATGCCACACGAGAGAACAATGCAAGCGCAAGGCGATAGATATCCTTCCGAAAGTACACCACAGACGCCAGTAGTGTGGCAGCATGTAATACAATAACAATACCTACATCATGCTCACCACCCCCCAATACATCAGAAAATAATACCAAATGTGCCGATGATGAAATCGGTAGAAACTCAGTCAACCCCTGCACAACAGCCAAAATAAATAGGGACATAACCGAATCCATACATTTATCATACTAACACAACCGTAACGTGCACTATTCCGTATACCCTTTCAATGCCTCTATAAAGCCATCCAATTTACCATCAAAAACCTCTTCTGGATTACGTTCTTCATAATTGACACGCAAATCTTTCACCATTTTATACGGGTGCAACACATACGAGCGAATTTGATTCCCCCACTCAATATCAGTGGTTTTGTCAAACGAAAGATCACGCAATGTTTCCACACGTTTCTGTTTCATTAACACGAAAAGTTTTCCACGCAATATCTCCAGCGCAACCTCTTTGTTCTGTGCCTGCGATCGCTCTCGCTCAACCCGAACAGTAATACCAGACGGAATATGCTTAACTCGCACTGCTGTTTCTCGCTTGTTTACATTCTGCCCACCCGGGCCACTTGAGTTTGTAAAGTCAATTTCAATATCACGCTCCGGAATATCTACTTCCTGTAATGGCGGCAATTTGGGAGTAACATCCACCAATGCAAATGAAGTATGTCGTTGCTTCTTTGCATTAAACGGAGAAATACGAACAAGCCGATGTACACCGGTTTCATGTTTCAATAGCTCATATGCCTGCTTATCTGCAATCTCAATACTAATATTTTTATACCCACCCCGCGATGTCTCATGCCGATCCACCTCGTACACAACAAACCCCTTATGCTCAGCATATCGCTGATACATAGCGGCAAGCATACGGGCAAAATCTTCCGCATCATCTCCACCAACTCCCGCAATGATATGTAGAACCGCCGGAAAAAATTCCCGCACCGATCCGACCTCTTTTAACTCATTATATTCACGCACCATGCGTTGCGCCTCCTCCTTATCCTCCCAAAAATCAGGTAACCCCATCGCCGCTTCAAGTTCCTGTACCCTCCTTTCTCGTTCTTCTTTTTGCATATGCAATTCAAAGACAGTGTAACACATACCCACTCACTACACCAACAAATCACATCACCACAATCAATACATAAGAGGCATCAAATACAAAGCATCACTTACAATAAAGCCTCTCACTATACACCACTCTTGCACAAAATGACTTCTTGACCCATCTTAAACCTCCCGGCACAATGTGGAACCTTAACCCTGTTCTTGTTCCACACAGCATAAATCTTTCTTATCTCCTTACAATCATCATAAGAAACATAGACATTTTTATCATAATTCCTCAAAAATCTTTCAATCCTTTTATGATCCTCCAAAAGGTAATTATTTTGATATAAGAGAACACCTTTTTCAAAGTATGGCGGATCCATATAAAAGATAGTTTTCTCTTTCGGCAATTTTTCTATTCTCGACAACCTCAAAAAATCCTCCGCATCCTTGTTAAAAATTTCAATACTCCCTTTATGCCTTGCTATATCTCTAATCCTTTCTGCAATATTTTTTTTATTAAATCTGCAATCCAACCTATATTTACTAGTTTGTTTTCTCCCACCAATCGGACCTCCAGAAATAACACCAGAAAACGCAGTTCGGTTTAGAAACAAGGTTGAAAAACCTAAATCAAATAAACTTACTGCGCCTTTCCTTGCTTGCACATCTTTTTGCTTGTCAAATGTATCAAGCGTTACTGGTGTCCTATACATCTTCCTCACCAATCGATCACAATCATTAAGAACAGCATGCCAAAACGCATAAATACTCCTATCAGCATCATTTAAATAGATCGCTTTCACCTTACCAGTCAACAAAAGTTTGATTGCAGCTCCTGCCCCACCGCAATATGGCTCAACAAATATTGGATTTTGCACATTCTTACTTTCCAAAAGTGCAACAAAATAATTAAAAAACTTCGCCTTCCCTCCCGGATACCTAAGCGGCGTCTTCATACACCTTTATGATACATCACTCCAAAGTATCTCAAAAAAGCCCTCAAGGTTATCCCATTTTGTTTTCAAATCAGACGGCTCAGGATTAGTTTTCAATGAGTGCATATATTCATTAAAAACTTCAACACCCAAATAACTGTTTTTCTCTGACCCAACTCTTCTGACGTTTTTCAAATCTTCCGTTTTGGCAACACCCCTCTCCTCCATATAACCAGTCACCAAAGATATCTTTTGCTTAATACTCGCATAAGCACTTTTTTTATTCAACAAAAAATTTTTCTCTATATAGTAATCCAAACTCAACTCCATAAAAATCCGAAACAGTGCGGCAACCGCGTTTGGCGCTTCATTAACCTGTATGCAATCCCGCAACTCTAAGTATATATCAGATACCCTACCATGCTTCACCACCATTCTACACCCAGCCGGAATAAGGTTTTTTCTATCTGTTGCCCTCTTTTCTGCTTGAGCAATCTTCTTTTTTGGTTTATTCGGCTTATCAAATAAAAACCTGAATATATCTTCAATTTCAGGTGCTTTTATTTGTGCTGATGTTCTTCTCACAATATAGTCCCTAACAATGTGTTGGCTCTCACGACCGTTAATAATTCCATGCAATCTGTTTTTTTCAAAAGGATACGATAAATCATTCAAATTAAAATACTTCTTCCCCAACTTTGAAGTGTAAAAACGGTGTATCATATTAATACCTCTCTTCATCACCTTACCCTTATCGTCAGAATTGAGCCAATCACTTTTAATCAGCAAATTATATATTTCTAAATCTAGCAAGCTTCTTGTAACCGCTTTTTCTGAACCAAGAGAAGGATACTTCTCCACTATTTCTTTTATTGTTTTGCCAGGAGAACGACTAACTATCTCTCGCAACTTATTTAACTGATTTGGAGTGGTCCAATTTTTCTTAAGAGCGCCAACATGCTTAACAATTATTACCTTATCTGCCTCTTCTCTTGAAGGTGCCACAGTAACAGGCAAAGTGTTGCGACTATTAGGAATCCATCCTAATGTATGAGCGTGCCGAAAAGCAGCAAGTCGCCTATTACCATCTAAAACAACAAAAACATCTCCTTCCTTAAGCACAATCAATATCTCGCTGCTGTGAAAGCCATCAGATCTCATTTGCTCAGATAGTTCTATTGCATCAAAATCCTTCATTAACCGGTCATGTATCTGCTTTTGACTTAACGAACCTTCCACCTCATGCTGAAACCGAGGGTTCTTTGTATCAAATCTAAGTTTACTGGCCAAAATATCCCTTTTCGGCCAATTGTCTGTTTTTCTTTTCACGGTGCTGAACAGTATATCACCCGCCTCGCCAAAACACAAGATTTACCGCAAAAACTTCTCTATGGCACTGCCCTGCACCACTTTCACGCCAAGTGTGCGTGCTTTTTCAAGCTTTGAACCGGCTCGCTCTCCGGCAAAGAGGTATGCTGTTTGTTTTGAAACCGAGTCAGAAACCACTGCCCCATATCTGCGCAATATATCTTTTATTTCATCCCGCTCATAGCCAACTATATGCCCCGTTATCACCACACGTCTGCCGTGTAGAGGATGATCCGTCCGTCCCTCTCTCTCTGGTGAGACAACGGTGACACGTCGCAGCAACTTTTTCAAAACTTTATTCTTTTCAGCATCCTTTCCCCAGGAGACAACCGTCTCTGCCAACACCGCCCCAACTCCGTCAACCTCCTGCAACATCTCATCGGTCGCTGAAAAAATCAAATCCACTGAACCAAAATGCTTCGCAATCCGTATTGCCACCTCCTCCCCTACCCCATCAATAGACAATCCAAACAAAAGACGTGCCAGCGACACATTCTGCCTTTCCGAGATAGCATCTAATAAGTTTTGCGCTGATGTATCTTTAAACCCTTCAAGGGTTAAAATCATATCTTTGGTAAGGGTAAATATATCCGCATACTCCTGCACCAAGCCCGCCACTACCAATTGCCGAACCGTTCGCTCTCCCAACCCGTCAATATCTAATGCGCCCTTACTGGTAAAATGCGAAAGTCGCCGTATGATCAATTCATGTGAATCCCGATTCACACATCGCCACGCCACGCTTCCTGCAACTCGCTCTATTCGCTCGTCTCCACCACACCCAGCAACCTTTTTTGGCCAAACAAACCTCTTCGCTCCTTTCGGTCGCAAGTTCTTTACCACACGCACAACCTCTGGAATAATATCCCCTGCTTTCTGCACAATAACCGTATCACCAATTCGCACATCAAGGTTCTGTATTTGGTCTTCGTTATGCAACGTTGCTCGAGCAACCGTCGTTCCCGCAATCACAACCGGTCGCAAATGTGCCACCGGAGTAACGACCCCTGTTCGCCCAACCTGAAATACAACATCTTCCAAAACTGTCGTTACCTGCTCTGCTGGAAATTTAAATGCAATCGCATACCGCGGTGCCTTACCGGTATACCCCAACCGCTCCTGATGTACGCGATCATTCACCTTGATGACAATCCCATCTATCCAATAAGGCAACGACTCCCGCATCTGACCTCGCTTCTCCCAAAATCGTACAATCGCATCAAGTGTTTTGCATAACTTCCTTGTCCTATTCACCGGAAAACCCAACTCCTCTAAAAACTGTATTTCCTTCTCCTGCGTGCTCGGCTTCTTCGCATACTGAGCGATATCGTATATAAAAATGCGCAAATCACGGGACGCAGTAATTATCGGATCAAGTTGACGCAATGAACCAGCGACAAGATTGCGCGGGTTCGCATAGACGGCCTCCCCTCGCTCCTCCCGTTCCTTATTGATACGCTCAAGCTCTCCGGTGGTGAGATACACCTCACCCTCAACAGTGATATCAATCTTTTTCGTAAGTTTTCTCGGCACTTCTTTCAGAGTTAAAATATTAGCTGTCACATCTTCACCAACCGTACCATCACCACGAGTTGCCGCAGTTTTTAATACCCCACGCTCATACTGCAAAATAATCTTCGCGCCGTCTATTTTCTCCTCCACAAAATACGCAATCGGCACAGTAACCTTCAAGAATCGCTTTGTACGCTCATCAAACTCACGCAACTCTTCTTTAGAAAAAATATCATTAAACGACCACTGTCGCACCGAATGTGTCACTTTTGTAAAACCTTTTTTCACACCACCGGCAACCACTTGTGTCGGTGAATCTGCAGTCACAAGCAACGGATATTTTTTCTCAATCTCCGCTAATTCTCGTTTTAATGAATCCAACGCATCATCAGAGATCTCCGAAACATCCTCCTCGTGATATAGAGTACGCAGCCGTGCCACTTCAGCACGCAACTTCACCACCCGATCTCGCACTGCTTTTGACACACGTGTATTCACACAACCAGTATACCAACATCCTAACGCCCCCCAAAAAAAGCACATTCGGTGACTACTCAAGACGATCCACCTCTTGTAACAACTCAACAATCGGATCCAGCGCCCCTGCAAAAATACCTTCAATATTAGACCAACTCTTCTTAATACGATGGTCCGTTATCCGATCTTGTAGCACATTGTACGTGCGAATCTTTTCAGAGCGGTCACCAGTACCGATTTGCGATTTACGCATTGAAGCATACTCCTTTTTCTCCTTCTCCTCCCGATCTTGTTCAACCTTTGCCGTCAAAATCTCTAACGCGCGCTCCCGATTCCGCAACTGTGTACGCTCTTCAGTGCATCGCACCTCAATACCAGTCGGAATATGTACCAGTCGAACAGCGGACTCTACCTTGTTCACATTTTGCCCACCCGCACCACCAGAACGGGAAAATTCCATCTGCAAATCACTCGGATCAAGTTCAAGCAACTTACTTTTCCGTATTGGCAAGACAGCAACCGATGCAGTAGAGGTATGTATTCGACCCGACTTCTCAGTCGCCGGTACCCGTTGCACCCGATGCACACCTGTCTCAAAACGAAAAACAGCATATACCCCCTTTCCCCGTATTTGAAATGACGCTTCCTTATACCCGTCAATATTATTTTCAGAAATTGAAACTGCAGAAAACGTATACCCCTTACTGTTCGCATACTTCTCATACATCAAAGCAAGATCCCGTGCAAAAATAGATGCCTCATCTCCTCCAGCACCAGCACGAACCTCGAGAACAACCTCATTCGCGTTTTCTACCTCAACGGCATCCTCTTTGACAACGGACTGTATCTGCTCTTCCACTGCCCGCATCTGATCTTCTAATGATTTCCGCTCCTCCTGCACTAACGCCTCCATCCCATCCTGTTGCATAGCAACAAGTTCCTCAATACTCTTCTGCAATCGCCGATACTCTTTCACGATATACATCGTCCGAGGGTCTGATTCATACTGTTCTATATTGTCCATATAAACACCGGCAAAAGCATCATTACTACTGATGCGCTTCCGTCTTCTTTGCCACACTCTTTGCCACCTTTTTTGTTGTCTTTTTTGTCGCTCTCTTTTCCAAAGAAGCATCCTGTTTCTGCTCAGATAGCAACACATTTCTCGCAGCACGATCTTTCGTGGCTTGCATCTCCCGTTGGCGCTTCCCAGATGCCGCCTTCTTCTCTGCACGTGCCTTAAACTTCTCAACCCGCCCAGCAGTATCAATAATATTTTCCTCACCGGTATAAAAAGGATGGCTGGCAGAACTAATTTCAACAGGAATCACAAAACGCTCAACACCATCAACCGTCTCTTTTTCCTCAGACATTGCCGTTGAAAAACCAATAAAATCAACCCCCGCACTTGTATCACGGAATAGCACAGGATGCATCTCAGGATGTGTGTCTTTCTTCATACATACAGTATATACCATACCATTCTAAATCACGAAAACATAAGCCACAGTAAAAAACCAACGCAAAAAACACAAAAAATTTGACTTCTACGCCGAAATATATTGTGAGAGAGCAATGCAAACACAGCAGGCCGAGATACACGCAAGATAACAACAACAGCCCACCTATCGTACCAAAAAGCACATATTCACAGCAACACAGGATATACTCAAAGCGACACAAGAGGTTTATTACAAGTCATCGTGCTAAAAATGTGTACATCACATATGCTTACGCTACTTCTTTAAGCTGGCATAGTCCCCCAAAAGGGCATCTCAAGATGTTAATGCCTGAGAAAGTGTTTTACTAAACGCAACAACCGATTCATCATCAAGTACGGTGAGTGAAAGCGCACTCTCGGGCAACATCCTGAGACGCTCCTCGGCAACAGTAGCACTAACCATATCCACCTTAGACAGTACAACAATCTCCTTTTTCTTAAGAAGTGCTTGATCATACGCTGACAACTCATCACGAATCGTCTGGTATGCTCTCAGTGGATCATGCTCCTCCGCAGAAATTAAATGAACCAGCATCTTGGTTCGTGAAATATGCCGCAAAAACTTATGCCCCAACCCTTTTCCCTCTGATGCATTTTCTATGAGCCCCGGAATATCAGCAAGTGTATAAACATGAAACATACCGAGGTTTGGCTCAAGCGTAGTGAAAGGATACGCGGCAACCCTCGCGGACGCATTAGTAAGGGTATTCAACAATGTTGACTTTCCTGCATTCGGAAAGCCAATAATCCCAACATCCGCAATGATATGCAATTCTATAGCAAAGGTATACGACTGCCCTTCCTGTCCTGCAGTTGCAACAGTAGGTGTCGTATTCACCGAACTCTTAAAGTGTGCATTGCCAAATCCTCCCTTCCCGCCTGCCGCCACCAATACCCGTTGCCCCTCCTCAACCATTTCAAACCGCTCTAAGGTATAGGTGTTCAACACCACCGACCCAACTGGAACCTTCACTACGATATCTTGCCCTCCTCTGCCATCTCGCAACACACCACCTCCCTGCACGCCACCTCCTGCACACAGAACCTCACCCTCGGTATATCGCTCAAGTGCTCGGATATTCCGCACCGCCTCTATATATGCATTACCTCCTCTGCCACCATTCCCACCATCAGGACCACCTTTGGCAACAAATTTCTCCCGACGCCAATGCACCATACCATCACCACCCTTACCACCAGCTATTGTGATTGTTCGTTCATCTACAAACATACCTCATTTTGTTAGTATCCGAACAAAGCCGATACCCACACCAAGCACAGCCGCTTGCCACAACGAAGACACAATAAAAAATGGAAGTAGAAAGGCAATAATATATACTAAATTTACCGAAAGCGCCATTGATGCAAAGCCAAGTGTGAGAATACGCAATGGAAGTATCAACATTTTCATCATCGGATACAACAACAATTCAACAGCAGCAAAAAGCAAAAAAAGGAGCACAAAAGAAACAAGTATGCCGTACTGAGTTGGCTCCAGCGATATGCCATCAAAATACTCAATACTCAAATACAATCCCAACCAAATAAGCAGAATCCGCAACCCATATTTCAATTTCATTACGCACAGTATACTCCAATTCCACATCCTCTCCTCTTCCTCTCATTAAAATACCTACGTATACAGCGAAACAGAGCCAAACTTCCTATCCGCCTTTTTTTGACTATGTTGCTTTTTCTTGGTTAAACGACGCTCATGCGATGCCTGAGAGGGCTTAGTGGGAATACGCACTTTTGGTTTCCGTCGAGCAATTGCAAGCATGTCAGCAAGACGCTGGTATGCGGCGGCTATATTTTGCTGCTGTAAACGATACTCTCGCGCAACGATAAGCAACGTCCCATTCTTACTCAATTTTGCCTTAGGGACACGAGACAATCGTTTTTGTACCGACTCATCCAAACAGCGGATATTAAAAAAAAGGCGAACCGCTGAAGAAGTTTTATTCACCTTTTGCCCCCCTGGACCACCAGCACGAACAAACCGCAAGGAGACCGACGACTCCGGAATCGCTAACAAAGTAAAAATATCTTTTTTACTATTCATAACATGCTACAACGCACTCGCCACATATCTCCTGCTGTGTGCTTCACTTGTTGCACCTATCTATCACATCAATCGCCTACGACAAGCCGATTATACCAATAAAGTATACCAGCCCTGCAAACCTATAACTACACCTAACGTGTATAACTCAAAGGAAGAAAAGGTAAAAACATAGGCAACTTTCGTCAAAAAACCTTATAAAAACTATATTTTTTAATCTAGCAAGCGAGGTATAGTATAAGGGTTGACACACAGAAATCTATATGTTATTATATATATTAGATAAGAAATGATAAGTTTTAGCAACTTCGCGACTTGATGCCAGTCGCCTGAAGAGTCCATGGCAGGACGAAAAGAATTACAAATTATACACCATAGATGTAACACTTTACATTGGCAAACGGGGCACTAAGCGTATTCCACACATAGGAAGTACTCTTAGTGCCCCGTTTGTTTTTTTTCAATGCTCCATTACATGTAATAAGTACAATCTCAGAGATGGCAACGATTACTTTCTCTCAACCATACAAGAGTCAAATATCGCCCCATCCACATACAGCAAAATACAAGCTATCAGAAAATGCATAGTGCTACAGGCAGAGAAGTGCATGGAAGCACAACATCTGTTTGAATTACCCCTCTACTGTTATCGTTATCGGATAAAGAATAGAAGGAGTAGGAGGTTCCCTTTCCACTATAGAATCAACCTCTACTTGGATAATATCCCCAACCTCCAAAGAAATACTCACATCCCGAAGGTGGGAAGGATGTACGAACATCTCATATTGCCGACCATCCTCTAATCGCGTTACAACAGTAGAATAACCGTCTTCCTCATCTTCTATAAAATCAACACTAAACAGAAACGAGTCAGGTACAAAACTAACATCCTCTATCTCATTAACACGACTTTCAATGATTGCTTGTTTTTCGCGAGCGGCTTCTTCCGAAGGATCAAGAAGCACCTCAACTGCCCCACCATCAAAAATACGAGTAACAACTCCCTGTCCCACAGGCGTATACATACCCACACCAACAAGCACACCAACAACTATCAAAAAAAGTACTAATAATAATAAATACCTCATATACCAATACTATACCAAAAACAATTACACGAAAACACACTTTTACACATATCCTCTGTTTACAACCTATACAGCGAAGAAGCCACACGCCAAATAGACAGTATCTATAGCACAATGCAGGTCCAGCAACAGGCAAAAAACCCAGTATTTCAAAGCTATTTAGGCACGGAGACGAAAATTCATACTACCGCACCATGTGGTAATTCCTTAGTAATAATAGGGCTAATGCATCGCCCCCCCCCCCCCCATCCGTCTTTCTTTATTCCGTTGTGGGCATATATGCCGTAATTACTGGTTATTTTCCTGTAAAAACGTGTAAATAGGTCTTTGCATAGCACCTAGATACCTGGACATCTGTCCAAAAAACCCTACTACTACAGCATATATCACCATACATACTTGACATAATAGTAAAAGTATGTAATAATAAATATAGATTTAATAGGGTATCTACCCTATAACCCCCTATTCATTAATTACTTACATACTTAAAATTAACATATTATGAAATATACAAAACAAATACTTACTACCGTATTAGTGGTTGCAATTACCGTAGTTACTGCAGTAGCAACTATGCACACAGCAAATGTTCATGCGCAGAGTACAGAATGTAATCTTGATATTGAACTTGGCTCAACATATCTTGATTCTGAATCCTTGGGTGCTATCTCCTTACTTCCAGGACTCACTTGTTCTGGTTATTCAGATCTGCCAACATCTGCTTATGTACACTACCAAATAAAAATGGCTGATCCTGCAGATGTAGCCGCTTACCGTGCAGTGAACTCTACCATCCTTCGAGATTCTGACATATTTACCCCTTTGGGTGAAGAGAAAGTGTTATCAGCAACCTGGGATAGTGATTATTATGACTGGAGAACAGCAGAACTTCCTACATTCACTGAACACGCCGCAGAATGGAAACAGAGTTTCACCGATAAGTATATAATTATTGTTGTAACCCGTGTCAGTGGTTTTGCTAGATACACACCAACCATTGTGAGTGCCCCTTCTTATCTGGTGCGTGCGTTGTCAGAAAGCAAATCTAACACCTACACTCCTGTTGTTGATACTACTACTCCTGTTGTTGACACCGCTGATACTGACACCCCTGTTGTTGATACTCCTACTGTTGATACTCCTGTTGTTGACACCGCTGATACTGAGGTAAAGAGAGATGAGAGAGCAAGTCAAGGAGTTGGTGCGATACGCCCTGGTTACCTTACCTGCCTTATTGCAGAGCGAAAGAATTGTGGATCAGTAAACACAGATGCATGGGAAACAATCGGACTACACAGAGGAATGTAAATCGTAGAAAGATAGTTTCTATTACATCATTGAGATAGAGCCGAAGAAATAAACACACCCCGCTGTTTAAAAACAGCGGGGTGTGTTTTTGGTATATACATGTAATTTTTGCCTACTTCAGCACTACTCTGCCTGCAACTCAACCTCAACCATCTTATAAAACCGCAACACCAACCGTCGTAGTGCCAGCATTAGGCGCAACCGCAAAAAACGAAACAGGGCGTATCGCCAACCAGAGACAACAATATCCATAGACAACGGATGCTCAATCTGTTCTCCGCCAAACTTCTTTTTAAATACAGACAAATCACCAGCACTGCTCTGCGAAGTAGAAGTAATGCCACCAAGATTAAATCGGCTCATTCCTCGCTCCTTCGCTTCCTTGAAAGCAACATAATGCGTGAGTATTGGCATATCGGACTCATACCCAGCGACAGAAGCCGCAGAATGGAGATGATACGCCTCTGATCCGGTATACAGCACCAACATAAACGAAACAGGGCTTTCCTCATCTGCAACATACCCAAGCACGAGCAAACCATTCTCCGGATGTGCTTGCAACTCCTCAAACAACGCTTCATAGTACATCCGAGAATGCAAGCCAAATTTCTTAGTACGTGCCAACTGCTCAAGCAAGTCATACACTACGGCAAAATACTGCTTAAAATCAGATCTCTCAATATGAAAGCGAACACCCTCACACTTCCCTTGTTCGTACCGACGCACCACTCGGCGTACATTCTTAGAAAAACCACCTACCATATCCTCCACACTCTCCTCAAGTGAAACTATCTCCTCTACAGGCGGTTGCACAAAACTACCGCCCGACCGCTCTGCCAACACCATCCGAATAGAGGAAAATTCTGGCTCCTTCTGCACCCGCAAGGCAACGGTCTTCGGTGAAATCTCAGTACATAGTGATCGCAATTCGTTATAAAACGCTTTCTCAGCACTCTCTGATCTAAATGAGCCAATCGGACCAAGCGGAGCAACCCACAACGACCCAACAACAGGTAATACATATTCAAAACACTGCACAGACACGTGCACCGCATCATCACTATCGTCAGACACCAAGGTAACCACCTTCCGCCCATACCGTTCCTGCCAGCGCCGAAAAAACAGCCCCTGATACAGTGGCACTACATCAAAACATGCTGCAGGATCAAATCCCTCACGTGCTGTATGGATAAACATTACCAGTATTGTAACCCGCTAAAAACCATCCCATCCCCATCAAAAACCGAGAGACGCGCGCAGAGTCCCTCTCAACAAAAAAGAAAAAGCCGACCTTGGCAAAAGTCGGCTTCAAAGGAGTGTCTTAAAACTCGCATACAGTATACCCCACTGCTTGACAATATGTCAAGCACCCACCATTGTATAACCAACCACCACTAAAAGCACCATCCACACAACAAACAAAAATCATCGCAACGAGTGCGATGATCTTTGTAAAACAAGTGCTTGTTTTTTTTGATTCGGTTATCGATGTGATATGTCTCCTTTTACTTTGTCTAAGAAGTCAGAGGCGGCTTGTTGTCCACCGAGACCGAAGGCAAGTCCGAGAGCAAGGGAGATTGCGGCGATGATGCCACCGATGGTTGCTTGAATGATCTCCTGAGCGACACCGAGTTCTGAGAAAGCGATGAGGGCAGAGAAGATGATGATTGACCATTTGGTGATTTTTGTTGCAAGGCCTGCGTGTACCTTGATGACTTTTGCACTGCCTGAGACGATTTTACTGACGAAGTCAGCGACAATCAGACCGAGTACCATCACTAACGCAGCAGAGATGACATTCGGGATGTAGGCAAGGACAGTTTCAGTTAAGAAGGTGTTGATCTCGCCGAAGCCGAGGACATCAAAGGCGGCAAGGAGGAAGGCAAACATGACGAATACCTTGACGATGACACCGAAGAACTTACCGAGGTCAACACGCATGCCTGCGCGTTCCAGTACCTTGTCAAGACCGATGTTTCGTAAGGTCTCATCAAAGACCGGCACACTGCGAAATACGGTTCGCAAGGTCCGTTCTAAGAGCCAGCCTACTACCCACCCAACGAGTACAATCAGTATCGCGACAATAAGCTGTGGTAAGATGCCGAAGACAATAGCAAGTAACTTTTGAGCACTTGATGATAATAACGCTACACTAAACATAATAATTAAGTATGTATTACAGATCTGTATAATTGTGTAGTGAGCAAAAGCCCTCTACACTTGTTAGTATACCACTGTAGTAGTAGTGGGTAAGAAGGTTTTTCACGTTTGGGGTTTGTAGCAAGACGCTCTAATGCATATCTTCGCTCTAGCAAAAGATCATGAGGTGGTTTCTTCTGCATGCGCCCGAAACGACTTCCCTGCTGCTTCTCGGTAGGGACAAAAATCACACCACCTTCCCGCCTCTGGTATTGCATCACTCATCAAAGTTGCCTTTGCCCGCATCAACACATCTTCAATCCAACTGTCAGAACCATCATATGGAATGAGCTTTGTCTTGAATCGCAAGGTGTCATGAAAACCTTCAGCTGATCTATCTCCATTTGTGTATACAAAATATCCTGTATCAGAAACAGTAAAGCCGTTGTTACGAAACAACCATTGGTACACTTCCAATTGCCGCTTATAAGCATCCTGCCACGGCGCATCTATAGTTACCTCCTTGTCTTTGCTGGTTGCCTTATAGTCAACAACGGTAACCACTCCGTCCGTGTCACTCCACACATCATCTACCCCACCAAACACGATAAAGTTTGATGGCTGATGATGATATCGCACCCCCTCAAACGGATTGCGCCATACTTCCAGTTGTGCATGCTGCATCGGCACTAGTGATAAACCAGCGGCAGCAACCAGCGGGTGAGGTTCTTTTTTTACCCGATAGGTGTCAAACTCTTTTTTGAATAACAAATCAACCGCATCATTCAGATTAAATGGAAATCCACGCGGCGGCGCGACACCTAGCCGTCTGTCCAGATAAAAGCATCGCGGACATTGAAAAAACAGATCTATCTTGCTACGTGAGAGCGCAAATGGCACGTCACTTGCTGGATCAAAAATATTTCTTTTACGTGTTGCGTATATATTCATAGTATAAAAATTATCGCCGAGCATCTGGTCGACACAGCATCTTTGCCTCAGAGACAATAGTATCAGTATTCGGCAGTGAGCGTAGCAAATCATCCCGTTCAAGCAACCCTCTACACGTTACAACTCCTTCAGCAAACAAAGCACGCATGTGTGAGGGTGAAAGCGATGGAATACAGGTAACTGGATGTGCGTCAACTTTTTGTATGAGGGATTGCAGATTATCACGAAACGGATACCCCCAACCGAGCAAGGACACACCGGCACATTTAGCGTAGGCGAGTGCATTTTTAGTAAACTTTGTATTAGTAACTAAAATACACTTGTCAACTGATCCCTTTTTTCGAAATGAAAATGTTGAGACAGTCCGCCCCAGCAGATCATCAAACCGCGCTTTCACATACAGCACTGATTTTACATCTGACCGAATATGCATATCATTATGAAATTTGATTTCCATCGCAACCCGCTCTGATCTGATTGCTAATACATCAACTTCATGAGCAATACAGCCACCACGTAAATGCACATTAGTTTGCGTAGCATACCCTTTCCGCTGAAATAGTTCAGCAACAAATTTTTCAAACGGAAACCCTGTCGGACCCAAACCAAATAACGCTTTTTTCAATGAGTACCGCATTGCCACTGATCGTGCCCGCTCATATAGCATTTCAAACGCCTTTTTATACACCATATCTGTTGAGTCACCATCCCGAATCAATTGCTCTATGTCAATCGTAATATCACGTGCAAGGTCTCGCTCCGCACCGGAGCGAAGCAATGAGCGCTCAAGGATTTTCTTATCAAAATCTACCACAACTCCATTTCTTTTTACTACTTTTTTAGTATGCATTTACCAGTAGTATACCCTACTGCACTCGGAACACCTTCCGACCAACACGTAACACCCGCTCGGCACTACTCTTTGTAAGTGCATGAGTGATGTCTGTTATTTTTTTAGTATCAATGGAAACTGCTCCTTGTGCAAACCTTCGCTTTGCCTCTGACCGAGAAATGCCGGTATGCTCAACCACAAGGTCAAGTAGCAACACCTCCTCACTAACAGTAATGGTCAATGCAGAGTCCGGTGCTGATTTTTCACGAAATTGTGTGATATAACTCTCCTCGGCTACCTTTGCTTGCTCAACCCCCCAAAACATACCGACAATTTCCCGCGCCAACCGCAGTTTCGCATCTCTCGTTGCCACACCTCCGCCCACATCCATCTTTGCGATCTCATCCATCGGTATTCGGGTACATCCGCGAAACAACGGATCAATAAATCCATCAGGCAACGCCATCACCGCACCAAACATGCGGTGATTACCACCCTGTTCAATATCAACAAACACACCAGTACCGGCACTTTTGGACATCAGCACCCCATCGGCTTGTATCAACTCCATGGTTACCACAAATTTCTCTTTGTTGAGGTGCCGCTGCGTCATTGTTCGCCCCATCAACGCATTAAAGGTCTGATCTGTTCCGCACAGCTCCGCGTCAACCTGCATTGCAACTGAATCATACCCCTGCAAAACCGGGTACATCATCTCATGTGCATACAATGGTTTGCCGGAATCAAGTCGTTTTTGAAACATGTCTCGTTCCAGTAACTGTTGCACAGTTGTCTCTCGCAATAATGTTAAAAATTGCTCCAAAGAAACCGTATCAAACCACCGATGATTATAGTTAATTCGCGCACTACTCAAGAGTGACAAGTCAAGCACCGGAGACACCTGCCGTTTCCACGAGCGCATATGCTCCCGCACTTGTTCTCGCGTTAACTGTGATCGTGCTTTTTCTTTACCGGTCGGATCACCAATCAACCCAGTGAATGATCCGAAAAGAAGTGTGATTTTTGCTCCCATCCTACGCAAATCCTCAAGCAACAGAATATTCTGAATGTGTCCCAAATGCACTTGCTTTGCTGTCGGATCTATGCCGAGATAGATATGAAACGGCTTATCAGATACTAATCGTTTTTCAAATTCCTCCTTTGATGGAATGACATCAGCAATGGTGTTTCGCTCAAATAACGCTTGTACTTGTTCACGGCTTGCCTGCATACTCACTCATTAGTAGTTGGTGCATATATGTTTAGCCAACGATTGTGTTCGTGTATTGATTACTTTGGTGATTGTATGTGCCAATACACATCGCGCAGAAACAGTCGCATCAGCAACATTCTTGCCACACAATCGCGCAAAACAGTACACAAATCGGTATCGCAAAAATAAGATGCCACGAGAAAACGAACTCATTATTGATACTATACCATACAGAAGTGACAAATGCGGTATACTCTACCTATACAGCTCAGGTGGCGGAACTGGTAGACGCGCACGCTTGAGGGGCGTGTGGGAGCAATCCCATGGAGGTTCAAGTCCTCTCCTGAGCACTCATGACTCCGCCACCAAGGTGGCGACTAATAATCAGCGACAATCAGAGATTGTCGGCACGGGTAGACGCGCACGCTTGAGGGGCGTGTGGGAGCAATCCCATGGAGGTTCAAGTCCTCTCCTGAGCACCAAACACCAAGTACCACCACAAAACACAACAAGCATACTCTTTACAAACAACAAGAACTGTCGGCGATAGCCGATTGGTTTTTGCGAAGCAAAAACTTGACGGATGGAGTCAGCGGAGCGATAGCGGAGCGCCGAGAACCGTTGGAAAAATGTATACTGCGCCCCGCAGACATTTTTTCAACGGTTCTGGCACCGTCAAGTGAGATTCCTCTCCTGAGCACTCATGACTCCGCCACCAAGGTGGCGACTAATAATCAGCGACAATCAAAGATTGTCGGCACGGGCAGACGCGCACGCTTGAGGGGCGTGTGGGAGCAATCCCATGGAGGTTCAAGTCCTCTCCTGAGCACCAAACACCAAGCACCACCACAAAACACAACAAGTATACTCTTTACAAACAACAAGAACTGTCGGCGATAGCCGATTGGTTTTTGCGAAGCAAAAACTTGACGGATGGAGTCAGCGGAGCGATAGCGGAGCGCCGAGAACCGTTGGAAAAATGTATACTGCGCCCCGCAGACATTTTTTCAACGGTTCTGGCACCGTCAAGTGAGATTCCTCTCCTGAGCACTCAAGGAAACAAATGATACACACTCGCTATCGCTCGTATGTGGCTTTTTAGACGGGCTGTTTCGCAGCCCGTCATACAGGGCTTTCCAACCACACTGTGGCTGGAATACAATCGTTTCGGCGCGAAGCGTGGGGTTCAAAACCGACCTCTCTGAAACAATCCGCCAAAACGGCAGGTTCGGCATCTTTCAGAGCGTTTGGTATTGCAGTTGCTTGGTTAAGTATGGAAAGTGCGGGTTCAAACCACGCAACAGCACCGTCCAAGTCCTTCCGCAGGTTTTCTCTGGTGTCCGCTTTTTCAGCAAGGAGTTTCTGTTTCTTGTGGGTGTATTCCTCGCGGATAATATCGCCTGAGAATAATATACCAACTTATCAAAAAACAAAGGTGTCTTTATTTTTTTGAAACATACTCAATAATTTTATCCCAATCAAGATCATTGTTAGTATAAAAACAATTAACGGTATCTTTCGTCATTTCGTTTACTTTTTTGGAATACAAATCTTTAAAGATCTCATCTTTTTTCTTTGCCTCTTTACTGAGTGGCTGAATAATCTTTTTGTATAATTGATCATCTCCAGAAATGAGTTCCCAGAACGGCTGCCCGCAGATTTTATAATAACTAAGGCCTGAATCTTTCTTGCTTACTTTGTGCGGTTTATTGTCACGCCCATACATACATCCGTTTACAGATACTATTTCCTTTTTTCCCACTTTTGCGCGAAGCATGCTTTTGGCAGTTTTTAAATTTCGTCTGAGGATACTCACTTGATCAGAGTTTCCCCAATTTGGTCCGGATTTGATTCCAACAACATATATCTTTTTATCACGTTCAAATATTAAATCGACACTCCTATATTTTCCTTCCTTTGCTTTTTTGCCGCCAAAAACTTCGTGACAAACATGGACAGCAAGGCGCTCCATAAGGTCACCGAACATTGTTTCTTCCTGTGATGACAAAAAAGCGTTAAGGATACCTTTCGCTAGATCTCCGGCAGTTTCAATATTCTTCGCTTTGAAGAGGTATGGATTTTTTTGTTTTGAAATATCAGACAACTTTGCAGATTCAAGTCGTTCAAGTCGCATTTCATAAAAGGGTTTTATTACATCTGATGCAATAAAGGTGTTTAGTTTTCTGTAGTTTAGTTTTTTCATGCCTGCTCCCTCTGTTTATTTATATTATCAATCGCTAACTGACAATACTCCTCTTGAATTTCAATTCCTATTGAGTTACGATCAATCTGAAATGCGGCGACTGACGTGGTGCCAGAACCCAAAAATGGATCTAATACAACATCTTCGGGTTGAGTAAATAATTTTATGAACCAACTCGGTAATTCTTTAGGAAAAACGGCACTATGCTTTTTGTTTGAAGTTTCTGTTGCTATCGTTAATACGTTAGTCGGATACGCTAACTCGCGACCAACCCATTGAGAAACATTTTTTCCAAAACCGCTGCCGACCTTTGAATTGTCTCTTTTCTTGTCTGTTTCACTAAGATTTTTTAAACGTGTCTTTGCCCAGTCACCCATAGGTACCCGCACTTCATCCTGATACATATTAAAACTTTTTGATTTATTAAACTGCAGGAGTCGTTCCCATGAATCACGGAAACGGTTCGGCCATTTTCCCGGGAAACAGTTCTTTTTGTGCCAAATAAATTCTTCTGTCCACAACCACCCCTGTTCTCTCATTGCAATAATCATTTCCATAACATAGGTGTGGCGCTCTCCATTTGCTACTTTTTCTTTGATATTTAAGACAAATGTTCCTTTCGGATTCAAAACCCGCAAGAGTTCCGCCGTGATCGGTAAAAACCATTCAACATATTCATTAGGATGAATTCCGCCATAGGTACTTTTTCTTTGATCTGCATAGGGGGGTGAAGTAACAACAAAGTCAATAGAATCATCTGGCATCTTTTTTAAGACATCAAGACAATCTCCGAGAATAACATCAGCTTTTACCTTAGATTTGGTCTCCTGATTGAACAAATCAATTTTTTCTATGGTGCTAACTGTCATGTACGTATAGTATACACAAAGGTGGGAAAACGAAGCGAAACAGACATACCGAGCCAGAGAGTGAAAAAATAAAACGGTGGTGCGTATGCACGCCCATCTTATTTTTGAACGGGCGAGGTGTTGTCTGTGGAGCGATAGCGGAGCGCCGAGAACCATTGAAAAAATGTATACTGCGCCCCGCAGACATTTTTTCAATGGTTCTGGCACCGTCAAGTGAGATTCCTCTCCTGAGCACTCATTATAAAAAGAGTAGCCCGGACTTCTTATTAGTACCGGGCTACTGGAACAACCAAATTACACTGAACTGATTATCCGTATCCTTTCCAACCTCTTTTTCAACTGCCTCCTCTTCTTCACTCTTTGCATCTGCACCACCAACAACCTTATTACAAAAGGGATAGATACTGAACCAATCAAAATTACCATCGCATGTATCACTAGCGTGTCTCACCTCCTTCTTTACACCCATTATACAACTTTCCTGCAAAAAACAACACCGTTGACCTTTTTCTCATTTTGTGTCCTTGTTAGCACTATTTTGCAAATGTTTGAGGTAAGCTGCCGGGCTAGGACTCGAACCTAGATTACTTGGGCCAGAACCAAGCGTCCTACCATTAGACGACCCGGCAATTCCTCCACCCTTACTATACAATAAATTACTTGCTATCTTAAAAATACAAAAACCGCTGATTGAATGACCAGCGGCTCTTGCTCCTAGGGTGACGTCCTATAAGTTTTTACCCTATTACCATTAGAATACCATAAAAAAATACTCATAAAGCACCCTGTGTATATGTGTGCACAAACACAATATAGTGTATAACTACAACAATGCATATCGTTTACAAACAAGTCGGTGAAACACCGCTACAATGCATACAACGACTGTTTGACACTACGACTAACACATACACATACGCAGGGCGCCTAGACCCAATGGCAGAGGGATTGATGCTTGTTCTTAAAAATGAAGAGTGCAAACAAGCAAAACAGTATTACAATCTTACCAAGTCATACACATACTCATTCATCACCGGGATAAGCACCGACACGTATGACTGCCTAGGAAAAATAACAGATACACGCCACCCTAAAAAACCTCTTAACAAGAAAATACAACAGGTCATCAAAGCACTTATAAATACTCAGACCCTCCCTTACCCACCCTACTCTTCAAAAACAGTGCGCGGCGTACCACTTTTTCAGTACGCGCGTGAAAACACATTGCACACCATATCTGTGCCAACCAGCACAATACGAATAACAGAACACGAGATCACCAACACACACGCCACAACCACAGACATCCTCACGAAAGAAATCATAAACACTATACAAAACGTAATCGGCGATTTCCGACAAGAAGAAGTAGTACAGCAATGGCAAGCACTACCCAACCGAACACTACAGCAGTACTCAGCAACCATAACCGCAAGTGGTGGAACATATATCCGCGCCATCGTCCACAAAATCGGCAATCACATTGACTGCCCAACCGTTACCACGCATATCAAACGAACCAAAATTGGCAAATGGACAAAACCAGGTACCTACATGCTGTAAAGTTGTTGCGTATGATTTCAGTGTCAGTAAGCGTTATAAAGGGGTTGGCACCACAAACACTCAGGCAACATGTTTCTATGGCCAGTACCCTTTTGCCTTTGGGTATATCTCTGTCAACGGATCCTGTTCGTGCAAATCTCTCTTGCCTCGTGGATTACCGTACAATCGTCCATAATCAACGACCAAATATGAAAATTGATACCATTCTTTCTTCGGCACAATTTCCATAAGGTCCCGCTCTATTCGTACTGCATCTTTGAAATCAGATAAATCAAAACGTCGCGCAAACCGTATCATATGGGTATCAACCACAATACCTTCGTACACGTGAAACAGCGTGCCAAGCACTACGTTTGCCGTTTTTCGCGCAACCCCCGGCAAAGTTAACATTTCCTCCATAGTACGCGGCAACCGTCCATTAAAATTAGCAACTACTTTCTGCGCCGCCGCCTGTATATTCTTTCCTTTATTCTTGTAATACAGCACTGAACTAATCGCCTCCTGCAACTCTTTCAAATCTGCCTCTGCAAAATCCTTCACTGTTTTATACTTTTTAAATAACCCGGGCACAATTTCATTCACCTTTTTATCAGTGGACTGCGCCGACAATTGCACCGCCACCATCAACTGCCAATGACTGCGATACCGCAACGCAAGCTTCGCGCCAGGAAACAGTACTTTAAGTGCACGAATCAATGTTCGCACCTGAGCTTTGCGACTTGTCCGCTTTTGAGTATTCATTGTATAGTATATAAAATAGTCAGCTATTGCGAAACTTGTTGCTGTTGTTCTTCTCCCCCTTCTTCAACACCCAGCACTCCTTCATTGCCAACCTTAACTGCTTCAGAAAGCGGAATAATCCCCCTCAAACCTTTCAGAATGGCATCCTCCCCCATAGTCATAAAGCCATTTTTTCGTGCCGCCTCATACATTTTTGTTTCCGAAGGAGTATTAAAAATAATTGAACGAATCTCTTCGTCAATTTCAAACACCTCAAATACTCCGACTCGTCCACGCATACCAGAAGGACTACGTTCAGTCGGCACTGGATCACGGAAAGAAGTAAAATCAGGAATTTTACTTTTATATCGCTGAGGTAAATCAGCAAACTTTTTTTCTAAGTGCGTCTTCATTCCCTCATTGACCGGCACTTCTGTCCCCTCTCCATCAAGCCGACGTACCATTCTCTGACCAATAACCAATGACAACGTCGGTGCAAGGAGGAACGGATCAATACCAAAGTTAAGCAACCGTGACACAGCACCAATAGCACTATTTGTATGCAATGTTGAATACACAAGATGTCCTGTCAGCGCTGCCTGCACCGCCAAATTTGCTGTCTCTTTATCACGAATCTCACCTACAAATATCTGATCCGGGTCAGTACGCAACACCGAGCGCAATCCTGTTGCAAACGTATACCCAATCTCAGGACGAATATTTGATTGATTTACCCCTTCAAGACGGTACTCAACCGGATCTTCTAATGAAACAATGCTCTGATTAACACGATTTGTCATACTTAAAATAGCATACAAAGTCGTTGTCTTACCGGCGCCAGTCGGACCAGTCGCAAGCACAAGTCCATATGGTCGCTTAATCGCCCGAAGAATACCCTCATACGCACGCTCCTCCAAACCAACAGATGCTAAATCACGCAGCCCTTTACCTTTATCAAGAACACGGAGAATCACTTTCTCACCATTTACTGTCGGGAAGATGGCAACACGAAAATCAACACGATTATCTTTTATACGACTGGAAAACCGTCCGTCCTGCGGTCTTCGTCGTTCATCTATGCGCAAATTTGCCAAAATCTTAATACGAGCAACAAAAGAATCAAGTATTTTTCTTGAGAATTGCATCTGATTCTGCAAAATACCATCCAGCCGATACCGAACTACCGCTGACTTCTCATTCGGCTCAATGTGTATATCAGACACCCCTTTAGCAACCGCCTGCGCTAAGATGGTACTAACCAATTTAATAACCGGTGCTTCTTCACGAATAACATCATCACCCTGCTCAGTATCATCCCCATCACCTATATCAAGCAGCACACTTTCTTCCCCTTCCTCCACCAACTGCTCTAACGTCTCATCCATAGTAAAATCAGCACTATCATATTGCTTCAATAGTATCTGGAAAAGTTTTTCCTCAATTTTTTGGACTTTATACTGCAAACCTTGACCGGTAGTGATAAAGTTCAATGCATCTCGTGCATCCAAGTCATTCGGATTAACCGCTCCGACATACAAGGTGGTATCTTCTTGCTTTAGGGGAATAATTTTATATAACTCAGCAGATTCTTGCGGAACAAACCTAAATAATTTATTTGAGATCTGATAGTTTGCGTTAACCCCAGGTACCACATCTGCACCGTCATCATCTTTCTGCACAGCACGCGCCTCATTTGGGGCGACAACCTCCGTGTCTTTTTTTTGTTGAGATTGTGTATTGTTGTTTAGAGGCATACCATGATAACTAAACAGCATTAGCGTGTTAACGTTGCTGATGACGGATCAGATAACTCCTCCTGCCCATCCGGCGGGGCGACATCTTGCAGCTGATTTACCAACTCTTCCGGCGGACCGACATCTTGTAGCTGATTTACCAACTCTTCCGGCGGACCGACATCTTGCCCTCCTTCCGATGGCACAACGATATCCTGTCCCTCTAACAACGAGCGGAGATCAGGCGGAATAGGAGGCGGCACCTCACCCTCAAATATCGCACGAACCTCTTCTTGACTGGGGAATACATCCTGCGGACTCTCAAAGAGTGCAGACGGACTTGACTTCCTAAATGGGTTATCTCTTCCAGCATCAGAAGACGACAGTGGCTGAATGTATACGTTAGTTTTTATAGCTGTATCACCAAGTGAGTTAACAAAGTCAAGATCAAATTGAATATCATTCAAAACAGCAACGATATCAAGAAATCGTGCCGACTGTTCAGTGTCCTCAATGCTAAATGCTGATTCTCGCGCAACCAAATCACCAAAATAAAACAAAATGCCTGTCAGAATAATAAAAATGAATACAGATTTTACTTTTCCCGAGTTCATGATATTAATAGGTATTATAAGGTGTCAGATACTGAAGAAAACAGAGCTTCAATAGAAATAGATGCCTGAACAAAACCTCGCTCCGCCAAATCCTCATCCGCGGGCACTCCTATCTGCATTGACTGAATGCGCACTCCACGCTCCCATCGTTGCAAGTTTTGTATAAACTGGCGCAGAACATCATATGAAATCTCTCCAAAATTAAATAGAATCGGCAACAGCACAACCCCTTCAGCACCTTCTCGCTCCGATCCAACAGTATACTTCGTGTCAAGCGGCAACCCACTCCTCTCTTTTACCAACGAATCCAAAGCAAGAAGAAACAAAATAACATTGCCGGGTGAATACTCAGGGACTGCATTTTTTATCAAATTTTGTCGGGGTACTGAAACAGTATTCAATTCAGATCGCAATGCATCACGACGTACCTGCAAATTTTGCCCCTCCGCAAACACCGATCGCAAATCTTCAATCTGATTATATTTTGTAAGAGCATCACCAAGCCATGGTTTTATGATCTGTGAATAAAGCCCGACAGCAATAGCAATAAAAACCACTGAAAATAAAAAACCGTTTTTCATATGATGCTACGATACATTATTAAGAGTTTCACCAACTTCTGCTGCTTCAACAAGGAAGCTTACAGTGAATAGTACTGTAGTACCGCCACTTTCACTATGCTGCAATGAGTACCCATCAAAATTACCATCTGCCAACAGTCCTTCAGCCGCCTCAACTTGCTGTATTTGTTGATGATACCGGGCAAGTGAACCGGCAACCCCTTTTACAACGACGGTGTACCCGTCGTCACTTGTTGCTATGGAGACAGAGCTGTAATGCACACCAGGTATGACCAGCTTTGATGCTTCAGTGAGTAACAATGAGTACCCTCCACGAGAAATAGTAAGGTCTTGTAACGTTCCTATCTGTTTATTAAATGTGGCAAGATCAAGGATATCATTTATTTTTATAGTTTCCTCCAATGCATCAATACCACTCTCAATAGCAACGATCTCTCTATCCAGATACGCATTAAAACCAAACATGCCACCGACGCTAATAATGGCAAATGTAAGCAATAACACCGCCAGTATGTATCTAATATCTATCTGTTTAACAGGTCGATCCTCCTGTGGCATCATCTTCTCCCGTTGCACAGCACCTTTAACATCAGCAGACATAGTAGACCCAGGGACATTAGACGGTGTGGGCGATGGTTGATTTGCAAAATTTTTTGAAAAATCAGGAAGCATCATACATAGTACCCACCGACTACAGTATACAACTGAAAATAGCTCTACGACGTGCCCTGTGCGTAAACAATAGCATCTTCTCCCTTCGTGCTACACGCCACATATCTAAATCATAACAACTCCCCTACTCGTATCAAACACACATGACAACAGCCACTATATCTTTGCCCATAGCATGGCAACCTTCACAGCATCAGGTATACCAAGACGTTTCCTAATAGCAGGTTCTATGCCATCATCTCCCTGCATAACAGCACCAGGAATATACACTGGAGAAACACCCCACGCCAAGGTAAGACGACGCGCAAGTCGCTGATCCTCTGTTAGCACAACCAAAGGATGTCGACACCGCTCCCGCGCATAGCACATAACGCTATCAAATGAAAGTCCGTCAATAGAGTCGTTAACAATAATCACAGTCGGACTTTCATTTGTGATGACGTCTTGCGCAGCAACAATAACAGAGTCAGTGTCACAACGAAGCGCGGCAAAATCTATTTCTTTTTCTGCAGTAAAAAACTCAGAATCAGTAACTGAGCGCCGCACAATACTCCGCATCATCTCAACAGATTCAGTCGGATAGTTACCTGCCGCTGTCTCTGCGGAAAGCATTACCGCATCAGTCCCATCATAGATAGCATTTGCAACGTCTGACACCTCTGCACGAGTAGGACGAGGAGCATCAATCATTGAATCCAACATATGTGTTGCAACAATCACGGGCTTCCCTGCCTGCCGGCACAGCTTGATAATCTTTTTCTGTATACTCGGCACATCTTCTGGCGGTATCTCAACACCCAAGTCACCACGCGCCACCATAATCGCGTCAACTACTGCAATAATCTCTTCAATATGCTCAACCGCAGATGGTTTTTCAATCTTTGCAATAATACCAATTGTGTCATCTACCTCATTTACCATCTTTCGTGCCTGTTGCACGTCCTCTGGCCGTTGCACAAATGAAAGCGCCACCCAATCAACCCCTCGCGAAAGTGCAAACTCCATATCTCTCTCATCTTTCGCGGTAAGCGCGCCAATCGGTAACTGCACCGTCGGTATATTCACCCCTTTCTTTTGTTTTATCCTGCCACCAGTAATCACAGATGTCTCCAACACCTCGTCAGTAACAGCAGTAACTTGAAATTGCAATCGTCCGTCATCAACCAAAATATCCATACCGACTTTCGCCGCCTCAAATATTTCAGGATGCATAAGCGAAACCCCCTGCTCATCTCCAACACGCTCTTTCAAATGAAACGCAAATGATGCCCCGGATTTGACTTCAACGCCTTCATCGTCGGCAAATGTCCCTATGCGCAACTTGGGACCCTGCAAGTCAGCAATGATACTGATTGGTCTGTTATATTTCTCCTCTTTGTCACGTATATGCACAACTCGCTGCCCCTGTTCCTCATGCGAACCATGAGAAAAGTTAAGGCGAAACACATCCACCCCTGCCTCAACAAGTGCCGCAATGCCCTCTTCTGACTCAGATGCAGGACCAACTGTTGCCACAACTTTGCCAAAGTGTACTGTTTTTGGTATATTTGTCTTCATGCTGTATTCATTAAAATGAAACAAAAGCAATTGTACCATAGAATTAGCACTAAACAAAGAAATAATACACATCCTGCCCATTAAGATACATATAATGTACACAAAATAAAACGTGCTACACTACAAAATAAGTATGGAAATAAAAATACAAGAGTTCAAAGACAGAGGAGACATACCAAGCAGACACTCGTGTGACGGAAAGGACAGCATCCCAACCATAACCATAAAAAATATTCCAACAAAAACTGCTTCACTGGTACTTATCATAAACGATCCCGATGCAACCGATGGTGATACATGGGATCATTGTCTGCTATTTAACATTCCCCCGGAGACAAAAGAGATACACACAAAAAACATAGATTCTTTTCAAAGTGGTGCGAACAGTTGGGGCAAAGCAGGATACGGCGGACCCTGTCCCCCACGAGGAGACAATCCTCATCGGTACTACTTTACACTATACGCACTTGATTCTGAACTTACTTTCAAAAAGCCATTGCCGAATTCTGAACAGATAAGACAGACAATGAAGAAGCACACGTTGAAAGAAGCATCTTATATGGGACTCTACGGCAGAAAATAATGCTATAGTACCATTGTATGGTCACAAAAAGAAAAAGTGTTAAAAGTGTCGGGAAGCACACCACAAAAAGCAAGACCAGCGGGACTGCTACGATGTCTGCCTGCAACGCAATGCGGATTTCAATCCGAATAGGAGTTTGTATAGCACTTGCAATATTCCTTCTAACAGGCGCATGGGGTATACGAGAATACATGCACACTATCCAAGAGTCAGCAGAGATGTCATTTACCGGCATCGGAGAACAGTTCATCACAAACAACACAGCAAAAATAACATTCTCATTTTCCGATCTACAACAGGACGTCTCAGCAGCGCGTGATATAGTAACCGCACGAGTTCAAGATGCCTATGCAGTACTTACACAAGCAAATATCGCCGATACAGACATACAGACAACCGGCTACACTATATACCCTGAATATGAATATTCCTTACCAGAGATACCTCCTTTCCTGACAGAAAGAACCCCTGAACTTCTTGGCTATCGTGTTTCCCACACCACCACAGTAGTTATCAGAGCCATTGAAAACGTTGGCACTATACTCACCATGCTCACCGACCTCAACCCTGAAACAGTAACCGGACCGCTCTTTGCTGCAGATGAAGAGCATGAAAGATATGTAAAAGATATCGCAACGATAAAAGCAATTCACGACGCAAAGATTCGAGCATACAAAATCGCACAACTGTCCAATCTTCGCCTCAAAAAAATAATCCACATCAACGTCTATGAAAATAAAACACGTCCATACGCACGGCTAGAATCTGCATCTACCGCATTTAATCAGCCAGCACAACAGGAGACAGCAGTGCCAATACAACAAGGTGAGCAAAAGATACAACAAACAGCAGTAATCACGTACGAGATTGAAGAGCAAAGAAACTAGAGAAAATAAAGAATACGAACTACCTGTGAAAACAGATACAGAAACGAAAAGATAGCAACGATACGCTTGAAGGACAAAAAAGTGACAATAGAATAAGAGCCAAACACACCGTAAATCAAGAAGTCAAAAAACAGATGTGGAATGACAAAGGAAATACCAATCCTCTTATTTACTATTGCACTCTTGACGGGTTCAACACAGTCCCCGGAACCGGAACATCATTTACATCATCCAGACCAGCATCTATACCCAACACTCCCCGAACAAAGGCAATGATACCCCACAGAGAAACTATCACAATAATCGCCACAAGCGACCACACCATCTTACCCTGCGCCGATTCTTTGCTTTCAGGATCAGCGGCTTTGATAAACTTAAACAAGTTCCAAAAGAAGAAAAAGAATGCCAAAGAAACCGCAATAGTAGTTCCCAAACTCACCAAAGTCCCAAACGTTTCCGCCCCCTTACCAACACTCCCAACAGCAAAAGCCAGATTATCACTCCCTTGATTAAAAGAACTTTGAGAAAGAACACTATGTGTCAAACTGGACAAGAGCGACAGCAATACAGCACCAATGGTATAAAAACACACAGCACCGCAAGATAGTAATTTCATATTCATATAATAGTAATGGTTAATTTATATATAAACAGTATCCTATATAAAAAAATCAGTAAAATATACCATGTGTATAACTGCAACCCATCTTATACCGGCACAACAGGATAATTTTATAGCATAGTGCCTACAATAAGAGGCAAAAAAGTAGAAAAACAGAAGAAGATAAAGTTGGCAGGAGTACGATGTGTGCAACAACTACACCATCACTGTGCAATCCTACGATAAAAGAGAGTGCTCAGCGACTAAAATCTTTACCGTACGGGGAATAGTAGGTTAGTAATTGGGTCATAGTCCGTGATATCCTCTGTCTGTACTTCTTGCTGTTGCAATGGCTCAGGAGACACCTGCTGTTCTTGTCGCTCTTCTTTTTGCTGTTGTTCAGGAGATGACTGTTGTTCTCGTCGCTCCTCTTCCTCTTGTTCTGCCGTTTCAATAAATGATCTGACCTCTTCTACTGGTGCTGTTGGCTGTCCTTGTATCTGCGCTCTGGTACGTGGTCCAAAGTAACCTGATGCCGGGGTGATACTGTTTGCCTCTTGATAACGGATAAGGGCTTGTCTGGTCTTCTCGCCAAAGTAGACACTCTCTTCTCCTGGAGATCCTGCTCCAGTTGTAGATACGATGAAGCCGAGGTCATTGAGCATCTTCTGGAGCGCTCTGACATCTGCTCCGATTGAGCCGATGGTGAGGTCTCTGGTAAAGGAGGTTGCTTTTTCAACGGCAACAGACACTGTTGGTGCTGGTTGGTGCTCTTCTTCTGTCGCTGTATCAACAAATGATCTAACTTCTTCTACTGGTGCTGTTGGCTGAAGTTGTCCTTGTGCTTGTCCTTGTATCTGCGCTCTGGTACGTGGTCCAAAGTAACCTGATGCTGGAGTAATACCTTTGGAAATTTGATAACGGATAAGGGCTTGTCTGGTCTTCTCGCCAAAGTAGACACTCTCTTTTCCTGGAGATCCTGCTCCAGTTGTAGATACGATGAAGCCGAGGTCATTGAGCATCTTCTGGAGCGCTCTGACATCTGCTCCGATTGAGCCGATGGTGAGGTCTCTAGTAAAGGAGGTTGCCTCTTCAACAAACGCAGCCGTTTGCTCTTGTTGTCTCTGTTGCCCTACATCAAAGACAGGTGTCGTTGGTGCTTTCTGTTCCGCTTGTTCACCGGTATCAAACAGATCAGAAAGTGAGGGAATCAAACTGCCGGTAACATTCCCTCCTATGCGTCCTCCTATACCTCCTTCTTTACCTGGTTTTTTTCTTTGTTTTATTGTTGCTTCAGTGCTTAGAAGGAAGGTTTGGCTACCGAAGGCATCAGTTACGACAACACAGAACGCTTCTACACTGTAGCGGTCAGAGGCAAGCGCTTCGTTGAATACGTTGAGTCCGAAGGAGTCGGTGGTGAAGTGATCTTGTTTGAGTATTGAGATTTTGTAGTCACTGTCTCCTATCTCTCCTTTGGTAACGATACGATCATCAGAGATACCGAGGAAAGGACCTTTGACTTGCGCCACTCCTTCGGAAGAGCAGGTGTTCTCCAGAGGTTGTGTTCCTGAGATCTCTTGCATCTTTGAGGATGCTCCTACTCCTAACTGGTAGAGAGTGGGAAGCATTGCAAAAGTGACGTGTGAGGTTTGTGTGATTGCATCGTTTGGATCTTCGTCTACCTTTTCTTGGATGAGTACGGTTTGACGAGCCACATAGGCAACACCACTTTGTAGTATCTCTTCGCGTGTGGCAACTGCTTCTGAATCAGTACAAGGGAAAGTAAATGGTGCAAAGATATTTTCTGCAGGTACGCCTAGTGCTATAAAGTCATCTTTTTGTTGTGCGAGTTCACCACAGTTCTTTGATCGCTGGGTGTAGGTTGCTTCTGCTCCTTTTACTATAAATACCTTTGTTGGAGATGTTACTCCTGCTTCTCCAAAGGTCCTTGTGTAGGAAGGGTCTCGTGCCTCTACCCAGTAATCCTCCTCATCTCTGTAGAGCGTTGCAACGGGAGGAGCTGCATCTGTGGTGAGTGGCTTTGCTGCTTGTATGCTAACAGTGTTTCCTGCTTTGTCAGTGATGGTGACAGAGAAGGGATGCGTGACACTCTTTCCCTCTCCTAGCACCTCTATGGGAGGTCTTTCTGCTGAGGTTGCTCCTACTCCTAGTACGTAGACCTGTGGAATATCACTTATTGGAATAAATCGGAAGAGAGTCGCATCAAGATAGTCCGGGTGTACTGCTGCTGCTTCTTCTCGCAACTTTTGTGTTCTGTTAACAAACGCTTGCCGGATAAACCCATTTGCGGTGGAGATGGTTGATACACAGGTCTCTGAGTAGGGGAGGATGATGTTGTTAGCGTCTATCCCTTCCGCTATGAGGTCGGCTTTTACTTGTTCCCAGAAGGCGGCGTTTGCTTTAAAATCTGCACAAGGAATAGTGTTTGAGTCTATCATGATTCTTTTTGCTTCATAGTCACTATGTGCTCTGGTTGGATCGGTATCTCGTAGCTCTCGTGGTGCAAAAAAGCTAAAGACAAGATCTATGTGTGCAAAGTGAACTTCACATGCATCTCGTGGCGCAGTGGGAGCACAGTTTGAGTAAGTGGCTCGTGGGGTGTATGGTAGTGCTTGGAAGTTTTTGTTGGCGGTGTCTGAGTAAGGACCCCAGCTTGCTGTTACTTGCACTATTCCATCTTCTGAGTGAAGATCAAAGAAGTTTTCTAGTCGTACAGGGTAGGAAAGGAGAAGTTTGGGGTCAATGAGGTCGTGCCCTCTCTCCGACAGGAGGAATCGATCATCTAGTTTGTGGATTGCTGTTCTATCAATGATAAGCTCTCCTGAGGCAGTGGGGGTTGTTTGCGGGAAAAAGTTTCCATCGTAGGTTGTTCCACTTCCGATGGCAGAGTCAACGGTGTTTGTTGCTCCCCCGAGTTGATAGGTTCCCTCTTGGGTGAGGCGGACGTTGGTAAAGGTAACCGTGGTTTGTCCTGCTGCCGGCAGTACATCTTGTGAGAATTGTTGCCATTCTTCTGTCACAGGGGTACCTCGTGCATCTTTTACTCTTCGGTAGAAGAGTCGTGCTATGGTTCCTTCTGCTACAGTTCCTGTTATGGTAACTGCTTCTTTGTTGGTGACACTATCAGTGTCTGAGTACCCGGTGTCATCTGCTTGGAGGAGTTTTAATTGTGCTACACCAGCCGCTGCATCCTTTGAGCTTTTGAAGGCAATGTTCCCTGCATCATCTACTGCGCTTACACAGACAAACTGCAAATCTGGTTGGGAGAGTTCAAAGAGCGTTCCTGCCGCATAGGCGGTAAAGGCATGTCTTTCTCTCCTACAGTTTGCGGTTTCTCTTCCAGATGCTTTAAAGGTAATGTCTGTGTCTACATTGTCTGTTGCATAGATGAGGAAGCTACGTTCTCCCACCTGTATGATTTGTATCTCTGGAGCTTCGTTGTCAAAGATAAAGGGTTCTACAAACTCTTGGTACTGATTCCCTGCTTTGTCAGTAATGGTGAATCTGAGACGATACTCTCCGTTTGAGTCAAGGATGCTTTGAGGGAACCCTGGATCTGTTGCCGTTGAAAAGGTGGTGCCTACCTTAGCGGTGACATCTCCAAATCCTGGAGCCCTATAGTAGACCGCTTCTGTTCCCTGCACTCTTACTTCTACATGCAAATCAGTGCCTACTTGTGTGTCAGAGATGTGTTGTAATTGGAAGTCATCGTTTCCAGTGAGAATATCAGTGTCTGAAGAGGTGTAGCCATTTCCTACTACCACATTATCAAATACGACGAGTGGTTGTTTCTCTTGCAAAACGCCGTCTATCGTTTCATCCCTTGCTCGTGTTCGTTCTGATTTTGCTGTGTCTATGGTAAGGGTAAAGATTCGTACTGCATCGGTGTAGGTAGTGCCTCCATCAAGAGACATACGTGCCGCAAGGTAATGGATTCCATCACTGAGCGCATTAGGGGGTGCTGCTATTTGGAAAATACCATCTTCTGTTGCGGTGCCATCAAATATTTTGTTGCCATCTACTGCAAGCTCTGTCCATTCACTTCCCGTGGAAGCAGCATCAAATTGTGCTTTAGATACTCGGTAAAGACGAACAGAGGCTGAAGGGGGTGAATACCCTGTGAATCGTGGTCGTGTTACTCGGGTCCATGCTTCTTTTGTTCTGTCTCGCTGTACTAGTGCATGGGTAGTGTCATCCTCTTCATATACTTGTACATATACATTTGCTACAGTAACACTGATTGGATCTGTAGTATCCGTTCCATCGGTTGCTGATACTGACCATTCGCCATCAGCGAGCGCTGTTAAGGTAAAGTCCCCATTGCCAGTTTGTGTGAGTGTTACATCAGCTAAAGTGGCATGATCTGCAGTTACTGTTACTGATGCACTGTTGTCAAGTCCTGAGACAGTGAAGGTTGGCGTATTGTCGGTGGTGATGTTATCGGTATCAGAAGCTCCTGTGTCTGAAGAATCCTTAAGGTCAATAAAAGGAATACTGCTACCGTAAAGACCGAATTTTACTGCATTGCTACTGCCACAGTCACCCCAGGTACCAACATTACCGAAGTTTGAAGATCCAGAAATTACGCTTGTTTCTCTACACACGTCTGCTACAGACCATCCTGTCTCACCTGTTTGACTATCACTCGCAGTTCCTTGTATCCCAACCCTGCTGTGATGACTGGTTTTTACCTGAAATAGTATAAAATAATCGGTGTTTGGTGCAAGCGTTGTATAGTTACTACTCGAAACTGAATACTTGTAATCACCAGCAGATAAAGTACTTTCATCAATATCTCCAGAATTAAAAATCACTACTCGCGTACCAGGATCATCCCCATCTGCTGTCATTATCTCTATCTCAACATGATCAGCAGAACCCTGGGAAAATGCTTGAGATATATCAAAATGCAGTTCTTTTAATGAATACGGTGCATTTCCTGTCGTAAATTTTTGAGCTATCTTTCTTGTTTGATCACTGCCATATCCACCTACCGAAAATGTCACACCATCACTCTGCCCCATTGTGCTTACCATTTCAGCAAGCACCGTTATCTCTAGGGTGTTAGATCTTGTCCCTCCTGCATTTGCCGTTATACTCCAAACTCCTTCGGCAAGGGCTCCGAGAGTCACCGTTCCATTCCCTGTTATGTCTGCCGCTGCATCACTTGCAGTTGCATGTGTTGCGGTTACGGTAATACTGTCTGATCCATCGTATCCAGCCACTACGATATCTGGCGTGGTGTCACTAGTGATGTTGTCTGAAGTGTTTGTACCAGTGTCTGACGCAGTGGCAAGGTCAATAACAGGTTGAATAGCATTACCGTACAGACCTATTTTTAGTGCGTTGCTACTTGCACAGTTACTCCAAGTACCGATATTACCAAAAGCAGGTTGCCCACTGTTCCCTGTCGTTACATCCGTGGTTCTACATGCATCTGCCACAGACCACCCCGTTTGACCAGTTTCATCATTACTTGCCGTTTTTCTCAGTTTTAAAGTGGCATCCGCAGCAAATTTTATTTGAAACAGCACGAAATAGTCAGTATTTGGTGCAAGGGTTACATATTTATTACTTGGAATTGAGTATTTGTACTCACCTACAGATAACGTGCTTTCAGTAATATCCCCTGAGTTAAAAAGTTGTACTCGCGTACCAGGATCGTTTCCATTTGCTGTCATTATCTCTATCTCAAAATGATCTGAGGTGCCACGCAAATAAGCGAATGCTTCAGATATATCAAAATGTAGTTCTTTTAATACATATGATGCATTTCCTGTTGTAAATTTTTGCGCCACCTTTCTTGATGTAGGGGATGAAACTTCCCCCACCAACTGTTCTGCACCATCACTCTGCCCCATTGTGCTTGCCATTTCAGCAAGCACCATTATCTCTAGGGTGTTGGAGCTTGTCCCTCCTGCATCTGCCGATATCCTCCAGACCCCTTCAGCAAGGGTTCCGAGGGTTACCGTTCCATTTCCTGTATTGCTTGCCGTTACATCACTTGCAGTTGCATGTGTTGCGGTTACGGTAATGCTGTCTGATCCACCGTATCCAGCCACTACGATATCTGGTGTGGTGTCACTGGTAATGTTGTCTGTTGTGTTTGTACCAGTGTCTGATGCAGTGGCAAGGTCAACGGTTTGTGCTTGCGCTGAGACGGTTGAAAGGAGAAGTATGAAAAGAAGGACTCCGTTGAGGAGTGCATACTTTGTAAGAGATTTACCCTTTGTATATGGCGTTGCTATAGTACGTATCATATATATCTGACAATGTAGAGTTCTTTACTTACTCACTATTACTACTAGTATATCTCTATTCTTTTCTTTAATATGGTTTGCCATGTGTAAAACTGTTCACACATTATTTTTGTAATAACCGTTTATTTTGTTTTTATCGTATTTACAACTGCAACGGCAAGTCCGTGGCACTGTTTGGTAGCTACAAGAAACAAACGCAACAACAATCCTCATCCATCAGACAGATGAGAGACAGCAAGGCAGACAATGACCACACAGAGCAATCTTACGATAAAAGAGAGTATTCAGTGACTAAAAACTTGGTGCTCCATGGGAAGGCAGTGTACGTACACGGAATAGTGGGTTAGTGATTGGTTCATAGTCCGTGGCATCTTCTTCTTGCTGTTGTGTTGGTTGTGCTTGTTGCTGTTGTTCAGGAGATGACTGTTGTTCTCGTCGCTCCTCTTCCTCTTGTTCTGCCGTTTCAATAAATTCAACAAATGATCTAACTTCTTCTACTGATGCTGTTGGCTGAAGTTGTCCTTGTCCTTGTGCTTGTATATGCGCTCTGGTACGTGGTCCAAAGTAACCTAATGCCGGGGTGATACTGTTTGCCTCTTGATAACGAATGAGGGCTTGTCTGGTCTTCTCGCCAAAGTAGACACTCTCTGCTCCTGGAGATCCTGCTCCGGTTGTAGACACGATAAAGCCAAGGGTGTTGAGCATCTTCTGGAGTGCTTTGACATCTGCTCCCTCTGAGCCGATGGTGAGGTCTCTGGTGAAGGAGGTTGCCTCTTCAGCTACAGTAGACACTGTTGGTGCTGGTTGTTGCTCTTCTTCTGTCGCTGTATCAACAAATGATCTAACCTCTTCTACTGGTGCTGTTGGCTGTCCTTGCGCTTGTCCTTGTATATGCGCTCTGGTACGTGGTCCAAAGTAACCGAATGCTGGGGTAATACTGTTTGCCTCTTGATAACGGATGAGGGCTTGTCTGGTCTTCTCGCCAAAGTAAGCACTCTCTGCTCCTGGAGATCCTGCTCCAGTTGTAGATACGATGAAGCCGAGGGTGTTGAGCATGCTTTGGAGTGCTCTGACATCTGCTCCGACTGAGCCGATGGTGAGGTCTCTGGTGAAGAGTATTTGCTCTTGTTGTCCCGGTTGTCCGATGTCAAAGAGCGGTGCTGTTGGTGCGGTGGTTGGGGTTGGTGTCTGTTCCGCTTGTTCAGCTCCATCAAATACATCAAAGAGGGAGGAGATAGCATTACGGGCTACGTCTCCGATACGTCCTATCCCTCCTCCACCTTTGACAGTGAACTGGTCAAAGGTCTGGGTTGCTGAGGTGTTACCTGCTTCATCTCTGAGAGCGAGAGTACAGGTTTTGTATGTACCTTTTGGTGCGGAGAAGGTAGTGGTGTAGGTGCCAGTGGTGGTACCAGTCCAGGCATCTGTCTCTGCTTCAAATCTACTGCAATCTCCTGAAAATACTGCGGTGAGGGTTTCTGGGTTGGTGTTGCTTGTGTGTTGGTTGTGGGTTACGGCTACGGTAAAGGAAAACTTCTTTGTTCGTGAGTCGTCAAATGAGGTGATTGAGGTGATGGTTGGTGCTTGGGTGTCTACGTAGCCGAGGGTTGTTTGATGAGATACTTTGGTGTTTCCTGAGGCATCAGTGAGGGTTGGTACGGTCAGTGATACAGCGGTGCCGTCTGTAGCCGAAGAGGTGGTGATGGTACAGGTTGTTTGTTCGTTGTTGCTGGTTGCCGGTACAACAATCTGACAGGTTGAAAGGGTTGCTCCGGTTGCGGTGAAGACGTAGGTGCCGGGGTTGATTTGGTTGGTATCGGTAATGGTGAGGGTAAAGGTTTGGGTACCAGTTGTGGCGAGGTGTTTTGTTCTGAGGTTGGTGATGGTTACTGCCGGTGCCATAGCATCTACGGTGATGTCGGGGTTGGTGATAGTTCTGTTCGTGGTATTCCCTGCTTTGTCAGTGACCGCTATTTCAACCGTTGCAGGTCCTTCAGTCGCTACGTTGGTAAGGGTTGCGGCACAGGAGAAGGTGTTGTTGGTGTCAGAACAGGATGCGGGGATACCGTTGATAGTGGTGGTCTCTGCGATGATTGCTTCTGAGGTAGTAAAGGATGCGGTGATAGTGTCTCCTTGCTTTGCAAAGGCGGGGTTTGTGTTGTTTGATGCGATGACTCCTGCGGTAATAGTTGGTGCGATGTCGTCTACCGTCAAGGTACCGAGGGTGATTGCTGGGGTTGCAGTGGTTGCGTCAGTTGCATCCGTCCATATCCATCCGACCACCTTCTTGCCGGTGTCACCTGATCCAATACTGAGGGGTTGCTCAAAGGTTGTCTCGCCGGTTGGTATGGCAAAGGAGATGGTTGCAAATGCAGTGTCCTGCAGGTTACCGGTGGTATACGTTGAGGGGTCATCTGTTGCGTCTGCTAGCTTGATGAGTACCTGTGCCTCTGGTGCGGTAACACCGGTGATGGTCTTGGTACCTGAGGTGGTGTAGAGTGTTCCTGATTCGTCTGTGCCTCCTTGGATAGCAAAGGAGCCGACTCCTTCAATAGCGTCATCGGTGTGCATAGTTGCTCTGTTGCCTGCTAGGTCGGTGACAACGAAACAGTAGCCAGAGGTTGAAGAGTCGCTTGGGTTAAACAGTGCTCCTGATGTGTATGCGGTGTTTGCGTCTATGGTGCGTGCGGTACAAGCCGCCTTGGTCTCCTCAACTACCTTGAAGATGAGAGTTGTCTGATCTGCTGCTACTGCAATGAATCTGGTGTTTGCATCAATGGTGGTGTCTTCATCATTGAGTCGGATGATAGTGATAGCTGGATCGGTAGTATCTATCGTCACGGTAAGGGGTGGTGATGCGGGTCCTTCATTCCCTGCCTCGTCAATGAGCTTTGCGACAAGGGTGTGGACACCTTCTGCAAGGGTAATGGAAACAGAGGCGCTACCAGATGCGATAACAGTTTCGCCTAAGAGGGTTGAACCTGCATACATTCTCACAAACCCTCCATTCTCCGCTGAAAGACCGGTGTAGGCAAAGGTGAGGTTAGTGGTGGTGCTGGTAACAGCATCACTGTTCACTGACCCCGTGTCGTCTCCTGCTGCAAGGGCAGGGGCGCTGGGTGCCTGAGGTGCGGTCACGTCAAGGGTAACAGGAGAAAGGGTAATAGGACCAATCGCAGAGGTGCCGAGTGTTGCGTTACTGACAAAGCCCTGAAGCTCTACAACAGCATCAGCGGTTACCGGGTCAGGAAGAATAGTTTGGATGGTAAACATACCGGTGTCTGCGTCTGCGGTAACGGTGTGTATGTCTGTCCAAGTGTTTGCTGGAGATGCTTGTATTCTTGACTGCATGCGTACCGTTGAACCTGGTAGGGTGGTTGCGGTGTATCGTGGGTTTGGGATATTTGTCTTGTTGTCATGCTGACTGCTTCCTGCATCATCTTCGTCATGTACTGCAGCGTTTGCGATGAGATCGTTTGCGTCTGCTTTAATTCTGATGGTTCTGACGTTCCCTGCTGAGTCCACTGCTTCTACACAGTAGTCCGTGGTTACTGATGTCTTGATTTCGTTTGTTGTAAAGGTTGCCGCACTAATGCGTGATCCGGTTGGATCACAGAGGTTGGATGACTGTGCGTTGTACTGTGTGGTTGTGGCGATAGTTGCTCCTTGCTGGGGTGCGGCGATAACGATGTAGCTGTTTGTCGCGGTGGTATACGAGGTGAGGGTTGGGGGGAGTGATACGGCAAGGAGGGTAACTGCTTCTGAATTGTTTCCTGCTGCGTCAATGTAGGTTGCGGTGTATTCGGTGATAGCATTGGCTGTTGTGTGGGTGTAGGTAGGGTTTGTGCTGTCAAGGGTCCTGACAGTAGCACCGTCTGCGTCTGCCAGAACAATTGATGCGTTTGGCTCGTTGTTTGATGGGTTTGCGTAGGAGAAGAGGTATTCTTGGTTGGTTGATCCGGTAAAGGCCTTAGTGCGTAGGGTGATGTGCTCCTCTGGTGTTGGTGCGACTCTATCAAGGGTGATGGTCAGTGAAGCTGACTGTCCTCCTGTTTCTCCTGCGCTGTTGTAGGCTGCTGCGGTGACAAGGTAAGCACCGTCCGTTAGAGTGGTGAAGGTGGTGGCATCAAAGGTGTAGGTGTAGGTGTAGGGATCATTTGCATTAGATGGTACAGCAATGTCGTTGGTTAAGTTTTGGTCAGTGTCTGTGGTAAAGGTGTGGGTGAGGGTTTCTGTTGCTTGATTCTGACTGTCAAGTTTGCTAACACTAACGACAATTCTTTTTACGCCGGCTGCTGCATCATTGTCTTGCTCTGCTTGTGAGGTGTTCTGATAGCTACCAGATAGTGTCCAAGAGGTTTCATTGGTGGTGTTGTCTGTGTCTAGTACTCCTGAGTCCTTGGTGTCTGACAGGTCCATCTTGGTGGGAGTTGGTGGTGGTACTAAAATACGCACGTTGGTAGAGTTAGAACCTTGTCGCACGTTTCCGGCGATGTCAACGGCATAGATGCTGAAGGCATACCAGGTGTTAAAGTGTGAGATATCCATGGCGGAGATCTTCACGGCACCACCAGATGCGTAAGCTCCGTCTGCGTAGGTGTTCCCTGCCTCTGCGACAAGAGCACTTTGGGCTGCGTTTTTTGCAAGGAACTCATACGATGTCTGCTCTACGGTGTCTGCGTCTGACGGGTAGGTAAAGGTGGTTTCCGCGTCCGATAGGTCGCTATTGAGTCGTTTTCTTCGTACCTCAAAGTAGTCAATGTCTCCTGACATTGGTGTTGGATTAAAAGTGAAAAGCAGATCTGCTGATGAGGTTTGCTTGTCATTGTTTGATGCTCCAGAGTCACTGGTTGGGTGCAAGGTTGGGTCAACGGTAATAGGGTCTGGTGCTTGTGTGTCAACAAATATACGCAACGCGTCTGATACTGCCGAGAGGTTACCTGCCACATCATACTGCTTTGCGACAAAGTAGTGGAAACCATCGGTAAGGGCGGTATCTGTTGAGGTGTAGAGCTGCTTTGCTGCTCCACGCTCTCCATTGGCGGTGTAGCCAGCATCACTGATGGTTTGTATGTTAGATGCGGCATCTACAGCAACTGATTTGAGCTCGGTGATCTCACTATCCCCAACCGAAGTGTCCGCTGCGTCTGCCTTAGTCCACAGGTAAAAGCGTATCTGGTGCTGGTCATGTGCTCCGCTTGTTCCTGATGCCTGCGCGGCAAAATCAAGTTCTGTGGTATTGTTGGTAATGTCATCCTCATCAGTACCGTCACGCGCACTGTTTGCATGCACTCCTCGAGAGTCATCATCTTGGTGTAAATCTGGTGCCCCCGGTGCATCTGGTGCAGTTCTGTCTACGGTGATGGTGAGTGCTGGTGAGTATGCCTCATCGTTACCTGCTTTATCTATTTGTCCTGCTACTAAGAGGTGGGTGCCTTCTGAGAGGACTACGTTTTGGAAGGTTACGTCTGCTCCTGCACTTGAACCTTTCAAGAGGTAAGGGGTTGCTGCAAGGTTGTCGGTGGTGTCACTTGGGCTTGCTTCTACTTGTACGGGGGTAAGCTCTGATGCATCTACTACACCTGCATTGGTTGCAGTGTCTACCCAGGTGTAGAGTCGTACGATAGTTGGGTATTCTCTGTTTGTATCTCCATCATCATCCTCTACGACAATATCCAGGTATTCAGCGTTTGTGTAATTATCGGTATCTAAAGCTCCTGAATCACTGGTTGCTGCAAGATTAGGAGTGTTTGGTGCTTTTGTTTCTGCGTCTGCCTCTAAGTCATATCTAAGCCGAGAGGAATTTCCTGCAAGGTCAGTAAAGGTTATATATCTAACATTGTTCTTTGCTTTGTATGAAACAGTTGCATGCCCTGTTAGTGTGAGACCAGTAAATGTCTGAGAAAATGTATCTGTGGTGGGGGTCTCAATTACAAAAAAAGTGCCACTATGGGCGTCAACCACAGAAAATTTTCTCCTCTCTCCCATGATGGTTTCAACAGGAATATTTGATACCTCTACACTTATGGTTGTCTCTTTGGTATAGTCATCTGTTTTTCCTGGTGTCCATACACTATCGCTGTCACTTTCTCCATCTTCTGTTACCTCCGGACGGGTAGAGTCAAATGCATCAAGAAGGTCTACTACGATACCACTTACATCAATTGGAGTGGTGTCAATGTAGATTGCTTTTCCTGGAGTGATTACTCGGTTCCCTGCTACGTCAGATTGTTCTATGTAGACACAGTACTTCCCTTCGGTGAGTGCTGTCCCTGGAGTGAAGGTAACACTAGCATCAGAAGAAGTGACGGTGTTTGCAAAGGCAGCAAGCGTGTCAGTAGTAACTGTTTTTGCAGGACAAGTTTTATCAGTGAGGGTAGTGTTTGTGATGACATGTACCTTGTATGCTCCGATGTCATTGGTACCGGTGCTAGCTTCAAAGGTAATATCAGGAGTAGTGTCACCGAAAACATCAAAAGGTGTATTAGAAGGAGCAGTTGGAGGAGTAGTATCAATGGTAAAGGTAAAGTCATCTGAAGCAGGTGATTGGTTTCCTGCAGTATCAGTAATTTTTACTGATATGGTGTACACTCCATCGGAGAGTGGTGTTAATGGGACATAACTACTGCCGATTACAGGTTGTACTTCAGAATTAAGTGTCCATTCAGCTTTAGAAGCGGGAAACGGTTCAGAAGTAGTAACTCTTATAATAATTCCTCTGTCGTTATTGGTAATGTTATCTGTGTCTGAAATACCCGTGTCGCCGAAGAAAAACCCAGGAGCCGCTGGCTTTCCTGGTGCGGTGGTGTCTATGGTGAAGGTGATGACGGTTGACTCGGTGGTGTTTCCTGCTTTGTCTTTGAAGAGTGCTTTGATTTTGTAGACCCCATCGGTGAGTGCTGTCCCTGGAGTGAAGGTGGTAGCACTACCTGTTTGTTTGGTGAAGGTTGAGGATCCTGCGACGGTCATGTGCCATTCAATGACTTCTTCTGATTTTCCTGCTTCGTTGTTTATTGCACTTCCTGTGATGCGAGCTGTTGGGTTAGTAATAGTAAAGCTTGGAGTGGTGTCATTGGTGTTATTGTCGGCGTTTGAAGAACCTGAGTCACTTTCGTCGTCAAGGTCTATTACAGGGGCGGTTGGTGCGGTGGTGTCAACAAAGAGGTTGGTGATGGTGAGTTCAGCACTGCCAGAGTTCCCTGCTCTGTCTGAAATTGAATAGTCATATTTGAGAATACCGTTGTCTCCTGCTCCTACGGTGTAGGTCCATGCACCAGCTGAAGCTGTGGTTGTTTCAGTAGTAGCACTTCCGTCAGTGTGTTGTTGTTGTGTGCCTCTGGTAAGGGTAAGATCTCTTGTCGATGTATCTATACCACTTCCTGCATCAGTACTTGCGTCAGTGAGAATGAATTTGTCTCCTACTTTGAAGAAGATGTTTGAGGTAGCAGTGGTGAATGCTGTTTTTGAACCACTTCCTAGTTGTGTCTGAAGGGTGAGGAGTGCTGAAGGGTTGGTAGCATCAATTCCGGCGATAGTATCTGTCTCTTGGTATACAGTAGTACCACTTACGGTTGCTCTGAAACAGGCCTTCTTTCCATTGTCTGCTTCAGCAGAAGCGATAGTAACTGCTGTTTCTGAGACGTAGGTGCTTGTAAAGGTAAGACCACTACCACAGGTCTCTGCAGGGGTTGCTCCTGGATCAAAGAGTGCCCAGTTGAGTCCAGAAGGACTAGAACCTGTTACGGTTGCCGTAGCTTCCCTTGAAGGTGCATGAGAAGTGGCAAGTGCAGCAATAGCGATACCTCCTGTTTCAATGGTAAAGGAAGGGATACTTGCCGTAGGTGAAGTATTTCCTGCTACATCACTCATCTGAATGGTACAAGAGCCGTAGGTGCCATTAGTAAGTGTAGTAAGGGTGATGGTATTTGCTCCACTTGCAACGGTTGCTGCAGTAATACCACACCCACTATTTGCTACCAATACTCCTGCTTCTGATGTGGTGAAGGCAAGGTCAGGAGCATCGTCAAAGGTAGTTCCAATAGATCCGACATTGGAGATAGTGGGAACAGTAGTGTCAACGGTAAAGGTATAGTCATCTGAAGCAACGGATTGGTTTCCTGCAGCATCAGTAACTTTTACTGATGCAGTGTGTGTTCCCCCTGCAAGTACTCCAGTATTGGTATGAAATGTAGTAGAGCCGGTAAGAACAGTACCGTTAACAGTCCATTCGTATACATACCCTTCACCGGTAGTAGTGGTACCAACAAGCGGGTTAGTGATCTTAGTGATATCATCTGAGTTTGAAACACCACTATCGCTTGTTTGGGCAAGTGTGGGGGTAGCTGGTTTCCCTGGTGCAGCGGTATCTATCGTAACGCTGATAGGAGGAGAGGAGATAATGGTTCCACTTATATTTGCTGCTGCTGTTACTGTCCACACACCATCGGCAAGGTTTGACGGCACTATAACTTCTCCGTTACCAGTTGTATCCCCAAAACCCCTTACAGTATCTGCAGTAGCATGTGTTGCGGTTACTACTACTGCTGCACTAGAATCAAATCCTGAAACGATGAAAATTGGTGTGGTGTGATTGGTGATGTTGTCAGTGTTAGAACTTCCTGAATCTGAAGCAGTTTTGAGGACTATTTTTGGTCCTAATTGAATGGTAAAAGAAGTAATACTGACTGCTGTTCCTGTGTTTCCTGCTACATCACTCATGTTGATAGTACAAGAGGCATAGGTGGCGACACTTAATTCTGTTAATGTGATAGTGTTTGATCCACTTGTAACTGCTTGTGCAGTGATACCACAGGCACTATTCGCTACTAAGGTTCCTGCTTCTGATGTGGTGAAGGAAAGATCAGGAGTGGTATCTATTGTTGACCCTATACTACTAACAGCAGAGATAACAGGAGCAGTAGTGTCAATGGTAAAGGAACGGGTATCTGAAGCAGGTGATCTGTTTCCTGCAAGGTCAATTGATATTACTGAGAGGGTGTGTACCCCATCTGCTAATGCCGATGCTGATGTAAAGGCATGAGCACCATATTCAGCAAGGGGGAGAACAGTAGAATCAAGTGTGTGTTCAGCAAAAACTGTTTCAGCGTGAGCTGCGTGAAAGACGGGGCGGGTGTTGCTGGTAATATAGTCGGTGCTTGAGATACCTGTGTCATGAGAAGGAGAGGCAATGGTAGGAGTGCTTGGCTTTGTTGGTGCAACTGTATCTATCGTAACGCTAATGGAAGAGGTGGTAGTTGTTCCATCTGATGCCGACACTGACCACACGCCATCTACAAGTGTTCCTAGGGTAACGTCTCCATTACCAGTTCTTGTGTTAGTTACACTGGTCTCCCCAGATTTACTTGCGGTTACTGTTACTGTTGCACCACCATCAAGTCCTGTAACGGTGAAGGTTGGTGTATCGTCATTGGTAATGTTGTCGGTGTCAGAATTTCCTGAATCTGAGCTTGCCTTAAGATCAATGATTGGTCCTGTGATTGTAAAGGAAGGAATGGTTGCTGTAGGTGAAGTATTTCCTGCTACATCAGCCATCTGGATAGTACAAGAGGCGTAGGTGCCAGGAGCAAGTGCAGTCAGCGTGATAGTGCTTGATCCAGTTGTGACTGCCTCTGCAGTGATACCACACGCAGTATTCGCTACTAGTACTCCCGCTTCTGATGCAGTGAAGGTAAGGTCAGGAGTGGTATCGGTTCCAGTTGGTATAGAGCTTATGCTGGTGATAGCAGTAGGGGCAGTGGTGTCTACGGTAATATCGAGAGTTATGACAGTGGTTCCGTCGGTTGCTGCTACTGACCATACACCCTCTACAAGTGTTCCTAGCGTAACGTCTCCATTACCAGTTCTTGAGCCAGTTACATTAGTCTCACCCGACTGAGATGCAGCTAATCTTACTGTTGCATTGTCATCAAGTCCTGAGACAGTGAAGGTTGGTGTAACGTCGTTGGTAATGTTGTCGGTGTCAGAAGTTCCTGTGTCTGAAGCGGACTTAAGATCAATTGCTGGTCCTGTGATTGTAAAGGAAGGAATGGTTGCTGTAGGTGAAGTATTTCCTGCTACATCAGCCATCTGGATAGTACAAGAGGCGTAGGTTCCATTAGTAAGTGCAGTAAGGGTGATGGTATTTGTTCCAGATGTAACTGCCTCTGCAGTGATACCACACGCACTATTCGCCACCAATACTCCTGCTTCTGGTGTAGTAAAGGTTACGTCAGGAGTGGTATCCGCTACAGTCCCTATACTACTGACACTAGTGATGGCAGTAGGACTCGTACGGTCTATAGTAACGCTAATGTAAGGGGTGGTAGTGGTTCCATCGCCTGCCCTCACTCTCCACACGCCATTGGCAAGTGTTGGGAGTGTAATGTCTCCATTACCACTTCTTGCTCTAATTGCAGTAGTCTCACCAGCCTGAGTTGCAGTTACTGTTACTAATTCATTATCATCAAGTCCTGAGACAGTGAAGGTTGGTGTAACGTCGTTGGTAATGTTGTCGATGTTTGAGGAACCTGTGTCTGAGCTTGCTTTGAGGAAAACGGAAGGATTTGTATTACCGTATAGACCTAATTTTACTGTAGCGTCACTTGCACAGTTCCCCCAAGTACCTGCACTACCGAAAAGATGACTCTGTGACAGAACGACTGTTGTTCTACATGCATCTTCCATAGACCACTCTGGTAGACCAGTTTCGGCATTACTTGCCGTTTGCTGTAGGCTAAAAGTACTGATAGCAAGAAATTTTATTTGAAATACTAGGAAATACTCAGTGTTTGGTGCAAGAGTGACCCATTTATTCGACGGAATTTCATATTTATAGTCACCGACAGTCACAGATGACTCTGTAAAGCCGTTGAGGATACCTCCTACTCTTGAACCAGGGTTATCTCCGTTTGCTGTCATTATTTCTAGTTCAATATTTTGGTTATTACCTCCGTCGTTGTATGCTGTTGCTACGTCAAAATGTATTTCTTTTACTGTGTATCCTGCTCTTCCTGTTGTAAATTTTTGAGCTACCTTTCTTGTCTCAGTACCCGAATGTCTACCCACCTGTACTACTCCACCATCATCACTCTGCCCCATCGTGCTTACCAGTTCAGCAAGCACCGTTATCTCTAGAGTGTTAGAGCTTGTCCCTCCTGCGTCTGCTGTTATACTCCAGACCCCCTCGGCAAGGGCTCCGAGGGTTACCGTTCCATTTCCTGTTATGGTTGCCGTTACATCACTTGCAGTTGCATGTGTTGCGGTTACGGTTATGGTATCTCCAGAACTGTATCCAGTTATTACAATATCTGGTGTGGTGTCACTAGTAATCTTGTCTGTTGATGCTACACCGCCTGATGTTATACCAGTGTCTGATGCAGTGGCAAGGTCAACGGTTTGCGCTTGCGCTGAAACGGTTGAAAGGAGAAGTATGAAAAGAAGGACTCCGTTGAGGAGTATATATTTTGCAAGACCTTTACCTTTTGTATGTGGCACTGCCATAGTACGTATCATATATATATCTGACAATTTAGAATTCTTTACTTACTCACCATTACTACTAGTATATCTCTATTCTATTCTTTTCTTTGCTTTACTAAAAGTGTATTGTGTATAAAACTTTTCACACATTATTTTTGTAATAACCGTTTATTTCGTTTTTATCGTACAAAGATATGGCAATGTACCTCGGCATGTTTACCTTGAGTAATGCTTGTTCATGGGTAGTTCGGTGCAGTGTTCGTTTTTTTACAACTGCAACGGCAAGTCCGTGGACTTGTTTGGTAGCTACAAGAAACAAACGCAACAACAATCCTCATCCATCAGACAAACAAGACACGCCAAGGCAGGCAACAACAAACCTCACAGCAAACTACACGCTCCGTATAACCGAATACCCTTTCTCCTCTCCTACCAGCGCCAATCCAAACACCTGTTCTGCTTCGCGTACCCCTTGTATCTCTTTTGCAACCTGATTGAGCGTTGCCCCCGAAGCAATAAAATCATCCACAAGCATAACGTTTTCATACGATGGACCGGCAGTTACTTGAAAGGTTTTTTCAGCATTCTCAATTCGCTCCCTAACGTCCTTAATGCTTTTTTGCTCCCTTGCCTCAGACCCAAATATTTTTTTCACTTCTATAACTGGTATAGTGGATTTTTTCTTCCATTCCTTTTTTATCTCTTCCATCAGCTGAACACCCCTCTTCAGCGTATGAGGCACAAAAGCTACCGCATCAACCTCCATTTGTGCAGCATGGCGCTCTATCTTAGGAAACACTCTATCAATAATCTTTCCAACAGCACGCATACCGGGCTCTCTGCGTTCTGTATTCTTTACAGATTTCGCGGATTCCAACAAATACTGAAGGTGTGTTCGACCAAAATCCTCCAATCTAGAGAGCTCAATCACCTTAAGAGAAGAAAGGTGTATTGTCTCACCAATTTCCTCTAATGCAGATAACTTGCCGATCAGGGAAAAGAACCCTTGGTCCTTTTTGCTCTCCAATGCTTCCATCAATTTCATATACCGCTCCTCCTTCTCATGCAATGTCAATTTTTTAAGATTTCTCCTGGACCACGCAACAAACGCTTCATCTCCCTCAAGCAAATCTCCTGCCGGCGTTAGATATGCAAATGTATCAAGTATATGTGGTGTTCGTTTGATGTAATAGACAGAAGGCGGAATGCCAAATTTTTCCACTATCCCCCGTTTTATGAAGGCATCTAAATAACGATGTATGTTTTGTCGACTAACACCAACCTCCTCAGAAAGAGAAGTAGGGCTTCTTTTCTGTTCAAGCAAGCGCAACAGATGTTCTTCTGTGGTTTCTTTCTTATCCATAACATCATAGTACCATACACTGTAAACACACAAAAAAACCTTGTAAACTAAAGACATTTATCCAACACACAAAATAATATCCTATAGAATAAGGATATTTTTACACGTTACACTTAACAGCATACTGTAAACACACAAAAAAACCTTGTAAACTAAAGACATTTATCCAACACACAAAATAATATCCTATAGAATAAGGATATTTTTACACGTTACACTTAACAGCATACTGTAAACACACACAAAAACCTTGTAAACTAAAGACATTTATCCAACACACAAAATAATATCCTATAGAATAAGGATATTTTTACACGTTACAGATAAAAGACACTATAACACTACTACAGCACCTCATCCAACGCAACATCCATCAGACAGATGAGAGACAGCAAGGCAGACAATGACCACACCATCACTGTGCAATCTTACGATAAAAGAGAGTATTCAATGACTAAAATTCTGGCGCTCCATGGGAAGGCAGTGTACGCACACGGAATAGTGGGTCAGTAATTGGTTCATAGTCCGCGGCATCCTCTTCTTCCTGTTGTGTTGGTTGTGCTTGTTGCTGTTGTTCAGGAGATACCTGTTGTTCTCGTCGCTCCTCTTCTTCTTGTTCTGCCGTTTCAACAGATGATCTGACTTCTTCTACTGGTGCTGGTTGCTGTCCTTGTATCTGTGCTCTGGTACGTGATCCGAAGTAGCCCGATGCCGGGGTGATACTGTTTGCCTCTTGATAACGAATAAGGGCTTGTCTGGTCTTCTCGCCAAAGTAAGTGCCCTCCTCTCCTGGAGATCCTGCTCCGGTTGTAGATACGATGAAGCCGAGATTGTTAAGCATGCTTTGGAGTGCTTTGACATCTGCTCCTTCTGAGCCAAGAGTGAGGTCTCTGGTAAAGCCGGCAAAGGGTGCCTCTTCAATAAATGACAATACTTGTTGTTGTGCTGATTGCTCCTGTGAAAGAGTTGGCGCTCCACCAAAAGTTGATTGATTCACTCTGTGTAGTGTGTCGGCAATTGACACATAGCCCGTTGTCTGCTCTTGTGTCGGTTGTGCTTGTTGCTGTTGTTCAGGAGATGACTGTTGTTCTCGTCGCTCCTCTTCCTCTTGTTCTGCCGTTTCAATAGATGATCTAACCTCTTCTACCGCACTTCTTACGAGTTGCTGCCTTTGTATCTGTGCTCTGGTACGTGGTCCGAAGTAGCCCGATGCCGGGGTGATACTGTTTGCCTCTTGGTAACGAATAAGGGCTTGTCTGGTCTTCTCGCCAAAGTAAATACTCTCTGCTCCTGGAGATCCTGCTCCGGTTGTAGATACGATGAAGCCAAGGGTGTTGAGCATGCTTTGGAGTGCTTTGACATCTGCTCCCTCTGAGCCGATGGTGAGGTCTCTGATAAAGAAGATTGCTTCCTCAACGACAACAGACGCTACTGGTGCTTGTTGCTCTGCCGCAAAGGGTTGTGTCGTTGGTGTAGTCGCCTCTGGTAATTGCTGTCCTTGTCCTTGTATATGCGCTCTGGTACGTGGTCCAAAGTAACCGAATGCTGGAGTAATACTGTGTGCCTCTTGATAACGAATGAGGGCTTGTCTGGTCTTCTCGCCAAAGTAAGTACTCTCTGCTCCTGGAGATCCTGCTCCGGTTGTAGATACGATGAAGCCAAGGGTGTTAAGCATGCTTTGGAGTGCTCTGACATCTTCTCCGATTGAGCCGATGGTGAGGTCTCTGGTGAAGAGTATTTGCTCTTGCTGTCCCGGTTGCCCGATGTCAAAGACAGGTGGGGTTGGTGCGGTGGTTGGGGTTGGTGTCTGTTCCGCTTGTTCAGCTCCGTCAAATACATCAAAAAGGGAGGAGATAGCATTGCGGGCTACGTCTCCGATACGTCCTATCCCTCCTCCACCTTTGACAGTGAACTGGTCAAAGGTCTGGGTTGCTGAGGTGTTACCTGCTTCATCTCTGAGAGCGAGAGCACAGGTTTTGTATGTACCTTTTGGTGCGGAGAAGGTAGTGGTGTAGGTACCGGTGGTGGTACCTGTCCAGGCATCTGTCTCTGCTTCAAATCTACTACAATCTCCTGAAAATACTGTGGTGAGGGTTTCTGGGTTGGTGTTGCTTGTGTGTTGGTTGTGGGTTACAGCTACGGTAAAGGAAAACTTCTTTGTTCGTGAGTCGTCAAATGAGGTGATTGAGGTGATGGTTGGTGCTTGGGTGTCTACGTAGCCGAGGGTTGTTTGGTGAGATACTTTGGTGTTTCCTGAGGCATCAGTGAGGGTTGGTACGGTCAGTGATACAGCGGTGCCGTCTGTAGCAGAAGAGGTGGTGATGGTACAGGTTGTTTGTTCGTTGTTACTGGTTGCCGGTACAACAATCTGACAGGTTGAAAGGGTTGCTCCGGTTGCGGTGAAGACGTAGGTACCGGGGTTGATTTGGTTGGTATCGGTAAGGGTGAGGGTAAAGGTTTGAGTGCCAGTTGTGGCGAGGTGTTTTGTTCTGAGGTTGGTGATGGTTACTGCCGGTGCCATAGCATCTACGGTGATGTCGGGGTTGGTGATAGTTCTGTTCGTGGTATTCCCTGCTTTGTCAGTGACCGCTATTACAACCGTTGCAGGTCCTTCAGTCGCTACGTTGGTAAGGGTTGCAGCACAGGAGAAGGTGTTGTTGGTGTCAGAACAGGATGCGGGGATGCCGTTGATAGTGGTGGTCTCTGCGATGATTGCTTCTGAGGTAGTAAAGGATGCGGTGATAGTGTCTCCTTGCTTTGCAAAGGCGGGGTTTGCGTTGCTTGATGCGATGACTCCTGCGGTAATAGTTGGTGCAGTGTCGTCTACCGTCAAGGTACCGAGGGTGATTGCTGGGGTTGCAGTGGTTGCATCAGCTGCATCCGTCCATATCCATCCGACCACCTTCTTGCCGGTGTCACCTGATCCAATACTGAGGGGTTGCTCAAAGGTTGTCTCGCCGGTTGGTATAGCAAAGGAGATGGTTGCAAATGAGGTGTCCTGCAGGTTACTGGTGGTGTACGTTGAGGGGTCATCTGTTGCGTCTGCCAGTTTGATGAGTACCTGTGCCTCTGGTGCGGTAATACCGGTGATGGTCTTGGTACCTGAGGTGGTGTAGAGTGTTCCTGATTCGTTTGTGCCTCCTTGGATAGCAAAGGAGCCGACTCCTTCAATAGCGTCATCGGTGTGCATAGTTGCTCTGTTGCCTGCTAGGTCGGTGACAACGAAACAGTAGCCATTTGTTGAAGAGTCGCTTGGGTTAAACAGTGCTCCTGATGTGTATGCGGTGTTTGCATCTATGGTGCGTGCAGTACAGGACGCCTTGGTCTCCTCAACTACCTTGAAGATGAGGGTTGTCTGATCTGCTGCTACTGCGATGAATCTGGTGTTTACATCAATGGTGGTGTCCTCATCATTGAGTCGGATGATAGTGATAGCTGGATCGGTAGTGTCTATCGTCACGGTAAGGGGTGGTGATGCGGGTCCTTCATTCCCTGCCTCGTCAATGAGCTTTGCGACAAGGGTGTGGACACCTTCTGCGAGGGTAATGGAAACAGAGGCGCTGCCAGATGCGATAACAGTTGCACCTAAGAGGGTTGAACCTGCATACATTCTCACAAACCCTCCATTCTCCGCTGAAAGACCGGTGTAGGCAAAGGTGAGGTTAGTGGTGGTGCTGGTAACAGCATCACTGTTCACTGACCCCGTGTCGTCTCCTGCTGCAAGGGCAGGGGCGCTGGGTGCCTGAGGTGCGGTCACGTCAAGGGTAACAGGAGAAAGGGTAATAGGACCAATCGCAGAGGTGCCAAGTGTTGCGTTACTGACAAAGCCCTGAAGCTCTACAACAGCATCAGCGGTTACTGGGTCAGGAAGAATAGTTTGGATGGTAAACATACCGGTGTCTGCGTCTGCGGTAACGGTGTGTATGTCTGTCCAAGTGTTTGCTGGAGATGCTTGCACTCTTGACTGTATGCGTACCGTTGAACCTGGTAGGGTGGTTGCGGTGTATCGTGGGTTTGGGATATTTGTCTTGTTGTCATGCTGACTGCTTCCTGCATCATCTTCGTCATGTACTGCAGCGTTTGCGATGAGATCGTTTGCGTCTGCTTTAATTCTAATAGTTCTGACGTTCCCTGCTGAGTCCACTGCTTCTACACAGTAGTCCGTGGTTACTGATGTCTTGATTTCATTTGTTGCAAAGGTTGCCGCACTAATGCGTGATCCAGTTGGATCACAGAGGTTGGATGACTGTGCGTTGTACTGTGTGGTTGTGGCGATAGTTGCTCCTTGCTGGGGTGCGGCGATAACGATGTAGCTGTTTGTCGCGGTGGTATACGAGGTGAGGGTTGGGGGGAGTGATACGGCAAGGAGGGTAACTGCTTCTGAACTGTTTCCTGCTGCATCAATGTACGTTGCGGTGTATTCGGTGATAGCATTGGCGGTTGTGTGGGTGTAGGTAGGGTTTGTGCTGTCAAGGGTCCTGACAGTAGCACCGTCTGCGTCTGCCAGAACAATTGATGCGTTTGGCTCGTTGTTTGATGGGTTTGCGTAGGAGAAGATATATTCTTGGTTGGTTGATCCGGTAAAGGACTTGGTACGTAGGGTGATGTGCTCCTCTGGTGTTGGTGCGACTCTATCAAGGGTGATGGTCAGTGAAGCTGACTGTCCTCCTGTTTCTCCTGCACTGTTGTAAGCTGCTGCGGTGACAAGGTAAGCACCGTCCTCTAGAGTGGTGAAGGTGGTGGCGTCAAAGGTGTAGGTGTAGGTGTAGGGATCATTTGCATTAGATGGCACAGCAATGTCGTTGGTTAAGTTTTGGTCAGTGTCTGTGGTAAAGGTGTGGGTGAGGGTTTCTGTTGCTTGATTCTGACTGTCAAGCTTACTAACACTAACGACAATTCTTTTTACGCCGGCTGCTGCGTCATTGTCTTGCTCTGCTTGTGAGGTGTTCTGATAGCTACCAGATAGTGTCCAAGAGGTTTCATTGGTAGTGTTGTCTGTGTCTAGTGCTCCTGAGTCCTTGGTAGCTGACAGGTCCATCTTGGTAGGAGTTGGTGGTGGTACTAAAATACGCACGTTGGTAGAGTTAGAACCTTGTCGCACGTTTCCGGCGATGTCAACGGCATAGATGCTGAAGGCATACCAGGTGTTAAAGTGTGAGATATCCATGGCGGAGATCTTCACGGCACCACCAGATGCGTAAGCTCCGTCTGCGTAGGTGTTCCCTGCCTCTGCGACAAGAGCACTTTGGGCTGCGTTTTTTGCAAGGAACTCATACGATGTCTGCTCTACGGTGTCTGCGTCTGACGGGTAGGTAAAGGTGGTTTCCGCGTCCGATAGGTCGCTATTGAGTCGTTTTCTTCGTACCTCAAAGTAGTCAATGTCTCCTGACATTGGTGTTGGATTAAAAGTGAAAAGCAGATCTGCTGATGAGGTTTGCTTGTCATTGTTTGATGCTCCAGAGTCACTGGTTGGGTGCAAGGTTGGGTCAACGGTAATAGGGTCTGGTGCTTGTGTGTCAACAAATATACGCAACGCGTCTGATACTGCCGAGAGGTTACCTGCCACATCATACTGCTTTGCGACAAAGTAGTGGAAACCATCGGTAAGGGCGGTATCTGTTGAGGTGTAGAGCTGCTTTGCTGCTCCACGCTCTCCATTGGCGGTGTAGCCAGCATCACTGATGGTTTGTATGTTAGATGCGGCATCTACAGCAACTGATTTGAGCTCGGTGAGTTCACTATCCCCAACCGAAGTGTCCGCTGCGTCTGCCTTAGTCCACAGGTAAAAGCGTATCTGGTGCTGGTCATGTGCTCCGCTTGTTCCTGATGCCTGCGCGGCAAAATCAAGTTCTGTGGTATTGTTGGTAATGTCATCCTCATCAGTACCGTCACGCGCACTGTTTGCATGCACTCCTCGAGAGTCATCATCTTGGTGTAAATCTGGTGCCCCCGGTGCATCTGGTGCAGTTCTGTCTACGGTGATGGTGAGTGCTGGTGAGTATGCCTCATCGTTACCTGCTTTATCTATTTGTCCTGCTACGAGGAGATGGGTGCCTTCTGGGAGGACTACGTTTTGGAAGGTTACGTCTGCTCCTGCGCTTGAACCTTTCAGGAGGTAAGGGGTTGCTGCAAGGTTATCGGTGGTGTCACTTGGGCTTGCTTCTACTTGTACGGGGGTAAGCTCTGATGCATCTACTACACCTGCATTGGTTGCAGTGTCTACCCAGGTGTAGAGTCGTACGATAGTTGGGTATTCTCTGTTTGTATCTCCATCATCATCCTCTACGACAATATCCAGGTATTCAGCGTTTGTGTAATTATCGGTATCTAAAGCTCCTGAATCACTTGTTGCTGCAAGATTAGGAGTGTTTGGTGCTTTTGTTTCTGTGTCTGCTACAAAGTTTCTGTTGATTACAGCGCTATTTCCTGCCTGATCATAGATTGAAAGGAGTAAAAGGTTATTGTTTGGTAGGTAGGCAGTGGTGGCATGCCCTATGAGTGAAACGCCCGTAAAGGTGTGGGAGACGGTATCGGTGGTAGGATTTTCAAAGTCTGGAGCACGGGTAGCAACGGTGGGAGTTAGATCAGGAAGCAATAAGAGAAGGCCTACGTTTCTCCTCTTTCCCATGATTGTTTCAACAGGAATATTTGATATCTCTATCGTTACGGTGGTCTCTTTGGTGTAGTCATCTGTTTTTCCTGGTGTCCATACACCATCACTGTCACTTTCTCCATCTTCTGTTACCTCCGGACGGGTAGAGTCAAATGCATCAAGAAGGTCTACTACGATACCACTTACATCAATTGGAGTAGTGTCAATATAGAGTACTTCTGCTGAAGAGATTACTCGGTTCCCTGCTATGTCAGATTGTTCTATGTAGACACAGTACTTCCCTTCGGTGAGTGCTGTTGGTCCGGTGAAGAAGGTAACACCAGCAGCAGCAGAAGTGACGGTATTTGCAAAGGTAGTAAGCGTGTCAGTAGTGACTGCTTTTGCAGGACAGGTTTCATCAGTGAGGGTGGTGTTTGTGATGACGTGTACCTTGTATGCACCGATGTCATTGGTGCCGGTGGTAGCATCAAAGGCAATAGTGGGAGTGGCGTTGTTGATAATAAATCCCGTCTCTATGCTAGAAGGTGCACTAGGAGCAGTAGTATCAATGGTAAAGGTAAAGTCATCTGAAGCAGGTGACTGGTTTCCTGCAGCATCAGTAATTTTTACTGATATGGTGTACACTCCATCGGCGAGTGCTGACGTTGGGGAAAAGCCAATAGAAGGTATGCTCTGTACGTCAGAATTAAGTGTCCATTCAAACGTAGCGTTAGAAGGTTCAGAAGAAGTAGCACCTATAATAAATGATGAGTTGTTATTGGTAATGTTATCTGTGCTTGAAATACCCGTGTCACCGTCGAAAAACCCAGGAACAGGCGGCTTGGCTGGTGCGGCGGTGTCTATGGTAAAGGTGATGACGGTTGACTCGGTGGTGTTTCCTGCTTTGTCTTTGAAGAGTGCTTTGATTTTGTAGACTCCATCGGTGAGTGCTGTTGCTGGGGTGAAGGTGGTAGCACTACCTGTTTGTTTGGTGAAGGTTGAAGATCCTGCGGCGGTCATGTGCCATTCAATGACTTCTTCTGATTTTCCTGCTTCGTTGTTTATTGCACTTCCTGTGATTTGAGCGGTTGGGTTAGTAATAGTAAAGCTTGGAGTGGTGTCATTGGTGAGGTTGTCACCCTGTAAGAATCCTGAGTCACTTGCGGTGTCAAGGTCTAGTATAGGGGCGGTTGGTGCGGTGGTGTCAATAAAGAGGTTGGTAATGGTGAGGTCAGCACTGCCAGAGTTCCCTGCTCTATCTGAAATTGAATAGTCATATTTGAGAATACCGTTGTCTCCTGCTCCTACGGTGTAGGTCCATGCACCGGCTGAAGCTGTGGTTGTTTCAGTAGTAGCATTACCATCAGTGTGTTGTTGTTGGGTGCCTCTGGTAAGGGTAAGACCTCTTGTCGATGTATCTATACCACTTCCTCCTGTATCAGTACTTGCATCAGTAAGAATGAATTTGTCTCCTACTTTGAAGAAGATGTTTGAGGTAGCGGTGGTGAAGGCTGTTTTTGAACCACTTCCTAGTTGTGTCTGAAGCGTAAGAAGTGCTGAAGGGTTGGTAGCATCAATTCCGGCGATAGTATCTGTCTCTTGGTATACAGTGGTACCACTTACGGTTGCTCTGAAACAGGCCTTCTTTCCGTTATCTGCTTCAGCAGAAGCAATAGTAACTGCTGTTTCTGAGGTGTAGGTATTTGAAAAAGTGAGACCACTACCACAGGTCTCTGCAGGAGTTGCTCCTGGATCAAAGAGTGCCCAGTTGAGTCCAGAAGGACTAGAACCCGTTACGGTTGCCGTAGCTTCCCTTGAAGGTGCATGAGAAGTGGCAAGTGCAGCAATAGCGATACCTCCTGTTTCAATGGTGAAGGAGCCAATGACTGTTGCATCTCCTGTGTTCCCTGCTACGTCAGTCATCTGAATGGTACAAGAAGCGTGAGTTGTACGAGAGAGTGTGGTGAGCGTGATAGTGTTTGTTCCACTTGTAACGGTTTTTGCAGTAATACCACACCCACTATTTGCTACCAGTACTCCTGCTTCTGATGTAGTGAAGGTAAGGTCAGGAGTATCGTCAAAGGTAGTCCCTATAGCACTAATACCGGAGATAGTAGGGTCAGTAGTATCAATAGTGATGCTGAAGTTATCTGAGGAGGGTGATTTGTTTCCTGCAGTGTCAACAAGTTTTATTAAGAAAGTGTGGCTTCCTTCGGTAAGTGCTGTGCTGGGAGTGTAGGTTGATCCTGTTACTGATGTATCAATCACACCATCAACAGTCCATTCATAGGTAATATCTGTTTGAGTTTCAGTTTGATCCTGTCCAATGTCTGGGGTGGTATCGTTGGTGATGTTGTCGGTGTTTGAGGAACCTGTATCAGATAAATTAAAAAGATTTGCAGTATATGGTTTTGTTGGTGCAGTTTTATCTATCGTAACGCTGATAGAAGGAGAGGTAACGGTTCCATCTGTTGTTGCTACTGATACTGACCACACGCCATCGACAAGTTCTGACGACGTTAGAACCTCTCCGTTACCAGTGTGATGGGTCGTTACAGCATCTGCAGTAGCATGTGTTGCGGTCATTCTTAGTGCTGCACTAGTATCAAATCCTGAAATGATGAAAATTGGTGTACTGTGATTGGTGATGTTGTCAGTGTTAGAACTTCCTGAATCTGAACTAGCTTTGAGGTCTATCCTTGGTCCTGCTTGAATAGTGAAGGAAGGAACATTGACTGCTGTTCCTGTGTTTCCTGCTACATCACTCATGTTGATAGTACAAGAGGCATAGGTGGCGATAGCTAATTCTGTTAATGTGATAGTGTTTGATCCACTTGTAACTGCTTGTGCAGTGATACCACACGCAGTATTTGCTACCAGTACTCCTGCTTCTGATGCAGTGAAGGTAAGCTCGGGAACATTATTTGCTGTTGTCCCTATACTACTAACACCGGAAATAACAGGAACAGTAGTGTCAATAATAAGGGTAAGGGTGTCTGAGATGGGTGATTTATTTCCTGCAATATCAAAAATTTCTACCGCAAACGTATGTGATCCTTCTGAGAGTGTTGCAGAAATAAAAGAATCTGTAGTTATAGAGGAGTCAACACTACCATCAATTGTCCATCGAACGGTGAAGCCAGTAAGAAGTACTCCATGAATAGAAATACCTGGCGTATTATCATTGACGATACCATCTGAGTTTGAAATACCTGTATCAATAGTAACAAGCGCACGCTTCGATGGCACAGTGGTATCTATCGTAATTTCAATTTCATTTGAAGTAGTAGTTCCATCGGTTGCTGATACTGTCCATACCCCCTCGGCAAGTGTTCCTAACGTAACATCTCCATTACCAGTGCGGGAAGCAGTTACATTGGTCTCACCGGTCTGACTTGCGGTTACCGTTACACTTGCACCGCTCACATAGTTTGAGACGGTGATGGTTGGTGTATCGTCATTGGTAATGTTGTCAGTGTCTGAGGAACCTGAATCTGAGCTTGCCTTAAGATCAACGATTGGTCCATCTGCAATGGTGAAGGAAGGAATACTGACTGCCGTTCCTGTGTTTCCTGCTACATCTTTCATGTTGATAGTACATGTGTTATAGGTGGCAGGAGTAAGTGCGGTGAGCGTGATAGTGTTTGATGCAGATGTAACTGCTTGTGCAGTAATACCACACGCAGTATTTGCTACCAGTACTCCCGCTTCTGATGCGGTGAAGGTAAGGTCAGGGGTGGTATCTATTGAAGTGGGTATAGAACCAACGTTAGAGATAACAGGGACGGTGGTGTCTATAGTAAAGGAACGGGTATCTGAAGCAGGTGATCTGTTTCCTGCAAGGTCAATTGATATTGCTGAGATGTTGTATACCCCATCTGCTAATGCTGATGCTGGTCTAAAAGTAGCACCGCCACGTCTAGTAAGGGGGAGAACAGTAGAATCAAGTGTGAACTCAAGAAAAAGTGATGTTTCACGGGGAGGTGAGGTAAAGCTGGGGCGGGTGTTACTGGTGATATGGTCGGTGTTTGAGATACCTGTGTCTAGAGAACGAGGGGTAATGGTAGGAGTGCCTGATTTTAATGGTGCAACTGTATCTATCGTAACGCTAATGGCAGGGGTGGTAGTGGTTCCATTTGATGCTACTACTGACCACACGCCATCTACAAGTGTTCCTAGCGTAACGTCTCCATTACCAGATATTAGTTTAGTTACATCATTCTCACCGGTCTGACTTGCGGTTACTATTATTGTTGTTCCACTAAGTCCTGAAACGGTGAAGGTTGGTGTATTGTCGTTGGTGACGTTATCGGTGTCAGAATCTCCTGAATCTGAGCTTGCTTTAAGATCAATTGCTGGTCCTGTGATTGTAAAGGAAGGAATGGCTGCTGTTGGCGAATTATTTCCTGCTACATCAGCCATCTGAATGGTACAAGAGGCGTAGGTTCCATTAGTAAGTGCAGTAAGGGTGATGGTGTTTGATCCAGAGGTAACTGCTTGTGCAGTGATACCACAACCACCATTCGCTACTAACACTCCTGCTTCTGGTGTAGTAAAGGTTAAGTCAGGAGTGGCATCCGTTACACTCCCTATACTACCGACATTAGTGATGGCAGTGGGGTCAGTGGTGTCTACGGTAATATTGTGAGTTACGATACTGGATCCGTCTGTTACTGTTATTGCCCATTCACCATCAGCGAGTGTTGGGAGCGTAACGTCTCCATTACCAGATCTTGAGGTACTTACATCAGCTGCAGTAGCATGATCTGCAACTACTGTTATTGTTGCACTATCATCAAACCCTAAAACAGTGATGGTTGGCGTATTGTCGTTGGTGATGTTGTCGGTGTCAGAAGTTCCTGTGTCTGAGCTTGCTTTAAGATCAACGTCTGGTCCTGTGATTGTAAAGGAAGGAATACTGACTGCTGTCCCTGAGTTTCCTGCTACATCACTCATGTTGATAGTACAAGAGGCGTAGGTGGCAGGAGTAAATGCGGTTAGCGTAATAGTATTTGCTCCACTTGTAACGGTTGCTGCAGTAATACCACACCCACTATTCGCTACCAGTACTCCTGCTTCTGACGCGGTGAAGGAGAGATCAGGGGTATTATCTGCTGTTGTCCCTATACTACCGACACCAGTGATAGCAGGAGCAGTAGTGTCAATAGCAAAGGAGCGGGTACCTGAAGCAACGGATCTGTTTCCTGCAAGGTCAATTGATATTACTGATATGCTGTGTACCCCATCTGCTAATGCCGATGTTGGTCTAAAAGTATAAGTACCGCGTGCAGAAACGGGGAAAACAGTAGAACCAATTGTGTATTCAGCAAAAACTGATTCACTGGGAGCTGAGGTAAAGAGGGGGCGGGTGTTACTGGTGATATAGTCACTGCTTGAAGTACCTGTGTCATAACTAGAAGAGGCAATGGTAGGAGTGCCTGGTTTTAATGGCGCAACTGTATCTATAGTAACGCTGATAGTAGAGGTGATAGTGGTTCCATCGGTTGCTGATACTGTCCATACCCCCTCTGCAAGTGTTGGGAGCGTAACATCTCCATTACCAGTTCTTGAGGCAGTTACATTAGTTTCACCAGACTGAGATGCACCTACCCTCACCTGCGCACTATTATCAAGGCCTGAAACAGTGAAGGTTGGTGTGTTGTCGTTGGTAATGTTGTCGGTGTCAGAACTTCCTGAATCTGAGCTTGCCTTAAGATCAACTGCTGGTACTATGATTGTAAAGGAGGGGATGGGTGTATTTGATGAAGGATTTCCTGCTAGATCTATCATCCAAATAACACAAGTGCTATAGGTGCCAGGAGCAAGTTCTGTAAGCGTGATAGTGTTTGATCCAGATGTAACTTCTTGTGCAGTGATACCACACGCAGTATTTGATTGCACTATTCCTGCTTCTGATGAAGTAAAGGTAAGGTCAGGAGTGGTATCTGCTGTAGTACCAATAGAGCTGATACTGCTAGTAAAAGTAGCAGGACCCAAAGTGTCTATAGTAACACTGATAGAAGGGGTGGTAGTTGTTCCATCGCTTGCTGATACTGACCACACGCCATCAGCAAGTGTTCCTAGGGTAACGTCTCCATTACCAGTTCTTGTAGCAGTTACATCAGTTAAAGTAGCATGATCTGCGGTTACTGTTACTGTTCCACTAAGTCCTGAAACGGTGAAGGTTGGCGTATTGTCGTTGGTAAGGTTGTCGGTGTTTGAAGAACCTGAGTCTGAGCCTGCTTTAAGGTCAATTGATGGTCCTGTAATGGTAAAGGAAGGAATGTTTGCTGGTACTGAAGCGTTTCCTGCTACATTAGTCATCGTGATTTGACAGGTGCTGTAGGTGCCATTAGTAAGTTCAGTAAGGGTGATGGTATTTTCTCCAAGTATGACTGCTTGTGCAGTGATACCACACGCAGTATTTGCTACTAAGGTTCCTGCCTCTACTGTAGTAAAGGTTAGGTCAGGAGTGGTATCCGATGTTGTCCCTATAGCACTAATGCTAGCAATCCTGCCAGGAGCACCAGAATAGTTTATGGTAACACTGATAGAAGAGGTGGTAGTGGTTCCATCTGATGCTGATACTGACCACACGCCATCGGCAAGTGTTCCTAAGGTAACGTCTCCATTACCAGATCTTGTAGCAGTTACATCAGTTAAAGTAGCATGATCTGCAGTTACTGTTACTGTTGCACTATTATCAAGACCTAAGACAGTGAAGGTTGGCGTATTGTCGTTGGTAATGTTGTCGGTGTCAGAACTTCCTGAATCTGAGCTTGCTTTAAGATCAACGGCTGGTCCTGTGATTGTAAAAGAAGGAATACTTGTTGCTGGGATTGCATAGTTTCCTGCTATATCAGTCATCTCAATGGTACAAGAGCCGTAGGTTCCAGGAGCAAGTGCAGTTAGCGTGATGGTGTTTTCTCCAGCTATGACTGCTTGTGCAGTGATACCACACGCAGTATTTGCTACTAAGGTTCCTGCTTCTGGTGTAGTGAAGGTTAAGTCAGGAGTGGTATCCGATGTAGTCCCTATAGAGCTGACACCGGTGATGAGACTAGCAGGACCCACAAGGTCTATAGTAACGCTAATGGAAGGGGTGGTAGTGGTTCCATCGCTTGCTGATACTGACCACACGCCATCGGCAAGTGCTCCTAGGGTAACGTCTCCATTACCAGATCTTGTGTTAGTTACATCAGCTTCAGTAGCGTGATCTGCAGTTACTGTTACTGTTCCACTAAGTCCTGAGACAGTGAAGGTTGGCGTATTGTCCCTGGTGATGTTGTCGGTGTCAGAAGTTCCTGTGTCTGAAGTGGATTTAAGATCAATTGTTGGTCCTGTGATCGTAAAGGAAGGAATGTTTGCTGTTGGCGAATTATTTCCTGCTACATCAGCCATCTGAATGGTACAGGAGGCGTAGATGGCAGGAGCAAGTGCAGTCAGCGTGATGGTGTTTGATCCAGATGTAACTGCCTCTGCAGTGATACCACACGCACTATTTGCTACCAAGGTCCCTGCTTCTGGTGCGGTGAAGGATAGGTCAGGAGTGGTATCGGATCCGGTTGGTATAGAGCTGACACTAGTGATGGCGGTGGGAGCACTAGTGTCTACAGTAATAGTAAGGGTGTGTATGTTTGTTGTATCTGTTGCTGATAGTGCCCATTCACCGTCAGCGAGTGTTGCCAGAGTGACACTTCCGTCACCTGTACGACTAGCAGTTACATCAGCTGCAGTAGCATGATCTGCGGTTACTGTTACTGTTGCACCATCAGTAAATCCTGCAAGAAGGAGTTCTGGAGTATTGTCATTGGTGATGTTGTCGGTGTCAGAAGAACCTGAGTCTGAAGAGGATAAAAGTGAAATGCCTTCTTCTTGTTGTAATTCACCATTTAAGCGCATAGATAGTATGGCACTGGTGCTTGTGGTATCTAAGTTTACAAAAAAAACATTATTTGCTATAGTCCAACCTGCGAGACCTCCAGCATCTTCATCTGTGTCTGAATGCCTTCTAATATGAGGAACAATACCACCGGCACTAAAGGGATCTGTCAAATAACCAGAACCTCTCAATCTTACAGCGTAGGTGGTATTAGGTGCTAACGTTACATCACTATCCGAAAAATCAAACGTCTTATCTCCGACGCTATCAAAAAATCCGGGTGAAGAGGTTACTGTAGCGAGACGAGTATCGTTACCTGTATTTGTTGTATCAACCTCATACATATGAACGATTACTGTTTTGTTCACTTGATCAGCTGAAGCTGCTTGTACTACATTTAGTTCAACACTAGTAAGAGTATAGCTATCACTACCAGCAGGCGTAGTAAACTCTTGATGAAAGTAGGCACTACCTGTTAATTCAATACCACCAGTAGGTTCTGCAGTTTGCCCAAAGTTACTCACCAATACTACTGCTTGCGCTGAGACGGTTGAAAGGAGAAGTATAAAAAGAAGGACTCCGTTGAGGAGTATATATTTTGCAAGACCTTTACCTTTTGTATGTGGCACTGCTATAGTACGTATCATATATATCTGATAATATTAGAGCTCTTTACTTACTCACTTAATGTATAGTATATCTCTATTCTTTTCTTTAGTATGGTTTGCCATGTGTAAAACTGTTCACACATTATTTTTGTAATAACCGTTTACTTCGTCCCATACCACTCACCATCCCAATACATGCAAACCCTCCATCTTTTTTTTCACATCGCACTACATCACCTCCCTTCACCACAACCAACCATGCCACACACCCGCAACAAGCGCCATCTCATCGCGCCCTCTCTCAACACCTATGAGGACTTTAACAAACGCGTCTTACACAATGACTCCAACACATCAGTCCCGGCAAAACCAGCAAGCAACGCCACCCGCCAATCCCCCTCAGTCAGTGCACCTGCCACACTCCCGACAAGCACTGCCAACAACAACGAAAACAACAACTTGGGAAGATGAAACGGCTCCTTATCCCGCACCACATGTTTAGAAATCCCAATCAATCCCCGCACCAACCCACCGACCATACCCGGAAGAGCGGTATAGATAATAATTGAAGTATCAAAACCCATAACAAAAACAGTATAACACCACCATAACCACCGCAAACCACGCTTTTACACACCACCCACCCCAAAAAAAAAAACAAAAAAATCACAACACACCGACACACCACCCAACAAAAAAAACAAAAAAAATCACAACACACCGACACACCACTTTGTTTCTCGGAAGTACCTACAGAGGTACGTTGATGAGTCTGCTTTTCGTTACAACCACTGTCTTTCTTCTATGCCTTTGTTTCAGGTGTTACTTTCACGGGTGTAAGGGTTTTGTTCAAAAGTTTTAGAAATGCTTTTTTGCTCACACCTTTAAAGTGTACCTTTTATCCACCGTATTGCACGTTTAAGTATAATAACACTGTCTTTGAATTTGCCCAAACTTGTGTTACAACTGTTACAAAGCCACCCACGTATTTCACCAGTAATATCATTGTGGTCAAGCACCACATCATTACGGTGCTGTCTTTCAAAACACTGTTGACATATTGGGCATTCAAAGCAATCGCCTATGCTTGGTTTTGGATTTTTTCTCTCAAACTTCTTTCTTTCTCTCGGTTTTATTTTTATTTTTTTGCCATAGCACTCCTTGCACACAGGTCTGCGAAGCACACGGTTATTTTTGCCAAACTGATTTCTTGCAAAATGCTCTTCATTTTTTGACTTTTTACACTCCCTACACCTTTTTTTCATACATTGTTATCCTTTTTTTCGCTATCGCACAATACTTTTGAGACATATCACTTCCTATAAATCTTCTACCATTTAAGATAGACATCTTTGCGGTTGTGCCGCTGCCCATAAAAGGATCATAGATTAAGTCGCATTCATTGCTCCATGAAAGTATGTGGTCTTCTGCAAGCTTTTCTGGGAAAATTGCAGGATGCTCGTATGCAATGTCATCTTTTGACGAATGCCCTCTTCCGACCTTGTATTCCCAAACATTTGTTCTTCTGCCTAGCCTGCCATAGCCGCCCCTTTTTATCTTTTTCCTTGTTCCATTAAACATTCTTTTTGTGCCTGTATCGCCAGTACGCTCATCCTTGTTCTCTCTGTCCATTAGGAGATTGATTGTTTTTGGGGAACCCTTGCTGAATACAAACATGTATTCAAAAGATTGCCAATAGGTTTTATTACTGCCACATGCTCCTCTTGGTGGCTTTAAGTAAATCATTGTATCAAAAAGTTTAAATCCTGTTTCCTTGAAATACAGTGCGTGCTTAAAAGATGTTCCGGTCTCATCTCCGTTTTTTGTTTGGTCAGATATGACCCATACAACAACACCACCAACCTTTACTATCCTGTATACCTCTTTGGCTATTGTTTCAAACTCTGTAAAAGTGTTTCCATCATATTCCCGCATATCATCATACGGAGGTGATGTTAATATCATGTCTACACTGCAGTCATCAATGCGAGACATAGTCTCAACACAATTTTCATTGAAAAGCGTATTTGGCTTGAAGTTTGGAGAAGGCATACATTGGTCTTTGTATACATTGTACAATTGTTTTCCACGCCACAGCACCAGTTTTGCACCCTGCGTTATCACGCGGTGTCAAGGGATAGTCGCCTTTTGTATGAAAGTAACCATTTTTCAGCATATTCAACATATTCAGGATTTATTTCTATACCTACATATCCTATGCCAAGAGATTCTGCCACGACACATTCTGAACCTGAACCCGCAAAAGGTATTAAAGCTCTCCCATTATTTCCATGTATACAAGATTGGATTAGTCTTTTTGTTAACTGCGTCAACAACATCTCCTCTTAGTATCTGAGATGCAAAAGAGGCACCTTTAGCACACCTCATACGCTTACTCTCTGACGGCTCAATGGCTTCGTCAAGAAAGGGTTTGCTGATGGGTGTGGTTATTTGTCCCTTTCTATATGGCTCTGTTATAGTGGTTGTCATATATCTAAGAGCGTTCAGTGACTAAAAACTTGGTGCTCCATGGGAAGGCAGTGTACGCACACGGAATAGTGGGTTAGTGATTGGTTCATAGTCCGTGACATCCCCTTCTTGCTCTTGTGTCGGCTGTGCTTGTTGCTGTTGTTCAGGAGACGGCTGTTGTTCTCGTCGCTCCTCTTCCTCTTGTTCTGCCGTTTCAATAGATGATCTAACTTCTTCTACTGGTTGCTTCCTTTGTACCTGCGCTCTGGTACGTGGTCCAAAGTAACCTAATGCCGGGGTGATACTGTTTGCCTCTTGGTAACGGATAAGGGCTTGTCTGGTCTTCTCGCCAAAGTAGACACTCTCTGCTCCTGGAGATCCTGCTCCAGTTGTAGACACGATAAAGCCAAGGGTGTTGAGCATGCTTTGGAGTGCTCTGACATCTGCTCCGACTGAGCCGATAGTGAGGTCTCTGGTAAAGCCGGCAAAGGGTGCCTCTTCAGCTACAGTAGACACTGTTGGTGCTGGTTGTTGCTCTTCTTCTGTCGCTGTATCAACAAATGATCTAACCTCTTCTACTGGTGCTGTTGGCTGAAGTTGTCCTTGTCCTTGTATATGCGCTCTGGTACGTGGTCCAAAGTAACCGAATGCTGGAGTAATACTGTTTGCCTCTTGATAACGAATGAGGGCTTGTCTGGTCTTCTCGCCAAAGTAAGTACTCTCTGCTCCTGGAGATCCTGCTCCGGTTGTAGACACGATGAAGCCGAGGGTGTTGAGCATCTTCTGGAGTGCTCTGACATCTTCTCCGATTGAGCCAATGGTGAGGTCTCTGGTGAAGGAGGTTGCCTCTTCAATAAACGCAGCCGTTTGCTCTTGTTGTCCCGGTTGTCCGATGTCAAAGACAGGTGTTGTTGGTGGGACAATTGGGGTTGGGGTTGGCTGCTCAGCTCCATCAAACACATCAAAGAGGGAGGAGATAGCATTGCGGGCAACGTCTCCGATACGCCCTATCCCTCCTCCACCTTTGACAGTGAACTGGTCAAAGGTCTGGGTTGCTGAGGTGTTACCTGCTTCATCTCTGAGAGCGAGAGTACAGGTTTTGTATGTACCTTTTGGTGCGGAGAAGGTAGTGGTGTAGGTGCCGGTGGTGGTACCGGTCCAGGTATCTGTCTCTGCTTCAAATCTACTGCAATCTCCTGAAAATACTGCGGTGAGGGTTTCTGGGTTGGTGTTGCTTGTGTGTTGGTTGTGGGTTACAGCTACGGTAAAGGAAAACTTCTTTGTTCGTGAGTCGTCAAATGAGGTGATTGAGGTGATGGTTGGTGCTTGGGTGTCTACGTAGCCGAGGGTTGTCTGGTGAGATACTTTGGTGTTTCCTGAGGCATCAGTGAGGGTTGGTACGGTCAGTGACACAGCGGTGCCGTCTGTAGCCGAAGAGGTGGTGATGGTACAGGTTGTTTGTTCGTTGTTGCTGGTTGCCGGTACAACAATCTGACAGGTTGAAAGGGTTGCTCCGGTTGCGGTGAAGACGTAGGTACCGGGGTTGATTTGGTTGGTATCGGTAATAGTGAGGGTAAAGGTTTGAGTGCCAGTTGTGGCGAGGTGTTTTGTTCTGAGGTTGGTGATGGTTACTGCTGGTGCCATAGCATCTACGGTGATGTCGGGGTTGGTGATAGTTCTGTTCGTGGTATTCCCTGCTTTGTCAGTGACCGCTATTACAACCGTTGCAGGTCCTTCAGTCGCTACGTTGGTAAGGGTTGCAGCACAGGAGAAGGTGTTGTTGGTGTCAGAACAGGATGCGGGGATGCCGTTGATAGTGGTGGTCTCTGCGATGATTGCTTCTGAGGTAGTAAAGGATGCGGTGATAGTGTCTCCTTGCTTTGCAAAGGCGGGGTTTGCGTTGCTTGATGCGATGACTCCTGCGGTAATAGTTGGTGCAGTGTCGTCTACCGTCAAGGTACCGAGGGTGATTGCTGGGGTTGCAGTGGTTGCATCAGCTGCATCCGTCCATATCCATCCGACCACCTTCTTGCCGGTGTCACCTGATCCAATACTGAGGGGTTGCTCAAAGGTTGTCTCGCCGGTTGGTATAGCAAAGGAGATGGTTGCAAATGAGGTGTCCTGCAGGTTACTGGTGGTGTACGTTGAGGGGTCATCTGTTGCGTCTGCCAGCTTGATGAGTACCTGTGCCTCTGGTGCAGTAACACCGGTGATGGTCTTGGTACCTGAGGTGGTGTAGAGTGTTCCTGATTCGTCTGTGCCTCCTTGGATAGCAAAGGAGCCGACTCCTTCAATAGCGTCATCGGTGTGCATAGTTGCTCTGTTGCCTGCTAGGTCGGTGACAACGAAACAGTAGCCATTTGTTGAAGAGTCACTCGGGTCATACAGAGCTCCTGATGTGTATGCGGTGTTTGCATCTATGGTGCGTGCGGTACAGGATGCCTTGGTCTCCTCAGCTACCTTGAAGATGAGAGATGTCTGATCTGCTGCTACTGCGATGAATCTGGTGTTTACATCAATGGTGGTGTCCTCATCATTGAGTCGGATGATAGTGATAGCTGGATCGGTAGTGTCTATCGTCACGGTAAGGGGTGGTGATGCGGGTCCTTCATTCCCTGCCTCGTCAATGAGCTTTGCGACAAGGGTGTGGACACCTTCTGCGAGGGTAATGGAAACAGAGGCGCTGCCAGATGCGATAACAGTTGCACCTAAGAGGGTTGAACCTGCATACATTCTCACAAACCCTCCATTCTCCGCTGAAAGACCGGTGTAGGCAAAGGTGAGGTTAGTGGTGGTGCTGGTAACAGCATCACTGTTCACTGACCCCGTGTCGTCTCCTGCTGCAAGGGCAGGGGCGCTGGGTGCCTGAGGTGCGGTCACGTCAAGGGTAACAGGAGAAAGGGTAATAGGACCAATCGCAGAGGTGCCGAGTGTTGCGTTACTGACAAAGCCCTGAAGCTCTACAACAGCATCAGCGGTTACCGGGTCAGGAAGAATAGTTTGGATGGTAAACATACCGGTGTCTGCGTCTGCGGTAACGGTGTGTATGTCTGTCCAAGTGTTTGCTGGAGATGCTTGTATTCTTGACTGCATGCGTACCGTTGAACCTGGTAGGGTGGTTGCGGTGTATCGTGGGTTTGGGATATTTGTCTTGTTGTCATGCTGACTGCTTCCTGCATCATCTTCGTCATGTACTGCAGCGTTTGCGATGAGATCGTTTGCGTCTGCTTTAATTCTAATAGTTCTGACGTTCCCTGCTGAGTCCACTGCTTCTACACAGTAGTCCGTGGTTACTGATGTCTTGATTTCATTTGTTGCAAAGGTTGCCGCACTAATGCGTGATCCAGTTGGATCACAGAGGTTGGATGACTGTGCGTTGTACTGTGTGGTTGTGGCGATAGTTGCTCCTTGCTGGGGTGCGGCGATAACGATGTAGCTGTTTGTCGCGGTGGTATACGAGGTGAGGGTTGGGGGGAGTGATACGGCAAGGAGGGTAACTGCTTCTGAACTGTTTCCTGCTGCATCAATGTACGTTGCGGTGTATTCGGTGATAGCATTGGCGGTTGTGTGGGTGTAGGTAGGGTTTGTGCTGTCAAGGGTCCTGACAGTAGCACCGTCTGCGTCTGCCAGAACAATTGATGCGTTTGGCTCGTTGTTTGATGGGTTTGCGTAGGAGAAGATATATTCTTGGTTGGTTGATCCGGTAAAGGACTTGGTACGTAGGGTGATGTGCTCCTCTGGTGTTGGTGCGACTCTATCAAGGGTGATGGTCAGTGAAGCTGACTGTCCTCCTGTTTCTCCTGCACTGTTGTAAGCTGCTGCGGTGACAAGGTAAGCACCGTCCTCTAGAGTGGTGAAGGTGGTGGCGTCAAAGGTGTAGGTGTAGGTGTAGGGATCATTTGCATTAGATGGCACAGCAATGTCGTTGGTTAAGTTTTGGTCAGTGTCTGTGGTAAAGGTGTGGGTGAGGGTTTCTGTTGCTTGATTCTGACTGTCAAGCTTACTAACACTAACGACAATTCTTTTTACGCCGGCTGCTGCGTCATTGTCTTGCTCTGCTTGTGAGGTGTTCTGATAGCTACCAGATAGTGTCCAAGAGGTTTCATTGGTAGTGTTGTCTGTGTCTAGTGCTCCTGAGTCCTTGGTAGCTGACAGGTCCATCTTGGTAGGAGTTGGTGGTGGTACTAAAATACGCACGTTGGTAGAGTTAGAACCTTGTCGCACGTTTCCGGCGATGTCAACGGCATAGATGCTGAAGGCATACCAGGTGTTAAAGTGTGAGATATCCATGGCGGAGATCTTCACGGCACCACCAGATGCGTAAGCACCGTCTGCGTAGGTGTTCCCTGCCTCTGCGACAAGAGCGCTTTGGGCTGCGTTTTTTGCAAGGAACTCATACGATGTCTGCTCTACGGTGTCTGCGTCTGACGGGTAGGTAAAGGTGGTTTCCGCAGAGGACAAATCGCTATTGAGTCGCTTTCTTCGTACCTCAAAGTAGTCAATGTCTCCTGACATTGGTGTTGGATTAAAAGTGAAAAGCAGATCTACTGATGAGGTTTGCTTGTCATTGTCTGATGTTCCAGAGTCACTGGTTGGGTGCAGGGTTGGGTCAACGGTAATAGAGTCCGGTGCTTGTGTGTCAACAAATATACGCAATGCGTCTGATACTGCCGAGAGGTTACCTGCCACATCATACTGCTTGGCGACAAAGTAGTGGAAACCATCGGTAAGGGCAGTATCTGTTGAGGTGTAGAGCTGCTTTGTTGCTCCACGCTCTCCATTGGCAACATAGCCAGCATCACTAATGGTTTGTATGTTAGATGCGGCATCTACAGCAACTGATTTGAGCTCGGTGAGTTCACTATCCCCAACCGAAGTGTCCGCTGCGTCTGCCTTAGTCCACAGGTAAAAGCGTATCTGGTGCTGGTCATGTGCCCCGTTTGTCTCTACGTTTGATCCTGATGCCTGCACAGCAAAATCAAGTTCTGTGGTACTGTTGGTAATGTCATCCTCATCAGTACCGTCACGGGCGCTGTTTGCATGCGCTCCTCGCGAGTCATCATCTTGGTGTAAATCTGGTGCCCCCGGTGCATCTGGCGCGGTAATGTCAACTACCCATGGTGCCGCCAATGAGCATGCGCTGTTTCCTGCATCATCTTCCTGACACGCATAGAAGGTGTGCTTTCCGTTAGCATAATCTGATTTACTAGTTGTCAATAGATGTGAGCTATTGGTAACGTCAGCATTACTATGCCCCACCTCAGATGCCAAGGCAACAGCAGATCCGGCACTTGGGTCCGAGGTGGTTGAGCTGTCATCGTAAACCGTAACCTGCGCACCGTTTCCTCGGTTTGTGGTCTTTACCTCAACAGATGCAAGAGTAAATGCAAGCTGTTGATTGTTTGTGATACCATCTGAATTACTCGCTCCTGAATCGTGTGAACTATGCCTAGAGAAAAATGGCGCACTCACCGTATAGTCAGGGTACACCGTCAGTGAACTAGTAAAATCTTGTTTGTTACCCGCCTGGTCGTAGAGCACAACACCAATCGTGGTATCGGCTTCACTCTTAACGGTACGGTTATCCCATGTCAAATCAGTAGTAGTTGCAGTCGCATAATCCGCGAACCCGCCAGTTTGCGAAGAGAGAACAGTGCTCCCAGCTTTCAAAATAGCACGCAGATTTGCCTCAGTAAGCGATCCAATGGTAAATTCCATTTGCTCAGCGTTGGTATAGTTGTCAGTGTTGCTTACTCCTGTATCCGAACTCGCTTTAAGGTCAATGGTTGGAGTGAGATTCGGTGCAGTCGTATCTATGGTTACTGATAACGCTGCTGATGGCGTTGACGGGTTTCCCGCACGGTCGATCTGTACTGCTGTAACACTATAGGTGTCATCATCACCACTAAAATCAAACGCATGCGCCACGCTATTAGCAGAATTTGAAGAGGATAACGTAATACGTTTCTGTTTATCAATAGAGCCCGCTGTCGCAGGGTCCGCAGTAATTACAAGAGATCCTGATCCTTGTTTCCCTGACATGGTAAAGGTAACATCATCGTCTGACGTAATGTTGTCCGTATTTGAACCAAAGTCAACAGAACTATTGTAGGCACCATCACCATTAACATCCGCATACGTGTCCTCAGCGGTCACCAGATCAAGGGCGGTTATCTGTGCCGGTGGGGTGGTGTCTTTTATAAAGGAGGTCTTAGCATAATGAATATTCCCCGCCACATCAACCCCTTTCACACATACGGAGTAATCTCCATCAGCCCCTGTCACATCATCGGTCTGCGGGATAGCAGATGCATACGTCAAGGTGTTTGCTGAACAATCAGGAGTAGATCCTGCTCCCACCGCATAGGTAACAGTCACCGAACCTCCGGCATCTGTGGCAACAGCTGCAAGAACCAGATCCTGAGGGGTGCCAGCAAACCCCGCAAGGTTGAGATACCCAGCATTGGAAGCCAGTACTGTGGCATGTACAGGGTTAGCAATAGTAGGGTTTGTGGTGTCCAAGGTAAAGTCAAATACTGCTGAACTCGCTGAGATGTTTCCTGCTACGTCTGTTTGACGCGCCAGTACCCGCTGTATACCATCCGTCGCGCCAGAAAATGCTGTTTTTGGGATTGTGGTACCAGTACCACTAGAAAAACTTATACCATCCAAATCATCGTTTGTCGCTGGATTACCATCGTTATCAGTATCACTGTCACCATTAGTGTCCAGCTTGTACTCCCAGGTTGCCCCTGCCTCAATACTAGAGATAGCGAGGGTGGCATCATTGGTCTTTTTGTCACTGGAACTACTTCCTGTGTCAGAAGACAGTGCAATACCAGGGGCAGCAGGTGCCGTGGTATCAACTGTTACTGTTAGCGCGGGAGAGGCAGGTCCTGTGTTTGCTGCCACATCAATGGCTCTTGCGGTGATCTCATGAACTCCTTCAGCAAGTATAACACCAGTCACAGTAGCAGTACCATTATTAATACGAGCAATTTCAAGACTTGTTGACCCTGACCAGAATGTTACGACACCACCGTTTTCTGCTGCAAGTCCACCAATAGTAAAACTAAGACCGGTGGTTTGGTTTGTAATATTGTCAGTGTCAGAAGACCCAGTATCACCAGCTGCAACAAGGTCAGGGGTTTGTGTTGGCGCAACGGGCGGAGTCCTGTCAATACCGACAATAGCATCCGATGATTGGTATATAACAGCACCGTTGACAGTTGCCCTGAAACACACCTTCTTTCCGTTGTCTGCTTCTACAGTACCCACGAATACCTCAGCGCCTGAGGTGTATGACTGATTAGCGTCCCATACCACATTACTAGTAGAGCCGGCACAGGTAGGAGTAGGAGTAGCATTCGGATCATAGAGTGCCCAGAGCAGGTCTGACGGACTATCTCCCGTAACGGTCGCAATAGCAACACGAAGTTTCGCGGGATCAGATGACATGCTAATAGTGATTGACGCTGCGATGATAGTAAAGCTTGGAATAGACAATGCGGCAGACGCGTTGCCTGCAACATCGGTAACCGTCACAGTACAGTTGCCGTAGGTACCGGGGGAAAGCGTTGATAGTGTGATGGTAGTAGCCGATGCAGTCGCAGTCGCGGCACCGGCACTACATGACCCGCCAACTGTCACTGCTCCTACCTCAGAAGAGGTGAAGGTAAAGGCAGGGGTAGGATTTGAAACAGAGCCAATACTTAAAGGTTGAGAGAGCACCGGCACCACGGTGTCTCTGGTAAAGGTAGGAGAAGTAAGAGTTTGTGTATTCCCCGCCACGTCCTCTACCGTAACACATGCCTTGTAGGTGCCATCAGTGGTCACATCATCAGTTTCAGGAATGGCAGTAGCAGTAATACTCTGCGTAGAACAGTCGGTACTTGACGACACTACCGCATAAAAGAAGCGGTAGCTTCCATGGGTGTCAGAGCCGGTAGGCGCCGTAAAGAGAGCTTGTGCACTCGCGTCACTATCCGCCTTATTGATATAGGTATCAGAGCTACCAAGGTGCCCTGTGAAAAATGTTGCTGTCGTTAACGCCGAAACAGATGGATCAGTGGTGTCAACATATATGGTTAATGCCGGAGAGGTATTCCCCCCAGCACTAGCGGTAATCGTCCAGGTACCGTCTGCAAGCGTCCCAAGAGTAACATCACCGTCACCATCACGACTCACAGTAACATCAGCCGCAGAAGCGTGATCTGCCGTAACGGTTATCGCCGGAGTGCTATCAAACCCATCAATTACAATAGTAGGTGTTGCGTCGTTTGTTATATTGTCAGAGGTACTCTCCCCTGTGTCTGAACTGGTCTTCAGGGCAACGCTTTGTGCTATCTCTCTTCCATACAGCCCAACCACTAGCACCGAACTACCGGCACAATCTGTCCAAGTAGAATCTGTGGAACTAGTTTGACGACAAACATCTCCTATGCCCCAACCAGTCAATCCTGCTTGATTGGCAGACGTAGTCCGCGCTAAGCTAAAGGTGCTTGCCGAAGAGGTATTAGAATAGGAAAATACCACCCAATAGTCCACACCTGGTTGCAATATCGCGGGGGAAGAAAAGGTTACGCTCTTTACCCCTGTACTCTCAAGGTACGCATGATCGCTACTTGGAATAGTGACAGTGGCAAGATCCGTACCGCCTGGACGCTGTTCGCTAGAATGCTCTTGTTGCACACTAACCGTAAAATCACCAGTGGTGGCTGTCGGTGCTGCCGTGCTAACATTGAAAAATAGCTGTTCAAGGGTATAAGGGGCAGTGACAGTACTTGAAACAGTAATCCTATTTGCCATTACATACTCACTATTCCCTCCAATAATATTACCGTCTGAACTAGATTCCCCTTCATTAGAAACCAATTGCGAAAGGACAGTAAAAGACGGAACTGTTAGAGCGGTACCTTGATTTCCTGCCACGTCTGTTGGTGTAATAGTACAGTCAGAGTAGGTAGTACCGGCAGTAAGTGCTGTGGTAAAGGTAATAGTATTTTCCCCTTCTTGCAGTACCGTATCAGTAGAGACACAGCTCCCCCCTACTACAATTGTTCCTGCCTCAGAAGAGGTAAAAGTAAAGTCAGGGGTAGTATCACCGGTCACACCTATAGCAACTGCACCAGAGAGTGCTGGGGCTGTTCTGTCAATCTCTATCCGTGTGGCAGGGGTAGAAATAATAGCACCACCCACTGTCGTTCGTGCATACGCCTTCCACACCCCTTCTGCAAATGAACGCGTACCCAAGATATCTCCATCCCCAAGATTTGCTACCAGAGATATTGGAGAAGTAGTAGTATCGGCATTAGCAAACAAAACGGTTACTCTTTCATCATCACCAAACCCAGAAACTGTGACAGAAGGAGTAAAGTCACTTGTTATGCCATCAGAATTACTTGATCCTGTGTCTGAAGCAGATTCTAGAATAATTGCACGAGAGTCATCAGTATCAAACCCAAAAAATCCCAACTGCAGATAATGACCGCTCCAGTTAAGATGATCAACCCAGGAACTGTCACTAACGCGGTAGCCAATGGATTGACCTGAAAAACTCCATCCAGCAGAAGACGTCGGCGGTTGAGAAAAGATCTGCCGAAATGCAAGCCGAAGATCAGCCGTGTTAGAAGAGTAACGAAATACCACATGGTACTGCGTAGAGGGTGCTAACCTAACACCGCCATCAGGAAAGGTAACATTCTTATCTCCTATTGACTCAATGTCACCATGATCTACAGCAACATATGTAAGCGGAATACCATCAGGATTTCCCTCACCATCATCTCCCTGAATGGCAACAGAAAAGGTCGCACTTGAATTGCTTGAAGGCGATAAAATCCCAACCGTATACGAAAGGCCTGTGAGAAGATACGAATCAGATCCTGTAGTAAAGGGTTGGGAAACACCGTTATAAGTGCCATCATGAATACGGTTGGATTGAGCAGAACCAGGTCGCGCAAGCCGCAAAGGCGCCAACGCCTCAATCTTTATAGTAAGAGTCGCGGCAGTATTAGTGCCATCAGTAGCACTAATCGCCCAAGTCCCTGGCACAAGTGGCGGGAGTGTTACCGCGCCGTCACCTGACCTTGTTACAACTCTATCTGTTTGAGAGCCAGATGTCGCCGTAACAGTAACGGTAGCACCCGAAGTAAAACCAACCAACTGCAGCTCTGGCGTGTAGTCACTGGTATGGTTATCTACAGTACTCGCGCTAGCAATATTGGCAGTAGTAACTGTTTCAGTGTCTGAGGAGCTGTCAAGATATACCGCAGTAGTAACAATATCACCAACAAATTCCAACTCAAGAGCGCCAGCTGTGCCTGATGACCAACCGCTAGAGCGATCGTGAGAGTGAATTACATTTCCGATTGTCCAACCATTAGATGAGGAGTCCTCAGCAGTTGCAGCGGTGCCCCTGATCTGCATAGTGCTAGTATAGTCAAAGACAATGGCATAGCTAGTACTTGGTCGCAACGAAAGCGCATTACCAAAGGTGGCAGTCACAGTTCCCGTTGACTCAATAGGGTCATGACCAGTAGCACCAAAGAAATCCACTGATGCCAGATCTTCGCCATCCGGGTCTCCTGAAGAATTCAATCCTTGTACGCTAACCTCAAGGTGAGCAGTGTCACTCTGTAATGCTGCAAGAACTACCTCAAAGGTAACAGACGTAAGGGTGCTTGGCGCAGTACCTGTTGTAAACACCTGTCCCAATCCAGTAGTGCTGTTCATAAGTTGATTACCGCCATCTGTTTGACCGGTATTACTTGCCAGTGTGGCTGCATACACAACCGTTACACCGACATACAACGCAAGCAGTACCCCTATACCGAAGAGAACAAGACGCGGAACACTACGAAACAAAGAAATATTCATACACACACAAGTATCTTAAATTAATAACTAACAGTATTCTACTACATGTCACACGACACATACATCTGTTTGTGTACAAAGTGCACACATCCACACAACAAAACAACATCTGAGCAACACGCAACACCTCTCACCACTCCCACACACCACCTCTCACCACTCCCACGCACACAACACACACCACCTCTCGCCGCTCCCACACAACCTCCATCACCACCTCCACATCCCAATACATGCAAACCCTCCATCTTTTTTCACATCGCTCCACATCACGCACACAACACACACCACCTCTCACCACTCCCACACACCTCCGCACAACCCCCATCCCAATACATGCAAATCCTCCATCTTCCATCCAGCACCACTCCACACACCACACCACTCCCACGCACACAACAAACACCGCCGCCACGCACCACTACAACAAGCCCATATTATTTGAAAAAGCCACGATTTTACTCGTGGCTTCTGTGTTTCCGTCCATACATTTGGTCGTTTAATCGTTCCTTATTACGTTTGTACTGCTTTTTGCTCCTAACCGTAGAGATCACCACAGGAGCAAAGAGAACAACGAACAGAAGCAACAGAGATTGAAACATTGTCAACATACCTACCTCCTATCTTTCAATCAGTTTTTCAATCAAACCTGCGACACCAAATGTAATGCCAGCAGTTACTAAAGAAACAGCGATTATCAGCATGTTTTTACCTCTTCCAATATTTTATCTAACTTTGTGCACCTCTTCTCATCCTGAGAAGATTCGTCCACTCAAAAAAGCCAGCACAATTAACGTCAAGATTACGCCAGTCATTATGCCAACTACAATGAACCCTGCAACAGTCCCAAAACTTTTAAGATCCATGATGTTCACTTTGTGAAAAAACTCTGTAATAGCGACAATCCAAACAAAAGCCGCTATAACAACTATCAGCGTAACAACTATCAGCATACTTTCACCTCCTATAAAAAATAAAGTCCCGCTGGAAACCTAATCATCAGGGCAACTGATTACACAACGCAATTATATTGTCAATACCTCAACAAAAACCCAACCGAAGTGAGGATTTTGCTAACCGGAGTAGCGTATTTCTGCGCCTCAAACCCGTTAGGGAGGGCGTGCGCTACTTATGATCGCCGCAACTGATGTATCAGGGAGTTTCTAACCCTACGAGAGCGATGATCTCGAGCGTGAGAATTTGCCAACAGCACCAATCAATACGTAATCGAAAGGAGGAGCCATGCGGTTTATTATCAGTATATACCGATGTAATTATATTGTCAAAACCCTTTTTTGTACCCGCTTTTTTGAGGAAATGCGGGTATAAAAACGATTTTCCCTGTTTATGCCCGCTTTTCTATGCATTAAAACAAAATCCCCACCGAAGTGGGGGTTTTGAACAACGTTATGGGTCTAAGGAAGGATCGTTTCCGTAAAACGGAAATACCTTAAAAAGACCTGTTTTTAGTATACGCAATGGCAATCATATTGACAAATATAGGTATAGGGGTTATAATATAGGCATAGAAGTAGTTCGTTTATAATAAAGGAGAGTACAATGTTTGACCTAAAAACCTCCGGTCTGGCTGTAGGACTCGTCATAGTCGGTATTGTCCTAACGCTACTCATCTTACTGTTTTTAGCCGGCTGTGGAGAGCGTGCACTGCTCATCCACGATGACGGCACCGTCGAGATTGTCGTTGAAGAGGACGATGAGAAAACGCAGATTGTCTCTGACGGCAATCTAGACAGTGCCGTGACCAGGGAGAGTGACTGACATGACCATTAACCCAACCAATAGGGGCAGCAATTGCTGCCCTTTTTTTATTAATCCTTCAATAACACTGGAATAATTTTGACACACTTCCATCTACGATCATGCATATCCTTATTACGATAATAACCGTTAATACGATGTCTCTCTTCCAGTGCTTTTAGTGCCTCAGAAAATGACTCAAAGAATTTCGCTTTCTTGATGCTTTCTTCCATCCATGAGCCGGATTCAGCTGCGTACCAGTGTCCCCACGGAAATCCTAAACGCTCCGCAACAACCCATCGCACTCTATCACTATTTTCCTTCTTTGCCCTTACCTTTTTCATACATGAGGTGTTGTCTGTAAATTTGAAGAGAACTTCCAGTGTCAACACTTCACTACTGCCACAAATAGTAGTAGGCGGGGCTTTCAAGAACAGTATATATCAGTATCAGTTTGTACGCAAATGCACAATTGTTCGTGCAGTTTTACTTGGCTTTACGCTTCTCCGGTACGCTCGCCTTCTTCTTCTTTCTCCTATACGCTCTCCTCGCCGCCCGCCTTCGTGTATCCGACACCTTCTTGGCTTTTTTCTTTCCATCAACATACTCAAAAGTATACCGCTTCCCATCTTTCTTTGAGAATGAGGACTTAAAACCAACGACACCTCTCACCACACCGCTACACCCTCCCCCCGCACAATCTCCAACGTAGATAGCGACTGATTACTTTCTGCCTGCCTCAAGTATAGGCAACCCCGCTTCAGTCGGCACGTAGATCAACTTGGTCTCAAGATCTTTCAGTGTAGTGATGTAGAGGTACCTGAGATACGCTTCATTATTTTGCAAACCACCAGCGATTATCTTGTTGCTCTCTGCCACTCCCTTGGCTCTTTCTATCTCTGCTTCAGCGTAAAGTGTCGCTGACTCTTTTTCTGCCTTTGCCTGCTCTACCAGTATCTGTTTATTCCATTCCGCTTCCCGCAACTCTGCCTTACCACTCAGCTCCTTCTGCCACACGTTATAAGTCGGCACTCCCCACATCAACAGCGCAACGACAGCAAGCGCAACGACAAGGACTGCTCCCGATACCACTACCTTTTTATCTTCATACATACTCACAGAATACACCACTGCATACAGAAACAAAAACCCCTTTTACACACCGACACAAACCCCAACCACCAAAAAATCACAACACCCACCCCACATTGACACTTTGAACAACGGCAGACATACTACTCACATGAACAACAACAAGAACATCATATTAATAAAGAAATCAGACGGCAGTGAGGTGGCGCGCTTTACCTCCATGGACGAATTCACACGCTACGCCATGGATGAGAAAAATGAGTGCGGAAAAGGGTATGAAATACGTAATGTAAGCCCAAAATATGTAAACACTGTCGGACACTCTTCAACACAATAGATGCAGATCCTTTAGTTACTTACAAGAGGCAAACTTATCTCTATTTTTGATATCACAGTACGTACACAAATGTTCGGTATATATCTCTTCGCCCTTTTTCCATTTGCCATTTTTCCGTTTGCCTCTTTTCTTTCGCGTCAGACGAATCTGCTGCACCTCACGAGCGGTGTCTAATAGTTGCACAAAAATAGACAAGCTCAAGAAAGCAATAATTAATGTCAGCACCTTCCCTTGCACACCGACTAGGGTGATAGAGTCCCCATCCCCCACTTTTGTAATCGCATTAATGGTGAAATAAAACGCATCAAATATTGTTTCAATGTCGGCATTAATATTCGCTTGCAGTACAAACACTACTTTTGTGATAATAAATACCAGCACACACACATGAATGAGCGTTGCAAACAATTTTTCCCAAAAAACAATTCGGTTAGTGAACATCCGTATGTCTGGAATAATCTGATACAGTTGGATGATCCGAAATACCCGCAAAATACGCAAAAAACCAAAGTTCCACAGCGGCGCAGCTAAATACCCAACAATAATCAGTGCATTGGAAATCGCAAGAGGATGTCTGATGTACTGCCACCATTTTTCACTCGCAAGCAGCAACAAGACATACTCCATAGCAAAAAAAATCCCGAGCAATATCTCAAATAGCACAAGCGGCTCAGAAAGAAAAAAGAATGCCCAGATAAAATAGGTGATACCCACCACATCAAATACAACTGATGCGACATGAAACAACCGTGAATAGGTCAAGGCAACAGCAACATTCCTCATATGTGTTTAGTATATCGCACATTAGACACCACCCCACGACACGGCAGTGACGAGCACAGTTGAAGACATGGGTACAAGGGTAAAAAAGACGAGGAGTGTGGCATACCCTATGCGTGTGCACGCACAGATTCCTGCAGTGTCGTAAAATTTTCCTTTACATCTCCTTGGAACAGCGCAGAGCCAGCTGCAAATTGCGTTACCCCCACCTCCAAGAGCCGCGGCATTGTTTGCGCAGACACTCCACCATCAACCTGTATCGGCAGTGAGGGGTATGCTGCATGAATTTCTGCAATGAGTGTTTCAATCCGCTCGTTATACGGCTCTCCCTGCTTTCCTATCTCCGCTATCCCCATACACTGCACACCATCAACCATGTCAAGTGCCGAGGAAACGCCTTCAAGCGTATCATTGGCAGTTAGTCCAAGATACACCTCCCGTCCGTCATCTTTTACCCGATGTATACAGTACGAAATATACTGTGTTGATGTTCGGTGAATAATCAATCGGGTCGCATCAGTCAAAAGCCATACCCCTAATGAATCCTCAGGATTCTGAATCATCAAGTCCAATTCAAATGGCATATCTAAGCCGTACAGACATTCCGCTTTATCCGCCAACTGCTTTTCTGACACATGCACGAGATCTCCAACCTTGGCACCACCAGTGTCAGCATGCTTATCCGCTAAAAAAGGCCATGTTGCATTTGTCGCATACACGCCATCAATAACATCTATCTGCACAGATGCAGCAGTACCTTTCACACGATGTGCCGCCTCCAAAATAGCATCAAAGGACTGCTCCAAGATAGCAGGAGTGATAGTCATTTTCATATAGTGTACATAGTACCACCACTTACCCAGAATCTATTTGCGTAACTCTCCGCTCATGCCGCTCTTCATTGGAAAACGCTGTTGAGAGGAACACTTCAGCCGCTACTTCCGCTTGGGCAACACTCAAAAACCGCGCACCCATAGACAGCACATTCGCATTATTGTGCTCCCGACCAACTTTTACAATATCAGGGTTAGAGGTGGTATATACAATCGCCCGTATACCTTGCCGGCGATTCATCACCATCGCTTCACCTTGCCCCGATCCACCAAAGACAATACCAAACGAATCAGGCGTACTCAGCAACATCTTCGCTGCAGCTCGCATATACTTCGGATAGTCATCATCAGGGTCCAATGCACGCGCACCAACATCCTTGACGGTATGCCCGTTTTTCTCAAGGAACTGTTTGACATGCTCCTTCAGTGCAAACCCCGCATGATCTGTTGCAAGAATAATAGTACTCATAGGTGTTTTGTACGCTCAATAAGTGACTGTGCATATCCCATTTCATTGTCATACCACAATAGCACCTTTGCCAAGGTACCATTCACCACTCGTGTCATAGATAAATCAGCGATAGACACAAACGGTTCACCAATAATATCAGATGAAACAACAGGGTCAGTAGTGGTGGAAAATAATGCATTAGTACCCCGTTTCAACACCTCATGTATCTCTGCAACGGTTGTTTTCTTTTTTGTAACAAAGGTCAGATCAACCAAAGAGGCAGTAATGGTTGGCACTCGCAGAGCAATACCATCAAATTTACCTCGCATTGACGGCAACACTTTTGTTGTTGCTATTGCGGCACCAGTTGAAGCTGGGATGATATTGACAGCCGCAGCACGTCCATACCGCAGGTCACTCTTTCTTGAGGGACTGTCAACTGTTTGCTGCGTTGCGGTATAGCTGTGTATCGTATTCAAAAGAGCGCTCTCCACACCGATCTCCTTGTCCAGCAGGTCAAGTGGCAATCCAACCGCATTAGTCGTGCAGGATGCATTTGATGAAACTGAACAGTTACGCACGGCATCTTCATTGATACCAAAGAGCGCTGTCCCTGCCTGCACGTTTTCCGGCGGATCACCAGTAACCGGCGCAGTAATAAGTGCGTGTTTTGCTCCGGCGATGATGTGCATGTATGCTTTTTCGTATGAGGCAAACACCCCCGTCGCTTCTATCACCACATCAATATCCATAGAGCGCCACGGCAGCTCAGTCGGATTTTTCGTTGATAGCCACGACACTTCTTTTGCACCGACCTGTAGTGCATCTTCACTGACAGAGACTTCTGGTACAAATCTTCTATATACAGAATCATACCGCAACAAATATGCCGCCGCCTCAATATCCATTAAATCATTTATCACAACCACCTCAATATCCTTACACGCAAATGCAAGACGAAAAAATGCTCGTCCGATTCGTCCGAAACCGTTTATAGCAACCCGCTTCATATACCTAATAGGTAGTATACAGAATAAAAAATGACACAGCGTGTAGCACACTGCTTTTGCATAGATAGCATAAAAATAGGGAGCATCCGTACACGGACACTCCCCAGGAGAACAAAGAATAAAAGCATTACGCCACGTTATACACCCTAATGCTTTTAATCTTGCTATGGTTGTAAAACACTACAAAAATAAAAGAGATGGTATCGTCATCAAGGCGAGCCAGCGCTTCTTCCACCGTCTCACCTCCATCAGTATAGCTAGAGTCACTGCACCATGCAGACATGAAGTGACCCTGCTGCAAACAAACACCGACCTCATCTCCATATTTATCATAAAAGGTGATCTCTTGTCGAGACACCTCTTCATATGGCGCATCAACCTGCCCAGACACCAGAAAGCTAAATGCCCGCATGGAATTAATGCTCTCAAGCGGTGCCGTAATCTTCTGTATACTGGTAAACCGTAAAGAATCTTTTCTTATACGCTCGTGTAACGCATGTGGCAATGTGTATGACATACATACCTCCAAAAGTGTTGAACAAGGACTTTTTGCATATGTACGGCTTACTTGCTATATCCACCGAAAATCCGCAATATATCCTTGCGTTATATAGCAACAATTATTAAAACCTCCATTAGTAGTATACCTCTTTGCAACATTTTCAGCAACATCCCCTTACTTTATGAAGCATCCCCTTACAATCCAATGAGAATACATATGCTACAAGCAATAAATACCAAATAAAAGCGATGTGAGCCGTGTGAAAAACCTACCACATAGGGGCAACACCTCCTACAATACCAAGCACAGGTTCTTTCAGTGGCGTTACATGTGACCTTACTGCCGACCCCTCGCCCCTGTTGCTGATAATTCTAAATCCTCCACCTCTTTTTCTTTTTGGCTTGTACACGTGTGAATATCTACTATTGTCATCTAAGTAGGTAAGGCATCCTTCTCCGCAAAAGAAAAGCGTTGGTCTCATTCCTCCATACGAGGACAGCCCCGTTGTCTTGATAAAAAGGTACTGATTCTCAAAGCCGACTCTAAAATCCTTCTTTAACTCTTCTATCTGTGGAAATCTGCTTGTAATGTATTCCCTGTGATCGCCATCCTTGCTTTTTGCACGCACCTTTCTTTCTTTGGTCAATTGGGTGTGCTCAGTGAGTCCATCAATATCTTCAGCAGATACTATGATGTAATGCATATCAATCCATTCTGGTCTTGCGTAATCAGCCCAGCATTCCCACGCTGGCTCTGCTATCAGTTCAACCCTGTTGTCATCTGTCAAAAAATTTTCAGCATAGAAATAACATTCCTTCCCCTCTACTGCCTCTACAACAGGTGTGAACGTGGTGCTGAGAAAAGCGACAAAAAATAGTAACGTTGCAAATAAAACAGAGAATGTAAGCGTCCCTTTCATGCTGACTGTAGTATACGTTGTGTAAAACAGTGCTGTCTTTTGCGGTGTGAAAAACTTACCACATAGGGGCAACACCTCCTACAATACCAAGCACAGGTTTCAGCAACCTGTCAACATGCGACCTCACTGCTAACTCCTTGTTCCTGTTGCTGATAATTCTAAATCCTCCACCCCTTTTCTTTTTCTTCTGTGGCGTGTAGACGTGTGAGTACTTTTTATCTCTATCCAGATTCACCAAACATCCTACTTCTCCACATTGAAACAACTTTGGCTCCATTCCTCCGTAGGATGTTAGCCCAACTCCCTTTAAGAGGATGTATTTGTTTTCAAAACTCTTTTCAAAACTCTGTTTCAACTCTTCTATTGGCGGCAGTTTTTCTGTGGCGTACACATTGTTTGCAGGCAGGTATCTTGCCCGCATTTTCCCTCCTTTGGTCAACTGTGTCATTTCACCTCCTGTGCCACCGTCCTCCGTGCCAGATAGAAATACAAAATCAATATCAATCCATTCTGGTCTTGCGTAATCAGCCCAGCATTCCAGTGACATAAGCGAATTGGGTAACACTAACAATATTCTTCCAGTCAATGGAGACAATTTTCCTATACCAATAAACAGCGTACATTCCTTGCCCTCAATGCCAGCTGCCCTTTGTGAATAAAGCACACCAGCAATCAACAACCCTACAGCAAGGGCAGCCACAATCATCTTTGTTCTTACCATACTAAATCACAGCATGCCAAAGTGTAAAAACATATAATACTCCCTACCTCTCTCGCCAGTATTCTACGAAGATCAAACACAGGGTGTTCATCTTAAAATCACAAAGTAGACATACTTATATATAATGTACAACATACACACACCCTAAACACCAGTTTTACACTTTTGCCAATATACAGAATAGTATGCTGTATAAGTGGATAACTCCCTCTAAGCCCGTATCTAAGGCAAATCTTTTGAATTAACAGCGGGTACATAAGGGCATAAAAAAACTCCGCTGCATAATGCAACGGAGTGTAAAATTAACAGTCAAGGGAATCTGGACTCTGTAATGCTACCTGCTCACGCAGGGTCATTTTCAGAACACCATTCTCACGAACGACAATGCCGGTACAGCAATTGTAAAATCCGAGCCGCACTCGAAAATGTCGCTCCAGCACTCTCCGCACAGCATCCGAAGCAAGCAATCGGATAAACTGCTTACCTGCTTCAGAGATTGGGTCCAGTGTGTACCGAACCCGCCGCGAAGCACCTTGATGCAACTCATTCACCATACGCTCAATATTTGCATAGCCAACGGGCAAATCCTCCTGCACCGCCTCAATGATGACGCTTTGCAATTGATCTTCTGTCGCCGTATCAAGCGACAAACCCTTGGATACCAAAACGGTACTTACCGACGGTAAAGACATAGTAAACCTCCTGGGTTTTAATATAATTTTACTGACTGCCTCAACAGCCAGCTCACACAACACAAAAACTTCATTGTATCGTGTGAGCTGGCTGCATACGCACCACTTCATCCATCAAAGAGTATGATGGATCAACCTGCTCAGTTATGTCAACCCCTAAGGCAGAATTCGCCCAACTTTCTGCATTTTTCCGATGAAACACAACTGCCTGATCATAAAACTTCTCCCAATCCTTCTCCTTTGTATCAATTTCCTCCACAACCGCAGATACCGCATTCTCATTTTCTGGTTCAAGGTACGAAATCGGTTGCGTATCCCCTCGTTCAAAAGATTGCACATACGGTGAATCCTGAAACAGTGCCACCAAATCATCTGCAACCTCTCTCTGTATAAAGGTTGCATCTGATGTATCCCTCACCTTGTTCCCTATCACCCGAATACAAATAGCATACTGCTCCGCATACGCCTTGTACTGCTTATACACACTCACTGATTTTACCGTTGGTTCAACGACAAGAAAAGTCACATCAAACCGAGTAAACAACCCCGATGCAAATGCATCTGTGCCGGCAGTCATATCAACAAGCACATACTCACGCTCTACATCTATCAAATGATTCAAAAACAGTTCAACAGAACCAGTGCTTGCATGATAACACTTCACTCCAATGTCCTTCTCTGAAAGCGCGCCAACAGTCATCAAACGAACACCATCAACGTCCCGCACAAAATGCTTGTATATTGGGTTTTCCTCTGTAACGGTCAACAGTCGTGAGCCGGTACCCGGCGGCGTGGTTTTCGCCATCTCCTCTATAGCACCAATACGACTATTAGTGCCACGCAAATATTCCTTGATCTTTTCCATCTCCAGCCCCATCTTTGGGATAGCAGCACACGCATCCTCATGCAATCCAAGCGAATATCCCATATGCTGATTTATATCAGCATCAATCACAAGCACAGGAAACTGCTTTGAGGCAAGATAACGTGCCGTCAAGGAAGCAAGTGTTGTTTTACCTGCACCACCTTTTCCAACAAAAGATATTTTCACACTCAGAAGTATAACGCATTTTTTATATAGTGTCCATAAACAGCACCACACAAACGCACCTCATGTAAGTATCGCCTTAATCCTCCGCACCCCACTTCCCACCGCCTCCTCCTTCTTAATCTGAAATATCCCAAGATCAGAAGTATTTTCAACATGTGGACCCCCACAAAACTCCTTGCTATAGTCACCGACAGAATACACCCGCACAATATCGTCATATGAAAACACGCCGATGGCGCCCAACGCCCGCGCCTCCTCAAAGGGCATATCTTTGTATGCTATCGGCAATGCTGCCTGTATCTTTTCATTCACAATACCCTCAACCTGTTTTTTTTGCTCGTCAGTCATTTTTTCAGCATGCGAAAAGTCAAAACGCAATCGCTCCGGCGTGATATTTGACCCTTTTTGCTCCACGCCATCTCCTAACACATCTCGCAGCGCCTGATGCAGTAGGTGTGTTGTTGTGTGATATTTCACACTCATGTCACTTGTGTCCGACAAACCTCCTTTAAACTTCCCTTCACTTGCCTGTCGGGACAGCGCACGATGTTTCTCCATCTCCTCATCATATCCGCGCAAGGAAACAGTAACTCCTTTCTCTTTTGCCAAAGTGACTGTCAACTCCTTCGGAAATCCATATGAACTCTGTAACATAAATACTGCTTTTCCATCAAGTGACTTACTCTTCAGTATCCGCTCCAATTCCCGCATTCCGTTTCGCAGGGTCTTTGTAAACTGCTCTTCTTCATCAGTAATTGTTTGCTTGATCGCTGTTGTGGCAACTTCAGGATAGGCATCACGGTACACTGCAACACAATACTCAGAGAGCGATGCAAGCGAACCTGTCTCAATCTTCAGCACATACCGCAGGTTGTATAGTGCTTCACGAATTAATCGTCGCAGTACATACCCCCGATCCGTGTTTGACGGCACTACGCCATCTGCAACAGCAAACACCGCGCTCCGCAGGTGGTCAGCAATTATACGGAATGGTTCCGGCTGATCGTCATATGAAATACCACTCATCTCAACGAGTGACTGCAACAACTCGTTAAATACATCAATCTTAAAAATATCTGGTGTATGCTCTGTTGCCGCAGTCATCCGCTCCAAGCCACCTCCGAAATCAACATTTTTCTTTGGTAGTGGCTGAAAGCCATCTTTGGTTCGCACATACTCCATAAACACTGAGTTACAAATCTCAACGAACCGCCCAGAGTCGGTATTCGGGTGTGGCTTCAGGTGTGCAAATGCCGGATCGGTGTGCTCTTCCCCAAAATCATAGAACACCTCTGAATCAGGGCCTCCCGGTTCGCCGACCGGCATTGCCTCCGGCTCCCCCGAGCGACTCCACCAATTTTTGCTCGCATCATAGTAAAATATCCGATCACCAGATTTCATTCCCTGCTCATCTCCATCCTCCTGCGAGCCGATATGCGCGATACCAGCATCAATACCGACATCTGCAAATAATGCACGCCATTTCTCCGCGGATACCTCATCTCGCGGAATGCCCAATGACGCATCACCAGAAAACACTGTCACATATAGCCGTTGCGGATCAAACCCCAGCCCTTTCTCCACATCAGTCAAAAAAATAAAAATCTGCTCCACCTGCTCTTCTTTGAAGTAGTCACCAAGCGACCAATTTCCTAGCATTTCAAAAAAAGTCGTATGCCTGTTGTCACCAACCTCCTCAATATCATTCGCCCGAAAACATTTCTGTGAATTTGCCAACCGTGAACCCTGTTGATGCTCTTTCCCCAGCAAATACGGCACTAATGGTTGCATACCTGACCCAGTAAACAGTGTTGTCGCATCCTCTTGCGGTACCAGCGGCGCGGATCCAATCACGCTATGACCTCGCTCCCGCATAAAATCTAGGAACCGTCTTCGTACCTCATCCAGCTTCATATAGTGTAAACAGTATACCAAAGATTGACACTATGCACAAAACGCCAGTGCCTGTAGGGTGCTTTTGTGCAGCGCACCATCATAGATACCACGCCGCAAGTTTTGTGTTACTCGCCTGTAACGCATAATTTTTTCACGCCCGCCCTCTCCATCACGCCTAATACTCTGATGTATGTATTGCTCAATAGATTGTAGCAGTTGCAAAATCGCACTATGTCGCGCACCCTCTCCCATATCCCAAATCGCATCCAGCACAGCAAGTCGCCCCTTCGCAGACGCATTGATAAACGAGGTAAAATGCTCCGATTGATTCTCTGACTCCAAAGCAGTATCACTCCGACTAATAATGTAGCACCGTGAAAGCAACGTACTCAACACATCTGTTCCCTGTGGCAAACACAGAAAAAAATAGGTACCGTCACTAACCTCTTCCATCACTTTCAGTAACGCATTTTGTGCCTGATGGGTAATGCCTGATGCACTCAGCACAATCTTTCTCTCTTGTGCACCGGTTGACTGAAACGCATACTGTTGCAACTCCCGCACCTCACCAACTCCCAGCCCCTTTTCCGTTTCTATAACAAACAATCCTTCACGCTGCTCCACACCCAACTCATTCGGCATATAGCCAAACACAATATACGCATGATGTTGCGGTTCTTTGATAATGTGTTGTATGCTCATGACTACTCCGCACCACCTTCAGAATCAACTTCTTCTGCAGGCACCAATTCTATTTCAGCATTCTCAATTTCAAGCACTGCTTCCTCATCTTGTTTTTCAAACGGCGCACAACTGTGCAATGTCTCCGCAACAGCAGTGAGCAGATGCTCAACGTTATCGGTACTATCAATTGTTGTTCCATAGGTGTCCGCTAGATACGCGGTAACCGCTTCATCTACCGAATCAATGGTCTCTTGTATTGTCTCTGCAGGTACACCCCGCCTTTTTAACGAATCAGTCGTTGTCTCAACGACCAGTCGTTCGTATAGTCCAGCAACGGTACTATCCACACCTTCATATGTCGGCAACGGACAGCCAGACAAATGCGCTAACACCTCTGGACTAACTATCCCGCCACACCGATACACTTCGTCATTTTCTCGTGCAAACTCCCACACCGGATAATTTGCTATCTCAGCTTCGGTACATAACTCATTCTGTGTCCTATCCGGCAGTGAACACTCCTTATATGGCAGTTTTTTAGCCGATCCTCCAAACATTGCTTTTTGTTGCGCGCATGCAGGGCACCAGAACGCACCATAAAAAATTACTTCTGCTTCTGACAAACATTGCGCAAGATTTGCATATGCTTCCCGCTTTGGTGCCGCCTGTTGATCAAGAACCCACAACAACCCAACAACAATCACCAACATAAGCCCAACAAGCACACTGTAGACAATACTTTTCTTCTCCATAACATCAACACTATACCACACCCTTTCCACCGCTTGAAAAACAACAGTGTATCAAAGCAGTGGATTATGATAACAGCCAAAATAGTGTTTGCTATACTACCAAATGTATACTAAAAATATCTGCACTAACGTATGAAATTACTTAAAAAACACAAAACAACTATTATACTCAGCATCGCGGTTAGTGTTGCTACCTGCACAGTAATGCTGACAATGTTTACTGCTATATACCAGCACAAAACACATGGCGCACTATCCCTCACACGCACATCCGAGAAAAGCACCGATAGCGAAACACAGAATATACTACTACGCGACTCTGTCGGAGAGGAGTCCCGCATTATTGACATAGTGGAACAATCTAACCCGGCAGTTGTTTCAATTGTTATCACTAAAGATGTCCCGGTCATTGAGCAGTACTATGAAAAACTTGATCCATTTGAGGATTTTTTTGGTGGGGGTTTCAGTTTCCGGGTGCCACGACAACGACAAAACGGCATTGAAAAACGTGAAGTTGGGGGTGGATCCGGTTTCTTTGTATCCTCTGACGGTCTGCTTGTTACCAATCGCCATGTCGTCAGCGATACAAACGCCGAATACACCATCCTCACTAACAACGGAGAAACACACAACGCAAAAGTGCTGGCACGGGACACGACATTTGACATTGCAGTACTCAAAGTGGAAGACAAGGGTTTTTCATATCTTGAATTTGGCAACTCTGACACCGTGAAGGCAGGACAAACTGTTATTGCGATCGGCAATGCGCTTACTGAATTTCAAAACTCCGTCTCAGTCGGTGTGGTATCCGGATTATCCCGTTCAATAATTGCAGGAAATGCATTCGGCAAATCAGAGATGCTGGAAGGGGTTATCCAAACCGATGCCGCAATTAATCCCGGCAATTCCGGTGGCCCTCTGCTTGACCTCAGTGGCAAAGTGATAGGAGTCAATGTCGCGGTGCAACGGGGTGCAGAAAATATCGGCTTTGCTCTCTCCAGTAATACCATCAAAATGATAGTCACATCAGTGCAGGAACACGGAGAAATCATTAAACCATACCTCGGTATCCGCTATATAGCAATAACTGAACGTCTACAAAAGAAGAATGACCTCTCAGTTGCCTATGGCGCGCTTGTCGCACGCGGAGAAACACAGGAAGATCTCGCGGTTATTCCCGGATCTCCCGCAGACATTGCCGGTATTGTAGAAAACGATATCATCCTTGAGATTGACGGTGTCAAAATAGAACGCGGAGCATCGCTGAGCGCACACATCCGACAAAAACAGGTCGGTCAATCTATCACGCTTACAATTCTCCGTCACGGTGCTGAAAAACAAATCACTGCCACACTTACAAGAGCTCCAACTGAATAAAATATGTATCTCACTAAGACCGACTTTGTGCACTACTTACAATGCCCAAAGTCATTGTGGCTACGCAAACATAAGCCAAAGATCTACCCGCATAAAGCATTCAGTGATTTTTTGAAAAAAATTACCCGCGAGGGGTATGAAGTTGAACGATACGCACAAATGTTGTTCCCTGACGGTGTGTCGTTGCCACCCACCATTGATACATCTATGGCAAAAACACAAGACGCAATCATACAAAAAACAAAAACGTTGTTCCAAGCAACAGTGCTAACTGAAGACGGATTGTTCGCGCGGGCAGACATCCTTTCCAGAAACGATGATGGGTCATATAACCTGCATGAGGTAAAAGCATCCACCAGCATCAAAAAAGATAAAAAGCACAACCATCTCAAGGATGCGTGTTTTCAAAAAATCACATTTGAGCGATCCGGCATGCGTGTTGAAAAGGTGTTCATTATGCATACCGATAGTAACTATGTGCGAGAGATAGAGATAGATCCGCAAAAACTCCTTAAGAAAATTGACGTTACCGAAGAAATAAAAAAGATATACGACGAGACAGAAGTGGAAATTAACAATGCGCTTTCACTTTTACAGGCAGAGCGTATAGAGGAAGGCGGATGTCCTTGTTTCAGAAAAACCAAAGCAAATCACTGTGATGCATTTGAATATTTCAACAACGTGCTTCCCGAGCAATCTGTATGGGAAATCGGTAATATACGTGAAAAAAAGTTATGTATACTGCTGGATCGTGATATACAAAAGATAGAAGACGTTACCGATGATATTGAGCTGAACGACCGACAACGCCGACAAGTACGATCAGTGATTGAAAAGAATGCTCAAATTGATGAGGAGAAGATACAGAGCATGCTTGCTGAAATGGTTTTTCCACTCTATTTCTTTGACTATGAGGCAGCAATAAATGCAGTGCCAAAAATTATAGGCACAAAGCCGTGGCAACACATACCGTTTCAATTTTCACTACATATATTGGACGCCAACAACACGCTTACACACAAAGAGTACTTAAACGAGAACCTTTCCGGGATTGAAAAAGTGCTACAGGCATTCTGTGAAATGGTCAAGGATGTGGGGTCTATTGTCTCATGGCATGCAAGTTATGAAAAAAAAATAAATACAAAAATGGCAAAAATGTATCCGCAGTATGCTGAAATGCTACAGAACGCTAATGACCGCATGGTTGACTTGGAGGATGTATTCAAAGAAGCATACACTGATGCGGCATTCTGCGGCTCAACTTCTATTAAAAAAGTGCTTCCTGTGCTTTGTCCAAATCTCTCATATGAAAACCTTGCTATTCAAGACGGCACACAGGCAATGGAGCGGTGGTTTGCAATGGTTGAGGAAAAAAACAGCACGAAACACGACACAATAAAAAACGCTCTTCTGGAATACTGCAAACTTGACACGCTCGCAATGGTAGAAATTTACAAAACGGTTAAAAACCTAGTAACCTAACACCCCATTGTATAACCAACCACCACTAAAAGCGCCATCCACACAACAAACAAAAATCATCGCAACGAGTGCGATGATCTTTGTAAAACAAGTGCTTGTTTTTTTTGATTCGGTTATCGGTGTGATATGTCTCCTTTTACTTTGTCTAAGAAGTCAGAGGCGGCTTGTTGTCCGCCGAGACCGAAGGCAAGTCCGAGAGCAAGGGAGATTGCGGCGATGATGCCACCGATGGTTGCCTGAATGATCTCCTGAGCGACACCGAGTTCTGAGAAAGCGATGAGGGCAGAGAAGATGATGATTGACCATTTGGTGATTTTTGTTGCAAGGCCTGCATGTACCTTGATGACTTTTGCACTGCCTGAGACGATTTTACTGACGAAGTCAGCGACAATCAGACCGAGTACCATCACTAACGCAGCAGAGATGACATTCGGGATGTAGGCAAGGACAGTTTCAGTTAAGAAGGTGTTGATCTCGCCGAAGCCGAGGACATCAAAGGCGGCAAGGAGGAAGGCAAACATGACGAATACCTTGACGATGACACCGAAGAACTTACCGAGGTCAACACGCATGCCTGCGCGTTCCAGTACCTTGTCAAGACCGATGTTTCGTAAGGTCTCATCAAAGACCGGTACGGTGCGAAATACGGTTCGCAAGGTCCGTTCTAAGAGCCAGCCTACTACCCACCCAACGAGTACAATCAGTATCGCGACAATAAGCTGTGGTAAGATGCCGAAGACAATAGCAAGTAACTTTTGAGCACTTGATGATAATAACGCTACACTAAACATAATAATTAAGTATGTATTACAGATCTGTATAATTGTGTAGTGAGCAAAAGCCCTCTACACTTGTTAGTATACCACTGTAGTAGTAGTGGGTAAGAAGGTTTTTCACGTTTGGGGTAGGCCGATTTTATCAAGGTGTATAGTATGTTTTTCCTCCAATATACTCCGTATAAACCGATCGTTTGTATGTATGCGATGTAGCAAATCATTCACCGTTAAAAACACACACCGCAACTCCCGACCAATAGATCGCTCCGCCGACTGAACCATATCCTGAAGATGCGACTCATTATTTTCCGCAGAAGCAACCATAAGATCAACGCACCCACCACGTTTCTCAACAAACACATCAGTAGTGACAACACATCGCACCCCCGGCACTCGCACTATTTTTTTAGCGAGCACATCCTTTTCTGTCGGCAACGATTCCCTGATAAGCATATCTAAAAACTCCCTATGCGCATACCGCTTATTGAACCCATGCCCCTTCAACTCACGAATCCCTTTACTTTTTCTCTCTGCCACAGGCAGTTTCTTTTTCACAATAATACCGTCCTGCTCAAGCCATCTCAAAGATTCCTTAATTGACTGTTCTCGCTTCCGAAGTGCTTTGGTAAAATCACTAGCAACATACAAAGAGTCCTTATTCAGGGTAAAAATCCGAAGCATCTTCACACGAGTCATATCACCAATAATACTGTACAGTGGGTCTTGTTGGTCGTTCATATCTATAATAATATCACACCCCAACAAAAAAGCACTTCTCAGTGCCTCTCTGTCAGGGTGTAATCGCTATATCTATACACTACCGCAACGCCTATGCAACACTTACCTTTGCTCCGGCCTCCTCAAGCTTTCCTTTCAACTCTTCCGCTTCCTCACCAGTAATACCTTCTTTCAAATCTTTCGGCGCGGCATCAACAAGGTCTTTCGCCTCTTTCAGTCCAAGTCCAAGTACCTCCTTCACTACCTTAATCACTTGAATTTTAGTTGCTCCAGCATCCTCCAGCTTTACCGTCACCAGCCCTCCACCAGCATCATCACCATCAGCGCCTCCAGCAGCAGGTGCAGCTGCAATCGCAGCGGCAGAAACACCAAACTTCTTCTCAAACACCTGCACTAATTCATGCAGATCAAGCACACTCATCTGCTCTATCTCCGCGACAATCTTCTGAAACCGCTCAGGTACAACAACTTCTTCTTCACTGTCATCAGAGTCCACCTGATCAGCATCAGCGGGCTGTGCATCATCCTTCTTTGGCTCTGGTGCCTCTGCCGGCTGCACTTCTTCTTTTTCCTCTTGTGTATCTTTTTCTTCAGACATGATATGTATGTTAGTATGTAATAAAAATAATTATGCTTTTGTATCAGCAATTTGACCAAGCACTGAGGCAAATCCTTGCACTGGCGCACGGATAACGGTGAGAAACTGCGCGTACAGCGTTTCAAGTGGCGGAATAGCCGCAATTGACTGCATCTTCTCCTGTGATACCAACGCTTTCTCAAACACACCACCGACAATAGCTAAACGCTCTCCCAACACCTTGCCCTGCTCACCCATCAATCTCGCCGGAGCAAGCATGTCATCACCATATGCAAGCGCAACCTCACCATCCATCTCCGGCAATGCACCAGCAAAGGATGAATCAGCAAACGCTTTACGAATAAGCGTCTTTTTCGCAACAAGATAGCCAACACCTTCATCGACACATACACCACGAAGTGTATTTGCCTCTTCGGCGGTTACTTTATCAAACTGCACAAACACAATAGTTCGTGCGGTATCAAAAATATCCTTCAACTGATCAATCACTACTTCTTTCTTTGTTCTTGATATTGCCATAATAATCTGTTAGTCATTCTGATCCGCCTCAGTATGATATAGGTATATCATACAAGAGTTGAAACCTCGGCAGGTTTTACGACGATACTGCCACCAAATATCGCAACCTGCTGTCTTCGGATCATACATATAGTATATACCAATACCACAAAAGCACAACGTCCTTTTTCAACTGATACTTCTCAAGCACTACCTATCAGCACCCTCCTCAAAACAAATCTCTCCGATCAGCATCCTCCTCAAAACAACTCTCTCCGATTTCCTGCACACGAAAACGATGCGGATAGTGCCCATGCGCAACACCTTCTGGCAACACCTCAAAAGATGCACACAAACGATAGTGAGATGTATCAATTTGCTCATAAGAGATTCCCATAGCACTACAATCCACTTCTGTTTCCCATGCAACATAATGTGGCAAAATATCCGAGAGAGCATCATCAGACAACTCACCTACGGGAATTTTATTTTCTTCAAGATATGCACCCTTCAAATGAGAATCTAGCCGCTCAAGACAGGAAATCGTATCATACACCTTCTGCAGTGCCGGACGACTAAGCGGATCAAAGGCAACAACTGCGCCGACAACAATACCAGCAACAAGCATACTCATCACAACAACAAATATCCGTTCCCGCTTCTTCTGCGAGCGCCATACACCATGCAAAACACCACGATAGTAGTAAAATACCGCTGACCCAACACCAACAACAAAAACCGACTTCAAAAAACCAGACAACGATATATCACCTGAAAAGAGTCCGCCGAATAACACAGAAACAGCGACGGCAACAAGCACAACAGAAGCGGTAAGAATGATAAATATAATCGTCCTACAAAGGGTATACCAAACAGTCCCCTGATACTCATACACAGCACCACGCATCTTTCGCACAACACCAACGAGAACAATAAAGGAGATCAACAAAAAAGCAGCCCGCACCGGCATACCAGTAGAAGACAACTGATACCAAGTAAGGGTCTCATAAGAAGCAAGGCGATCAATAAGATCAAAAGCAACGAGAATGCCAGAAACAACTGAAACCGCCAAAGCAATACCAGCGCCAATATAGAAAAACAAGATACCCAGCCCTCCTTTACTACGTTCATTCATTATTCACAGCATAGCACCCAATATCTAAAATGGCAATGTAGAGATACCCGAGTATATATACTATACTATAGCCATGAAACCAATAACAGTAAAAAGCATACGGGTGGCAGGTATTGTAGTAACAGCGCTGGTAATACCAATCTCAATACTCGTCCTCTTCCTGCTACAGGAAACTGGAAGCGCGCACCAAATGGTACTCCTATTATATATTGGGTGGGCACTGGTTAATTTCATTGCCATGCCATTTATGCTCCTCGGATTCATTATTCGCTACGCCATTAAGCCAGTGATATATCTTGCTGTCGCACATCTTACCCTGTCACTTGCAAACGTAGCACTCCTCCTTACAAGTGCAACACCAGGAAGTGTGGCACTCCTTGCAGTCATCACACTCCCTTCCCTCCTCTACATAGTAGGCGTTATAGCACACACACAACAGCAACGCACTAAAGACAGCCACGATGCCGGAGACAGCAACAACCACCCTCTCTCAACCTAACAACAATCACCCCATCCATCTCAGACAAGTGGCACACAACACTTCCCCAATGTGTATTTGTATCGCAACCAGAAAAAACAAAAGGCATACTGTCAGTAACATGCCAAACATGGAAAGAAGAATAAGCAAACCGACAGCAAACAGAGTTTTTTCTCCTGACAAAGCAAGCAATGCACGCCTGAACTCTACTCAAAAACGCGACACCTACCGCAAAAAAGAACAATACCGCACACCAGAGGAGCAACGCCAAATTGCCATGAGGTCAGAAAAGTTACTCACCGCACGCGAGTCCAACACAAACATGCTTAAAGAGGTCGGCATACCACTATCTCAAAAAAGCGGAAGAAACCTAATCAAAAACCATGCTGGCATTTTCCCAGTGGAAATACTAAAAAAACAAATTACATACGTAAAGAAAAAACAGGAGCAGTTTAAGGCAGGCGAAACTTCAGAAGAGCATGAGATAAAAAAACGATCAGATCTTGCCGAAAAAATCATTATTGCTGAATTAACAAAATGTCTTTCTGAAGAGTTTTACTTTTACCGCTCCAATCTCTACGGTGACATTAGGGGGGGGTATGACATAGTTGGCATAGACCGCAATACCGGCAAAACAGCATTTGTTATTGATGTTACCCTCGGTAAAAATAACCCGGACCATCCTATAAACGAAGAAAAAATAGAAAAGGTATACCAGAACAACAGAAATGGTGTGGTGGTGTACGATGGATACAAAGAACAAAACGACGACACATACACACCAACATACTCTGTTATGACACCCCTACTATCCATTTCACTGCCAGATAGGAATTCAAAAGGTGAAGATAACCTTATGAACATTATTGACCGAATGAGTCAATCATTTGAAGAGCCGTCAAAAAAAGATTTTGAAAATACTCTATACCTTGTTCAAAGGTTAATGAAATCATTGGATGACATCAGTCATATCTATGATCCAGACGAAAAGCGTAATTTTTTTAACATGCCAAAAATCCAAAGAAGGGTCGGAGGGCTATACGGAATGCTATCTCCTGAAGAAAAATCTCAATGGAAATCAGTACCTGAAAAAGTACAATCTGAAATTGAAGAATGGAGAGGGCGTATCGAAGATCTAACGGATAGATTCTATGAAGTAGAAGAAGTGCTTGCTGAAAAAGCAGGTGTTGACCCTGAGCTTTTTTGGGAAATGGTATAAAAACTGAACACACCCCTCATCACCACCAAACTCACTTACCAACCGGCAATCTCCATCATCACTACCACTCACGCCCGCTAATCTTGTGCTACAATGCCCACAATGAGAAAGAATCGTTGGGAAAAGCCACGCGCCTCTGCAGAAAAAAAAGAGTCATTAGAGCTCAATCCTGAAGGACTTAAAAATCTTGACTCACTATTGAAAAAAGTTGGCACATACTTTGAATCATCACTGGGGATCGGCACAGACACAGGTAGCGAGGTAAGCATGGATTGGTTCGCAGACACAGGATACTACACAAAAGAAGAGGTAGAACAAGACAAAGAAAAAATCACACAACTAGAAGAAAAATTCGCCCGTAGTGATGCGACAAAAAATCCAGACCATGAGAAAATGAACAAAATAGCCGAAACCTTTGAAAAAGCGGTTTCTGTCATCTTCCACTACGCACTAAACGCAAAAAAGATATCTATTGTTCCAACAGCACGACATACCGATATATTTGATGGCGTTGACTCTTTGATCATTGATGAGGAAACAGGACAGGTAATCTGTGCAATTGATGAAACAAATTCAAATAGAGACAACATTATCCAGGGCTCAAAATTAAACAACATTGTCAAAAGAAACAAAGAAGAAAAAACAATCAAATATGGCATCGCCCTCAACCAAGAAGACAAAAAGTGGTATCCGAGTGAATTAAAACGAGGAGACGCACCACTTGCGTACCTCTCCATGCCAAGAAAAGAAATCACAAAATTCATTGACGATCTAGCAAAAATTGATGTTGACTACGATGAAGACATTGAGGGTATCTGTGATGACCTATTCACAAAACTGATCAACTCACTCTACCAATCACTAAACCATATCATGACCAACATGCCAGAACAACAAGAAAGAATGAACGATCTCATCAAATTCCTTCAACAAAAAACACAGCTTGACCCAAACCTCAGCAATATACTATCCCCTTAATAACACAATATATATAAAAAAATTGGCTCCCAATGCGCGAACGCATCAGAAGCCGTTAAAAAATTAAATGAGCTTACTTACTCCCGTTCAGTTCCTCAAGAATGAGGTGCTGTTGCGGGGAGTATGCATCGCATACCTCATCCTCCGAAACCGGTGGCGCATCCGGCACCTGCATGATGGCAGGAGCCATTACACCCGAAAGTACACCAAAACTAAATACTGCAACCAGGGCCAGTACCGAAATAACAACTCTTACTCTTACTTTAACCATAGTTTTTTCTCCTTATATGCGCAGAAGCCGTTATTAAATGAGCTTACTAACGAAACTAAGAATAGCTAAAAATACTCTTATCATTGCTTTCTCCTTTCCCGATAATAATCGGGATTGAATATACATCATCACTGACTATAGTATACAATATACATATCTATTTGTCAACCCCCTCTATATCCCCATAAACAAGGGTTTTCCTTCTTCAGCAAAAACACAACTTGACCCAAACCTCAGCAATATACTATCCCCTTAATAACACAATATATATATAAAAATTGGCTCCCAATGCGCGAACGCATCAGAAGCCGTTATTAAATGAACTTACTTAAGGTGGGACATTAAATCAAAGTAACCTGTCTCTTTGATCTCCAGAGCAATCTCAAGGATGCTCGGAAGCTCAGGAAACTCCCGATCAGGGGTAGCGGTATTCACGATGACGTACAAGCCCTTGTGAATCTTTTCCGCCATCTTAATCTCGTGAGACAGAGATCCAAGCTCATTGACAACATACTGACTGATAGTAATTTCTTCATGGGTAACCGTCGATTTCAGTGGCACTGTGACCTCTTTAATCTCCAGAGAACTGGTAATCTCTGAAATCTCTGTCTCTTTAGGTGAGATAGTTGTCACGAATGCACCGAAAATCAAACCAATACAAAAAGTGAGAAAACCCACAAACACCATCGGTCTCATTTTTCTTCTCTTCTCTCTTCTTTCTTCTTTTACTGTCAAAATCTTTTCTCCTTCCCCCACTGTAGTGGGGGTTTGATCATTTAATTAGAAAATGTCAGCCCCTGCTACCACACTAACAACAAGGGCATCTCTGCTACCCACTTTGGTAGCGGGGGTTGGATTTGAACCAACGACCTTAAAAATATCCAAAACTACTGTGGTGAATCCTCACATGCAACCCTTGGCACATTGCATATATTATTGTACACTCTACATTAGAAGTATTCAAAACAAGGAGAACGTAATGAAAAACCTTACCTTTTCTATAGAAACCCTTTTACTACTATACACCATATTAACCTCGGCCCTTCTTGTCTCCTGCGCGTGGGAAGAAGGATCAGAAGAGTGCCACGGAAAGGACTGGAACATTCCTTTTCCCAACGTGATGCTCAGAACACATGCAACTGGTAATGATCTGCTTCAAGATTTACAGAAAAAAGCATTTCTTGTAGATGCATTATCAGCACAGGCACTCTCTCACCCCGACTTCCCAATTGCAAAAGATAAAGGTGAAGTTGCAATAGTTGTGCTTTCCTTGCGTGACATGGAATTTGCTAAAAACGAGTTAGTCACCTTGGATGACATCATTGAGAGAGGAAAAAAATGTGGTCTTCTGCCATGCTCACCTGAAGTTGCAGTGCAAATACGCCTGCAATTTACAGAACAACCCGACCAATCAGATAACGAATTCCTTAGTGAATTTTTTGTGGCAACTGAAGCAATTACTGTATACCCTGACGGTGTTCCGAGAATATTTAATATCGTTCGAGATGACACATCCCCTCACCAAAAAACTGGTATTGGGCTGTGGATCATCTCCAGCAGATTGAGTGATACTATGAACAAAAATGAAGATCGACTATTTAATCCTTCTAATCCACGCAACCGATTTGCTTTTATCTACCCTCTTGACCCACTGCCCGAGACAGAAGATAATGCTGGTTGAGATCAAAATAAGTAAAAAAATAGCACGGCACAAATATATCAGTGCCGTGCTATTTGCTGTAATTGCTTATTTGCAGAAGCAAAGAAGGTATTACTCAATGAAATCTTCTCCAACAATTTCTCCAAGACCTTCTTCAATTGATTTTGACAAAGAAGCATAACTATTCCTCGCATTGTTATTTTCCACATCTGCCTCAAGTAATATTTCATTTTTGTATGCTTCTTTTAGCGTTGTCACTTTATCGTCATCTTCTATAAACACATCCAAATCACCACCTGGTCCAGTATTCTGACTGATAGCCTTTATCCCGTTTGCATGAGACAAGAATGTATACCAGTTCTCTTCTTCATTGTATCGTGTTGCAAGAAGGTATGTTGCTCCTGTGTTTTCACCTTTTCAGTAAAAATATACTCTCCTTGTTTTGTACCCATTTCTGTCAAATGAAAGCGCACACGGAAAGGGGCGGCGGATAAATTGAAAAAGAAAATTGGAAAGGTGAAAGGTGCGAGTCCCGCTCAGTAGTGGACGATACCACTTCACTTCGCCATCTACACCTCCATCCTTTTGCTCCGCTAACACTCCTCAAAAGTCTGGAGGAGAGAATGCTGTGCTAAATTATTTTTTTTGTAAACTTTCTCCCACTCTTTTTGTCTGCATAATTCTTAAATGCCTGTTGTTGTTTTTTATCAGTAGTTGCCGTTTTTCTTGTTTCAATTTCAACAACAGTCTCTTTCTTCCCTTTTTTAGCAATGATATCTGGAATATACCCCCCTATATTCTTAGGCTTTTTTTCTCCCGGTATATCCGCTCTTACATCGTAACCACGCTGTTTATATGCATCAGCACTTCTCTTTACACTCTCATCATGCTTCTTCTGTCCTGCTTTTGTTCTCTTCATACGCTTAGTATACCACACTACGCATTACTTTTTTATTAATTTCACTCTCTTCCTCGCCATATTCGCGTACTCGCCATCCTTTTCTATTCCTACCCATTGTATATCACGACCCCCGATCCCGACCGACTAAATATCGTACTTGAACACCGACCTGTCAAAATAAAAAGTTTTTTGAAAAGAAGTCGGTTTGAACCGTACTCTGCACACCAAACAGATCACCTTTCAGTCGCGCAACGGCTGGAAAGCCCTCTACAACACACCGAAACGGCGCACACCTACAATAAACCACACGACCTGACAGGGAGTGTGTCCCATCATTCCAATTAGGTAGCGGGGGTTGGATTTGAACCAACGACCTCCAGGTTATGAGCCTGGCGAGCCACCTGACTGCTCTACCCCGCTGCACTACTACAGCCGCAGGGCAAGTTTCATTATATATACCACATAATACTTCGCGTTTGTATTGCTATATTCTGCTTCATATGTTTGTCCCTAGCGACTTATCATATAGTATACGACCTATACACAACGTTTGCAAGCAATGTGTGTATTAGTTTACATTCATTTCATTATGGAACCCACGGTGGCGCATCAAGGTGGTGTGGCAACAACCCGAGCCAAACAAGTGAAGTCAAATGAATAGCAACAACTTTTTTCATCACCTTTTCTGTTATGGCCGGCACCGACTCATCCTCTTCAACCTGTTTCTGTACTCGCAAGATCAAACTATTTGCTTCCCATAATTTTTCAACATTCCACAAGTCATCCTCCTCCATATTTTGCAATTTTTCCGTGAGACTCTCTCCCTCAAAACGCAACAAAACCAATACACCATCCAACGTCTCCTGCAGTAGCGCCAATGTCTCTTTCCATTTTTCAGAGCTCCCCTCTTCCACCACTGCAGCAATTTTTTCCCAGTTACCCTGAAGTTCCCGCATCCTTGCCTTATCCTGCATCAGGCGAGAGATATATGTTGTCCGAAGCGTGTGCCGCTTGTACCACACCTTACGCTTTTTCTCAAACTTTACCCCAATGTACACAAGAAATGCCAACAGCACACCCAACACTGCCATAACAATATAAATAGTATTCAAATAAAAATTGCGAAACCAGCTGGTATAGGTTTGTGTCTCCACAACAGAAATCTGCCGTAGCGACACCTCGCCTTTTGGTGTTCCTTTGTGGAGAAAGAGCATCGTGGAAACCGGCGCTCTAAAGAAATTTTCAAACGACGCTAATGGCCTGTATGTTTCTGGGTCACCGGTAAAAAATGGTTGTGCTTTTGCAAGTACGTGAACATATACACCCTCTTCCTCTTCTTCCTCATCAATCCGCTCAATAATCACACAAGTCCCTGACCCGGCAATGGTATCATCAAAAACAACGGACTGTGTCAGCACCGCTGTCGCACCAACAATCGGCTCCAAACTGCGCTCTGAAACCTCTTTTTCAAAATCATCCACATTACCACACGTACCGACCAGAGTTGTCGCCGCCAACGACAACACACCAAACACAAACAGGGCGAAAAAAAAGGTTTCAGCAGGCGTTACAATACTATTTTTTATCCCATCCACCATCTCATCCTCTATAGAACGGTGTACTTTTGAATCATCAGGCATATAGTACGATTGTACACCATTCGTACACACGCCATTAAAAATAACAGCAACAAACAGCAAGCAACATACACAGAAAACACAAGTGATCTCGCAAGTGCAAAATAGTTTTTGCTCAACAGTGCTGAGGGTGGGACTCGAACCCACGACACCTCGCTCTTCAGGCGAGTGCTCTAGCCGACTGAGCTACCTCAGCATCTCTAATAGTATACACAACATGCCATACATATACAGTTTTTCGTAACAGCATACAGCTACTTTATTGGCACAGGACTTAAAATCCGCACATAACAGCACGCTACTGCAACAGTGCTTTATCACTCCACTGAATCTACAGTATCCTCAACTGCCTCTGCAGTATCCACGTTTGCTTTCGTAGCATCCACAATGTCTGCATCAGGTTCAAGTCCTTCAAAAATGCCACGGATAGAGTGCGCGGTGTCCCCTACTTTTCCAGCAAGATCTCCTGCTTCTTGCAGGTGACGTTGCAACTCTTCAACCTTTTGCTGAAACTCAATAATTTTCAGCTTGTGCTTCTCAAAAAGATAGTACCCATAACCCGCAACCGCAAAAATCACCACTAGCAACACCAGCATCTTAATCTTGCGCATATTCCGCTCACCCCGCAACATCTTATTCGTGTCTTTCGTAATTCGCAACAATTCATCTAACTGTTTCTCCCGACGACCTCTCTCCAAAAAACCTTTACGAGGTGTGTTCTTTTTTTCCATCACCGGCAGTATAACACAACATAAAAAAAATACGGACAGGTCAAACAACCTGTCCGTAAACAAAACAATCAGAAATTATACTTCTAACAAACGAGATTACAAATAAAGTTCGTGATGACACCAATAACAGCATCAAAATTAAAGACAAAATAGATGCCAGCACCAACAATAAAAAATAAAATAATGAAAATAATAATTCGCATTACAAAACCTCCTTAAGATTTTTCAATCTTTACACGCAATAACAGAAAATTTTCCTCCTGCTCCAAGCATACCACACATCACCCACGTCCGTCAACAAGATTGCACAGCACTCCTCACAGACAAAGCATATTCAGAGCATCATGCCTCCCTGCCAGGACTTGAACCTGGATCTGATCCTTAGGAGGGATCTGTTCTATCCCGTTAAACTACAGGGAGTAGTCGTATCCATAGTACCACTACAACGACACGATACCTCCTACCGCATTTTTGCTAACTAAACCCTACTAATCACTCAACCCAAGTGAGGCAACTATTTTTTCTTTGTCAAAACCGTCTATCATTTCAGTGTCATTGATAAACATCACCGGCACCCCAACCTGCTGACTCCGCTCAAGCAACTCCTTTCTCTTCTCTTCATCGGTAGTAACATCATACTCGGTATACTGCACTCCCTTCTCATCTAAAAACTTTTTCAAATCAACACAGTAATGGCACGTTGGTGAGCTATAAACTTCTATTTTTTTATCTTCATTCATATTATATATTCTATTTTGTAATACAGATAGTATAGCAGAAATTGCATTACAACACCACCAAGTACAGAAAATGGTACAATCAAAATGAGCCGAAGTGGCGGAATTGGCAGACGCGCGCGACTCAAAATCGCGTTCCTTCGGGAGTGAGGGTTCAAGTCCCTCCTTCGGCACTATGATAATTCCGCCACAGTGGCGTCTGATAGTCAGCGCCAATCAAAGATTGACGGCACGGGCAGACGCGCGCGACTCAAAATCGCGTTCCTTCGGGAGTGAGGGTTCAAGTCCCTCCTTCGGCACTATGGAGCAATCTCACCCACCTCTCCTCGTCATCGTAGGCACAACTGCCAGTGGCAAAAGCGATCTCGCAGTTGACCTAGCACGACGATACAACGGCGAGGTCATCTCTGCCGATTCACGACAGGTATACCGTCACTTAGATGCGACAACAGGAAAAATCACCAAATCAGAGATGTGCGACGTCCCACACCATATGCTAGACATCATCAACCCAGGCAAAGAGTACAGCGCACACCAGTTTGCCGACGAGGCAACGCCACACATAAAAGCAATACACAGCCGCGCACGCCTACCGATTATCGCCGGTGGCTCTGGTTTCTATATTGATGCCCTACTCTTCAGTGGTACAACTGCAAAGGTACCGACAAATCCTGCCTACAGAAAAACAATGGAGCAAAAAGAGTTGACTGAACTGCAACAAGAACTCAAAAAAAAAGATCACGATGCCTACGACAGGATAGATATACAAAATCCCAGACGACTTATCCGCGCACTTGAAATCATACGAGAACTCGGTGTATTCCCAATGCAAAAAAGAATGAAACGGTACAACTACATAATGATCGGCATCAAACACAGCAGACCACACCTACGAGAACGCATAGCAAAACGATTGGACATTCGATTTGACACAATGGCCGAAGAGATCAAAACATTGCTCAAGCAAGGCGTGGAAGAAGTATGGTTTTCTCGCATGGGATTAGAATGCAGACACATAGCAGCCATGCTTACACAACATATCTCGCCTGAAGAAACAAAGGCAAACCTCCTCAATGCTATATTCGCTTACGCCAAAAGACAAGAAAATTGGCTCCGCCGCTACCCAGAAGCCCATTGGTACCAAGAACACCAAGTAGGTCAACTCCATCAAGACCTTGACACTACATACAAACGACAAAAAATAACACGACAGGCATAGAGCAAAGAGGCGGGTCCATCAGATCTTGTTCCTGAAACGGTGGCGTTGCGAGCGTTTAGCGAAGCTGACTAATGGCGAGACCGCGTGCGGTCTCCAAAACAGCGAAAAATAACACGGCAGGCATAGAGCAAAGAGGCGGGTCCATCAGGACTTGAACCTGAAACGGCGGTTTTGGAGACCGCTGTTTTACCAATTAAACTATAGACCCAACAATTCATGTATACCATACTAAAACAAAACACAATAATTACTTTTTACCACACAATGCACTAACCCGTTCTACTATCGGCGGATGAGTGTCAAAAAGTCGAGCAAACCTCCTGCCAAGTCGTCGCCTAGGCCGACGATGCATACCACCATCATTTGAACTATCAGCATACGAAGCAAACGGATCAGAAATAAAAAGATGTGCAGTTGCAGAGCTAGTATGCCGCATCGGCTGATGTATCTTGCCAATTTTCTCCAGCGCAGAAGCAAGTCCTTCAGGGTGTCTGGTGTACACTCCAGCAGTCGCATCAGCAAGAAACTCCCGCTTCCGTGAAACTGCAAGACGAATCAAGGTCAACAGCAATGGCATCACAAAATAAGCAGCGACAACAATAAGAAGCATCAACGGACTGCCACCATCATCATCATCACCTCCAAATGCCATAACATGCAACAACATATCAAGCAGTATCACCACGAAACCAAACAACACCACCACAGAAGTCATCAAAAGAGTATCCCGATTTTGTATATGCGCAAGCTCATGCGCCAACACCCCTTCCAACTCCACATTATCCATCACATCAAGCAACCCTTTTGTTACAACAATGGCAGAATGCTTCGGACTCCGACCGGTAGCAAACGCATTAGGAGAAGTGTCATTGATGACGTACAGTTTCGGCATCGGCGCGCCAATGCTAATACAAAGATTTTCCACCGCATTCCAGTAGTCAAAATATTCATCTCGGGAAATTTCCCGAGCACGCGTCAAACGAACAGCAATGCTATCAGAATGCCAGTAGGCAAAAACGTTAATCAGAATCGCTATCAGCGTTACAATATACAAAATACCCGGCGATCCAAAGTAAACTGATGCCAACCAACCAACACCAATAACAAGCACCAAAAAAAGTGACATTAAGAAAAATGTCTGCCGAACATTCTTTCCTTGTTCTGCGTACAACGAAGCCATATCACACGCTTAGTATTAAAACTGCACCTCAACCGGATCACCTGCCTTCTCTTTCTCTTCCTCAGCAAGTTCAAAAAACTCTTCCTCCTTAAAGCCAAACATGTTCGCAATGATATTCTTTGGAAACACCTGCACCGCAGTATTTAAATCCTGCACCGTGTTGTTATAAAAACGACGCGCGGACTGAATTTTATTCTCGGTATCACTCAGTTCTCGCTGCAACTCAACAAAGTTTTCACTCGCCTTCAAATCAGGATAATTTTCAGCAACCGCAAAAATAGTTTTTAATGCACCGCTCAACATGTTTTCCGCCTCTCCCTTCTCTTTTGCCCCATCTGCCGCAAGCGCACGAGTCCGCATCTCAGTTACGTTTCGCAATGTCTCCTGCTCATGTTTCGCATACCCCTTCACAGTACTCACCAAATTCGGTATCAGATCATACCGTCGTTTCAATTGCACATCAATATCAGACCATGCCTCCTCTTGCCGATTGCGCATACGAACCAGCCCATTGTACATCAGCACAACGAAAAGAATTACAAATAGTAATATCCCACTAATTATATACACCTTGCTCATATTAATTATATACATACGCCCACCAGTCCCATTATACCACCTCTATCCCCATAGACCGTGCCGTCCCTCGCACAATCTCCATCGCTGCCTCCACATCTCGAGCATTCAAATCCTCCATTTTTCGCTCCGCAATCTCACGCACTGCAGACGCACTAACCTTACCCGCCTTTTTCACAAGATTTTGCCCAGACCCTTTATCCACCCCCGCTGCCTCACGCAACAAAAACGACGCCGGTGGCGTTTTCATTATAAAACTGAATGTCCTGTCTTCATATATCGTCAACACAACCGGTACAATTTCCCCACTCCGCTCTTTTGACTGTTCATTAAACTGCGAACAAAAATCACCGATATTAATCCCCGCCGGACCAAGCACAGTGCCGATAGGCGGCGCTGGCGTTGCTTTGCCCGCCTCTATTTGCAGCTTGATAACTTGTTTGATTGGTTTTGCCATACTAATAACATACACAGTGTACTACACACTGCGAATTTGGAAAAGATCCAGTTTGACTGGGGTCTCTCTACCAAACATAGGAATAAGCACCGTCGCTTGACCTTTATCAATATCCACCTCACTAACCTTGCCACCCAGATCCGAAAATGGGCCATCAATAATTTTAACAGCATCTCCCACCTTAAGGTCAGTTTCATGCCGCACCGTATCACCACGCATTCGCTCCTTAATAACATCAACCTCCTCCTGCGATAATGACTCAGCATGCGCCCGAGAACCAAGAAACCCTGAGGAATACTCAACATTGTTAATCGCATACCACGTCTGATCATCAATAATCATGTATACCAAAATATAACCAGGATATATCCGCTCCTCTTTCTCCGTTCGCTTACCTCCCTTAATACGTACCTGTTTCTCAGTCGGTATTACCACTTCAAATATCTTATCTGCAAGCCCAAGCGACTCTATGGTCTGCATAATACTCATTCTCACCACCTGCTCAAAACCTGAGTGAACTTTCACCACATACCATTTTGGCTGTTTTTCTTCCTGTATCTCTTCCATATAACACGTATACTATATAACAATACTCTTAAGTAATGTCGCAAACAAGCTATCTACTGCACCAAGAGCAAACCCAAACAAAAACGACACAACAACAACAATGACAGAAAACAAAAAGGCTCTTTTTGCTGACAACCAACGAATTTGCTTAAACTCTCCAGCAACGCCGACAAAATACTGTAACATATAATTAGTATACTACCGTACGCACAACACTTTTGCAACATGTGTATAGCCCTTGTCTACCCATCTAGCGTGATATATACTACCTGCATATTCGTAGAGGACCAAAAAAATTAGCACAACCAAAGGTTCGTATCAACGAGGCAATTCGTGCATACAAAGTTCGCCTCGTTGATGCCACCGGAGGAAATGCAGGAGTTGTTTCAATAAAAGATGCTATGGCACAGGCACGCAAAGCAAATCTTGACTTGGTAGAAGTAACCGCAAAATCCAATCCACCAGTTGTCCGCATTGCCGACTACGGCAAATATCAGTATGAGCAAAATAAACTAAAAAAGAAATGGGCAGATCAAGATAAAGAAAAAGGTAAAAAACAAGAAGGTACAAAACATACACAAATCAAGCCAGGTACCAGTGGCGACATCCTTGAAATGCGGGCAAAAAAAATCCGCGAGTGGCTAGACAATGGCAGCCGTGTACAGGTAGATCTATTTCTATTTGGCCGCTACAAAAGTATGGATGTGGATTTTCTAAAAAAGAAACTCTCATCATTCATAAAAACCATTCCAGGTGAAATTAATATTATAGGTGAAATCCGCAAAAGCCCAAAGGGTTTTTCTACCACACTCCAATCAGGTGATAGCAAAAAATAAAGACGCCTCAGTAAGGCGTCTTATTTTTTATAAGGCAATCAATTAATCGTTGGTGCACTTCATCAACAGTGCCTACACCATCAATTTTATAAAAACTCACTTGCTCTGTGTTACGCCGAAGATAGCGAAGAGACACTTTGGTACTCCCTTGATAGGCACAAATCCTTTGAGTGATAGCCTCGGGCACATCATCCTCACGACCTCGGTCAAAGAGCCGCTTACGTGCCTCATCTGTGCTGATATCTAAAAGAACAGCATCTATCTGATACTTAACCATACCAAACAAACGCAACACCATTTTCAATTCAGGAAGCCGTCTACCAAATCCATCCATAATAACAACATCTGCGAGAGGGGTTTCAATCACCTCCTTCGCCAACACATACAACGGAAATATTTCAGGCACTAATCTCCCTTCACTCATCACTTCAGCAAGAGATTCTGCCACAAACGAAGAGTGCTGTGTTGCCGTTATGGCACGAAGACACCTGCCAACCTCTATGACCTGACACGTCTGACCACGCTCTTCAACAGCAACACAGAGATTGGCAACCTGTGTTCTCTTCCCTGACCCTGGAAGCCCAAAAACTATAATAGCTCTCCCTCTCATCATACAACTCCTCCATATCTAATATCGTTACTAGTACCCCATAGGCCTTATCATATATCCTACACCATCACACCCTTTTGCACAAACCCTACTTTATATGATATACTTTACACAATATGAAATCAAACAAAGCAGCTCGTTCACGCATCCGTGTTACAAAAAAAGGTGTGCTTCTTGCCAGTGGTAAAGGTCGCGGTCATTTCAATGCGAAATACTCTCGTTCTAAAAAACTAGCAAAAAAGCGACAAAGGTCAGTACAGATGTCAACCAAAATGCAACAACGATATACACTCTCTACATAGGAGGATATACTATAAAATATATGGTTCGCGTAAAACGAGGTACAATTTCCCTAAAAAGCAGAAAATCCCTACTAAAAAAAGTAAAAGGGTATCGCTGGGGTCGTTCCACCAAGGAGAGGCAAGCACGCGAAGCATGGCTTCACGCTGGCAATCATGCATTCGCACATCGCAAAAAGAAAAAAGGGGATTTTAGACGGCTCTGGAATATCCGCATCAGTGCGGCACTAAAGCCCCACAACCTTTCATATAGCACATTTATGGGTACATTAAAGAAAAAAGGTATACTACTCAACCGAAAAATGTTGTCAGAAATTGCACAAAAAAGGAAAATACTATTTGACCGCATCGTCGAATCTACTAAAGCATAGAAAAAAATGCTGTAGACACGGCTACCCTTTCTCATACACCATTATTGCTACATACGCACTAACAAGACCTACCGCCACATCCTTCATAGTTTTTACACCATACCATGCATCTCCTACCGCTGTACCCACAAACAACACTTCAAATACTTCCCACCCAATAATCAATAGCAGCACAGTAGCAAGGGAAAGAATCAAAGACCTCTTTGTTTTCCCGTACAACAATGCAGCAAGCAAACCCAACGAAAAACCACCAAGCAGGTGTGTAATAATATCAAACCACTGATACGTCCAGTACCAGGCACGCTCTGTACCAACACCATGCAGAACAACCATCAATGACGCAGCAAACAATGCAAACAGCAACGCTTGCATACGACGAGTATAATTGTTTCTATTCAATAACATTATCAAAATTTACATCGTATAATATACGTTCATACGCGGTCTCATACACAAGCATTTCTTCCGGTTGAAACCACAACGCAACTTCTTTTTCGGCTTCCTCAACACTTGAAGACGCATGTATCGCATTTCGAATAGAGCGATTTGCATCATTTGCCAACGCGTACGAATCCAATACAAAATCTCCACGAATAGTACCAACATCAGATGAAAACGGCTCAGTACCGCCAACTAACTTTCGTGTCAACGAAACCGCATATGCCCCCTCCAACACCAACGGCACTACTGGACCAGCAGTCATAAATCGCTTTAAGTGTCCTAAAATAAGTTCACCTGCCGCAACTGCATCGCCTTCACTAACAACACCCACATCTCCCACTTCATTGCGCAACTGCTTCTCACCGGCTTTTCGCCTCCAATCCGGATCAAGTGAATAATGCTTTTCAACGGTGACAGCATCCACCCGCACCATTTTCATCGCGACTATCTTTAATCCAACTCGCTCAAAACGCCGAATAATCTCACCAACTAATACTCGTTGCACCGCATCCGGCTTAATAATAACCAACGTCCGTTCAAAATGCTCTCTATCCATACCTCAAGTATACCGCATAAAAAGAAAGGGGCATCACCAACACTACGACTCCTGTCGCAACGATAGAAGTCACTCACATAAATAACAAAAAACAAAACAGGGGCACGTAAAAATAGAAAATCTCCATTCTTACATACCCCTGCTTGTTAAAACAAAAAGGGAAAGTTCTTACCTGCGACGGCGACTTCGACGCTTTGTCATCTTTTTAGTCACCTTCTTTGCTGACCGCCTCTTTGTGCTTCGTCGCTTCTTCGTTGTCTTCTTAGAAGCTGACTTTTTTGTGCTTCGTCGCTTCTTCGTTGTCTTCTTAGAAGCTGACTTTTTTGTGCTTCGTCGCTTCTTCACTGTCTTCTTCGCGGCGGACTTCTTTGTGGTTCGTCGTTTTCGTTTCATGAAATGAAAGGTTACATTAATAATTGACCGCTGTTTTGCAGGTCTACTTATATTATGGTAACCCTATACATCTTTTTACATCTTCATACTACAATGTGTGGAAAACTCTCCCACCACCATTCATCAAAATTTTCACCAATACTTCATCGCTACGTATGATCAAAACGTTTTGCTTTTTCCCGTCGCGTAAAAATAAATGGCACTAATGCAACAATCATAATGCCAATCAACAACACAACCCACACCGCAATCATCCGCACAGCAACACCAGTATGTTTTTCTTCCTGATCATTAACAACATCCGCAACAAAAACATCAGTATGAGTCACGCCACTGACTCGCTCCTGCTCAATCACGACATCCTTTCTTGTGGAAACTTGTCGTCTCGCTGACACAGGGCTCTCTGCTACCAACGCTTTAGCAACATCCACCTCCTGCCCTTTATTGACATCAGGAGAAACATACGTCCCGCTGAATTGCCCTCCTCCAGCAGTCACAAAGAACACATCCTGCCTCTCATCAAATGCAAACGGAACAACAATACTATTCTGCTTCGGCACCAATGACCTCATAGGAAAATCAAAAACAGTACCCTGTGACTCAATACGCCAACCTGACACATCAAGCACAAAAGGATGACGATTATGCAACCGCACAAATGCATCATCAATTCTCTCAATGCTGACCTGCGGGAACAACACACGAATCTCTTTTTGTAATGCGAAGCCCTCAGACCCATCCTCATCTAACGCCTGAAACACAACAATATAGGCACCAGGGTGTAAATACACATGCTCCACAACAGTGCCATAGGTGTAGTCACCATCTCCGAAGTTCCACAACCCATACATCTCTTCCTGCCCATTCCCCTGACGCACAACTGAAAACCGAGTTGTTGACGCAGAAAAAACAACCGAAGGATCAGATACAAAAATAGGAGGTTCTGTTCCCCCGACAGACAAATGCTGTGCATCGGGCACAAAAACAGAGGATTCTGCTTCTTCAGTATTTCTCTGCTGCGTGTCAAACGCTACCTGAGTATCTACAGCACCAATCTCCTCATCACGCTCACTGGCACCAGAGTCATCCGTAACAACACCCTGCACCACCCCAGGATTCGGCTCGCCTGCAAAAATAACAGCATCCTGCCTAATATGTAATGAATTCCCATCACCCTTCGCGCCGTCCTCCGTGGTATATGCGACACTGTGTAGCAGGCGACCGGCAACCTCTAACGAAACAGTCGCACCCGTATTCAATAGTGCAAAATTTCTGGTATCAAGCACAACCCCATCAAACGAATAATGCTGCAAAAAGAGATCCGGTTTTGCCACAATAATCGCGACCTCCCCCGGTCGCAAACAACACCTCCCTGACCTGACGCAAGAGATCCGCCGGGGCGATCAGGGCGATCATTTCGTTCAAAAAACTTCACTGTCGTCATATCAATTTCTTCTGACCCAGTATTTAGAACTTCTACAAATTCTTTTCCATCATCCCCTCCCTCAGCATCATACATAATCTCCGTAATGCTAAGCACTGACTCAGTGGCATACACAAAACAAGTAGAAAAAACACATACCATAAAAACACTCAGTACACACAAAACCCGCAGTGTATATAAAACAGAAACCATTAGTACTATTCTACTATACAGAACATACACGCCCAAAAAACAAGGTAGTGTTACCAACCACACAGACAAACCTTTTACGCTATAATACACAATATGCGAATGTAGCTCAGGTGGTTAGAGCACTCCACTGATAATGGAGAGGTCGTAGGTTCGAGTCCTACCATTCGCACATAAAAAGCACACTGGAACAAATATCTCTAATACGCTTCAAAAGACTGTATACTAACAATAACTGAAAGTGTGGGTTATTTACTTAATAATATAATTACATTTATGAAAAATAAAATCTCAATACTTTTTGTATTGACAATGGTAATGGTAATCACATCTTTACTAGGTGTTACTCTTGTTTTCGCTGGCTCAACTGATGGACATTTTAATGATAATAACGCGGTAGATGACTATGAAATACGGTGGGGAGGATCAACAAAATATTCAACTCAATGGAGCTATGGGATTTCAACATGGAATGCGCTGGGAGAAATTAATATAGCTCCCGATACTTTTTGGACTTATCAGGATCTGACTGTAAGGGATGTATACAGCGCTGATGCAGATTGGGCGGGGCTATATGATTACGATTGGATCGGTAGTGATGAACTGTATCTGAATAAACATTATCTTGACGATGACCTTAGTATCCTTCCCTGGGCATGGCAAGATGCCACAATAAAAAATGTTATTCTACATGAACTTGGTCACGCACTAGGATTAGATCATTCCCATTCTGGCAATATTATGCATGATACTGTAAACTTGAAAACCTCTTTGGGGCCTATTGATAAATATGACTATAACAATAATACCCTATGGGATTGATCACATTACTTTAAATTATTTCAATAACATTTAATCAACTATGACTAAAAAATTAACCACCATACATATAGCAATTGGAAGCATATTGCTTTTTGTTTTATGCATTAGCATTGGATTGCATACAAATGCAATTAAGCTTCCTATTGTAAAAGAAATACACCCTAAGTGGGTTGCTGATTTTACAGATGATAAAATATTAGTTGGCACATCACATAATATTTTTGTTGGAAAGGTGATTCGACAAAGTGGCACTTTCAGCACCATAGATGTTCCTTATACACAATTTGAAGTAGCAGTAATAAGAAATGTCAAAGGAAGCTTACAGAATACTGTAACCATAAATCAATTAGGCGGGTATAAAAATGGCGTACTCCATGTCGTGCACAATGGCGACATACTATCTCCCGCTGATGGCAATACTGAAGGATTGCTTGAACCCGGGGAAACCTACCTTCTTTCTACACGATACTACGAGGATAAAGATTGGCATACACTTATGTCCCATCCAAATGGAAAGAAAGTTCTTAGCCAAGATGCCGGATCAAGTCTGGAGAATCTAAAGGGTATAGCAAACAATGATGAAAGAGTTGCACAATTAAAGAAGGCATATAAAAATGAGGTATTACTAAAAGTGGATGTGGCGAAAGGCAATGCAAGAAACAGCTTCAAATCTCTGCAGGCATCAAAATAACATTGTGTCATGTAAAAAATTACAGTGGGAATAAAAAGCGCGGCACAAAATCAGTGCCGCGCAAAGCTTATTACTCTTCAAAAATCAAATTATCTACAGGAGCAATAAAAGCAAATTTCCCGCAATAGATATTTTTCTCGGAGTTACGAGGATCAAACAATTGATTTTGACCTCCCCTCACTAAATTATAGAAGACGAGGTGTAATCCAATACCGGTCTCTGGATGAGGAGATGAATCATCCCGCACAACAGCAAATATTCCTGGGATGCCATCGGTGTGCAAGTTGATTTCCTCGGTTGCAATGAGAAAATCACCAAGCCATCCGTGAGATGACTGATCAGTAAACTGTAAACGGAGCTGTGCAGCAAGATCAGGGGGACAGACCATAAGGCCAAGATCTTTTCCTTTTTCAAGAATTTCCTTGTAAGAAATCAACTCATTCGCAGGAAACCCCATGCTAAGAAGTGAACGAACAACCACACTCACTCTGGTTTCTTCTTTTGAGGTTGGAAAATCAGGATGAGAGAGGGTTTGTGTCGATTTCTTATCTACCAGAAATCTTCCTTCTTCCAGATCTTGAAGTAAATCGGCACCATTGTCGAAAGCCCTCAAGGTTATAGAGGGAAAATGGAGTGCAATTGATCGTTCTCCACCTGAAAGAGTGATAATACACACATCCTCATTATCTTGAGAGCATGCAAAAACAAAGATCAAGCAAAACAAAATTATCGGAAACAAGAATACCTTTAATGAAAAAAAATGAGACATCACTGTACTCCTCCTTACTTACCTTTTTGTACCCTACTCACAGTATACAAGTAATCATATTTAAAGCAAAAAGACACCTTGCGCACTTCATCCACCTTTTATTTCTAATCTCTCAATCCCTATACATAGTTCAAATGAACTCACTGATAATGGAGAGGTCGTAGGTTCGAGTCCTACCATTCGCACACAAAAAAGGCGCATCAGGACAAGTAATCCCAACGCGCCTCAAAAATTAGAAGAAAAAAATTAATCTTTTCACTCAAAAATATGCATGTTAGCGAGCTCGCAAACCAGAAAGAACAAGTACCTCCTAAAGCACACGAAGCATTTTTTCAATATCATGAAATAATCGCTTCTCAGCTCCTTCTGGGCATAAGTCAATAGTGGGATCCGGCATGCGGTCAAAGCTACCAACCATCTGTATCGGACACCTATTCGTATCAGCCGTTGAGTACCTTTTTTCACGGCGAACATGCTCAAACGACTCACCAAAAGCACGAATACGTTTTATCTCACCGATTAAAAAACTCCCATTACATAAAAACAAAATCTGCAGATCGTGTATTCGCAACGCTGCTTGCAAACAATGCCTGGTCAATTCGGATATGCACACCGGCACTATCGCTTCGTACACGGTCTGCATAACATCAGTACGGTATCGTACACAATGAATATCATCAAGAACAACAGTCGGCAACCAAACCGCCTCATAATCAGGAAAGATACCAAAATCCTTCTTCCTAAAAGCAGATATCGCAGCAGTCAATGCTGCAAAAGCTGAAAACCGTGGACAAGCATGCGCTACCAACGCCTCAAAAACCGAATTGATAACTCCTGTCAACTCTACAGAGGCACCCATCTTCCGCAAAAGCAACCGACGATGCCTATCAGTAAGAGCAACATCCTGATACATCTTCACCCTCCTTCAAAAAAATCAAAGTGGAACATGAACAAAGTATAGTATATACTATACTTTGTTCACTGGCCCCATCGTCTAGCGGCTAGGACGCCGCCCTTTCACGGCGGAAACCGGGGTTCGATTCCCCGTGGGGTCACACAAAACAGCACGTCAGTGCATGCAACATACAGCGGTCAGTTTCCGCCGTTTCACGGCGGTCATATAACCAGGTTTTTGTCAGAGCCAAAAACAGGGGGTTCGATTCCCCGTGGGGTCACACAAAACAGCACGTCAGTGCATGCAACATACAGCGGTCAGTTTCCGCCGTTTCACGGCGGTCATACAACAAATTTGGTCAAAAAAATAATTTGCCTTGCTTTTGCAAGGCAAATATATGAATATCAAGGACACTCCAAGAAAATGAAGATGTCATCCACGGGGCGAAAGAGTCCCTTTGCATCCAGAAGGAAGGTGTAAAACGGCATTCAACAGACGACCATCCGATCTCTGCTCAAACAATATTCCATAAATATACCACCCTCTGGAATAGATAGCAACATCAAAGGCATGCTTGACTGTTTCACCCTCAGAAAGAACAGTAAAATCACCCACATGCTCTGCAACGGGGGTAGTGCAGGACAACACCTTTTGTCGCACAAGGTATCGTTGTGGACCAAAACCGTCCTCACCAATACCCACAAACGACCCATCCCATCGGAGGAAAGAGTACATATCTTCAAACAAAGTAAAATTCTCACCCTTCTGCATGTATCTTTCGGGGACTTGAGAAAAAACATCAAATTCATAGATGGTTTTGAAATCCAACAGATGAACAGCATCCCCTAAATACCGGGCAAGCCCATTATATAAACGTTCAAATCGAAAAGGAAACCCAGCAGACAACAAAGAACTGTAATGACGTCTCGCAACCTCTGAAACTTGCACTGAGTCATCTTCATAGACATCAGTCACACCAACAGAAAGAGGCGGCACAAATCCAGGACCTCCAGTCACTCTCATCTTGGCATACGTTCTCATAGTAAACCCTCCTTTTGTATTTGTAAAAAATAGAACTTTCAGAACTCAACCTACCGACAATATACCACATCCATAGACAACAACGCAAAACGAATCAACAAATAACACTACTGGATGCATAGCAAATACCTTGAAATTCATAAAATTTTTATGAATGTTGAATCCAAAAAGTAAAAATCTGCCAGCGTGTGCTGGCAGATTTTATTACGTACCAATATTTACCCATTGATAATTTCTGCAATTGACTGAATTTCGTACGTTTTGAACACAATGAATACTACTGTTATGCCTGTTACGAGCAATGATTGCCGTAACATGTCAACAGTAGATTGTTCAGCAAAATAGCTCACCTTGAGTTCCCTAAAGATAGCAAATGTTACTAAAAATGTTACTAAGGATAGCGGTATTATGCCTAATGAGAAGATTCCAATAAGTTCCTTTATTTCTAAGTGGTACATCCACGGTGCAAATTGTAGCGCCACTGTTTTACCCAATTCAAGCACTATCAATGTTACCAGAATTGACAAAACACTCCCACACTCTGTGGCTGGGATCTAAACTGTTTGGAGATATGAAATACAACCAGTGTTACGAGTACTGGCAAGAATGAGACAAGCACGATCAACAATACAATATTCATTTGTGACCTCCGTTATATTAAATAGCCCACCCTCTAAAACAAAACTTACAAAACCTAATCCATTAGCAGTATACCACACCCATAGACAACAACGCAAAATGAATCAACAAATAACACTACTGGATGCATAGCAAAATACCTTCTAAAATCAAAATAGGCAGTATGAATAACGTATACTACACACCAGTGTTGCATGCTACCAATTCAATCATCCAATACAGAACTCCCTACGAACCCTTTTGAAACCGTATGCTAAAATCATACCCCATACTCACCACAGACGCATTCATCATCCACACCCGAGCAACCGGTGAGGCAGATAGAGTAATCACCGCACTCACAAAAGAAAATGGGCTTATGAACCTATATGCACGCGGAATCCGTAAAGATGGTGCAAAAATGCGAGGCGGTGCCAAACCGTATGCCCGTGTTTCTGTTTCTGTAATACTGAGCAGACGCACCATATTAAAAGACATCACCATCACCAACACGCTCGACCAAATATGGAATAATAAACAAAAATATACAGCATTTGTTGCCCTCTTACGCTGTCTCCGAACACTCATCCCTATAACTGAATCGTACGATGAAAATGTGTTTCATACCGTTGAAACTGCAACAGAACTCCTTCAAAAATCACAACAAACACATGTCCAACACATTCTCCTCATTGCGCAGGTAATGCTACTCACTACACTCGGATACGTACCCGATCAAAATATCGTACCTACTCAGTTTACAAACATACTCAAGGAAACCATAGCCAACCCACACCGACAAAAAGAGTTACAACAACATCTCAAAAACGCCCTATACCACCAATAATACCTTTCATTCATTCACATCACCTTACACAATATCTGATACAACTTCCATACGATCTATGCTAAACACAGTAGCATCCTTCGGACTTGTCTCAGTGTACACAACAGAACGCACCTGTACCTCTTGCTTAATTTTCACTTCATGATCCTGCAGATATTTTTTCTGCTCGTCAAACACACATACAAATAACGTGTCCGCCATTTTTGTAGGTGAAAATCCTTTCTCTTTTCGCATCTTCTGAACATTACGAATATACTCCCGCACAAACCCCTCAGCACGCAACGCATCCGTAAGCTCAGTATGCAGTACCACAGACCGCACGGCCTCAGGATCAACAATTACCTCTTTAACATTCACCTCGGCTTTAAGCAATTCTTTCTGCCCTTCATCCACCTCCTGCTGTAGTATCACCTTTGACAACGGCTGCCGCACCTTTATCCCCGCCTCAGCTCGTTGTTCATGCACAGATGAAGCAATATCACGCACCGCGACAGTTTTCTCTATCGCCTCCTTCTGAATCAACATCCTCTGTGGCCATCGCGCAAGGTGTACACTCTCTGGCAAAAAGAATTTATGCGGATGATGCTTCCGCATTTCCAAAAACAAATATTCAGCATAAAATGGCGCAATCGGAGCAAGACATTTCGCGAATTCAGTCAATACAAATCGCAATGTCTCACGCGCCTGCGCACCGTCATCCGTCCGATTCTTTATCCTATCCCGTGAACGACGAATATACCAAGTTGATAAATCCTCCACAAATGATCCTATTGGTGCGACCGCCTCATCAACATGATACAATTCAAACCCTTTCATCATCGCATTCCGAGTTTGAGCAAGTCGAGAATGAATATAGATATCCAATACATTCCTGCTGCCTCCAAGATGCGGCAGATGTGCATATATCATATAAAAATTAAGGCAATTATGTAGCCGAGTATATACCTTCTTATAAATCTCATCAATCTGTTCATCCTTAAAATCAAGATCTTCCCCACGCACTACTGAAGAACCAAGAAGGTAATGTCGCAGTGCATCCGCGCCATAGCGCTCAACAAGTTCCATCGGATCAGTGTAATTCTGCAAGCTTTTACTCATCTTTTTTCCATCCGCGGCACGAATCAGACCGGTTACCACCACATTACGATACGGCGACTGATCAAACGCACCAACACCAATTGCCATCAAGCTATAAAACCACCCACGTGTCTGATCCAACCCTTCACAAATAAAATGTGCCGGAAAGCCACGTTGCAACATCGGATTAAACGACCACTTATTCTCAAATGGATAATGATGCGACCCGTACGGCATAGCACCCGACTCAAACCAACAGTCAAACACCTCCTTGGTGTGATACGCCGGATTGCCGTCCACATCATACAACACCACTCCATCAACATACGGCCGATGCAAATCAACTTCCCCATTCTCGTCCCTCTGTAAATGTACATACCGAACGCTACACACTCCTCCATTAGGAATTGGTTTGATCACAGTGCCTTTCCTATACAGCTTCGTAAACTGCGCATGTGTCGGCGCAACCGAGCGTGCCGCGTTAACAACCGAGCGATGTGTAACCACCACAATATTCGCATCTTTATATTCCTGATCTACTTTTTCAAAAAATTGCAATACTCGCCGATACACATCTAAAAATGATTCACCTCCAGCGATAGATTTGTCCAAATTACGAAACGCATCAAGCGAATGAACTGATCTCCACAATTCGCGTATTGACCGATTATGTAAACTCGGCACCTGCAACTCAGTCAGCAACGGCTCCTCAACCATCTGCGCACCAGTTTCTTTTGCAATACACATTGCCGTTTCTCGTGTGCGAGCCAGGGGTGAATAAAAAATAACAGTCGGCTTTACATCTTTCAATTTTTGTACAACTGCTACCGCCTGCTCTCTTCCCTTCTCAGTCAATCCATCACCCTCCTCTTCTTTGCAGTTCAAAACACCTTTTTCATTGCTTATCGAATGTCCATGTCGCACAAAAAAATAGCGATTTCTCGGACGCATCCTCTTGCACATATCCTCCAATGAACGAACGATGATATGTGCACCTGTTTTTTCAACTTTCCACGTTGGCACCGGCGCACCCCAGAAGCGATCCCGTGACACCGCCCATTCACGCGCATCTGCCAACCAATTACCAAACCGACCATCCCGAATATGTGCCGGCACCCAAACGACTTTTTTGTTTTCAGAAACCATACGATCTTTAAACCGCTCCGAATGCACAAACCACGAATCTGTAGCATAGTTCAGAAGTGGTGTCTTACAGCGCCAACACACCGGATACATATGCTCTATTGCCTCATCATAGAGCAGTACACCCTTATTCCGTAAATCCTGCAATATCTTTTCATCAACATCATTTGGATTCCCCACCTCTTTAGGACGCAAACCGGCATATCCCTCTATCTGCGGGACAAAAACACCCTCCTTGCTAACATGATGCCGAATCGGCAAACCTTCCCTCAGTGCAACCTCCATATCCTCTGCTCCATACGCCGGAGCAAGATGCACAATACCAGTGCCAACCCCCTCCTCAATATACGACACCTTTTGCACACGCCACAACTTCGCTTTCACCTGCTCACCATCCTCAACATAGAGATGGTCAAACGGCGGCACATACTCCTTCCCAAGCAATGCAGCACCTTTCTCCACTCCAACAACGGTACCACCAGAAACAACATCAGCTGCACTCTTCTGAAGTATATATTTTTTCCCATCTTTTTCAACAACCGTATAATCCATACCAACATCCACACCAAGTGCAACATTACCAAATAATGTCCATGGGGTCGTCGTCCACGCAACTAAATAAGTATCCGGATCATCCTTCAGAGGAAAAAGTACAAACACCGCTGTATCAGTCAACATCTCATACGTATCAGCAACTTCTGCATTTGAAATAGTGGTTGAACAGCGCGGACAAAAATACAGCGACTTGAAACCATTACTGACAAAACCGCGTGTATGTAACCGATGAAACACCGACCATACTGATTCCATATACGATGTACTGATAGTACGGTAATCACGCTCCATATCCACCCACCGACCAATTCGCGGAATAATCCTCTTCCACTCATCTATATAGGTAAAAATAGTATCACAAATACCACGATTAAACTTCTCTATTCCATACTCCTCAATATCCCGTTTCGTATTCGTCCCGATCTTCTTTTCCATCTCCACTTCAAGCGGTAATCCATGACAATCCCACCCCCAACGCCGAGAAACCTGATACCCTCGCATTGTCTTATAACGCGGCACTGCGTCTTTCACAATACTCGCCAAGAGGTTACCAAAATGCGGCAAACCCGTCGCAAATGGCGGACCATCATAAAAAATAAATCGCCTTTTAGGGAATACTGTTCGCAATAAACGCCACAAAAAACCTTTCTTCTCTCGCCCTTCACTTTTCTCAAAAACCGCATTCTCTCGCCAAAACCGCAATATCCGCTCCTCCCGATCGGAAACCTTTTCACCTCTTTTTTCAACCATAATAAAGGTATTGTATCACAAACACCACCTCACCTATAGCCACGGCAACAGGCGCCATCTACAAAAAACACAACACCAGCCCAGCAATAACCACCCGATATAACCCTAGCCAGCAGTAAAGTATCACCTATATCAACACACAAGAAATACACATGTGAAGCAAGTAACACCCGCAACACAAAGCCCTACTTCCGGGCAAGATCCCCAATCGAAAACCACCCTTCCTCATATCTGATCGGCGGCGCATGCTTCTCTTTTTTCGGTGCAACTTTCAAATCTTTTCGCAATCCGCTTGCCTTTGTCGTCTTTACCAAATCACCCAATCCACCAGCATGCCCACGCTGCTGCTGTTTCCCAGAATGCTCCTGCTTTGCATCCTGTGCGCCTTGCTGCCCACCTGAGACATCCGGCTGCTCAGTACGTTGTTCAGTCACTGACTGCTGTGTCGCCATACTTCGCGAAACAGTGCCAACAACAACACCATTTGGTCGTCGCAGAGCGTCAGCAAGTTGCGGTCGCCTCTCTTTCACCTGCTGTTCTACGCGTGCTTCGTCCTGCTTAACGTCAGCAGAAACTCCTTGCTTGCTTGTAGAACCACCCTTCTCTTTCTCTGTACGTACAACAAATTTATCTATGGGAGCATGTCTCTGACCACCACCTCCACCATGGTTCTTTTGCCTCTTCTGTCGCTGCCCTCTATTCCGTACAGAACCCTCTCCATCCTGCTTAACATCTCTACGATTTGACCTACGCTGAGTACGTTGTTGATTAGGACTCGGCATGGCAACAGATTCTTCACGACGAACCTTGCCACTTGATGCAGACCGTTTTCTGTCGTCATTCTGTTCACGCTCCGATGCAGCGCCTTCCGACCCTCGTCCTCGCCTCCTACGCTGTTCTTCTGCAGGAAAAGAGTGCTGTACTTTTGGGGTATCCACAACACGAACATCTTCTGACCTCTCAACGACACTCTGCCCTTTCTTCGGCATATCAGTCACTGACATAGCAACATCCTTCTTCACAACCTTTCCAACCTCACCCTTCTGTCCACCAGACCTCTGTCCGCCAGATCTTTGTCCACCACCATCATCCTGCTTAACATCTCTACGATTTGACCTACGCTGAGTACGTTGTTGATTAGGACTCGGCATGGCAACAGATTCTTCACGACGAACCTTGCCACTTGATGCAGACCGTTTTCTGTCGTCATTCTGTTCACGCTCCGATGCAGCGCCTTCCGACCCTCGTCCTCGCCTCCTACGCTGTTCTTCTGCAGGAAAAGAGTGCTGTACTTTTGGGGTATCCACAACACGAACATCTTCTGACCTCTCAACGACACTCTGCCCTTTCTTCGGCATATCAGTCACTGACATAGCAACATCCTTCTTCACAACCTTTCCAACCTCACCCTTCTGTCCACCAGACCTCTGTCCGCCAGATCTTTGTCCACCACCATCATCCTGCTTAACATCTCTACGATTTGACCTACGCTGAGTACGTTGTTGATTAGGACTCGGCATGGCAACAGATTCTTCACGACGAACCTTGCCACTTGATGCAGACCGTTTTCTGTCGTCATTCTGTTCACGCTCCGATGCAGCGCCTTCCGACCCTCGTCCTCGCCTCCTACGCTGTTCTTCTGCAGGAAAAGAGTGCTGTACTTTTGGGGTATCCACAACACGAACATCTTCTGACCTCTCAACGACACTCTGCCCTTTCTTCGGCATATCAGTCACTGACATAGCAACATCCTTCTTCACAACCTTTCCAACCTCACCCTTCTGCTCAACACGCTCCTTTGGCTCATTCGCTCCTCGCTGCTCCAACACATCCACCTTCTTCTTCAGGATTCTCCTACTTTCACTCCTCTGCCCAACACGTTCTTTTGACCTATCCATCCTTGGCTGATCAGACGCATCTACCCTCTTTTTTACAAATCCCTCACCATCATCTCCTCGCTCTTTTGATTTCTCCTCCTTCTGTTGCCCAGGTCGCTGCATCATCTGTTGTACCAACCCCTTCAATGGGGTATGGGTCTCTAGATCTCTCCGGTCACCACCATGTGCACCCTTCTGTCCACCAGACCTCTGTCCGCCAGATCTTTGTCCACCACCACCCTGCTGCCAGCCAGATTTCTTCCCACCACCCTTCTGTCCACCAGATTTCTTTGCTACTTCATTAGATTGAACATCCTCCGCCAAATTATCCTCAACCAATTTCTCTACAGCCGCTCGATCAGCACCGTAAACATCCATTGTTCGCTGCACAACCTCATCCTCCAATGACATACTCTCCGGCGCTGGCTCATAAAAAGTCCTTGCAGAAAATGGTGTAGAGCCGGCACCATCAATATTCAACGTAAGGTATATATGATACCGTGGCAACGCAACCAAGTCCTCCTCCGCAATATCCGGCGCAAATTGTTTAGAAATAATCTCCGCATCAACCGGACCAACCCGAAATGATACAAAGGTTCCCACATTACCAAACACCGCATCCCGAATCACATCTCCGCCACCAGAGTCATCAGAGTATAACTGTCCTAAATACTGATGCGCCATCACCAGATTTAACTTATATTTTCGCGCCTCAGACAAAATATCAGAAAAAGAAGAATTCGCAAATGACTGAAACTCATCAACAAAGAAATTACAAGGATTCGCCGCCTCTAACTCTGCCTTCGTCATATTACTTCGCGATAGTGCGGCAAGATAAATCTTCGTCGTGAACAACACACCAAGCATTCGTGCATTATTCTCACCAATCTGCCCTTTTGATAAATTCACCAATAGTATTTTCCCCTCATCCATAATCTCCCGAAAATTAAACGCAGAGTCCTTCTGTCCAATAATATTTCGCATCAACGGATTAGAGGTAAACTGACCGAGCTTGTTCTGAATAGATGGTGTTGCCTCCTGAGCGTATCGCTCGGTATAGTTTGCAAATTCCTCAACCCAGTACTTCCGCACCTGTGGGTCTTTTAAGTTAGCAACAACTTTCTCCCGAAAACCTTTACTACTATACATTCGTCCAACATCAAGCAAGGTGGTACCAGGATACTCAATCAACGCCAGTAACGTATTCTGCAAAATGTATGCCATCCTATCTGACCAGGTTCCAGCTCCCCAAATTTTCTCAAACGACGCCATCAAACTACTTACCACCAAATGCCGCTTATCATAGCCAATATCTTCCATAATATTCAACCCAATCGGTCTTTCCTGATGATGTGGCGCAAAGTAGATAATGTTATCCAAATAGTCCCGTGTTACATATTGCAACAATGCTTCAACTGACTGCCCATGCGGATCCATAAAAATCAAACCGGTACCGTTTCGTATATCCTGCATCGCCAACATCTCCAACAATGTTGACTTACCAGTACCCGTCTGTCCGATAACATAAATATGCCGAGACCTATCCTTTTCCTTAATACCAAAACGCACGGTCTTCCCTCGTTTTTCTAGCTCCCCAATGCTTACTATTCTTTCAGGATCGTACACCATACAGTTTACTCTTGCTTTTTAACATGCTTCGCCACCTCCGCCGACTCCTTCTCTCCTTTCTCAGCAACATGCCGAACCGCACTGTAGACAGAATACACAAAAAACAACACTCCCAGCCCAAACGCCACCCACACTTTCCACTTTAAATATACCCCCACAAACGGAAACGAAAGCAAAACAACACTTGCGACAAATATAAGGCGATATATCATACAAGTTCAGTATACAGCAACCATCCCACCTATATCATTCACACCAATAAAAAAACAAAAACAGCATACACACTCAGACCTTCTGCAAAGCGGAAATAATAATAACCACCTCACCTCGCACTTTATCCGAATGTGCCACATAATATGCCAATACATCTGCCGCTGTTCCAGCAACAACTTGCTCATACACCTTTGTCATTTCCCGTGCAACAATAACTTCTCGCATCGGATCAACATGCTCTCGCAGAGATTCAAGTGTCTTTAGCAATCGATGTGGTGCCTCATAACACACCACAGTACGCTTCTCAGCAGCAATCTCCCTAAAAAGAGATCTTCGTCCCCTCTTCCGCGGCAGAAATCCTAAAAATACAAACGAAGAGCTCGGAGCACCAGAGATAGACAGTGCGGCAACAACCGCAGATGCACCCGGTACCGCACGAATATCTGCCGCATCACCAAACGTCTCACGAACATGCCGGACAAACTTTACCCCTGGATCAGAGATAGTCGGCGTACCAGCATCAGAGACAAGTGCAATATCTTTCCCTTGTCTCATAAGGGCTATTGCCAACGCAATCTTCCCGAAACCACTAAACGAATGATACGATACACACGCAACATCAATTGTGTAATGCGCCAACAGATTCCGCGTTACCCGTGTATCTTCACAAAAAATAGTATCCACCTCCCGCAATACCTCCACCGCCCGACCTGTCATATCCCCCAAATTCCCAATTGGCGTCCCAACCACATACAGCACTCCTACCATATCCTTGCCAGTATACACCATACTATCCCTTATTTTTAAGGCATTTTCAAAACGTAAGGCGGTTTACTTAGATTCCTTGTACGTGGTGTGCTTGCGGAGTTTCTGATTATACTTCTTTAGTACCAGCGGATCAGGATTCTGTTTCCTATTCTTGCGAGTTACATAATGAATATCCCCTGTTTCTTCGCACTTCATATTAATGATATTATCTTGTGACATAGTGGTGTAGTATACCATACCACCCAATCATTTTTCAAAAAAGGTGGTATACTCAGCATATTGCGCGTCGGTGGCAGAGTGGTCAATTGCAATGGACTGTAAATCCATCGCCGAAAGGCTTCGCAGGTTCAAATCCTGCCCGGCGCACCGTAATACCAACTATCAATAAAAATGAAACAGTAATGGTGTGAACCGGGCGACGAGAACATCGGCGACAGCCGATAGGTTTTTGCAAAGCAAAAGCTTGACGAGTGGCGTAAGCAGAACGCCGAAAACCATCAGAAAAATATACACTGCATCCCGCAGATAGTTTTCTGATGGTTTTATAGCACCGTCAAAGGTAGCACCGAACACAAGCCAATCTTTCCCTACACCAACACACCTTCGCGTTTTTTGGTTTTTGCTTTAGATTTTTGAGTATGCTTCTTGGTAACACCAAACTTGTACATACCATTTTCAACACGCACATGAACACTTGAACCTCTGCCGAGATTACCCTCAATAATGGCATTGGCAAGTGGATTGAGCAGGTCTGTCTGAATCTTCCTACGAAGCGGCCGTGCACCGTACTCAGCATGATACCCCTCCTTGCCAATCTTCTCATAAACCGCACGATCAACAGTAATAGTAATCTCCCGATCAGCAAGTCGTTGTATCGCCTCATTAACTTGCAAAGTTACCACCTTCCTAACATCTGGCTGACTAAGCGGTCTAAAGACAATAATCTCATCAAGACGATTCAAAAACTCTGGCCTAAACGATTTTTGCAGGGTATCCATCACCCTATTGCGCACCTCATCATACTGCCTGGACCGTTCTTCAGATTTCTTCACCGTTTCTTCAAATCCAATTTGATTCATATTGATCAATTTCTCAGAACCAACATTAGAAGTAAGAATAACAACCACATTTTTAAAATTAACCAGCCGCCCCTTGCTATCAGTAAGCCGCCCGTCATCCAGCACCTGCAATAACACATTAAATACATCTGGATGCGCTTTCTCTATCTCATCAAACAACACAATTGAATACGGTCGGTGTCGCACTGCCTCAGTCAGTTTACCCGCCTCTTCATAGCCAACATACCCAGGAGGCGCACCAATCATTTTAGACACCGTGTGCCGCTCCATATACTCAGACATATCAAACCGCACCAACGCTTTCTCATCATCAAACATATACTGTGCAAGCTGTTTTGCAAGTTCGGTCTTCCCGACACCAGTCGGACCCAGAAACAAAAACGAGCCAACCGGCCGATCCGGATTCGCGATACCAGCACGCGAACGCTTAATCGCCGCGGCAATTTTGTGTATAGATTCATCCTGTCCGATAATTTGCTTCTTGAGTTCTGTCTCCATTCTGCCCAACTTCTTCGCCTCACTCTCAAGCATTCTCGTTGCCGGAACACCAGTCCATCGCGCGATAACATGTGCAATATCCTCTTCAGTAACTTCCTCTCGCAATATCTTCCTATTTTTCTGCAGTCGCTTCAAACGTGACTGCGCCTTTTTAAACTTACTCTCAATCAGCGGAATATCCTTATACCGAATCTCTGCCGCACGCGTAAAATCCGCCTTACTTTCCGCTTCTTCTCCCTCATAGCGTTTCCGTTCAAGATTGGTCTGCAACTCCTTGATCTGCTCAATAGTTTCTTTCTCATTTTTCCAGCGCACCTCCAGCTCCCTACTCTCCTCCTTTACATCAGCAATTTCCTTTTCCAACTGTTCCATCCGCTCTTTGGTACCGACATCTTTTGTCGCCTCATGATCTTTCTTAACGGCTTCCATCTCAATTTCAAGCTGCATAATTCTCCGGTGCGCCACATCCAGCTCAGGTGGTTTATTCTCAAGCGATACCCGCATCAACGAAGCCGCCTCATCCACCAAATCAATCGCCTTATCCGGCAAAAATCGCTCCGTGATATACCGACTACTCAGCTGTGCCGCCGCAACAATTGCCGCATCAGTAATACGTACACCATGGTATACCTCATACCGCTCTCGCAACCCACGCAGAATAGAAATCGCATCTTCAATAGACGGCTCAGAAACATACACCGGCTGAAAGCGTCGTGTCAGTGCACCATCCTTTTCAATATGCTGCTGATATTCTTTCAAAGTAGTCGCCCCAATCATCCGCATCTGCCCACGAGCAAGTGCCGGTTTCAGAATGTTCGCGGCATCCATCGTCCCCTCAGCATTCCCAGTACCAACCAACGAATGTATCTCATCCACAAACAAAATATATGCATCCTTTGCGTCTTCCACTTCTTTCATCACCTTTTTCAGACGATCCTCAAATTCCCCACGAAACTTCGTCCCAGCCAACATACTAACCACATCCAAACTGTACAACTCTTTAGAGCGCATAGATTCTGGCACATCACCAGATACAATTCTCTGCGCCAAACCCTCACCTATTGCCGTCTTACCAGTTCCCGCCTCACCGATAAGAATCGGGTTGTTCTTTGTTCTGCGGGACAATATCTGAATAACTCGCGCGGTCTCTTCATCGCGCCCAATAACCGGATCCAACTTATTTTCCCGGGCAAGTTGCGTTAAATTACGCCCATATTTCTCCAAGCTCTTCGCCTTTGTATTTTGCACTTCCTGCTTGTTCTCCTTCCGCAACTGCACAATCGTCTCATGCACTTCCTTGGCATATAATCCATATCCCTCTAGCAATCCTCGCAGGATACCCGGCTTTTCAAGCACCGCCAAAAACAAATGCTCAGTTGAAATATGCTTTTCCTTAAGCGCATTTGCAATCTTACCCGAATGCTCAAGCACAATAGCCAGCTCCGGCGTCGGATACAGCTGCACAATCGGCGACCCTTCTATATCAAACGATGAAGCACGGGACTCCAACAACCCAACCGCCTGATTGTATAGCGCATAAGGATCAATATTTAATTTCTGAAGCACCGGCTGTACAATCCCATCCTCCTGCCCAACAAGCGCAGTGAATAAATGCACTGGACTAATATTCTGATGTCCATTGTCAACGGCAAGTTCTTGCGCCATCCGAAAGGCCTCTTTTGCTTTTGCGGTAAATTGCTGAAACGACGACATACAGTACACATAGTAACACACCCAATCTGCCGTTTCAACCACTTTACACCCCTCCATTATTATGATGATCCTACATCTGCTGATTCAGTATCTCTTGCCGCTGCCTGCGCCTGAATCGCCTGCGCCGCACCAGCAACAAAAGCACTGTCAAGTAATGGAACCCAGTCGGAGTACGACCGTGTAAACCCAGCAAACAAATTTTCAATAAACACTACAGAAGTGCTAACAACATCTGACATAGCAACAGAAATCCGCACCGATTCAACTGCATTGGCCATCACCTTCTTTTGCGAAACAATGCCAGTGTGCAACTGTGCATTCTGTCCTGACCCACTAAAGACAACCACTGCCTGCCCGAGTGATACATCAGTGATATGCTCAAGTGGCACATAGTGCTGCACGGTATGCACACCAACATCTACCGGAGAGAGCAACGAGTACTCCTCACCACTATACAAAAGTGAAAAGAAAGTGGGGTGCCCCGCCCTATCAAGCACACTGTACCGCCGTTGTCCATCCAGCACCTCCGAGGTAAGAATGTGTCCGTCCAGCGAGACATACACACCATGAGCAGATGGCTGTGAGCCAAAGTAAATTCGCACTAAAGATTGCTCAATGGCCTCCAGCGTAAGTGCCATACCCGCACTCGACACCTGTTGCATACCTGTAGCAACCTCAGATGACAGCAACGCCGGCTCCCGCTCAATAATTCGATTAATGGTCTGACGAATAATGGTCGGCCGTGCTTCCACATCCTCTTCCGTAGCCAATGCCAAACGCTCATACACCACCGACAAAGTCGCCACTGCCGTCGCCGCACTAACCACCAACGAGATCAATAGCACCAACAATATCAACTGCGAATTATTCAACTTGTCAACATGTACATCACTCATACAACGTATAGTATATAAACAGTATATAGTGCAAAAATAGCAAAACAATAGTAATCTGCAAGTATAAAAATAGGGGCGAACGTAAAACGTTCGCCCCATATAAAGATCAGGAGACATTTGACTTAGCAAGTGAGGCAGAAGCATACTTCTTTGCCTTTGCTTTCACTTGCCTTCTATACCAAACCCCATCCCTGCAACCTTGCTTTGCGCTGCCAATGCCGGTATAGTACGCGGCAATGGCAATGTCCAACTTCCCACCTGCCAAACGCAGGTCGTCCTCAATGTGGACGCTTGCATAGGCAAAGGCGTGAAGCGGATCCCAGAGGTCCGGCATGAAGTACTTTGCCTTACGAGGATCCTTGCCCTCAGCAAGGCAAATCCGCCGCCACACTTTGTCTTTGCTTTTGGCGGTCTTCACCTTTACCTGATCGGCAAAGAATTTTTTTACCAGCCGGTACTTAGCAAGCCGGTCAAACGACCGAGTACCAGCGGCACGCCTTATGGCGTCAAGGGTCTTCCCCCCTACAACACCATCAAGGTCATCCCCACGCAAGCCGAGCTTGTGCTGAATCGCCTTGATCCCTGCCGCCCTTTCACCACGGGACATATTCCGATACTGATCTGTCCCGTGTAAGAGCACTGTCGGCGTACTGCCGAAGTCAATCTCCATGCCAGTATGATGGAGATAATAACTCGGCCGGGCCTGGACCAAGCCAAAGGCTGCATTAGGCGAAACCTTGAGCAGGTCAGGGTCACTCATGCCCTGCTTCTTCGCCAGAACATCAAGGATAATCTGTTCCTTGATACTCCTGGCACGACGCAGAGCGCGAGAAACCTCTCCCTGGTTGGCGCCTAGGTTGGTTTCCTGCTCACAAATCGCGAGCAAGATACTTACCGGCACTCTAGTATGAGGCGCCAACTTATTGGCCGCCTTCAAGACCTCGCCCCGTTTGGGGAATCTGATAGAAGAAACCTTCTTCGTGGCCACCGTCTCAACGGCGGCCTCACTGCTTGAAGCATACTCCTCAGAGGAAAAAAGCCCCAAAAAGGTCCCGACACAAACAGCCAACGCAAAACAGAAAAATATTCTCATTTTTCCCTCCAATTCAAAATTTTTAAGTAAAAAAAATACAAAAATACGACTGTTCCATAAAATAGAACATACAGATATTATATAGCAATATTGACGTATTGTCAATTTTCCACCCTTATCAACCCATTACCCCATTGTCACCCTAAAATAACAAAAATATCCTTATTTTATAGGGCTTTTCATTCCATACAAACGACATATCGCAGTGCCAAGATACGGTATCAGGAGATTGCTTTTTAAGAAGTAGATGGCTATACTGAGAGGTATATGGCTACTCGCTCACGACAAAAAATGAGATATAAAAACCGATATCTAGAGTATGAACTGGTTAACCATCCAAAGGCACAACATCTCAAACTAGCAATCGGCATCGGCGGAAAAATAACAGTCACAAAACCAAAGTGGGTCAAAAAAACAACAGTTGAAACATTTGTCCGAGAAAAGCATCCATGGATAGCGGAACGTGTTGAGTCCTTCACAAAAAGATACGGAATGAACGAAAACCTTGCAATAGACGATCGTGAACATTTTCTCAAACACAAAGAAAGGGCTTTACGATTTTGTGAAGAAAAAGTAACATACTGGAATAGAAAAAACAAATTCACCTTTAACAACATATGGGCAAAGCAGCTCAAAGCAAGTTGGGGTATTTGTTCATCAAGTAGAAATCTCACGTTTAACTACAAAATAATCTTTCTCCCAAAAAAAGAGGCAGACAAGCTCATCGTCCACGAACTCTGCCACCTCAAAGAAATGAACCACTCAAAACGCTTCTGGGACCTCGTGGAAAAAACCCTCCGAGAAAGCAAATAAGGTCCCCTCTGCAAAAAAGAAAACGTGACACCAGCGACAGCAAAACCACACAAACAGCACCCCATGCACAGATGCAAAACATGCAATTGAGCATGGCAACAAGAAAAGGTGATGGCAAATATAGCAAATACCTTGATTCAACAAGCCGAACGTGTGATAATAAAAGATAGAATCATGCATACACCAAGACATCAACATGTATTCAATCAAAGTAAAAACGTATTTCACTATGCAATCGTACTCGCCTTACTTGTGGCAATTGGACTAGCATCTTTGTTCGGACCACAAGCCCCAGCAGAAGCGCAGAGTGTGAGCAATCCATTTATGATTCAGCCAAGCTCATCCCTGATCCCCGATGGAATTGGCACTGACGACAAGTTCCGCCTCATATTCATCACCTCCACTCAGCACACTGCTGACTCAACAGATAGTAACACCTATAACACGCTTGTACAGACCGCCGCTGGTAATAACAACGCCTTCACAAACGATGAGGTAGACAGCAACACAATAGCAAACATAAAAATAGTCGGATCCACCAGCACCATTGATGCTCGTGACAACACTGCTATGTGGAACAACAACACCTCAACATGGCAGGATACCAACGACAATGTCCCCATTTACTGGGTAAGTGGCGACAAAGTCGCCGACTCTTACGCCGACTTCTACGACGGCTCTTGGAAACCCTTACGGCAAAACCTACCAAGAGACGAGTCCGGCAACCGCATAACCCCAGACCATATAACCGTGTGGACTGGTTCCAACGACGACGGCACCAAACACAACACAAATCCACTAGGAGCCAGTCAGGTCTTGTGGGGAGCCGTAGGGTTAGTAACAGGCACAGGCATCAATCCTATCGGCAATACCAACACTTCCAACACTGCCTCTAACACGACAAAGCACCGCCTCTACGGCATCACTCCAGTATTTCAGGTAGAGAAAACTGGAATACTATTTGATGACAGTAGAAAAAATCTTGAAGTTGGTGAAGGTGATGGTGCAAAAGTTACCCTACATCTCACAGCACCGGCTCAAGAAGACGTAACCATCACCGTCAATACCAAAGACAAAACCGCAACTGCACCAGCTGACTATACAGCAGGACCTTACCAAGTCAAATTTACCAAAGGAGAGCAATCAAAAACCTTCACAATACCCACTGCAAAAGACAGCATTGACGAGAATGTTGAAATGTTTGAGATCTCCATACAAACAAACAATCTTCCCGGTTGGCTGAATCTTTTAAGCACCGAAGGGTCAAGTGTGTCTATTTGGGAAAAGGTGGAGCTTACCATCGCACCTATGAATAGTGCTACTGAGGTAGTAGAAGGAGGTGAAGCAAGATTCACAATCACCGCCAACCAATCATCAGATATTGACCTAGAAGTAAAGTATCGCGTTACTGACGGACCGGGTCATGACTACATTGACGACGATAAAACAGGACTCTTCACTGCCACCATACCTGCAGAAGCAACCACCGCCACTATCAAGGTAGAAACACGAAATGACGGCATTGACCAACCAGCGGCCACTGGTAACGGACAGATTACCGTAACCATTGATCCTCATTACAATGGCGTCTACACCTTAGGATCTGCCAACTCCGTCAATCTGCCAATTTACGACAGCCAGGCAACCTTAATATCCGCAACTCCTGTAATTGGTGGAAACCCAGAGCACCTAGTAGAAGGAGGAATCTATCAGTTCAACACTACACTCAGTCGAGAGTTAATCGCACCTGAAGAGATAACAATACCATTCACCTTCGGGGGGACAGCAACCTACGGCACGGACTATAAACTGCTCTGTCCTCGATTTGATAATTTGAAAAATATGAAGGCGGTATGTAACAACTTTAATGGAAACAGTCCAAGTATCACCTTTACCGGAGGTGATCCAACGGAAAATACAGATAGCATTGCCGATATACAGATGTACGAATTCCTACAAGTATTGACGGACTCAACCGCCGAGACAGCGCCAGAAACCATCACCATCACCCTTGATGTAGACACAACCTCCGGCGTTAACCTGCACGGAGGTGCTCAAGGCACAATATACAGCAGCACCATTCAGGACCCACCAGCAACATCAACTGTCCAATTCTCCAAAAACATGTTTGTCGTCAACGAGGCATCTGGACTGCTTGAAGCAACGGTTACATTAAGTGCACCATTGGGAAGTGATCTCACCCTACCCATCACTATCACAGAACAGGGCGCAACCCGAGGAACGGACTTCCTCCTCGCCGACAATGGAATCGTTATCAAAGCAGGTGAGTCCACTGCCACATTTTCTGCAAATATACCTAATGATGATCTAGCCGAAGGTAACGAGCAGTTCACCATCACTATCAACGCCAATCAACTACCAAACAGCCCAACCGCCATTACCACCGGTAGCAATGCAGCGGCAACGGTACTCATCATTGACGACGAGCCAATACAGGTGACATTGGATGCCTCGCGGAAAATCATACTTGAAGGTGGTGAGGATTCCATCATTACCCTAACCCTCAACAGACCACTGCAAACCGGAGAAGCACTGACTGTGCCAGTAACTGTTACCGGCGACGCTGACCAAGGCACTGACTACACGCTAACCGAGACAGCAGCAGCAGGGGTTACCTACACAGGAGTTGGCACCGCCAATGCTACTGTGTCTTTTGCCCCAAGCACAGCAACCACTGCAACGCTCACATTAAACGCTCCTGATGACAGTACGATAGAGGCCGACATTGAAGCAGTAACAGTAACTATTGGCGATCTGTCCTTCACTAAGACAGACACGAGAAACCCAGATCCAGTGACCCAAGGTTCTCCTGTCAACTTGTACCTCTTTGATCCCTCCAACCATGTACAGTGGATAACGCTAACACCTCAGGGAATAGACGAGCATCAGGATTTTTACATTGGTGAGGAAAACGCCGGTACATTGCAGGTATCTTTGGACTCAGCCCCAACGGCACAGGTAACAGCACAGGTAACAATCAGCACAGGCAGCAGTCATGCCACCATAAGTGGAGGCCCGCTGACTTTCAGTCCAACCGACTATACAGATGAAGCAATTTCCATTCTCGGGACACCAGACAGTGACACCAACGAGCTGGATACCGTGATTATCAGATTTACACTGAGTTCTACTGACGAACGGTATAACGGCAAGACCTATGACAAAACCGTGCAGATAGTAGACAATGACACGCCCATCACCATCCGTCTTACCGGACCTCCTTCCGTCAACATTACGGAAGGAAATCAGATATATCGAATATATTTCACTTCCAGCCGGCGAATTCCATTCAGAATTCCAACACAGACATTATCGCTGGGCTTTACCATCACGGCAGGAAATTTCATTATCATCCCTCAAAACTCCGATCCTGAACCTGCCGATCATGACATCGAATGGAAAGTGGAACAAATGCAGATAGGAGAAAATCGCGGTTACATCGAGATAGAAACCAAAGACGACAATAAGGTAGAGCAGGACGCCGCAGCAACAGCCACCCTATCCTTGATCGGCAACCTGCCCGGAATAACGATAGACCCCGCCCATAATATCTTAGCCATCAAACATATAGATGATGACTCATTGCATATAACAATTAACAAACAAAAGCAATACCTGTTTATCAGTCGGAAACGGGATTTCCCTCTGACCATAGAGCCAAAAACTAAATCTGGGTCTGACTCAGAGGTACTCACAATGGAAGCCGATGCTCAAAAAATCACCTTTCCCGATCTTGACGCCTTACAGTATATTGTGGTACGAACACCTAACGGGTTTGCTACGACTCGTCCTGACTTATACCAAGTAGAACCAACAATACCACGTATCATACTACTCTCTCACAATGATCCAGTGCCTTCCATCCCAGAGATACGTATCAGGACTGACGGCGGTATAACAGAGGGGAGCAGTGCAACATTCACCCTCTCAGCGAGCCCAGTACCGACAGCAGATCTGCCAGTAACGGTATCAATTACGGCAAGTGGCAACTATGGTATAACAGCTGGAAGTCAGACGGTAACTATCCCCACAAGTGGAACAGCGACACTGACCATCCCAGCGAATGGAGACCAAGTAGATGAACCAGACGGCTCGGTAACGGTAACCGTAACTGCTGGCAGTGGCTACACAATCTCCAGTACCCAAGGCACAGCAACAACAACAATAGCAGATGATGATGGGGTAACGCCTTCCATCCCAGAGATACGTATCAGGACTGACGGCGGTATAACAGAGGGGAGCAGTGCAACATTCACCCTCTCAGCGAGCCCAGTACCGACAGCAGATCTGCCAGTAACGGTATCAATTACGGCAAGTGGCAACTATGGTATAACAGCTGGAAGTCAGACGGTAACTATCCCCACAAGTGGAACAGCGACACTGACCATCCCAGCGAATGGAGACCAAGTAGATGAACCAGACGGCTCGGTAACGGTAACCGTAACTGCTGGCAGTGGCTACACAATCTCCAGTACCCAAGGCACAGCAACAACAACAATAGCAGATGATGATGGGGTAACGCCTTCCATCCCAGAGATACGTATCAGGACTGACGGCGGTATAACAGAGGGGAGCAGTGCAACATTCACCCTCTCAGCGAGCCCAGTACCGACAGCAGATCTGCCAGTAACGGTATCAATTACGGCAAGTGGCAACTATGGTATAACAGCTGGAAGTCAGACGGTAACTATCCCCACAAGTGGAACAGCGACACTGACCATCCCAGCGAATGGAGACCAAGTAGATGAACCAGACGGCTCGGTAACGGTAACCGTAACTGCTGGCAGTGGCTACACAATCTCCAGTACCCAAGGCACAGCAACAACAACAATAGCAGATGATGATGGGGTAACGCCTTCCATCCCAGAGATACGTATCAGGACTGACGGCGGTATAACAGAGGGGAGCAGTGCAACATTCACCCTCTCAGCGAGCCCAGTACCGACAGCAGATCTGCCAGTAACGGTATCAATTACGGCAAGTGGCAACTATGGTATAACAGCTGGAAGTCAGACGGTAACTATCCCCACAAGTGGAACAGCGACACTGACCATCCCAGCGAATGGAGACCAAGTAGATGAACCAGACGGCTCGGTAACGGTAACCGTAACTGCTGGCAGTGGCTACACAATCTCCAGTACCCAAGGCACAGCAACAACAACAATAGCAGATGATGATGGGGTAACGCCTTCCATCCCAGAGATACGTATCAGGACTGACGGCGGTATAACAGAGGGGAGCAGTGCAACATTCACCCTCTCAGCGAGCCCAGTACCGACAGCAGATCTGCCAGTAACGGTATCAATTACGGCAAGTGGCAACTATGGTATAACAGCTGGAAGTCAGACGGTAACTATCCCCACAAGTGGAACAGCGACACTGACCATCCCAGCGAATGGAGACCAAGTAGATGAACCAGACGGCTCGGTAACGGTAACCGTAACTGCTGGCAGTGGCTACACAATCTCCAGTACCCAAGGCACAGCAACAACAACAATAGCAGATGATGATGGGGTAACGCCTTCCATCCCAGAGATACGTATCAGGACTGACGGCGGTATAACAGAGGGGAGCAGTGCAACATTCACCCTCTCAGCGAGCCCAGTACCGACAGCAGATCTGCCAGTAACGGTATCAATTACGGCAAGTGGCAACTATGGTATAACAGCTGGAAGTCAGACGGTAACTATCCCCACAAGTGGAACAGCGACACTGACCATCCCAGCGAATGGAGACCAAGTAGATGAACCAGACGGCTCGGTAACGGTAACCGTAACTGCTGGCAGTGGCTACACAATCTCCAGTACCCAAGGCACAGCAACGACAACAATAGCAGATGATGATGATACAATAGCGAAGGAGAAGATTTCCCTCTCTGTAATATCTATCACATCTGATAGCGCCACGGCTACCTGGCCAACACTACCTAAGGCAGATCAGTACACAGTCAGGTGGTGGAAAACAGGCGCCCAAAGCAATACATCACAGTATCAGTTTGTATCTACCAACTATAAGAAAATAGACGGACTCCGATCAAATACAGCATATGCTGTAGAAGTAATACCTAGGGTGGACAATGTTTGGCAACAAGAGCAAAAAAGCATACCAGTACCTTTCACTACCCTGGCACAATAGCAATACCAGATAGCAAAGAGTAGCATCTGAAACAACTGCTTGCCATACCAAACAAAAATTCCACTATCTTACTAATCGGATATCTGAACATGCTAACCACATGAAATCGTTCAACTTTCATAGTGTGAACGCATGATAAAAACCTGCTCCTGTGCTCACCCATAAGAATATGGTAAACTAACAGCAGAATAAAAAAATGAATGAAGGGGGCGACATGAAAAATCTTGCATTCCTTATAAAAACAAACCTGATTTTCTTAGTTTTTTCAGGACTACTCTTCACTACCTCTTGCTCAGAAAACATAGATACAGGCACATGCCCTGAGATGGAAAAGGGGGATCGGGATTTAAACGTTCCATTTCCCACGCTAACTATTGGAACGCAGAAAACCGGCATTGATCTTTTAAGAAAGATTAGAGAAGAAAAATTTCTAGTAGACCAGCAGTCAGTGCAATCACTCTCTCACCCAAACTTCCCAATCGCAAAGGAAGAGAGTGAGGTAGCGGTAATAATCCTCTCCCTCTTTGATTTAGGGTTTGAAGAAGATGCATTAGTATCCTTCAAAGATATCCTTGAAAAAGGGAAAGAGTTTGGTTATGCACCATGTCCACCTGAAGTTGCTGTACAGTTACGCCTACAGTTTACTGATCAACCTAACTACGGAGTGTATCATGGATTCTTTATAGCAACTGAAGAAAATAATTGGTATGCCGACGGCATACCACAGATATTCAGTATAGTGCGGGATGACACATCCCCACACCCAGAAACCAACATTGGACTCTGGCTCAACTCAAACGCTCTGATAGAAAATACTACAAACAACACAGACCAAGACAGATTATTCAATTCCCTTAACCCTGAGGACTATTGCGGCAGATTCGCCTTCATTATCCCTCACTATGAATGAAAGATGAGGGGACAATAACCAGCACGGCACCACTTGGTGCCGTGTTTTTCATAATCTTTTCATAATCACAAAAAAATCATCTAGGAAAATCACCTTCAAAGTCATTTTTTCGAACCTCTTCTTTAACTTCTTCTTCCGAAACCTCCCCCAAATCCCTTTCCGTTGATTTCCGCAAAGATGCATAGCTATTCCTTGCATTATCATTTGCCACATCCACATCAAGCAAGATCTCATCTTTGTATGCTTCTCTAAGTGCTACAATTCTATCATTATCATCCTCTATAAAAACATTCGAATCACCACCTAACCCAGTATTTTGACTCAGGGGTGTTATTCCATTCGGATGAGTTATAAGTGTATGCCAGCCATTTTTTTCATCGTACCGTGTGGCAAGAATATACGTTGTCCCCGGCTCAAGCATTCCAATAAACCCAGAAATCTCACTGACATCCCCATCCTCTTCATCAACAAACCCAATTTCATCACCATGAACAAGGTAAAGTACGCCTTCTTCATAACCTCTCTTAATAATCTGTCTATTTGAATTAGCACGTGAACTCATTACATGCCTTTGCTCCATTCACTAAACACCCCCTCTTTACTAGTTAGCTGCCGGACTAGGACTCGAACCTAGATTAACGGGATCAAAACCCGTCGTCCTACCAATTAGACGATCCGGCACACAAATACACAATCAATAGTATGTATGTATAATAATACAATTTTACTATTTCTGCAGATTAGTCATCCAAATAACGTTGAGTAGAAAGGTAACTTGAAAATATTCCGACAAAAACACCAAGAACAGTCAAAATAAGTACTAACATAAAGAATTCTGAAACATAATAAGAAAACAACCCTTGCCCCTCAAAAAACCGCTCAACTGCCGGAGAAAGCCAGTACGAGATTGGATACAAAAACACCGTTGCCAAGATTGAACCAACAAACCCATAGATACCTCCTGAAACCAAAAACGGCACGCGAATATACCAATCCTCCGCACCGATAAGACGCATCACCTTAATTTCTTCACGACTAAGATAAATAATGAGGCGAATAATATTAAAGACGATAATGCATGAAATAAATATCAGCAGAGCAATAATTACTCGCGTCAGCAAAGATGCAGTACCAACAACAGATGCCAGGCGCATAATAACTTGGCGGTTTTGATAGAAATCAATCTTATCAATCACCGTTGTCGGATTGTCGGAAAGAATATCCTCATTCTGCAAAAAACGGACAATGGATTCAAAATCACCTGATTGTTGTGCACGAATAGAGAGCCGTGCACGAAATGGATTATCCTCAAGAATATCTAACCCGTGTAAGATATCTGGATCATTCTCATGTCTCTTGCGATACTCCTCCAACGCTATCTCCTGTGAGACATAGAGCACTTCCTGCACTTGCGACAATTCCTCAAGACGATCACGAAAAGCAAAGATTTGCCCTTCGGGTGTATCTGTCACGAAGTACGCCGTGACATCAACCTTATCCCGCAACTCCTCAGTCACATCATTCATCACCTGCCCAAACAAAAGTGAAAACCCAACAATAAACAATGAAACGGTCATAACAAATATCACCGAAAACGAAACAAACGAATTCCGCACAACATTAACTAATCCTAAGTAAAAAGTCCTTTTTATCTGTGTACCTCCCATACTTATAAAATATACTTACCTTTCGAATCGTCAAGTGCAACCTCGCCATTCACCAGAGTAATAACTCGTTTTTTTATTTTTTTCACTACTGACTGATCGTGCGTGGCGAGTATCACAGTAGTACCGAGCTTGTTAATCTGCTTTAAGATGTTAATCACCTCATGCGCATTGACAGGATCAAGATTACCAGTCGGCTCATCCGCAAGCAACAGCTCGGGCTGATTCACAATTGCTCGCGCAATTGCCACTCGTTGCTGTTCGCCACCCGAAAGCTCTTGCGAAAACGCCCACACCTTATGCCGCAAATCAACTAAGTCAAGTACATATGGCACATCATTTTCTATTTGCTTTTCATCATAACCAAGCGCTTCCATTGCAAACGAGATGTTTTCATAAACTGTTTTCCGAGGCAATAGACGAAAATCCTGAAAAATCACACCTGTCTTCCGCCGATGCTCAATCAGTTCCCGCTTTGACATACCGGCGATATCAACACCACCTCGACACACCACACCAGAATACACACCTTCCTCACCTAAAATCAACTTAAACAAGGTACTCTTCCCAGAGCCAGAATGCCCAACCAAGGTAACAAGCTCACCACCATCAATCTCAAATGATACATCCTGCGCTGCGACTGTATCACCATAATACTTGGTTGCCCCATCAAAAGATACAATACTCATGATACTTTGTATGCTACCACACCCAACCACCAACCATGCCCTCTTTGCACACCCTCCAAAAAATCCATTTTTCTGTATATAAAAACGAGCCAAGTGCTTTTAGCACTCGGCTCATATAAAAAACCAAACATTCTACTGGCAAGTCAAAACCATCGACCAATCGGAGCACTGAAGGGCTCTCCATCAACGGACTCAACAGAAAATACACCAACCCGCTCAATTATCACCATCCTTGGGTATCCATCAAGGTCCGTTCTGTAAACATACGATGCACCACTATCAACGACAATCTTGTACGACTTGCTCACCGATACCACATTCTCTCTAATCTCTTCTGCTTCAGATGCCTCAGATATTATTTGAACCATACTGGAAACTCTATCACACCCAACAGCAGCAAACATCATCACAAAAAATATAATCCCTAACGCAATGGCAACAATTTCAGCAAAAGCTTCAAAAGCAGATAAATTTTTCATTCCATCTCCAAAAAAAATACAGCACGATAGTGCTGCCAAAATTAGTAAAAATGTACAAAGCACTCTCTCCCTCTTATATATGTGCTATAAGTAAATATAATTGTAGCATACATCCACAAGAACGACACCTTCCTCCCAAGAAAAACCTTATTTTACAAGGTATTTTTAGTATCAATACACACAAAACCCACCAACACATGAAGGACACACATTGCACAGGTACAAACGAAAGGATTGCATGATATAGCAATACTCTAAGCCAGTGCAGTGCCTGCGAAGATCACTTTCTTTAATCAAACAAAAAATAAATATCGCCTCATTCACACACGAGAAGTACGCGTTGGACAATCAACAAAGATACAGTAAAAAGAGTGTACAACGGATACCCGAATACATACACTACTTTGTACTGGCGACGAGCTACTCTCCCGCTATAAAGCAGTACCATCGCCCCTGGAGGCCTTAACGGCTGTATTCGGAATGAGAACAGGTGTTTCCCCTCCGGTTTCATCACCAGAACAAAACAATGTATTGTGTCTATAAAATTCGGACTATGTCCGATCGTGTGCATTGCAAATAGCATGAGCAACTCATCAGTGTACTCAATAAAAATACTCAATAAAAAACGGTTTTTGATTTCCTGTAAAGGAATCGACTAATTAGTACTCCTCTGCTAAACACATCTCTGTGCGTACACATAGAGCCTATCAACCTGATCATCTCTCAGGGGTCTCAAACGATACCTCATCTTAAGGTGGGCTTCCCACTTAGATGCTTTCAGTGGTTATCCCTTCCCGACATAGCTACCCAGCCGTGCCGCTGGCGCGACAACTGGTACACCAGAGGTCAGTCCACCCCGGTCCTCTCGTACTAGGGGCAGATCCTTTCAAGTATCAACGATCATAGAAGATAGAGAACCAACCTGTCTCACGACGGTCTGAACCCAGCTCGCGTACCACTTTAATTGGCGAACAGCCAAACCCTTGGGAACTTCTCCGCCCCCAGGATGTGATGAGCCGACATCGAGGTGCCGAACTCCGCCGACGATATGAACTCTTAGGCGGAACTAGCCTGTTATCCCCGGAGTAACTTTTATCCGTTGATCTCTAGCCGCATCTAAAGCGTACTAGAGGTTCACTAAGTCCTGCTTTCGCATCTGCTCGGGATGTCCCCCTTGCAGTCAAGCTCTCTTATGCCTTTACACTATCGGCACGGTTTCCATTCGCGCCTAGAGAACCTTTGAACTCCTCCGTTACCTTTTAGGAGGATAGCGCCCCACAAAAACTACCTGCCACGCACTGTCTCTATGCGGTTTTGCCGCACGGGTTAGAGATTACAAACATACAGAGAGGTATTTCACTGGCGACTCCACTACCCCCGAAAGGATAGCTTCAATGTCTCCCTCCTATGCTACGCAGTATATTCATAACCCCAATACGAAACTGTAGTAAAGCTTCACGGGGTCTTTCTGTCTTTCTATGATTAACCGGCATCTTTACCGGTATTGCATTTTCGCCGAGCTCCTCCCCGAGACAGTACTTCACTCGTTACGCCATTCGTGCGCGTCCAAAATTACTGGACAAGGTATTTCGCTACCTTAGGACCGTTATAGTTACGGCCGACATTCACCGGGGCTTATACAGTCCAGCATTACACAAAAGTGCAATACCTTCCATATTTAACCTTCCGGCATTGGTCAGGCGTCACCCCCTATACATCCTCTTGCGAGTTCGCAGGGAGCTGTGTTTTTGATAAACAGTCGGTGAAGAAACATTCGCTGCGACCGCTCAGGCGAACCTGAGACGGCAGGGCTTATTCCGAAGGTACGCCCGCTTCTTTGCCGAGTTCCTTGGGGAGCAATCACTCGTTCACCTTGGTCTTCTCGACCTGACTACCTGTGTTGGTTTTGGGGTACGGTTCCACGCGTATGTAATACTTAGAAGATTTTCTTGGAAGTGTGCTCCTCTTTGTTCACATCGTCGAAACGATATGTTCTGTCTCTGCTTGGGAATAGTGATACCCGGATTTTCCTAAAGTATCCCCCTCACAGCAACAAAGCGAATCCAATAACGCTCAAAGAGTACAACACTCCGTCTCTCCGTCATATACGTGCGGAGTCATGGAATATTAACCATATGTCCATCGAGTCCAGCTTTCGCTATCCTCTTAGGCCCGACTAACCCGCGGATGATTTTCATGGCCGCGGAACCCTTAGTCTTTCGGTGTGCGGGATTCTCGCCCGCATTGCGGCTACTCGTGCCAGCATTCTCACTTCCTTGCGCTCCACTATGGGTCACCCCTTTAGCTTCAGTGCACAAGGAACGCTCTCCTACCGATCACCGTATTAAAATACGATGATCCCCCAGTTTCGGTGATGTGTTTGAACCCCGATCATTTTCGGCGCACGATCTTTTGACGAGTGAGCTATTACGCTTTCTTTAAAGGATGGCTGCTTCTAAGCCAACCTCCTCGCTGTCTAAAAAATCGCACCTCCTTCGCTGTACTTAACACACACTTAGGGACCTTAACTTGGGATCTGGGCTGTTTCCCTTTTGACCGATGGAGCTTAGCCCCCATGGTCTAACTGCCATATTTTTACTTTTGGTATTCGGAGTTTGATAGAAGTGACGAGGTTTCCCCCTATTCACACCTTCCAGTGCTCTACCCCCAAAAGGAACATATGACGCGAGTCCTAAAACTCTTTCGGAGAGAACCAGCTATTCCCAGGTTCGATTAGCTTTTCACTCCTTACCTCAAGTCATCCGAAGAAGTTGCACAATCTACCGGTTCGGGCCTCCTGACATCTTTCGACGTCATTCACCCTGCTCAAGGTAAGCTCACCTGGCTTCGGGTCTTATGCGTACTACTAGCGCGCTATTCACACTCGCTTTCGCTGCGGCTCCACCGCGGACGGCTTAACCATAGTGCAATACACATAAAGTCACTGGCTCATTCTTCAATAGGCACGCCGTGACGGTGACAGTATAGTGCGCTACGCATATAACGCGCTATACTGTCACCGCTCCGACTCCTTGTAAGCGTTTGGTTTCAGTTCTATTTCACTCCCCTCACCGGGGTTCTTTTCACCTTTCCCTCACGGTACTTGTTCACTATCGGTATGTAAATGTATTTAGCCTTTCCGGTTAGTTCCGGAAGATTCACCCAAGCTAGTCATGTCCCGGGTTACTCAGGAACAATAGAAGAAAGGTTTATCGTTTTCGTGTACGGGACCTTCACCCTCTACGGTTGTGCTTTCCAGCACATTCCACTAACAATAATACTTTATAACTCTCTCTTGTCGTTGTCGACAAAACTCCATTGTCCTACTACCCCACACCTACCAAAAGGTAGATGCAGTTTGGGCTACTCCCTTTTCGCTCGCCGCTACTCAGAGAATATCGTTGCTAAAAGCAACTTGTTTTCCTTTCCTTTGGGTACTGAGATGTTTCACTTCCCCAAGTTTACTCCACACCGCCTTCACAGCAGTATGGTACTCCTCATTAGAGTGGGTTTCCCCATTCGGAAACCTTCGGCTCATCGGCTGCATATCGCCTCGCCGAAGCTTATCGCAGATTTGCCACGTCCTTCATCGCCATTTACATCCAAGGCATCCTCCAAACGCCCTTAATTTCCCTTCACAGGAAATCAAAAACCGCTTACGTTCTTTATTTTTATTATTTTTTTTATTTTTGTGTTCCAATTATTCATCAATATTTGATGAACGAATTGCTCATGCTATTTGCAATGCTAATTGTTAAAAGATCAGTGCAAAGAAAATTGCCCTTTGAAGGGCAATGTTCTTTTTTTCTCGTTATACACAAAAATCAAGCCCCTTGTAGGTTCCTATAATTTATCGCTTTTCTTAAACACAAATTCAGTATACCCAACCCACCAAAATAACGCAATACCACATTGTGTATAAGTTGTGAATTAACAAAAAACTCTTGCTATCACAAGTAAAATGCCCGACAGGAGGCACACTCCTCCTGTCGGGCAAAAATCATATCTTTCTAAGCGAACTTTCAAAGTAATTACCATCTCTACCCTTAAATGCCCGTATCAAATCCTGCAAATTGCTATAAAAACAACGTGCAGTCTGTCTATCTTGAAAATAACAAAGACCTGATACCTCAAAAAAAGCACCCTCAACAGAAACACATTTATTCAAAACAGTGGTCACAGAACGGTCTCTCTTCCGACAAGAAAAAATCTTCTTTGAAAAAATCCGAGAACGAAATCGTGATATTCTCAACGCTCTCACCTCCAAAAAATAAGGAATTGCACTTACGCTCTACACACATAATATCACCGACAAGGGTTACATAGCAAATAAATCGCCTTCACCTAAAAACCACACTCATAACGAAGAGGGATTAACTCCGCTCACCACCTCAGCACCCAAAGGAAAGCAAAACATGTTCGGCGACTACCCGAGCACCACCCCTCCTCCGAGACACTCCTCATCACTCCCATACACTACCACCGACTGTCCTTTCGCGACCACATGTTTCTCCGCAAAGGTAACCACAGCAGAATCACCACACACCTCAAGCGATGCCGGATACAAATTCCCCCGATGCCGATACCGTGCAACAAAATCCTCACCATCCAATGGCAATCGCCGAAACACAACATCTCCGAGAGCAAACTGACAAGAGCCACTCACACGAGCAGCAGTACCTTTTTGCACAAACAACACATTTCTCTCAACATCCTTACCAACAACAACATATGGACCTTGATCAACATCTACAACACTAAACCCATGCCGTTGTCCAAGCGTGTAAAACCACGCACCATCATGCGTACCAATAATCTTCCCACTCCCAAGCAAACACACGTCACCTTGCTTTGTCTTAATGTATGCTGACAAAAAATCTCGCATAGAAACAGCACCCAAAAAACATAAGCCAACGCTGTCCTTCTTTTCGGCAGCAGGTAAATCGGCAACATGAGCAAATGCACGCACCTGTCGCTTTGTGTACCCACCAACCGGAAACAGAGTCCTATCAAGCACTTTCTGCGATATCGTATACATAAAATATGTCTGATCCTTATCCGTATCAACAGATTGATACAGCCGACGCACATCACCAACTTCTCGCACCTGCCCATAGTGTCCAGTCGCAACACAATCAAACCCCTTTTCCAGAATAAAAGAAAAAGCCACGCCAAATTTCACAAACTGATTACACAACACATCAGGGTTCGGCGTCTCACCTCGGCGATACGCCTCCACAAAAGGATCTATCACCTTCTTCCGGTACACATCAGTTGCATCGTACTCCACAAACGGAATGCCAAGCGCAGCACATGCCCGCATTGCATCCTGCCGATCTGTTGCCGCAGTGCATGGAATATGCGAAGGGTTCCAAATTGTGATGAACACCCCTGATACCGCAAACCCGTCCCGCAATAACAAATGTGCCGCAACTGACGAATCAACCCCACCAGAAAGCAACACCCCAACACGCCCACAAACACCGCCCTTCTTTGCTCCAGTCATTACCAAACAGTATAAACCAACAACAAAAAATAAGGTATACGGAAACAAAGGGTGGTGTTGCCCTACTCTCTCATTATCACCGACCCAGACGGCAAAGCAGTCATCTCATTATCATCACCGTCTCCATCCTCTACCACCTGCCGCTCCTCATCTAGATCACTCTCTACCACCTGTTTCTCCCCATCTGGCTTTGATGCAACAGGAACACGACCACCATTTTCCCTACGCACACTGTCTATGTATTTCTCCTTCTTCACCAAGTGCTCTTGAAAAGTTCTGCTGTAGTAGGTATTCCCATAAAAATCCGCCAAAAAATATAATGCGTCTGTCTCTTCTGGGTCCATAACGGCCTCAATAGATGCACGGATCGGATTTGTAATTGGTATAGGAGGAATACCAGCATACTTATATGTATTAGAGGGATCATCAGAAGCCAAATCATCACGACTGATCTGAAAGGTATGTTTATCCTCAATAAACAAAAACGACACATCAACCTGCAACGGCATATTAATCTCCAACCGATTCAAAAGCACCTGCGCTATTTTTCGCCTGTCCTCAAAACGACTTGCCTCAAGGTCAACAATAGACGCCAACGTCACAATCTCATCCATAGTTAAATCACCAGTATATGAAGCAAACAAATCAGCTGTTCTTTGCCTGAAAGTTTCCGTCATGACTTCAACAAGGTGATTTACAGAACCGTAACTATGCGCAAATAAATACGTATCCGGATATAAATAACCGTGATGTGGAAGCGCTACCTCCAAAAATGCATCACGATCAAAATCGGGAAACTCCTTCTCAAATATATCAGCCATCTTATACGCATCACTACGCTCAGGTATCCTTACCCTTCGAAGTGGCATATTTTGTCTGCCAACATACAAATCATGTGCATGAAAAATTACACCGCGTGATTTGTGAAAATGGTATGAACCCCACATAATATTCCCACCAAATAGATAGTTAGAAAAAATAAAAAGAGATGGAGAACTAATAATATTCTGTCGACGCAGATCACCAGCAATAGCCCGTATCGTCTTTCCTTCAGAAGCAATAAACACCTGCGGATACCGCTCTTCCCCCAGCGGAGGCAAAAGAAAAAGTGCCAACAAGCAAAAAAGCAAAAATAAAAAACTAGCAATACCATACCAATACACCAACCTACGTCGCGAAAAAAAAGACACAAACAATCCACCCAAACCAACAAGGTGTTCCTGAATTACAATAAGATACTGATGCATACTACTCATTATATAGGTAGGTTCTCAGGCGGTTCAACCTCGGTAGAAAGCACTCGCCGTACCGTTGGTGTCTTAATATAACCGGTCGGAAAGTGACAAATAGTCGCCAAGGTCTCGGTAGACATCACAGTTGCAACCCGCTTCAACGTCGGACCATCAACCCCCTTCCGTGTCTCATCAGATGGCTGAAACTCACGCAACGCCGGTGCAAACCAAAACATCCGATCCCGATACAACTGCAACAACTGCTTCTTCGCCTCAAGTTTATCCCTCCGCGGCGGCTCAAGCGCAGGAATGTGCGAAACATCTTCAAGAATCGTCCCTTGTGGCACCAAAGCATTATCGGCAGCGTTCGTCAGTTTATACACCGACAAAAAGGGGGGAATCCTTCCTCTGTCAAATGCATCCTTTTTCGCAATATACAACGACCGTATTCCTACCTCCAACGCCTGCTTCTCAGCAATGCGCGCGCCAATCTCTCGTAAACGCTCTTCCGCAGCGTTCAACACCACGGGCTCTACCCCTTCTTCTCTACCGCCACGCACTTTCTTCTCAAGTGCAACCAACGCATCGTGTACCTCCTCCGGAAACTTCTGCTTCTTCCAATACTCCCGCACCAACGGATCATCGCTCGCACTCTCCTCAGCACGACTATACTTCTGCGTGCGAAAAACATACTGTACCCACAACTGCTCATCTCCGGAAATAGAGCCAAAAAAATCATACAACGCAGCGATCGGATCAATCGGCTGCTGTGTTGTCTTATCAAGGGCAACCACTGGCTCCCGCAAAGTTTGAAATTCCACATACGTCTTAATTGGCAACGCATTATCCTCTTTAAACTTCCACTCAATACTAAACACATCATACGCCTCCTCATCATACTCAAAATCATATACGTAATCATCAGATTCTGTGACTTGTGCTCTTGGGTAAAATGAATATATAGCCGATGACACTGCCTCTACAACAGTCGCTCGTGTATGTATAACAAATGAAACAATCCCACCCTTGGACATAATCTCAAATGAATACAGCACCCGCTTTTTACCATTCCACCACACCGGAAACCAACGCCCCTCACCACTACCATATGAAATCATCTCAAGAAACGCCTCCATAGACGCGAGGGTTTCCTGCCCCGTCTCAGGAATACGCACCTCAAGAATCTTCCGCTCCTCACTCAAAAATGTCACCTGCTGCCGATACCGCCCAACCTCAATATATGCATACAGCGCTGCCGACAACACCAATGTTACCAAAGCACAAAACACCAAATATATCGCAGCAAACTTAATCGCCACAAAAAAAGAAGGATTGGTAAAAAAAGCATCTATAAAGTAACCCGGCGTAACAACGTTATACGCAAGGTACGCTATATACGCAAAAAAGAGGCACATGAATCCAACCTTAAAAAAAGGAATATAAATATTGTCTCTAAAAATAACGAACACAAGACATTAATACAAAATATACAAACAGTATACTACGATATCTACAACAACCAACGCTCCTACAAAGCGAAAAACCCCTCCATATATAGGAAGGGGTTTTTCGGTTAATCGTAGATAGAGTCAATGCAAACAGGATCTCACAGTGCAAATCAAGCACTTATACTGCCAAACAGTACCGACTCTGCTCATCTCTTGTAAACATACCTTTCTTACCGAGTGTCAAAACGATAGATTGTGTCTTCACATGACGCTCACGGCTCACATATTCAATAACCTCTTTCTGTGTCATAGGTCCGAACTCTTTAATACCTGCAGCAATAATGTCAGCAATAGTACCAGGACGGTATCCCATACTGTCAAGAGCGTACAGACCGCGACCAACAAGAATAAACTCATCTCGTCGCACTAATTCGTTGTGACAGCTACCACGATGGCACTTCTTACCACGCAGCCCTGAAATCCGATCAGCAACTTTGTTAAAATGAAGCGGCTCACCCGCATCACGAAGCACAAGACGAATGTAACCAGCAAGACCATTCAAAGCAACCTCAGGGTGGCTTGCAAGACCCCATTCACCGAGGGGATTCTGCTTCACCTTAAGCGAAAGACGCATGGCGTCACTGTACATAGGGAGATGCTCTTTATGTTCAACACTAAACGCGTCAAACAATTGTCGCATATCATCATCAGTCAGCAATACCTCACCACGATTCTCAACATCCTCATGCACTCTGTCCAAGGTTGCGTCAATAGCTCCCTTATGCTTTTCATCAACATACCAATACTGAGCAACAGCATCAGTCGCATCAGAAACAGAGAAAGAATTACCGACCATCAAAAGCAGGTGAATATAATTATGCTCCGCTTTCGTGGCAAATTCACAACTTGCACACAAAGCATCAACAGAAGTCACACCACCGCACTTGCGCAACATGTCTTCAAGATAGGTCATGGCAGAGGCAAGCAGACCCGCACAGGTATCTTTGCCGAGAGCACTAATAGCCATGTTTTGAACTTGGCGAATTCGCTCCCTGGTCAATGAGTATTCATCGGCGATTTCTTGTAGCGTTCGTTTTCCTTTACCGTCCAAGCCATAACGCAATACAAGCACCCGACGCTGTTGGTCTGTCAGCGACTCCAATGCTTTATCTACTAATTTTTTTACTTGTATTTTCATAATAATATGATGTAGCTTGGCCACGGGTTTGTTTGAAAACAAAACAGTAACCAATATCATCATACCATAATATACGAAAAAAACCAACCTCTCTCTCCCAGATCATATCGGAAGAAAAAATCACCAAATACAGACCAAAACCCTGTTATTCAAAAGGGTATTAGCAACGTAGTAACGGATAGTTGTGCTTGATGGCATAACATACAGAATACTTGTCAACAACACTATACCACATAAAAACTAAGAACACAACCCATAGTTATGCCACAAAACCCCATAATAGCAAGGAATATTACGCAATAAAACCAAAAAATAGCAAATCACAAGGTAGTATCCTTGCGCGATGCCTCCTCCTATATCTCTTGACAAATCATATAAAATCTTATGATAAAATTATTGCCCTTTTTAGAAACTGCATCCGCTCAACTGGCACCAATATATACGCCACAAGCACCTCTAACAGCCAACTACACAAAATCAAGAAAATTAAACAATATAATGTATATAGTAGACACAAATTCAAGCAAACCAACACTATTTTCACCAAAACCCTATAAAATCAAGTTCTTTCTAGGGGCTTGACAAAGAAAAATATACATGCTATAGTAGAAACAGTAAAGGACATTCAAAGAAGAAAGAATGAATGTTCCACAATTCCATAAGATAATCCACAGCGGGTTACTTTATGGAATTGTGGAAAGCCACCGCAGCACGGCGCCTCAGCAGCCGGACTATACCAAATTCGCCGGCATTCGAACGCGCCGCTATAGGTGGCTCACAATGCAAACATTCTTTCGAATGATTCTCCAACATCTCATTTGGATGTGGAGGATGGATAGAGCAGGGTGAAAAGACCTGTCTTCCGAATGGCTGATGGAAATCAGTCGAAAGAACCCAACACAAAAGTGTTGGGTTTGTTTGCTTGTAATGCAACGAGCAAAACAATTGACAACGCTCACCGCACCAACACTGCACCATCTCCCTCTCCAGGCACCACCTCATCAGCACTCTGAGATGACGTATCCGGAACCAACACATCCGACATATTGGCAGCACCCCCTTGCTCAACCACCTCTCCTTCTCCATTCAACACATACTCCTGTTTCTCAAGCAGTGCACCAAAGCCATCAACAACAGTATCAAAATCAAGTGAAGTATGAAGCAATTGTGCTTGCTGGATAGTATCCTTCGCCTGCAACTGCATCCGCTCAACTGGCACCAATATATACGCCACAAGCACCACAATAACCAACACTAAAAAAAGTAAAACGGCTCGCATTACCCTTATGCTACCACACCCTCAAAACAAAAAATTGCATAGTGCCACACACAAAAGTAAAAAAATAAACACGACATAGTACCCGCGACAAGCACTTTCTTTAATTAAACAAAAAATAAGTATCGCCCTATTCACATACGAGAGGTATCCGTTGCACATACAACAAAACTGCGGTATGAAACACGTGATGCACACCCAGCGAAGATCACCCCGTTTAGCACAACACCAACCAAATATCGCCCCTATCCACCAACGAGAGGTACACGTTGAACATGTGCAAATGAAAGCATTGCATATTTGCATTCCGAGTGCCTTTTAGAAAGATCGTAAGACACAGTACTTTGCAGGCGGGTTAGGCCGCACGAGGAATACAAGATATGCAATGCTTCAAAACAGAGCATGTGCAACGGATACCCGAGCACTACCACATCTCTCCCGTCACCAACACCGGCACCCCCTCCGTCAAAAGCACGGTATGCTCAAAATGTGACGACCGATCGCCACTTACTGTTTTATAAGTAAACCCGTCATCTGAAACAACAACATGCGGATTTTCCCCTTCAAAAAAAATCGGCTCTATCGCAAGCACTTGCCCCTCTTGCAAACGCTCTCCAGCACCTGGATCTCCGATATTCGGTATAAACGGATCCTCATGCTGCGCACTACCAACACCATGCCCACCCAACTCAGGTGGCGTCACAAAACCATACTCCTCTGCAATGGTCTCAACCGCACTTCCAATATCACCCGTCGTCGCACCCGCCCGAGCAAACACCAACGCATGCCGTAGTGCCTTTTTATTCGCCTCCAACAAATCTCTTGCTTTTTCATCTCCTTCGCCAACAGCTACAGTACACGCCGCATCAACAAACACTCCTCTATGTTGCAGTCCACAATCAACAGATACCACATCCCCCTCCTGGAACACGGTCTCCTTTTTGGGAACGCCATGAACCACCTCATCATTCACCGACACACACAACACCGCCGGATATCCTTCTGCCACTCCAGGAGGACGATACCCCAAAAAGGTTGGGGTATCACCGCCGTCCACAATCATACTGTGTGCCAAGGCATCCAAAGATTTTGCATCTATTCCGGCAGTAATACGATCTAAAACAGCATCAAGCACTTTCCGTAGCCGCTTCCCCGCCTCACACAATATTTCTCTTTGGCTCTCCTCTGTAACAATCATATCCCAAGTGTATCACGCACTCGCTGATGCACTTCCTCTATTTTCCCAACACCATCCACAGCATGAAAAGCAACCTCATCATTCTTCCGCAAAAAATTAATAGACGCCGTAGTTCCTACTTTCTTGTCTTTATACTTCTCAAGACGGGTTTTAATAACATCAACCTTATCATCCGCCCTCCCTCGTTTCAGTAACCGATCCGTCACCTCACTATCAGGCACCTCAAGGAACACAATATGAATATGCGAATCAGGAAAAAACTGCAACAACTCAACAATAATTATTGCCTCAAGCAACTTTCTACCAGCACCATCAACAATAACATGCTCGCAATTCCCCACCTCTTGCAATAGAGATTGCACCCAGCCACTAATAGGAAATGCAGATGGCACCAATCCACCACTTGCCATAACATCAGCGAGACATCGCTTAACCAACGTGTCCTTCTCTGCAACAAAATCACGCAACAATTGCCCAGTTTCTATAACAACAGGAAAATTTCCACTTCGCCCTTCCAAAAAACCAGCTAATAAATCTTTCTGCGTCCCTTTGCCCGAACCCGGAGGACCAAAGAATAAATATGACTGCATATTAAAAAATATAATACCATACCAAACACACCACAGACCCTACACACAGACACCACCCCTATCCACCGGCGAGAGGTATCCGTTGCACATACAACAAAACTGCGGTATGAAACACGTGATGCACACCCAGCGAAGATCACTCCGTTTAGCACAACACTAACCAAATATCGCCCCTATCCACCAACGAGAGGTACACGTTTGAACATACGCAAATAAAAGCATTGCATATTTGCATTCCGAGTGCCTTTTAGAAAGATCGTGAGGCACAGTACTTTGCAGGCGGGTTAGGCCGCACGAGGAATACAAGATATGCAATGCTTCAAAACAGAGCATGTGCAACGGATACCCGAGTTACAACTCTCCTCGGTAAATCTCCCGCCGCACCGGCTTCTGCTTCAACACATTGAGAATAATACCCACAGAAGCAAGTGTAATAACCAACGAACTACCACCACGACTAAAGAATATGAGCGGAATACCAGTCGCCGGCAAACCAAGCACAACAAGAATGTTCACAAAAAATTGCGCGGCAAAAAGAGTTGTAATACCCACAACAACATACTTCCCGAACCGATCTTTAGTAAAATCAGCGATGGTATAACATAACAAAAAGAAGCACAAAAACAACGAAATCAGAATAAACGACCCGATAAAGCCAACCTCTGCCGCAATCAACGCAAAAATAGAGTCAGTCGTCACCTCAGGAATACTCAAATGCGAACTCTGTGCCACATACCCAGGACCCTGCCCCAAGAGCCCTCCAACCCGAACTGCTTCTAAGTTTTGCAACGAGTGATACGCCTCACCATATCGTTGCTCCGGCGTTAACTCACCAAAATTAACATCATAAAAAACCTTAAAACGATTCGCGATATACGACGGTGCGAAAAAACTAATCGCAACACTTGCGACAAGCAAAGCACTAATAATACTGACCCACCAAACTCTCGGCAATCGGGCAATAATCGCCATTCCCATTATCGCGCTTCCGATAATCACCGCCGACCCATAATCCGGCTGCAACACTGAAGCTCCCAACAACACCAAAAACCCCGCAACGGTAAAGCCAAGTAATTTTTTTATATTATTCCGAACATTTTTTTGCGTGAATAAAAATGCAAAAAACAACACAAATCCCAATTTCAAAATCTCAGACGGCTGAAATTGCAAAATGCCCAAATCCAACCATCGCACGGCACCATTTCGCTCAATTGAAAGTGGTGTGAACAACAGCAACATAGACACTAACGACAACGTACCAATTAAAAAAATATGTCGACGATACACTTGATACCTCAGCCGCGATACTAAATACATCGCCAACAACCCGACACCAAACGCCACAACCTGCACACCCAAGTTATTAAATATCTTTGTATTCGGCAGTTTTATTGCCTCAGCAACATATGCATAAAACAAAAAAAACAACCCCATACAGAACAGGACACCAATTACCAACAAAATCAGCTGTCGCAACTGTTCCTTCTTGGTAATATATTGACGAATCAAATTTTGCATAAAATAAATGGTATGTAAAAAACAACTTACTGCAACAAAAAGAGAAGTGAAAGTCCACCCATCACAGACAATATCGTCACCAGCATATAGCGCGTGACCACCGCACATCCCGGCAAACCAAGCGCTTCAAAGTGATGATGTAACGGAGCGATACGAAACAGCTTTTTTCCAGTTTTTTTCCGATACAAAAGTTGCAACACATTTGACCCCCAAGTCGCTATCAAAACAATGCCAAAGATACCACTAACCCACAAACCATCGCCGGCATACTCACCACTGCCAAGCAAAAATGAAATCAAAGCGTACAACATCAATAAAATAGTAATACCCACCTCAGTCAAATACACCTTTGCTGGTGCATAATTCACAAACAGCCACGGCACCACCACTCCCGCTCCCAACGCACTAAGTATAAACGGCTCAGCATCTCCCTGCAACACACTCACCACCGCAGTGCCAAGAAATAACAGCAAAAAAACACTACCCGACAACCCATCTATGCCATCTATCATAGACGATGCTTGCCAAAAAACATACCATGCTGCGAACAGTACAGGAAACCACAGACCAACTGGCACCTGCTCAAACACCGAAAACGGCAAAAAAGTAATCATCATATCGGGAAAAAGTTGATACAGTCCAATACCACCTACAAACGCAACAGATCCCAACAATAAAAGACGTTTCCGCACACGCCACACCTTCCCCCGAAGCAAGCCAACATCAAGCAAATCATCATACAGCGCCACCAGCGCCACCGCAAACACCAGCGCCACAGAAAATACCAACAACATTGACTGTAGCAACCACGCAACAGCAAGTCCGACAAACAAAACAGTCGGCAATAATGTCAAACCGCCAATGCGCGCAACCGGCTCTTTCTTTATTTCCTGCTCTTCCATTTTTCGTATCTTATTAAATTCAACTGCCTCCGTTCCATACAAGGTCTCCTTACGATCTTTCTCTTTCTGCGCCTGCACTTTTTTGAGAATCGGAATGACCAATGTCGTCACACCAATCCCCATGCCAACCGACGACCAAAAAACAGCAATACCAAGTGCAATAATGCCTGTACCCATATATAACAGACAGTGTACCACTTCACAACCACCTCTAATAAAAACACTCCTTAACCAACTAGGTAATATGCTAATAAAAACAAGCTCCCCCACCACCCAACATCAGAGAGCACTAAACTAATCATAATCTTTCGTTGCCACGATTTCGGTAATAAAGCCCTCGCCTTTCCTTCTTGTTCACGCCGCAATAAAAATGGACTCACCGAAAACGACAAAAAACAGCCGTTCAACACCAACACAATGGCAACAATACTGTGCACAAGCGGTATACCCACAAACGACTCACCCCAATACACCATAAGCCCACCAATAATAGCCAGCAGCAAACCGATCCAGATCAACGGCTTCGTCACCTTATGCGTCCGTATCGTCGTCTCACTCCAATACAACGAACGTCGTCCCAAAAAGCCATGCACATCAATCACGACCACTGCCCCAAGCCCCACCACAAACCCCGCAAGCATAATAAAAAGACCCACAACCTCACTTGATAAAAAATGAAAGGAGTCCATATAGAGATAGTGTACTACCTAAACACAACACAACAAGGAACAACACCAGAGACGACAGGCATATTACAAACTACCAAGAAACACCTTCTCCAATACACCACTCTCCCGCAACTCATCCGCTGTACTCTCAACCACAATCCTCCCTTTATCCAACACATACGCCCGATGAGCGATATCCAAAAGTGAATTAATATTATGCTCAACAACCAAAATAGCGGTCTTGCGATTTTCATTAATCTCCTGCATTTTTGCAAAAATTTCTTTCACAACCTTCGGCGCCAGCCCAAGCGACGGCTCATCCAAAAGCAACACCTTCGGATCAATCATCAGTCCACGCGCAAGTGCAAGCATCTGCTGCTGTCCACCAGAAAGTGTGCCAGACGGAGCATTCCGTTTCTCTCGCAGTACCGGAAACATACGCATCACCTCCTCAATTCGCTCCCTCATCTCCACTTCATCACGAATGACCGCACCCCCGATCTCCAAGTTCTCCTCAACAGACAATCCAGAAAAAACTCGCCGACCTTGCGGCACAAATGCGATACCACGCCGCACTACTTGATGTGGCAGTGGTGTAAAAACCTTATTCCGCCACAACAGATCTCCACCACAGATAGGCGCCAATCCAAAAATGGACTTCAATATTGTTGACTTTCCGGCACCATTCGGCCCCATCAGTGCAACAATCTCTCCTTCGTCAAGCAATAAAGACACTTCACTAAGGACCGGCATCCCGCGATACCGAACACTGAGATTATGCACTTGTAATAATAACTCCTTATCCATACACTACACTCCTAAATACACCCCAACAACCTCCTGTCGCGCAAGCACCTCCTCAGGAGTACCCTGCGCAAGTAATTTCCCTTCATCCATAGCAATCACTGTATCAGACAACTGACGAATCAGATCCATATTGTGCTCAATCAGCACTACACTCTTCCTCTGTCGCCGCAAATCCTGTATAACACCAACAACCGTCTTCACCATCGCTGGGAACAATCCAGCAAACGGCTCATCAAAAAGGTATACTTGCATATCTTGCATAACGAGTACCCGCGCAATCTCCAACAATTTTCGCTGTCCATACGATAGCGTTGAGGCAAGATCACTCCGCTTCTCCCACAAACCAACCATCTCAAGTGCCAAACGAGCATCCGCATCAAAGCGCACCTCCTGCCGCCGAAACAATGAAGCAATCACAGACCGCCTTGCCAATACCACTAGCACATTATCCAACACCGTCATTTGCTCAAACAGCCGCACCTCCTGAAAGGTACGAGTAATACCGTAGGCACTCATCCGATGTGGACCTCTCATACGCACCATCTCACCACCGATGTAAAGCGACCCGTCATCAATCTGCAACATGCCACTAAGCACATTAATCAAAGTACTCTTCCCAGACCCATTCGGTCCAACAATACCGACCACCGCACCCCGTGCAATCTCCAAAGACAAACCATCCAGAGCACAAACTCCTTCAAATCGTTTTACAATATTTTTTACTGCCATAGCACTCATAATTTATAATTCCCAACAAGTCCCTGGGGACGATAAAGCATCAACACTATCAATATAACGCCGTAGAGCACCTCCCGTGCATGCGCCGCAACCTCACCAGAAAGACCAACATACCGCAACCCTTCAAACAACAACACCAACGACAGCGCACCAATAAGAGACCCACGCAAGCTTGCCAACCCACCCAAAATAATAACAGAAAGCAGATACACCGACTCCATAGTAGTAAATGAGGATGGGTTAATATATGTGATGTATGAGGCGAACAGCGATCCGGCTATTGCGGCTATTGCGGCACCGAGGACAGACACGGTTAACTTAAAATACAACGTGTTATACCCAAATACCTGAATCGCCCGCTCATCCTCACGAATAGCCATCAGCACCCTGCCGAAAGAAGAACGTACGACAAAGTGGGAAAAAAGGTAGACGCCTGCCAATGCCACCAACACCAACAGTAAAAAAACTGTAATCTGTGAAAAATCAAAACCAAACAGCACCGGTTTCGGTATCTGCGGAATACCCAACGCACCCCGTGTTAACCCCTTCCAGCTCAAAAAGATGGAATAGAGGATCACACCAAATCCGAGTGACCCAAGCGCATAGTAATCTCCGTCAAATTTACTCAACACCAACCCAATCCCCAAACTTATCACAACAGCAATCAGAACACTCAAAATGATCGCAACAAAAAAAGTAATACCTAACTGCGTCATAAACAACGCAGATGCATACGCGCCAACACCATAAAATGCCGAGTGCATCACCGAAAGTAAACCAGTATACCCAACCACTAAATTAAGACCCAGCGCCAAAATAGCATACAGGGAGACCATGATCAAAAGGTGGGTAAAATAGTAAATAAGCTCTTGCATGGTACAATCATGTATGTAATATCCCTCGCGGACGAAAAAGAAGAAATATAATCAGCAAACCAAACGCAATCGCATCCTTCCATTCACCCGATATTTTCCATATACCAAAATTCTCTGCAAACCCAAGTAAAAACGCACCAAGTACCGCACCATAGACACTACCAATACCACCAACAATAGCAGCAATAATCCCCTTCAACAAAAGTGCCATACCCATCGTCGGCTCTATTGCGGTATCAAACCCAACCAATATACCAGCTAATCCAGCAACAGCAGAGGCAATAAAAAACACAATGCCGATCACCCGTGCAGTATTAATGCCAACAATTTTTGAAACCTCCTCATCGTCAGATACCGCACGTACCGCCTTCCCAAACAAGGTAAATCGCAACAGCACAACAAGAGAGACAACAACCAACGCCGCTACGACGACAGTAACAACTTGTATATGCGTTATAGTCGCGCCAAAAATAGTAAACACTTGTTGCACAGCGCGCCCCTGCGACAAGGTTTGAATCTGTGAAGAAAAGATAATAGAAAGAAGACCCTGCAACGCAGTAAACGCTCCTAGTGAGGCAACCAACAGTACCAAATTTGACGCTTTCTTAGCACGCAGTGGTGCATAAATAAACCGCTCCAACAACCATCCAACCACACCGACAAACACAAGGGCAAGAATAAGGGCAAGCCACACATTAACCTGCAACCCCTTTGTCAGATAAAACACCGCGTACGCCCCAATTGCCGTCATCACTCCATGGGCAAGGTTAAAAAATTTCCCTACCCCATAGGAAAGAGTAAACCCAACCGCAATCAACGTATACAATGCCCCGACAATCACGCTATTAATAGTCAATTGAATGATAACACTACTCACACTACCAGTATACCAAATCTCAATTCCTAAAACACAGCCATCTTCTGTAGTAAGGGTAACCAAAAAAACAAATAAACAAAGAAGAAATGATACTTTTCCCCTAACACTCGCTCGCCTTACCGCCACAGAGATGTATACTACAAAAGAAAATGAAAAATAAATTCTTCAATCTCAACCAAGTTGAACATAGAGCTACTAAAGAATATAAAAACTATAACCACCTGTCTCACCTACGAGGCAGAGATATTAAGATAAAAGCCATTAACCCCGGCTCAAAGCCCGGCGGACAAAATGTAAATAAAAACAAAACAGCAGTTGACATGCGCATCAATATCGCACACCTCAGTCCAGAAATTCAGGAAAAACAGAATGAGCTCAATGCATTAGTGAAGATAAATGAAGATGGTAACATTATCATAAAAGCAAAGGAGTACAAAAACAAACCTCAGAACGAAAAAGCGGCTTTCAAACGACTTAATAACGCCATTGAAAAAGTACTAAACCCTAACCAAAATCAATCATCAGAAGAAGAAAAAGAGAGAAAGAGAGAAAAGATAAAGCGCAAACAAGCACACGCAAAAAATAGGCGCGAAGAAGGTAAAAGACAGCAGGGAACCAAAAAAAGAGAAAGGGGTCAGAATAGAGTGTACCTATAGCCATCCACCGCTCTAACGTTAATCACAGTAGCACGATATATGCTACGCAAGAGATGTTTTCAATAATTCCTGCACCTTTCCCGGATTTGCAGATCCTTTGGTCTCCTTCATCACCTGCCCAACAAGAAACTGTAACGCCTGCTTTTTCCCCGCTCTATACTCCTGAATCACTTTTTCATTATCCGCAACCACCTTTCTGATAACTTCCTGCAACGCCCCTTCATCGGATTCCTGAAACAAACCCTTCCGCTCAGCAATATCCCGCGGTGATCCACCATCCTGCACCAATATCGCAATAACATCCTTCACACCACGCGATGAGAGCACCCCGTCAATAAGCATTTGTATAATGTCCACAACCGCATCAGCGACTACTCGCTCAAAGAGTGTCTCATCACCTTCCTCCACATACTGCATCACATCTGAAGTGAGATAATTCGCCGTCAGACGCACCGCATCCGGATGAACAATACGTCCAACAACCGCATCAAAGAGATCTCCCAAGGGCTGATGCTTCACCAAAATATCCGCCTTCTTCACATCAATCTGCAACTCCTCAATATAGCGCTTCATCTTCTGCTCCGGCAACTCAGGAAGCATTGCTCGCAATGAATCCGCATCCCAACCCGACACACGATCAATATAATACTTTGGCAAATCCGGCTCCGGCATATACCGATACTCTGCTGAGGTTTCTTTTGATCGCTGTGAAAAGGTTTTGCCGGTGTTCTCATTCCACCCACGCGTCTCCTGTGCCACACGCTCCTGTTTCTCAAGTAACGCCGTCTGCCGCTCCACCTCATAAACAATCGCCCCGCACACCGACTTAAATGAGTTCAGGTTTTTCACCTCAACCTTCGTACCAAGCACATCAGTATCGCTCACCGAGATATTCGCCTCAACTCGCATTTCCCCCCACTCCATTCGCGCACGTGCCACCTTAAGGTACCGAAGTGTCCGCTGCAACAAATCACCAAATCTCCTCGCTTCCTCAGGAGTGTGTATTACCGGCTCAGTTACCAACTCCATCAACGGCACCCCCGAACGATTAAAATCAATCACCGATCCACGCGAACACACATCATGTGAACTCTTTGCAGTATCTTCTTCAAGGTGTATTCGCTCAATACCCACACCTGAGAGATTAGCATTCTTCACTAGCGGAAACGCATACTGACTAATTTGATACCCCTTCGGTATATCAGGATAAAAATAATGCTTCCTATCAAATTCAGTAAAGGTCGCCAACTCCCCGCCAAGCGCGACACCAATCCGCAAGACATGTTCTACCGCCTTCCTATTTAAATATGGCAATGCCCCAGGATACCCAACACACACTGGACAAATATAGAGGTTAGGGTCATCACTATTCGGATCATTCCGACATCCACAAAAAAGTTTGCTCTCCGTCAAAAGCTCCACATGCACTTCAAGTCCAATAGTTGGTGTGTATGGCATAATGACTACAGTGTAGCAAATTCCTGACACAACAAAATAAGAAGGTATATGCTACCTATGTAAGATTTCCAAAAGGAGGAATTATTGATGAAATGTCTTGCATTGTTCATACTATGTGTATTGTGTATCAGCTGCGGAGTACCAACTTCACCCAACCTCTGGGAAAAAGCACAGATAGCCGGCGAGAATAAAATCTTCACGACTGTCATAGACGGCAAACAGTACTCAGCTGTCTGGGTCTCTGCAACTGGACACCCTGAAGAAATCGCAATACAGAATGCATACCAGAAAGCAAGACAAATCCTCGGAAACAATATTCGGAAAATTGACCTGAGGATTACACACCAAAGTAAGCACAACACATGCATTGCCGAAGTTTTAATGGCAACGCAATAAAAAACAATACCCGAATATTTTCAAATATTCGGGTATTTTTCTAACAAACCTACACTAACAAACAATTTCAAAAAATCAACACACGCTACATAATCCAATAGTCAGCGTATATCCCACACATTCAACAGCATAGCAAGCACTGGCATAAACACAAACATGACTGACTGTCCAATGTGTGCTACACTTGAAACAGTACCGGAGAAAATGGTTCTCCGACATGAACATCTGTTTGAACATTTGTGAACATTTGTAAATAAAATCAAAAAGTTTGGAGGAATCCAACATGGCACGAAAAGCGTATATCGCAATCATAGCGAGTATGCTATTGGTATCGCTAATGCCAATAGCGCACGCACAACAGGGACCCCTTGGGGTCCAAGCAGACCTACTGCATACAAGTAAGGATGTAAGGGGAAACCTACTCCCTCATTTCGCAGAAAATCCAAGCACTGGAATAGGGATGTCAGCAGAGTACCCAATTGGTTTAGCTGTCTTTAGTGGTAGCATAAACACCACCACCACACGTCTGTGGAGCAATGACCAAGTCCAAGACGGAACGAACGGACACACGAGCATCGTCGTTGCCGCCAAAAGGCGGATTGATAAGGTACACTTGAGCGCACAGCATATGTACATGCACACAAGCATGCCAAGCAAGCAAGACCACTTTCAAAACGATAAGTACGAGACCCTACTGAAAGCGACACTTGCTGCATCAAGCACACGGAAACCTTACATCTTCATTGGTTTCCTAGCACCCGCCCACATCCCGATAGAAGAAATGATCGGAATGGGTGGTGTGGGGCTTGCTACGCGCACACAAGTACAACAAAATATGGCAATCACCACCGATACTGCTATTGCAACAACGCTAGTTAACGTTGGACAAGAACCAGAAACAACGTTAAGAAGCAAAATAGCGTTGGAAATAGAACCCCGAGATGCGGTAAAACTGCAGGTGGGATTTAACCTATTCCAGGATATGCAACGAAAGAAATACTACACCTGGGGTAATGTAGGTGTTTCATATGCATTCTAACTATCCTGCCACACTGCCACAACTATCGGGACGCTCATGCGTCCCGATATTTTTTTCACACAACATCTCGCGCACAAGAAAACAACATCTCCTCACTATTATACCCACCAATAAACTGCACCCCTCTCGGCAACCCAGCAACCTGCATTGGCACCGATATCGCCGGCAACCCAGTAAGATTTGCCTGCAACGTAAGACGATCTTCTGCATACATCGCAATCGGATCCTGAATAGCGCCCTCTGTAAATGCTACATCCGGCGTCGTTGGCATCGCCAACACCGTAACCTCCTGCAACACCTCCAAAAATGCACGCCGCATCGTAGCACGTGCCGCAACCGCCTTCTTATAATACGCATCATAATACCCCGCAGACAACACATACGAACCGACAACAATCCGTCGTGACACTTCCTCACCAAATCCACTGCTCCGAGTTTGTATATAATCACCCCACACATCTACACCATCCTTATGGTACCCATACCGCACCCCATCAAACCGCGCAAGATTAGAAGATGCCTCTGCTGGTTGGATAATATAGTAAATCGCCCCTGCCTTTTCCATAATCGGCAACGACACCTCCCGCACGATATACCCCTTCTCCTCCATCCGTCCTAGGGTGGCAGCAAACGCGCGCTGTGTCTCCTGCGATACTCCGATTGACGATAAGGTATCTGGCACACCAATGACTTTTTCAGGTCCGCCCTCCTGCTCCACATCCGCAAACACCCCAACCGTACTATCATACCGAACCGTCTCACCTCGCAACACCTTAAAAAGCAACTGTGCATCATCCACATTCCGCGCAAGTGGCCCAATGACATCCAACGACGACCCTAATGCAATCAACCCATGTCGCGACACTGCACCATACGTGGGCTTCAAGCCCACAACTCCACAGAAGCTTGCCGGCTGACGAATAGATCCACCGGTATCAGAACCAAGTGCAAGTGGCACTGCTCCCATCGCAACTGCTGCCGCAGAACCACCACTTGACCCACCAGACACCCGCTCAACATCAAGCGGATTATACGTCGTCCCGTACACTGAACGCTCCGTACTTGAACCCATCGCAAATTCATCCAAATTTGTTCGCCCTACCAACACTGCCCCCTGTTCCCGCAAATGAGTGATAACAGTCGCATCATACGGCGAAATAAATCCCTCCAACATCTTTGATGCCGCAGTAGCACTTTGACCAGATATACAAATATTATCCTTAATCGCAATTGGAATACCAGTAAGCGGCTTCACCTGCCCATCCTTAAGCATCGCATCCGCCCGCTTCGCATCCTCATCCGCTGAAGCAAACACCTCCACAAACGCCTTAACCGCATCATCCTTCTCCGCTATCACCCGCTTCGCCTCTGCCAACAAATGATCAGCAGACACATCTCCCTTAGCCAGTAAGTCACGCATATCTTGTACAGATGCTCCCTCGTATTGCATTATAAAATCTTCTTAGAAAGAAACCAACGCTTAAACGACATCGGCACCTGTGCCAGCATCTTCTCCCGATACACCCCCGCCTCCACTACTACTACATCATCTCGAAACATATTCACCAACTCATCACCCTGCCCGACCTCATCCACCTCAACCGACTGCACCTCACTCACAAATGCAAGAATCTTCTCAACCTCACCAGATAGCCGAATACTCTCATCCATACCTTTTTCCAACAAAGCCAACCCAATCGCCTGCTCCACACCACTATCCGAGCCAACGACATTGGTACTAGACATGCTCTCATCCATATATCCCTATGATACCTCAAAATCACCACACATTCAAAGAAATATACGAGAACTATAAAATGATATACAACAACACTCCGAAGCATTGAAAATACACTCCTGCAGAAATCAAGTACCTGACACACATCCACACTACATGCTATTTTCCATGCTGCCCTGCCCTCTGGACAGCACGTCTATTCTCATGAGTGATACCTTTACCAGTGTCATCTGGGATGTACAGATGTCTCGGAAAAATACTGTTGGTGTAGTAGGTGTAGTAAAGTAAAGACCCACACGATGGTGTGGGTCTTTTCATGTTCTGATGTGCTTTTCTAATTAACACGCATCCCCTTGCTTACCACACCCGCCACAACTAGATCCATTGTAGAAACTCTTCCAACCCCAGGCCCGGGTAACAGTGCCGTTTACACAGGTGATTTGTCCTCCAACACATCTTCTAACGCAAGATGATTGATAACAGAGCTCATTGCTTCTGGGACAAGATAGTGTAATGGTACGGGTTTGTGCTGCTACTGCTCCTGTACAACCTGCTGGAGCTTTTGTTCTGCAGGTTCTTCTCTGTCGTACGCTACCACACTGTGCTGAGGAGGTGTTAGTCCAGGCGTTCCATGTGGCACAGGAGGTACAGGATACTGTTTGAGACACACATTGACCATTTGAAAAAGAGTAGGTGTAATAATAATGAACCCCCCTACATAACACAAAAAAAAAGGGGGGGGGGGGTAAAGTGCAATTAAAATGCTGGGGTCGCTTCACTCTCATCAGGCATTACCATTTTTAATGCCACAAAAACAACAGATTCAAGATCTTGTAATGCTGGAAACAGTGGTGATGGATCAATGTCTGATCCGATATGTATGACCTCTATTAATGTGCCATCCGCATTACGCAGTACTGCCAACACCTTCGGCGTATATCCTGCTCCAATCAAGAAGTCATTAACTACCGGAACAGGGATATCATCTTCAATATATACATGCCCAAATGGTGCAAGATCATACAGCACCCACATGATTCCTGGTCCACTTAGAGATATATTTTCAGTTACCATCATATTTGTACCAAGCGAACTTCTGTTACAACCACCTATAGCCATACATAACACTAAAAACAATAGTATCGTTCCACAAACTTTCATTACGTACTCCTTTCAAACTATCTTAATGCTTAATGAACAAAATGCACAATGCTCCGTAAATAAAATTGTACCACATCATTGCTATTAAAAACAACTTTTTTATACGCTCTTTCTGGTTGTGCTACTTTCCATGCTACCCTGCCCTCTGGACAGCACGTCTATTCTCATGAGTGATACCTTTACCAGTGTCATCTGGGATGTACAGATGTCTCGGAAAAATACTGTTGGTGTAGTAGGTGCAGTAAAGTAAAGACCCACACGATGGTGTGGGTCTTTTCATGTTCTGATGTGCTTTTCTAATTAACACGCATCCCCTTGCTTACCACACCCGCCACAACTAGATCCATTGTAGAAACTCTTCCAACCCCAGGCCCGGGTAACAGTGCCGTTTACACAGGTGATTTGTCCTCCAACACATCTACCACATCTGCGAACACAGGACCCGTTATACAGAACTTCCCAATTTTTGCAGGTAGGGTTAGCAACACAGGTGTTGCTGGAACAGGTATAGCCACTACTACAACCTCCACAGTTTCTTGTACCGGTAGCACCGGGTTGTGCTCTGGTACCATTTGAGTACGGACAGGTGCCGGTACATCCTGTTGGTCCACAGGTGCCTGTGATAGTGCCACATTTACCAGTGCAGTCATTACCCTGCCATGTGCAGGAGACAACGGGAGGGCGTCTGTAGCACCCTGAGGTAGAGCAGGATTGAGAGGAGGGACCTGAACAAGCACTACCTCCTCCTGAAGGTCTTGGGTTGGTACAGGTACGGGTCTGTCTTCCTGCTGTAGTAGCATCAGATGTGCTGGGAGTACAGCTACAAGCACTCCATGCAGACCAACCTCCGTTAACACGAGTGGTAACACATTGACCAGAGGTGTTACAGGTTTTTCCTCCTGTGCAGGTACCACATCCGTTTGTGAATGTTCCAACAGCACCGGGTTGTGCCCTACGTCCACCAGTGTATGCACAGGTACTGGAGCAGTTATATGGACCGCAGATGGCTTGTTGTGGACCACATGCCTTACTGCCACAGGATACTCTCTGCCATGAACAAAGGGGAGCAACAACAGCACATCCTGAGGTGGCACAGGGGCGAGTGGCTCGGGAAGCACCAGCACAAGAGTTGCCACCACAGGAAGGAGCTGGATTAGTGCAGGTTCTAGTTCTTGCTTGGGTACCAGTCGTTGCCCTATCTAAGATGCTTGGGGTACAGGTACAGCTTCCCCAGCTACTCCAACTGCTCCATCCACCATTGACTGCAGGGACAGTTCTGGTACGAGTTTCTGGTGCTATTGCTCCGGTACAACCTGCTGGAGCTTTTGTTTCACAGGTTCTTCTTTGTGGCACATTACCACATCGTGTTGAGGAGGTGTTAGCCCAGGCGTTCCAGGTGGCACAGGAGGTGCAGGTAGGAGGTGTAGAACCACACAATCCGTTAGTACATCCTTGATTACCAGAACACTTTGTACCTGTTACTGTTGGGGCAGTACCACTGCAGGTACCTCCGCATGACGGAGCAGGATTAGTACAGGTTGCTGTTTGTGTGGTACCACAGGCAACGGAAGATTCTCCAGGAAGTGTGCTCCATCCACCGTTGGTTGGAGAGATAGTTCTGGTACGAGTTTCTGGTGCTATTGCTCCGGTACAACCTGCTGGAGCTTTTGTTTCACAGGTTCTTCTTTGTGGCACATTACCACATCGTGTTGAGGAGGTGTTAGCCCAGGCGTTCCAGGTGGCACAGGAGGTGCAGGTAGGAGGTGTAGAACCACACAATCCGTTAGTACATCCTTGATTACCAGAACACTTTGTACCTGTTACTGTTGGGGCAGTACCACTGCAGGTACCTCCGCATGACGGAGCAGGATTAGTACAGGTTGCTGTTTGTGTGGTACCACAGGCAACGGAAGATTCTCCAGGAAGTGTGCTCCATCCACCACCAGTTGGAGAGATAGTTCTGGTACGAGTTTCTGGTGCTATTGCTCCGGTACAACCTGCTGGAGCTTTTGTTTCACAGGTTCTTTCCTGATCTACATTACCACACTGGTTTGTGATGGTAGGAGTCCAGGCGTTCCAGGTGGCACAGGAGGTGCAGACAAGAGCAGGAGCAGAAGGTGTGCCACTGACTACACGAGAAGATGACCAACTGGTACAGGAACCACTATTGTTTCTGCGTCTGAGACAGACATAGTAGGTGGTGTCGTTGGTAAGGTTACTGTAGTTTTGGTAGCCATTACTTTCACTTCCCCAGGTACTACCGGCACAGGTTGAAGAAGAACTACTTATCGCCCGCTCGTAAGCATAGTTTCTCGTGTCCAATGTAAAGGTTGCTCTCAGTGTTGTGTTACCTTCAGTTATGGTAAATGTTGGTGGTGTGGTGGCGGTAGTACATGAAGGGACACAACTTCCACCAGAGCACGTGTGTCCAGAAGAACACTTTGTACCTGTTACTGTTGGGGCAACACCACTGCAGGCACCTCCGCATGACGGAGCAGGATTGTTACAGATTGCTGTTTGTGTGGTACCGCAGGCAACGGAAGATTCTCCAGGAAGTGTGCTCCATCCACCACCAGTTGGAGAGATAGTTCTGGTACGAGTTTGTGGTGCTATTGCTCCGGTACAACCTGCTGGAGCTTTTGTTTCACAGGTTCTTTCCTGATCTACATTACCACACTGGTTTGTGATGGTAGGAGTCCAGGCGTTCCAGGTGGCACAGGAGGTGCAGGGGAAAGAGCTATCACAAGATCCTGCTGAACAGCCATATGAGCATGTGGTAGTGGTGTATGCCTTTATGCAACTATTACCACTCACTGTGCAATAGCATTCTCGTACATTACCATTACTACAGTACGGAGAGGAGGAGTTGCAACCACAGACATTGTTTCCGGTACAGGGACCGGTTGGGGTGCAACGCACCTCACGAGCTCCTGACCAATTAGTGCAGGCACCATCTGTGTTTCTGCGTTGGACAGAGAAGGTGTACTCTGTATCATTTGTAAGATTCTTGAATGTGTGCGAAGGACCGGTGATCCAACCTCCATTCCCTTTTTTAATTTGATAGGTGTAGTCGTTACCAGGACTTGTCTTGGCAATAGTACACTCTTTGTTTCCTGGGGTAGCTGTGGCAGTTGGTATGGTTGCGTTGGTACAACCTCCACCTCCACCATCATCTGGAAGGGTGATTTTGAGGGTAAAGGAACCGGTCTCATACCCATAAAAGGTGCTTGCTTCTATGGTATACGTACCAGCGGAGAGACGTCTTGTGATTCTTGAGTTTGTGCCAGTACCACCATCATCATCGCTTTCAATCTCTGTGCCAACACGACACTGATTTGAGGAACGGTACTGATGAAGGAGAAGGTAGGTGTCAACGGATGATTCCAAGTCAATGGTAACTTCGGCTTCGGTTTTTAAGGTGAAGGTGTAGTAGTGTGCATAGCGTGCATAACGACTTTCGCTATCACACGTGTCCACCCAAGTATCACGCTCAGTGGTAGTGTTGGTGAGATCCTCTAAATCAGTAATGCAGTGAGTACATGAGGGTGCCTTTGGGGTGCAGTGAGCAACACTGTTTGGCTTTGACCATGTAGTACAAGTACTGTGTGGATTTTTTCGTTGCACGCTAAAACTATAGAAAGTTCCAGGAGTGAGATTTTCAAACGTGTATGGAAGCGTGGTCTCAACAGGTTGGCTTACTGGAACACCGCCAGATAATACGGCAACCCGGTATTCAGAGCTACCTCTATCATTATCATTAAGGGTGCACTTGCCAATACCTTCGGTTACATCAGGTTTGTTCGGAACAGCGAGAGGACACTGCGCTGGTCCACAGGTTCTGTTTGAAATGGTGAGAAGTCCATCGTTTCTAGTACAAGAATACGTTGCTTTTCCTGCAGTGTTGCCAACTGAATCAGTAATAGTGTGTTCTGCTTTGTACTGGACAACGAGGGGTAAGTCAGCTTCACAGGTATAGCCTCCGACAGTCCATGTTTGTGTGCCACCTTCGCATGCTTTACATGCTTCTATTTCTGTATTGGTGATGGTTTTCTTTGTGTATGAACGATCACGAGCTGCCTGCACCGCGTTGTATGCGTTCAATCTTCTTCCATTCTTTACGTAGTCATCACTGGTACCAGGGGTACAATCTGGTCCTACCAAAGATATTAACTCATCTGCTGATTCCTCAAGCTTTTGCTTAAGCTGTGAAGCGGTAAGAGCTGAGTTTGCGTACTTCATGAGAGCGAGAGTGCCGGCAACCTGAGGGGCTGCGAGAGAGGTTCCATTAGCAAAGAAGGGGGAAGAAGCGTTTAGTGCAGACTCTGGAACAATGATTGTCTTCGCTGGTGCTGCAATATTAACGTGAGATCCATAATTAGAACCAGACCATTCGCCCACATCTTTGTCTCTGTATCTGATCTCTTGCACCACACCATTTACAGACATGAGGTCCTTTTCAACATTACTCTGCCTTCCATCACCATTAACATCATTTTCTGCGATAGGGGTGGTGCTATCACCTCCACCACTCTGTTCCGTACCTCCAACAGCAATAATATTTGAAAGCCCTGACCACTTATCACAGCCAGATATGGTATGATTAAAGTCAGAAGGAAAATTGGCTGATGTCTTAGTGCCTATTTTTGAATCATTATTACCAACCGCAACAACAAATAGACCATCTGCTTCTTTTCCAAACCGCTCTATTTGTTTGTGCGTTAATCGATCAATGTGATCACCGCAAGAGCCCTTGCTATGCATTTCACCAAAACTTGCATTAATAATATCAATGCTATTCAACCGTGCAAAAGCAATGGCACGCATGAGAGTCACAGAATCAAGCTTGCTATTCTTCGTACGAGCACGAATTGGAATTAATTCAATCTCACGATTACTGCTAACCACACCAGCACCGAGAGCGTTGTTGTGACGATTTGCTACAAAAACACTAGAAACTTGCGTTCCATGAAAATCACCAAGGTTTGCATGATCCACAATGGTGTTGATTGAATAACCAATAGTTTTTTTATTAAAACCAATGCCACCCCTATCACACTGCATTGTTTTTGGAGTGTACTCAACCTTTTCATCGCCACCTGCTACACGAAAAAATCTGCGATTAAATTCGGGAATTTTACATTCCCATTTTTTTGGAAAAGAAAAATCACCATACGAGGTGAGAATTCCATCATCAATCACGGCAACCCGTGGCCTGCTTGTGCTAGTAAGTGAACCGATAAGATCCCATGCATCACTGGTAGAGCTTGGGTCGTACACTTGCGTGTTCCGCAGATGCCACATGTTATTTTGCTTATTAAAAACAGGAGAGTGAGGTTTGGGAAACCAAGGATCGTTAACTGAGGTTTCAAGCTTATATAAAAAGTTTGGCTGAACATGCACAACCCCCTCAAGATTAGCAAGGTCACTCATAAATGTAAGGGGTTCACCACTCTTGTCAAGAATAATTAGCTGAGCCTGTGATTCATAAAATGTGTCACCAACTAGCGGGGCATATGTTTTTTTCACAAAAAAATCTTTAACTACTTGCACCGGATCGTCAGAAGAGAGCGACGAAGGACTCTCTGCGTTGTGTATCGCAATCTGATGCGCATCAAAAGTGTCCTGATCATATTGTATCAACACTTCACCAGGAACATACGTACCACTCGCAAAAGGAATGGTGGCTGCGGATGTCCCCTGAGGAAGAAAAACAAAAACAAGGTAAAGAAAAAATAACATCATCTTTAAGATAATGCCAGTGGTGAGAAATATTTTTTTAGAAAACATGATCTGCTAAGTATTATATGCACTTCATTTTGATTACTGCGGAACTTGTCCACACCTGAATGTTGTTGAAAGGGAAAGAAGGGCGTGAAACGCCCTTCTTATTAACTACTGCCAGTACTGTGCATTTCCTGAAGAAGATATTCTTCCTTATGCAACAAAAAAATACCCCTGCACAGCAAAAAAATGTGCAGGAGTGAATCTAATCAGATTCAATTTCAATAAGTTGTCCATCAGAAGGGATTTCAAAAAGATCGGCAGCATTCATTTCAAGTTCTACAAGAACAACTCCTGGAATAGCCGTAAGCATTCCAAGCAAATCCGATGGATCAATGCTCCACCCGAGATACACTACCTCTATGATCTCTTTATGCTCGTTAAAGTATGTCTTTAATACTTTTGGAGTATAACCTTCTTCAAGAAGGAACTGATTCACGGCATCAACAGGAATGTCGTCCTTGATGTTTGTTTGTTGGGAGATTGACGCAGTATATTGAACCCATACAATGCCTGGTTTATCTTCAAACGATTCTGAACAACCACCCACAAAAATACAGAACATAGCAAAGAAAAATAAGATGCACAGACGATTCAAAATAAACACCTCCAGATATACAGTATTAAAAAGAATCTTTCTTTACTAATTGTACCACATATTCTGTATTTGGCAATAACTTCTGGACTGTGCACTACATGCTATTTTCCATGCTACTCTGCCCTCTGGACAGTACGTCTATTTGTATGATGTCGCTGTGTTTTTTTACATTACTGTAGGCACCTTTTTTTTGGTGCCGTGTTACACTTTAGGTACTACAAAGGAGTTTACTATGGTATTACTTAAGACAAAACGATATGTTTTTCCTGTTATCCTGCTTGTGCTTGCTGTTGGTGTGTTTCTTTTTTTCTCCCCTGCACAGGTTGTAAGAGATCCTTCTGTGTCTGAAGAGAGCTTGGTGCAATCATCTTTACCGAGTCGTGCACCAGTAGGGTATGAGGTACCTGCACGACCTGTCGTTACCTTTCCCTTTACCCATGTCAGTGCTGATCGTCTTCGTCTCGGGAATATTCATGAGGTGGCTGAGGGAGAATGGCCGGTTCTTGTTTCTGATAGCCATCTTGGTAGTACTCAAAGTCGTCGTTCTCCTGACGGTCAGTGGACATTGTCCTACGCATATGGACAAGATCCACTTTCTATCACCAAAACTGGTGGTTCTGGTGAAAAACGTATCTTGCTTACCGATCCAGAATATTTTGAAGATACCTATTATGATGCTAGTAGCTGGAAGCGTATCCCTGACTATGATCAAGTTTCTTGGTCCTGGGATAGCGATCGCCTATTCTATCCAGTTCAACGAGGATACAAGGAAGGATCTGAATCTTTCGGAGAAGGGTGGGTTGAAAGTATTGATATCAACACAGGTGATATTACTCGCCATCCTGGTATTGGTTTCTATAGCAATTTGCATAGCTACGCTACTGCTCGTTACCCTACTGACCCTGTTATATTTGAGGATAGCGCTATGTACGGCCGATCTAGTCCTCGTGGTATTAGAACTCGTGATGGCTCTGTCAGTTGGGTGATTGACAATTTTCACCCACTGTACCTTTCACCAGATAAACAGATGGTTTTAGGGTTTGATCGTAATAATATAGAACGCGCCCTCATCTATACTGTTGATGGCAGTAAACTACTGTACAGTTTTGATAGTGAGATACCTGCACATAGACCATCGTCTGTATATGGACTATTGTCTGTCTCTGGATACCAGTGGTCTCCTGATAGTAGTAAGCTTGCCTACATAGATGGAGAGTACGATGATCGCACTAAACGTATTTTCTCCGAGTTATATGTCATGAACCTTGACGGCACTGGTAAAATACAACTTACCGACACTCCAGATACCGCTGAATTCCTTCAAGGATGGACTCTAGATGGTCAACTTGTATTTCGTGCTGGAACTGAAAATGATGGATATCGCTGGTATATCGCTGACCTTATCGCAGAATAATTGAAAGGAGAAAGCCGATGAAACGGATGTTTTGGTATGCGAGTGTATTGTTGTTGTGTAGGTGTGTTGCTGTTCCTGTACATAATCGTTACTGGATGTGAAAAAGGTGTTGACATACTCACACCCGCTCTTTCTGAAGACCCGGTTCATATATCAGATGATGAGTCAGAAATAGCTGTATCTGATGATGTTGAGTGCTTTGACGATCCGCAGGATGTGCCTGAATGGTGGTATTCTGTTGTGAGCGTTCCAGATCCTGATGATGGTGTGCCGGATCATAATTTTATACTTTGCGATGAAGAAGTCATGGATGAGGATCTGGAGTAACTTCTTTTAATACCCCCCCCTGTATAACGGGGGGTTCTTTTATGGATAAGTAGCAAAAAAATAACCACTGTTTTTATACGCGCTCTTTCTGGTTGTACTATTTTCCATGCTACTCTGCCCTCTGGACAGTACGTCTATTTGTATGATGTCGCTGTGTTTTTTTACATTACTGTAGGCACCTTTTTTTTGGTGCCGTGTTACACTTTAGGTACTACAAAGGAGTTTACTATGGTATTACTTAAGACAAAACGATATGTTTTTCCTGTTATCCTGCTTGTGCTTGTTGTTGGTGTGTTTCTTTTCTTCTCCCCTGCACAGGTTGTAAGAGATCCTTCTGTGTCTGAAGAGAGCTTGGTGCAATCATCTTTACCGAGTCGTGCACCTGAGGGATATGCAGTGCCTGCACGACCTGTCGTTACCTTTCCCTTTACCCATGTCAGTGCTGATCGTCTTCGTCTCGGGAATATTCAAGAGGTGGCTGAGGGAGAATGGCCAGTTCTTGTAACCCGTAACCATCGTGGCCATCCTGGAGGACCTCCACCTCGTCGTTCACCTGATGGTCAGTGGATGCTGTTGTATGATAACGAACAACAAGTTCTTTCTATTACCAAAACTGATGGTTCTGGTGAAAAATACACACTATTCACATTCACGGACTCATTCATTACTGATACTCACCGAATTTTTTGGTCCTGGGATAGCAATTATATTTTCTATCCAGTCAAAGGAGGGAGTCACCCTGATCTGGAACAATGGGTTACAGGTATTGACATCAAGACAGACAAGGTTACTCGTCATATTGATATTGGTTACTATGATAATCTTCACAGTTATGCTACTGCTCGCTATCCTACTGACCCTGTCTTATTTAGTGGCAGGTATCATCAATATAAAGATGATAACGGTGCAGACGGTATCAAAACTCGTGATGGTACTGCCAAATGGGTGATTGATGGTTTTGAGCCCTTCTCCCTTTCACCGAATAAGCAAATGGTTTTGGGACGCTACTATGATCGTAATGATGCGACCCAACAGTTTCACATCTACACAGCCGACGGTAGTACATTACTGTATAGATTTGATGACGAGAGATTTGCATGTTGTCCTATTTGGTCTCCTGATAGTAGTAAATTTGCCTATAGGTATGGGAAGTTTAATGATCGTAAGGAGCGTATCTTCTCTGAATTGTACATCATGAACCTTGACGGCACCGGCAAAACTCAACTTACCGATACGCCAGAAATACATGAAGAGATTGAAGGGTGGACTCCAAACGGTCAAATTGTTTTCACTACTGGAGATCATTGGTATGTTGCACCTGAAGATCGCTGGTATATCGCCGACCTTGTCACAGAATAATTGAAAGGAGAAAACTAATGAAACGAGTTTTTTGTTGTGTAGGTGTGTTGTTGTGTTTTATGTTACTACAGAGTGCTATTGCCCAGACCTATCGTATCTACATAGATCCTGGTCATTAAAGGTTTCATGACCAATTATTGTAAAAATACCGTTATATTCATTATGACAGACGATACAAGATTTTTCTGTAACTTTCATGTGTACTATTTTCCATGCTACTCTGCCCTCTGGACAGTACGTCTATTTGTATGATGTCGCTGTGTTTTTTTACATTACTGTAGGCACCTTTTTTTTGGTGCCGTGTTACACTTTAGGTACTACAAAGGAGTTTTTTTCTATGGTATTACTTAAGACAAAACGATATGTTTTTCCTGTTATCCTGCTTGTGCTTGTTGTTGGTGTGTTTCTTTTTTTCTCCCCTGCACAGGTTGTAAGAGATCCTTCTGTGTCTGAAGAGAGCTTGGTGCAATCATCTTTACCGAGTCGTGCACCTGAGGGATATGCAGTGCCTGCACGACCTGTCGTTACCTTTCCCTTTACCCATGTTAGTGCTGATCGTCTTCGTCTTGGGAATATTCAAGAGGTGTCTGAAGGAAATCGTCCGGTTCTTGTGACTTTCGCTAATTATCCTGACACTCCCCAAGGTCGCCGTTCACCTGATGGTCAGTGGGCACTGTTTTACAAACAAGGAGTTCTTTCTGTTGTTCGGACTGATGGCTCTAGTGAGAGGCGTGTACTGTTCACAGATTCAAATGATGCTATTAATGGTAAAACATCTATTCCTACCATTGGTCTTTATCAAATACTCTGGTCTTGGGATAGTAGTCGTGTTTTCTACAAAGTTGGACGACAATACTACCTTGATGTAGAACGTCTAGATAATGAGTATGAACAATGGATTGAAAGTGTTAACATTGAGACAGGTGAAGTTACTCGCCATCCTGACATTGGTTTTAGTGATAATCTTCATAGTCACGCTACTGCTCGCTATCCTACTGACCCTGTTATATTTGACGATAGTTCTGATTACCGACCGGAAGGCCCTCGTGGTATCAAAACTCATGATGGCTCTGTTAGCTGGGTGATAGATGATCTCGGACCTCTTTACCTTTCACCGAATAAACAGTTGGTTTTGGGGTATGGGCGTAATGATAGAACTCAACGATACTACATCTACACTACTGATGGTAGTAAGTTGTACAGCTTTGATAACGAAGTGCCTGCGAGCAGATATCTATGGTCTCCTGATAGTAGTAAATTTGCCTATCATCATGGAGAGCGTGATGGACATACTGACGAACCCATTTTCTCTGAGTTGTACATCATGAACCTTGACGGCACCAGCAAAACTCAACTTACCGATACGCCAGAAGTGCATGAACATCCTCAAGGGTGGACTGCAGACGGTCAACTTGTTTTCACTGTTAAAGATCGTTGGTACGTTGCTGACCTTGTCACAGAATAATTAAAAGGAGGAAACTAATGAAACGAGTTTTTTGTTGTGTAGGTGTGTTGTTGTGTTTTGTACTGCTTCAGAGTGCTATTGCTCAGACCTATCGTATCTACATAGATCCTGGTCATTACAAGGGCAATGGTGCTAGTCATATGCATGAGAAAACTGGGGAGCTGATACGTGAGGAAGATATAAATCTTGCGGTTGCTTTGAAGCTTCGTAATCTGCTTGAAAGTAGTACGCTCTCTCCACCTCATTTTGTCACCTGGGATGTGCGGATGTCTCGGGATACTGGGGTTTCTCGGACTGATGAGGTCACGGAGAAGGAAGGATTAAACTTGAACAATCTTCGTGATCGCGCCATAGATGCTAATCATTTTGGAAAAGATCATGCTGATCGCATCCTTTTCCTTAGCATTCACAGCAATAAGGATGGCGGTAAGGGAGATGGTACTGAGACCTTTTGGAATGCTCATGCCACGGAAGGTGAGGAAAGCGAGCGATTTGCCATATTGGTTCAAAATCATATGGTTGATCGAGGGTGGACGAAGGAGCAAGATCGTCGTGTCGGTGAGGATGTAAGGCTTCTTGGACATCATCTTGCAGTGCTTGAGAATCTTACTATTCCCGGCTGTCTTAATGAGATAGGGTTTCTTGACAATCAGAAGAACTTGGAAAAGCTGGTGTCTCCGTACTGGCAACATCGGTTTGCTGAGGCGTATCGGGATGCTATTTTTGAGTATGTTGGATTAGAGATGCCAGAGTATCTCACTGTCTATTTGGAGCCAGGTCAGAACATGATCTCTTGGCCTGGTATTCCTATTGGCACTGGTAGCAGAGGAGTCCTTATCAACAGTGAGCAGTTTCCAGCGACTCGAATACTGAGACGATGGAATCCTGAGAAAAAAGAACATGAACGAGTTAGTCAGGTTGTCTTTGGTGAAGGGTATCTACTGTACGTACCAGCACGAAGAGCGGAGGGAGAGTTACTAGATATTTCCTTTTTCCCTCAAACTTCTTACACACTACAGTTGAAAAGTGGGTTCAATATGATTGGTAGTGTTTCTGGCCATACCTTGTTCTCAACTATTGTAGATAGAGTGAATAGAGGAGGTGTACAGTGTCTTGACTCAACGTTCTTGATTTTGCGTAATGGGAGGTTGACCGTGGATAGTGATGGTGTCATGCGACCAGGTGTTGGATATCTTGTGCGGGCATGTAAAGATGTTGAGATAACGGTGTCTGCTTCGTTGGCAGCACCTTCTGTGGTGTCTCTTCCTGCAGAGACCCAGCTGTTTGCTAACTTCCCTAACCCTTTCAATCCTGAGACGTGGATACCGTTTCATTTGCAGAATGCTGGGGAGGTTACTCTTTCTATCTATGGTGTCTCAGGACACCTTGTTAGAACTATGCCTCTTGGTCATCTTTCCTCAGGTTTCTATGATACCAAAGACACTGCTGCCTACTGGGATGGTAGGAATGAACACGGTACTCAGGTTGCCTCTGGTATCTACTTCTATACACTAGAGACACAAGGTGTTTCTTTTACTAGAAAGATGGTGGTGTTGAAGTAGGTGTAGTAAAGTAAAGACCCACACCATGGTGTGGGTCTTTTTCATGTTCTGATGTGCTTTTCTGTGGATAATATACAGCCGTAAGTAACAACATATTAAAAGTTATTAAGAAAACCCCCAACCCCACCACTCAACCAATCTTTTACCAAAGTATCATACTAATAATGAACGACCAAACACCCGAGACATACACAAACACAATTACCGCCATCGCCCCACCGACAAAAAATACTCCGCACGACACCATTGTTGAGCAGTCACTCCTCGGCTCACTCCTCTGGAACGCCGACAAGTTTCACGATATCGCCGAAATTGTAGACCCAAGTGCATTTTACGCCCCACGTCACAAACATATCTTTGAGGCAATGACCGCTATCAGTTCCCGTGGCGACGCCATTGACTCTGTAACAGTCAGTACACAGCTTGCAAGCACCGAAAAATTAGAAATGGTCGGTGGACGGGAATATCTCGGCGAACTCGTTGAGCAATCACCAGCAACAGCACACCTTGAGAGCTACGCAAAAATTATACAGGATACATACACCCGTCGTCGCCTACAAACCGCCGGCACCGCTATTGCAGAAATTAGCACGGAGGGAGAAAAAGGTATAGAGCAAGTCATAGACGAATCAGAAAGAGAATTATTTGAAATTACACAAACACACACGCACGCTCGTTACAAAAGAGTGGCAGAAACAATTCCAGAACTCGTCCATGAAATTATTACTGTTTCTGAAAATACTGATCAACACCGTGGCATCTCAACTGGTTACAAAAAAATAGATGATGCTCTCTCCGGATTCCACCCGGCAGACCTCATCATCCTCGCCGCTCGACCAAGTGTCGGTAAAACCGCACTCGCACTTGATATAGCCCGTCGATCAGCACTAAAACAAAAAACACCAATCGGCATATTTTCATTAGAAATGAGCACCTCACAACTAATAGAACGACTTCTCGCTACCGAATCCCGCCTTGACGCATGGCGTATGCGTACAGGGAAAATAAAATCAAAAGAAGATTTCAGCGCACTCAACGAAGCAGCAGACCGTCTCCGCACACTCCCCATATTCATAGATGATCGATCCAGTATGTCTACCCTCACCATCCGCTCAACTGCTCGTAAAATGAAGCGGGAACATGATATCAAAATGCTTATCGTCGACTACCTACAACTCATCACCCCTCACGAAGGACGCAATAATGACTCAATGGTACACCACATTACCGAAGTATCCCGCACACTCAAGCAAGTCGCACGTGAACTTGCTATCCCCGTCCTTGCCCTCTCCCAACTCTCTCGTGATGTAGAAAAACGGGAAGGCAAACCACGCCTCTCCGACCTACGGGATTCTGGCTCCATTGAACAGGATGCTGATGTAGTTATGTTTCTCCACCGCAGGACTGATCAAATGTATGAAGGTGAAAGTAACGATGCTCCAATTCCTATTGACCTCATGATTGAAAAGCATCGTAACGGACCAACTGGCAAAGTGGCACTCCAATTTGACCGAAAATATGCAACATTCATGGAGCCGTCAAACGAAGAGTATACACCTCAAGCACAGGCACCTGAAACATTTTAAGCGGCAAGCATCCATCAGCACACCATGGAACAAGGGAAAACACTAGAAAACCTCATCACACTCTTCAAACGATTCCCCGGCATCGGAGGCAGACAGGCAGAACGATTTGCACGATTTATAGCCCAGCAAGATACACAATACGTGCAACGGTTGACAGAAAATATCACCGCCCTCCATCGCACCAGCAGACAATGCCCACAATGCTTCATTCGCCACCAACAGCAGGTAACAAAATGTCTGATATGCACTCAGGGCAACACTGACACACTTGTCATCGTGGAAAAAGACGTGGACGCCTATATGCTTGCCACATCAATACATAGCATCATCCAGGGGTACTACTTTATACTAGGAGGACTTATTCCAATTGCAAACAGTGACCAAACAAGAGTCCGCATACCGCAACTCATCACCTCCATCCAGACAAACAAACCGTCAGAAATTATTATCGCTTTCTCAATCCACCCAGACGCAGACCACACCACTCGCTATCTAGGGAACCTCCTACAAAAGGAATTCCCCACGACCACCATCACCACACTCGGACGCGGACTCTCCTCCGGCTCTGAATTGGAATATTCCGATCCAGAAACCCTCACAAACGCCCTCACAAACCGCAACCCCACAAACAGCAAAAACATACCATAACAAAAAAAACAGAAATACAAAAGTCATCGTACATACAACACAGTAACAAAACAAACAAAAACACAATGAACTTTGTATATATGTTTCTTAAGAAATAAAAAATAAGAGGCAGTGTGACGCGCCATAGTGTCCACTGCCTCTCGCTGTTCTGCTTATAGTATATAGAAGGAGCATATAATAACAGAACGAGTAAAGACAGTATACACCACACCATACACCCATGGCAACCCCTCAAGTATTGAAAAGTGATAAAAATATTGTCTAATATACGTGTGGAGTAAATACATATATTTCCTCTATAAAAGTATGGTAGTATACACATGGACACTTTTTATTACATCTTGAGGCACACCTCCTAAAAAACAAGTTGCCTCTCCCCTCTATACAACCAAGAGATTCTTCTGTCAGACATCATCCAATCTGCCCAGAAGAATACTCTTCGTATAGGGGGTTTTTTAATATGACCAATGCCGCATACACACTTCCCTTATATTTGTTTTACCGTACACTAATAGTCATATGCGTATACTTGCCATTGAAACAAGTTGCGACGAAACCGCGGTCGCACTGCTGGAGTTTACCAAGCAGGGCGAGAGAACACACTATACAATACTGGCAGAAAAAATACACTCTCAATCCGATATACACAGCACATACGGTGGTGTATATCCATCTTTAGCAAAGCGAGAACATCAAAAAATACTCCCCATTCTCACCAAAGAACTACTTAATGAGGTGTCATTGCTACACCAAGAACCATCTGCAAAAATCACTGACACTATTAAACAAATATGCACCCGAGAACCAGACATGCTCGCCGCCATTGAACAGCACTTTACGCACACCCACCTTGACACAGTGAATGCATTAGCAATTACCCGAGGACCAGGACTAGCTCCAGCACTCTGGGTTGGAGTAAATTTCACTCGCGCAATGTCAACCCTATGGAAAATACCCATCATTCCAGTCAACCACATGGAAGGACACATTATCTCCACTCTTATCACTGATACTGAACTTATAACACCACAGTATCCGCTCCTCGCCCTCTTGGTCTCCGGTGGACATACTGAGCTAGTACTGGCAAACCAATGCGGTAAGTATGAAAAAATAGGACAAACCCTTGACGACGCCGCAGGAGAGGCATTTGATAAGGTAGCACGACTGCTTGACTTACCATACCCAGGCGGTCCGAAACTCGCAGAACTCGCAGAGCATGCCCGACAGCACAACCACACCGCAATCACCACATTCCCTCGCCCGATGAGTAAAGATACCTCACTCAATTTTTCCTATGCCGGCTTAAAAACAGCAGTGCGAACATTTTGTGAAAAACACCAAAATCTCTCAGAAACCGACAAAGCAGCAGTCGCAATGGAGTTTGAAAATGCAATTGTTGAAACACTCACTGAAAAAACACAACGTGCTATAGAGCAATATGCCCCAAAAAGCATTGCTGTTGCAGGAGGTGTCTCAGCAAACAAACACCTCCGCAAAGCAATGCATACTCTTACAAAACAGTACCCAAAAACCACACTCTACCTTGCCAACCGTAAATATGCAACAGACAACGCTCTTATGATCGCACTTGCAGCTTATAGAAACCGCACAAACACCAGAGCAGAAACCCTTACAGCTGATGCAAAACTCTCATTTCCCCATAGCCCCTCGTAATACGCGTTTTCCACCAACTACACCACATTTGCAATTGTAATTTGGTATACTGAGAGCAACGTTGCAAAAGCATTCGCAACATAAAATACAAAACATATAATAGTATTATGACTCCCGGCGACAAAGGAAAATCATCATGGATTGGACGCATATTGGGACGTGACGATAACGACGAATACGATGACTTTCAGGAGATGGACCTCAATGACACATTTGATATTGCAGAAGAGGATGAAGAGTCCTTTGAAGATGAAGGTGTATTTAATATTGATGATGAAACAGAATCAAAAATACCCACCCGCACCTCTGGTACCGAGGACTTACAAATAAACTTACTAGACAACGGCGATACACTGGTCGCGCAAGCATTAGTGCCGGGCGTTGATGACAATAAAATTGAAATTGATCTAAACCGAGAGATGCTCACTATTACCACCGGCTCAAACGAACACTGTGTTGAAAAAGAGGGCGATTACCTGTATGAAGAGCTTGCATTCGGCTCCTTCTCCCGTTCCATCCTCCTCCCAGCAGAAGTAGAAGTTGAAGACGCAAAGGCAGAGGTGAAAGATGGCGTCCTCACCATACACATGCCAAAAATTGATAAGGCGGCACACAAAAAACTGTCAGTAAAGAAAAAATAAATACCAGCACCTCTCTTTCCACCAAATAGCATTCAAATGAGATGCTTACACACCACCCTCTTCTGCGGTCGGCTTACAGGCAAGCTCACGTACATACTGCCAAAATCCACTGAACAACTGATTTCCCTCTTTTCGATACTCCATCAACGGCTCCCGCTGTCCATACGACCGCAACCCGGCGCTACTACGCGCATAATCCATCAGCTCTAAATGCTCCATCCAGGCAAGGTCAATACTCCGCAATACCACTTTCCGCAACTCTGCAACATACGTATCAGGATGTTTCTCTTGCACCTCTGCAACAATTTCCTCATTCACAAACTCCTGCAACACCTCAAGTGCATCTGCACCTAAAATGCCTCGCCGTCGCTCATACACTTCCGCGCGATGCGTATCTAAAATAGTATCGTACTCCAAACTAAACCGCCGAGCATCAAAATGATGTCCCTCCACTCGCTTCTGTGCACTTTCAATTGACTTTGATATAATCTTATTCTGTATTCCCTGATCCTCCGGCAACCCGAGTCGTTGCGCAACACCTTTCACTTGATCTGATCCAAAAACTCGTGTTAGGTCATCCTCCAAAGATAAATAAAACTGTGTTTCCCCTTCATCGCCCTGTCGTCCACATCGTCCTCGCAACTGATCATCAATTCGTCTTGATTCATGCCGCTCAGTACCCAAAACAAACAATCCACCGAGGGATTTAATATCCTCGGCATACTTCTCCGACTCCTCCACAGTCGCCCCACCAAGCTTAATGTCAACACCACGTCCAGCAAGGTTAGTCGCAATAGTAATCGCCCCTCGTTTTCCCGCTTGCGCAATGATCTCACCCTCTCGTTCATGGTTTTTCGCATTCAGAACTTCATACGGCACCTTTGCCTTTTTAAGCCGCTTGGATAACGCCTCATTATGTTCAATAGAAGCAGTACCAACGAGTACCGGCTGCCCTTTTTCATGCAACTCTTTCACCTTCGAGACAACTGCACGAACTTTCGCATTATGGGTTTGATAAATAACATCCGGATGGTCTACCCGCTGTATCGGTTTATTGGTCGGCACACTAATCACCGACATCTTGTACACTTTATAAAATTCCTCCTCAGACGACTTTGCCGTTCCAGTCATTCCAGCAAGCTTTGTATACATCCGAAAATAATTCTGAAAAGTGATAGAGGCATAGGTACGCGTTTCCTGCTTAACCGTAACACCTTCCTTTGCCTCAATCGCCTGATGAATACCGTCACTCCACTGCCGTCCCGGCTGAAGTCGCCCAGTAAACTCATCAACAATAATAACCTGATTATCCCGCACCACATACTGTTTATCCCGCTTAAATAACGACTTTGCCTTGAGCGCATTATGGAGATAGTGCAGTGTTCGCTGCGCCCCTTCAATATAGACATTCTCAACCTTCAGCGATCGTTCAAATTTATCTATACCACTAGGATTTAACGCAACCGCTCGCTTCTTTTCATCAATAGTATAGTCCTCATCCTCCTTCAGCGTGTCCGCAAACCGAGTGAACTGTACATAGTGCGACGCAGGTATGTTTGATGGCGCAGAAATAATAAGCGGACTCCGTGCCTCATCAACAAGAATAGAGTCCACCTCATCTATAATCGCAAAATGAAAACCACGATGCCGAACCTCATCCGGATCATAAGCAATATTATCCCGCAAATAATCAAATACAAACTCATTATTCGTCCCATACACAATATTGCACTGATACACCTCCTTTCGCTTTACTTCGCGTAAAAATTCATATACCACCTTATACGCCCCTTCATCATCCCGTATCTGATCCTGCTCCCGATGCCCGACATCATACTGATAAGAACCGTCCTGTCCGTTAATAACACCGACCGTCATACCCAAAAAAGCAAACACCTGCCCCATCCACACCGCATCTCGACGAGCAAGATAGTCATTCACCGTTACAATATGCACCGAATTGCCGCTTAGTGCGTTTAGATACGCCGGCATCACCGCAACAAGCGTCTTACCCTCCCCAGTACGCATCTCAGCAATAGACCCTTCGTGAATTACCTTACCGCCAATACACTGCACCTCAAACGGGTCCATACCGGTCGTTCGCTTTGCCGCCTCAGAGACAACAGCAAATACCTCTGGTAGCATATCGTCAAGCACTACACCGTCTTTAAGACGTGCCTTAAACACATCGGTCTTCTCCCGTAAGGCGTCATCAGACACACCTACGATCTCCTCTTTGTGTTGTTGTATACGCTGTATCACCCTTTTTGTCGCCTTCACATACTGCTCCGACTCAGAGCCAAAAAGCACATCTAGTATCGCCATGTAGTAGACAGTATGCCACATCACCACCACTAACACACACCTCGCACCAGACAGAAGTAAAACACCTCATAGTAATAATCTTGCTTTGCTAGTGGTACACTACAAGGACTATGTATGACCATCAGGACATAGAGAAGCGAAACAGATTGCACTGGGACACTGACAAGGTATACCAAACAAGCGAAGATGTAGAAAAGAAGAGGTGTTATTCGCTAGTGATGTTTCCATACCCCTCAGGAGACGGCTTACACATCGGACACGCACGAATATACATCGGTGCGGACATATATGCACGCATGCGACGAATGCAGGGGTACCGAGTACTACACCCGATGGGGTGGGATGCATTCGGACTGCCAGCAGAAGGATATGCCCTAAAACAAAGAAAACACCCGCAGGAAACAACTAAACAAAACATAGTAAACTTCAAAAAACAGTGCCAACTGCTCGGACTATCATACGACTGGGACCGAGAAATCAACACAACCGATCCAGAGTTCTACAAATGGACACAGTGGATCTTTTTGCAGTTGTATAAGAAGAATCTGGCATATGAATCACATGCACCCGTAAACTGGTGCCCAATCTGTAAAACAGGACTAGCGAATGAGGATTTAAGCAACGGAAAATGTGAACGGTGTGACTCTGCTATTGAGCGAAAACCATTACGGCAGTGGATATTGCGCATCACTGAGTATGCAGACCGATTGCTGAATGACTTAGACACGCTGGATGGATGGTCTGATGCAGTAAAAGAAGTGCAGCGAAATTGGATCGGTCGACGGGAGGGCTTCCTGATACCATTTCAAGTGCCATCCGCAGGTGCTTCCATTGAGGTATTCACCACTCGCCCCGACACATTATTCGGCTGTTCATTTCTCGCACTCTCCCCAGAGAGCCGGCATATTGACACACTACTACCCTACTGCACAAATAGTACAAAAATTGAAGAATACCGAAGAGAAAGCTACGTCGCAAAAGAGGATGAAGAGGTCGGAAGTGGCGTCCTGTTAAAAGATGTCTCTGCCATTCATCCAATCACTGGCTCTACAGTGCCGATATACATCGCACGATACGTAGTCGGTGGATATGGAACAGGTGCTATCTTTGCCTCACCAGCACATGATGAGCGGGACTTTGCTTTTGCGAAAAAGCACGATCTGCCAATCAAAAGGGTTATCTCTGGAGACAACATGTTGCCGGACACAGAGACAGCACCAACCGCAATACTGATTAATTCCGACACGTACGACAGCACCCCATATGAAAAAGCAAAGGTGGTACTTGCTGAGGCAGCGGGAGGACGAAAAAAGGTGGTATACCGCCTGCAGGACTGGGTATTTTCCCGGCAACGATACTGGGGTGAGCCGATACCGCTTATTCACTGCCAAAAGTGTGGTGTGGTGCCAGTACCAGAGAAAGATCTGCCGGTTGTCCTACCAGAATGCACCTCATATGAGCCAACCGGCACGGGAGAATCGCCACTTGCAGCAATTGAAGCATGGGTATCTGTCAAATGTCCACAATGCGACGGTATGGGTAAACGGGAAACAAACACAATGCCACAATGGGCAGGGTCATCATGGTACCACCTACGATACATTGACCCATCCAACACCACCACATTGACAGACAAAGAGAAAGAAAAACAATGGATGCCGGTTGATATATATACAGGAGGCATGGAACACGCAGCACGACATTTGATTTATGCACGATTTTGGCACAAGGTACTATTTGATATCAATATGGTGAGCACATCAGAGCCGTACACCACACTCAAGACAGTAGGCATTGTCCAAGCTGAAGGCGGGGGTAAGATGTCTAAGCGGTCGGGTAATGTGGTTGACCCACTAGCAATTGCCGAGCATGTCGGCGTTGATGCTGTGCGGGTATACCTTGCACATATTGCACCGTTTAATCAGACAGTCGCATGGAGCAATAAAGGAGTTGCCGGACCACGACGATTCCTTGAGCGGGTATACGCAATGCGAGAGAAAGTCAAAGATGCAGACACCGAGGAGAAAATAACACGACTACAACACCAAACCATACTAGCAATTACAGCAGACATTGAAGCATATAGATTTAATACAGCAATCTCATCATTGATGATTTTCACAAACGCACTACGAGAAATGGAGACAGTGCCGAAGAGTGCATACAGCACACTAATACGACTACTCGCACCGTTTGCACCATATCTTGCCGATGAAATATGGCATACGCTAGGAAACGAGACATCGGTACACACAGCGCCGTTTCCGAAGGCAGATACATCTCTTGCACAAGACGAAACAGCAACAATAGCAGTACAAGTACAGGGCAAAACCCGCGGGACAGTAATAGTGCCACGAGGAAGTAACCAAGAAACAGTACTGGAAATGATACAAAGAGACACACGACTACACGACTACACCGCCAAACTAACAATAAAAGTGTTTGTAAAAAATAAAATTATTAGTTTTGTATAACTCATCACAAAACTTCCTACAAATCTCAATGGGGTATGCTTGTACACTCACCAACCTCACGCAACAACCAACATACAAATTTCAATAAGGTATAGTGGACGTATATGGAGTACGAGGTATACACGGACGGATCATGCAAAGGAAACCCAGGACCAGGAGGCATCGGAGCAGTGGTATACAAAGACAGCACAGTTGAACACACGTTTTCACAGGGGTACTACAAAACAACTAACAATCGCATGGAACTACGTGCCATTATTGAAGTATTAAAGAAATTCGGTGCCGTAGAAACAATCACAGTATGGACTGACAGCGAATATGCACGAAAAGGGATTACACAGTGGATGGATGGATGGAAAAAGAACAACTGGATGCGTATGGAGCGGGGGCGACCGCAAGCATTGAAAAATGCTGATCTATGGCAAGAGCTTGATGCTCTGGTGGATAATCACGTAGTGTTCAAATGGATCAAAGGACACTCTAACGAAGAAGGAAACGAAACAGCAGACGCACTAGCAACACGCGCATCGGCAAGAGGTCCATTTATACACGATGAAGGATATAGATAATCATCTCAAACACCCAATCGGTCACACGGTAAGGTAAAAATCATTTACAATAGAAATAACTATGAAAAAGAAAATAATACTGCTACTAGTACTACTTGTTATTGCAATAGTGCTAAGAAACACTTTTATACAACGCAACGACAGTGACGAGCAGAAAACCAGCGGTGGAGAGATAGAATCCATCGTAATCGGTGTGCCAAACTGGAAATCAGCAATGGGAACGGCATATATTTTACGAGAACTAATCAAGAAAAATTTTGATATGGAAGTACGTCTGCAATCCGGCACCGATGAAGAACTATATGCTGGTATCGCAAATGGCACCGTACATATTCATCCTGAAGGTTGGACACCGAACCACAACAAGTGGCATACACATCTCTCAGACCTACTAGAGCGCAACAAAAACGGCATTGACGCGGCGCAAGGTCTTTGTCTAAATAAGACATTGGCAGAACAATATAATATCACACACATTAAAGATTTACTCAACCCGGGAATCACACAACATTTTGACACCGACGGAGATGGGCAAGGTGAAATATGGATAGGTGCCAAGGACTGGAGTACCACAGCCATTGAAAAAATTCGTGCAAAGTCGTATGGATACAATACAACATATGAATTGTTACAAATGGATGAATCAACGGCACTACAACAACTAGAAAAAGCAACTGCCGCTGGAAAGCTGTTTGCAATTCACTGCTACACACCACATTGGATGCATCGTGCACACAACCTCTACCAACTAAAAGAACCGACATACAGCACATCAAAATGGAAAGTGGTACTCCCATCTAAAGACCCGCAGTGGCTAGAAAAGTCAAATGCAGCAGTTGCATGGGAGCCGGCAAGATTACATATCTATTATGCAAAATCACTCAAGCAACAACACCCTTCCATTGCACAGCTTCTCAAAAGAACCCAATTCACCATGAGTGATCTGCTACAAATCACTCATGACCTAGAAAAAGGAAGTCAAGACCCCGCAACATACGCACAACAGTGGGTAGCAGAAAACCGATAAACATACGCACGGTACGCAGCACCCTAAACACAACAACGACAGACACTCTGTATACCCACACAACAAGCAACTGTCGCCCTCAAACAAAATAACACCAGCTTGCAAATAAAACTCAAAAATACCTTGCAAAATAAGGATATTATTTTTATTTGCAAAACCTCTTACAAATAAAACCCAAAAAATACCTTATAAAACAAGGATATTATTTTTATTTGCAAATAAAGGATATTTATAAGATTCTCATTGACGGGAGGGTGTAAATTGTGTTTTTCTTACTCCCTGCCGGAGATACCCTATGTAACAACCCTTCCGCAACCCAACCAGCCAACATTCGTGACATCTCCCCCGTACTAGTAACTCCAACTACTTCCCGCGCTTTTGTGTTATCTATAAAACTCTCTTGCTCTAAGTACGCTCAAACCTTTTACAGCAAAAAAAAAGGGGCAACAGATACTCAGGGAGCTACTTCTTCTTCTTTTGCGCCGCCTGCTTCGCCACTTTTATCGCCTCCTGCTGCAATTCAGAGGAAGCACCACCTTCTTTCTGTATTTTTTGAAGATTCTTCTTCCACTGATCAAGCGCTTTCCATTCAGAATCCTCCTTGTAAGCATTCTTCGGAGGATTCTTCGCAGTGCCTGTCTCTTTTTTCTGCTTATCACCATACTCTTTCTCAAACTCCTTCTTCCGTCTATCAAGCGCAGATGCAATATCACCCAATAAGGTCTTCACGCTGAACATAGTAAGATATCGCTCCTGATTAACAACTTTCTGATACGCAGGACTCTTAATAATCTCCTCCTGCTCATCTAAAGACCCTCTCACTGAATCAATACTTTGACCAATGCCAGATATATACTGCAAACGCCCCTCAACTTGAGATTGCTCCTGTTGCAGATCGTCATACTCATCACTACTATCCAGATCAATACCAGACGCCTGAGCACTCTTTTCAAAATCATCAATTCTATTAGTAACAGATTGCAATTGATCAGTAAGGTACTGCGTCCCATCCTGCATAAATGAAGCTGCATTACTGGTAGATTGACCAAGAATCTCAAGTTTCCGAGCATCAGTTGCATCTTTTTCCTCAAAACTTTTCCTAATGTCATCAATATGTTTTTTCTTCTCATCAATCTCCAAAGATCTCGCATTGCGATCAGCCGCCACCTGCTCCAAAGCATCAATCTCCTTCTGAAGTCGCTCCATAGACGGTGTAAGAACATTAGGGTCAGGGTTTTGTGCCTGTTCCTGGTAGTATGCTGATCTTTTTTCAGCAATATCAGTATTCCCCGCCTCATTCTGCACACTAAGTGATTCCTGCTCCGCTGTCAACATCTCTTTTGCAACCGAAGACGACTGCGCATAATTATCCTTCATAGCAGCAAACATTTTCTGAGTGCCGGCAGTCATATGCTCCCGCTTCTTCCGAACTTCAGTAAGTGCATCAGGATTAAACTCTGTCGCAGCATCCCCGACAACAGAAGCACCAGCAGCGGTATTTGTCGCAAGGTTAGAAAGTGTCTGCGCAACCTTTCTCCGACTTTCAGTATTCTCACGTTCCTTGACCCGTACACCGTGCCGATGCTCACCTTCAGCAGAAACAAAAGCTTCTTCTGCCTTCTTTTGTGTACTATCTGCATCCCGCTTCTTCTCACCCACCTCACGCAATACACCTTCAACTCCCTGCAGGGCAACAAACTTCTCCCGCAGTGCAAGGCCGTCAGGGTCAGCAGTCGCGGTAGTGTTATAAAAATTTTCCTCAAAGTTTTGAATTCTTTTCTTCACTCCCTCAACAGATTTGGTCTCACCACGACGCTCAAACATTTTAAGAGTACCGTGCATATCACGCAGCTCCTGCTCAAACGCCTTATACGTATCCGTTTGTTCAAAAAGATCCTTCGCCGCATCATACTCCCCCTGTACAAGATTTTTTTGTTGCATTAAATCTCCATATGACATCTCCACCTTCTTAAAGTCATCGACAGCAGCATCCCGTACCTGCTGCTTCGCTTTATAGTCATCAGAAAAGGTATCTTTCTCAGTAGCAATGACCTCTTGCCGCAAAGCAACCTCCTCTCCTTGCCTCTGAGCATCGCTACGAATCTGCTTAAAAGTACTCTGAGAAACCCCATTACTCAATGATGAAAGTCCTAGATGTAGATCACTATTTCTTGCAAGTATGGCGGTCTGTTGCTCATTGAGTGAAAGCTTGCTCTTAGGATTTAGTGCCTGTTTTAAAAGGTTTTCCTTCTGATCACGCGAGCCGGTACGTATAATGTCCCAAATCCGTTTATCCTCCTTCACCTCAGCACTCTGCCACGCAACATCACGAACTGACGTGCCTCCCGCAACTGCATCAACACCGCGGGTAATAGTCTGAGCGGCCTGCTTTGCCCGCCGCACCTTACCACCCACATCAAGCGGTTGCCCGACAACTGGTATCTTTGCGAGCACAGACCCCTCTTTCCGCCACTGATCCCGCTTGTTATATATTTTCTGCTTATAATTCCCTATACCCCGACCAGCAGGATTTTTCAAAGATCGAAGAAGTCCCATCTGCGCCTTTCCTCCAACTAATTTACTTGCAATTTCCCCAAACTTAAACTTCCCAGCAACAGCAGTATGAATATTCGCCTTTTTCGCCACCTCACCAACCTTGAAAATACCAAGTATCAGTACAATACTTGCCATAATAAGTTGCAGAAGAATACCTCTCCCTTCAGCACTGCCGACACCAATCATCTTAACAAAATTATCAGGATCAACCAGCTGACCCAACGCGCCCCGAAACAAAACCAACAAAAGAGTAAACCCGAGAATCAAAACAACCGGCATAGAAAACACATAACCAAGCTTCTCCTTCCATTGCGTATACACACCGATGAATTTTGAGGCAAGAGGATTTCCACCAGATATACTGGCAAAAAAACCAAGTGCCGCAAGTGGAGAGAGCAACACAAGAAACATAGCAATAATATATCGCTCAATTAAGATAATACAAAAATACAAAATACCAAGTATGATAAACCAGTTAACTACAATTGCAATAACACCGACAATGAGATTGAACATGCCGGTAGCGACATCACCTAAAACCACACTATACCCAGAAAAAGGAGAAAACGATCCCCAAGACGAGGCATCAAGCGCATTAAAAAACAGCATGAAAAGAATGTGCGAAATATCTATAATAAGCAGAGTAAAGAAAGCACTAAAATTCACAAAAACAGCGGCAAAGATCAAATACAGCAGCCCTTTCCGATGAAATCCAAACTGCCCCTCACCAAAAGAAGTCATCATGGCGGTGATAACAAAAAACACAACAATAACAAGATTCACAAAATCCCGCAACACCTGCCATACCACACGAAAATCAGAAAGAAACCCACCATCATTCCAATTTTTTGCAAAGTCAAGAATGGTAAATTCAATAACCTGTAAAAATAAAAACTGAAACAGGCCAAGAATCCACTCAAGCGCCTGCATCAACCCCCCAACTACAGCATTAATGACTTTGGTAATCCCTTCACCAATACCAACGGCAAACGCCACCTGCGGAACAAAAGTCAGGCACACAATTGACAAACACAATAAACCAAGCAAAACCAACTGTCGCCTTGTAAAACAAAACACCATACCAACAGTATATCTCCCATAAAAGAACGCCAACCGCCACACTCACTTTGCACACCATCCCACAAATCCATTTTTCTGTATAAAAAAACAAGCCAAATGCTAAAAGCATTTGGCTTGCGTAAAGTATAAGTTATCTATCCAAACTCCTTAAGAATGGCACTATTGTGCCGCTAGGGTTAGTAAAAAAGTGCGTGCAGATTTTATACACCCCTTTAAACCGTAAAGGTTACCATTATTACATCATAAAGCTCACATAAGTCACACACCCCTCCCCAAGAAAATCATATTTTACAAGGTATTTTTTTATCTATGCGTACAAAACTATGAACCAATCTACAAACGAAAGAGGTGCGCCAAACATGCAAAAAAGCGAACATGCATACTCATCAGCAGCACTATGGTATACTTTACAATAGATATGGTTGTTACAATCAAGAGGAGATAGCATACGTGAAATTTCTTTTTATAGCACCGATAACAACAGTAATGATGGCAATACTGGCAACACTCACCTTGCTCGCCGGATGTTCTCCCGACATTGAAGAAGAAGAAAGTGCGACAATAGTTGAGGTGACAGAGGAGGAGACAGCTGAAACCCCTCTGATTCCAGAACCGGACTGGGCTGATAGCGTCATGACCATCACCGTCGGCAGGTTTGAAACCAGACAGCAAATGTTTGATAAGATGAAGGAATCATTCCAAATAAGAAGGTTTGCTGAGAAAGACATCATAGACAAAAGGAGGACTCTGACACCTCCAGATCAGCAATACACAGTAGATATTGCCGTTCTGACCATGAAAGAAGTAGGAATACACAATCCTACAAATATCACGAGAATTACGAAACATTTCAGAGAACTCGGCTACAGACCCTTAACTCCAGAAGAGGCAATGGAGTTAAGGTTACATCTACCAGACCAACCAGATTCTTCAACACGGCACAAGATGAGCTCATTTTTTGTGCTTTCGGGAGAAGAAGCTGCTCTATTAAACCCCAGTGGCAGAAAGGCAACATACCTTATCAGTTGCATTGCACTCGAAGACGCCGATGGCACTGCACTCGAAAACGGCGCTGGTTGGCTCAAAGAAAAGATAGGTTTCAAGGTCGTAAAAGCATTTGGTTGGTGGCTGCATGAAGATAGTGAACGGGAATTCATCATCGACCCGAACGATACCGAACCATTCAGTCTAATAATGCTTGCGTCAAATGCAATAAGGGCAAATCTTGTACAGGACGGCATATTTAGAGTTGATTTCGGCGGAACGAAGGAAGGATACCCAACCACGCGCTTCGCCGCCGCAGTGATAAATTCTGAAAAACGACAATAGAAAATAACAAGCAACCATATCAAAACGCGCGACAACAGTCGCGCGTTCTTTCTATGCACCCATTAAAACCTAGCATCACTGCTGCCGATATTGAGGCGGTAACTCCTGTAAAAATCCGCCGAGCACACGACCAAAATATGCATCAAGGCGACCAGCATAACTATTACCGTACTCTTTTTCTGCTTCTGGCGGTGTAAGAAAACCAAAATGTTCAGCAGAAAACCGCCCTTCACTCTCATCAGCAAATAGTGAGGCAAGTAGCCGATACCGTTGCAACATCTCCTGATTCTTAAGAGTAAGATAAGCATGCTCTCCCACATCACCAAAAGTACCAATTGGTGGATTAGAGAGCAATCCTTGAATAGAGTAATATGGCATTTCAACAAACCCAGCATACCACCCCCAAAGATACACATAAAAGAGCGCTGTGCCAATTTCATTAATGCGCTCATTCTGGATAACAGAGACAGATCTCTCTTTCAAGGCAGCACTCACCTGTGAATGAAACGTTCTTGCACTACTGTAATGATCTGAAACTTCCACAACCGCGGTCACCTTATCTCCATCCACATTAATCACTGCTCCAGAACCATCAGCGTAGGCGACACTCTCTATTGAGCAACGAACTGTATCCCCTCTGAGTAATCTTTCATCGGAATCACCAGAATCAAAGAAAGGTAAAATCTTCGGGACAGGGAATAAAACAGCATCTTGGTTTGGATATAGCGTGATCGGCGAATACTGCCGCAAATTGCCTTCAATGGCTGCAAACTGATACTGCTCCTCCTCCTCCACATCTGACTCATCCCGAGAAACAGAGGGATGCGCATACCCACAAACAAGACTAACATCCAACGACTTATTCAACAATTCAGGAAAACCAGACTGCCTCCGCCGAACAACAAAATATGCCTGATCCTGAAAAACAGTTCCCAAAATACAATTAGTTCTTTGATACTCTCTATAGGTAGTCGGATGATCAACCCTGATAACATCTGCAACCAACGGACAACCACCAAGAGCATCTAGATATTCACTTTCCACCTCTCCCTCTTCAAGAGGAAGGTATACCGACATAGTACCGTCACGAAACCTCTTAAAGGTCTCATCACGCACTAACTGCCATCGCTCCAATGCACTGGAGTGATCCTTGTCGAATAGAACAGCAGACCGATAGGCGTACACAGGTGAATCAGTCAACTGAGAATGGTCCCTGTCATACTCATCAACAGAGCCAACAAGGTGAATGTGTGCGATTAGCGTCGCATCATAAATATCACGCAAGACCTTAATCGCATTGACATTACTTGAAAGAGAACCAAGATCACAAACACGCCCATCAGAAGATACACCAGGAACAGGAACACATCTAAAGTCACCATCAGGACCACCAACACGTTGCTTTTCACAAGAGCCATTAAAACTACCAACAGGAACACATATAGAGTCACTGCCAGGACCACCAACACGTCGCTTTTCACAAGAGCCAATAGGTGACGAAGCAGAACGACTCTCAAATGAACAAACCCCTGTATGAAATACACCATCTTTTATGAGATCAAGATCCTTAGGATAGTGCGCTTCAAAATTGTCAGCAAAGCTGCGTTGCAAACCCTGTAATAATTTTGGCAAAGCATAGTGACTAGGCCGAAGATGCAGGTTGCTAAATTTCCTCTTCCAATAATAAGTTGTTCCACCCGTACTAACATACTTATACAGAGATACAGCAGAAGGATTACCTGTTCCAGCAAAACCACCAAGATCACCAAGGGAATCCACAAAAGTGTGGTACTGCTGACGAATAGCAAGATTAGACAGAAAACGATATGCATTTTTAAACCTTTCAAGTGCCTCCCGCTGCATACCCTCTCGCGCTTTCTTTGCAGGTTCATTACCATCTCCGTCTGGATATATAGATCCAAACACCCCTATCCTCCTTGGGCCATATTGTTTTCCATCCGGATTCAATATATTTTCCCTACCTCTACCATCATGACCCCCATTCGTAATATCATTAGCACCACTATTTCTAATGTGATAATCAAAATGACTATGCAAAACATCCTGCGACTTATTTTTGAAAAATGGATACCCTTCCTTACAAGGACCAAAAAGAGTGCAAGATATTTGTGTCTGATCGTTATGCACGGTATAAAAATCGTTATACGGTGTCGTAGGTGGAAAAGCTCCTGCGTCCTCATGAGCACTTGGATAAAAACTAAAATTAAGATACTGCAATAAGGTAAATACATCTGTCAAGTACAAATCAGCACTCACTAAACGATCTCTATAAAACCCATTATCCTGAAAAAAGGCAGACCACCACATTCCCCCAAGTCCAATACTAAGGGAACCATAAGGCGAGGAGGACGAAGAAGAGTTAGATATATCGGTAAGAATATCAGCGGTTTCCCGTCCGACAGTCACACCAAAGCCATCTTTCAAGTATCGCTTCATCAAACCAGCAGAAGTTGCGTTTACTGCCAACTTCACTAACTGACCAATTTCCCCAAACTCATCAACCTGCAACAGCCGGTCAAACGGACCATCAAGTGCCTTACCAACTGCATCAGTGATACGCGAACCAGACACATTCAAAAGAAAACAGTCAGCATCACCCTCAGGATTCTGTGCCTCAGTACACTCCGTAAACGCAGCAATTGACGTTGGATCATTAGGATTAAATATCTGAACACCCGGCTTCGCAGATGCAGCAAGATCCTGTTCTGCCTGACCCACCTCATCATCTACCTCAGAAATAGAAAGCAAAATATTCTTACTATCCTGAACCCGCTGCATAGTACGCTCAAGATTTGCCGAGAGTGCATCAAGTTGATTGCCGGCATCGGACTTTGGCGACGGCAAAAGACGTTTGCCCCCATATATCGGATCAACGCTACCAATAATACCTCCTGAAAAATTAAACTGATGAAGTCCAGAGAGATAAGCAGAAAGATTTTCACCAAGATATTCAGCATCAACGTCATCAAGAAACTCACTCAGGTTGTTTGACAGCTTATTATAGGTACACCGAGGTTTTACGGTATCAAGACCAACATACCGCTGCTGCAAATTAATACGAAGCTTGGCAGTATGGGCATCAAGATTGCCAACGCCGATATTGCAGAGAAATCCAAGCCCACTCCGATCAATAGCGCGACCGATGATATCATCATGAAAATTTTTATAAAAAGTTGTCGGATTCTTCACAAACAGCGGCTTATCTTCAAATCCTTCATGTGCCCAAACAATATAATCACGAGTAATAGCAGTAAGAACCTCCAAAACGGCCTCTGAAGCGGCACTGTCAAGGGAACACTCCTTGGTATCAATATTCTCATTCTTAGTCGGCACGCTTCTGTCACCAAAACCAAGTTTATCTGAAATGGCACTAATACCCTTACTCAACACACTTGCCCCAACACATGAACCAAACGAGGTGAGAAAACCAACACCAATGGACTGCAAAATCCCACCCGCAACATCAGAGGAAGATGCATTTGCATCAAAAACATAGGAGGCATTCCTGTCTAGCCCAGTTTGTTCAAAAAAATATGAATCCTCAGAAAACGTATATTGTCTGTCACCATACGGCACTGTGGCAACCGGGGCACCCGCAGGATCAGTATCACCAATTCCGACCGACCCTTCCGGCTCAATAGACACCACCGGTCGTGGATACACCCGCACCGCCGCCTGCCTAATCCCAACATTGTAGCCGTCTTCACTACCACCGCCAATAATTTCACAAGAGAAAGACGAATCCGCTTCAAGAAAAGGAGAGGTGCCGAGTGGTAAAATAGACTGTTCGTCGGCAGAGATATATGACCCTGCAGGAAGGATGAATTGATACAAGGCACCTTTAGGCAAGGCACCTTTAGGCAAGGCACCTTTAGGGTCGTTAACATCAACATCACCTATATAGTCAGGCACCTCTACGCCATATCGCAAGGTATCCGACCTCTGATATCGACCACCTAAAAGAGTATTAAAAACCTCCCGCTCCCTACCACGCTCAGAAAAATCTCTAGCGCATTGCACAGCAACACGAAGAGGTTGCAAAACAACATCAGCGGCTCTGTACGTTGAGCAAACAACAGCACTCTGATCGTAGCCGCAAATAACTGTCTCCCCAGTACCCTTCCGCATCAACACTCGTTCCACATCTTTCTCAATAACAACACGATCTTCACCGAAGCCAAGTGCGGTAGCCCAGGGACGAGACACAGTTTGTTCCGTTAACTCATTGCTATCAAGAAAAATAAGGCTCAAATCATGTGACACAGAAACAGTAACACCAAAAGAAGTAGTATGTAACAGGTATGGAGTACCAGCCAAAACATTCTGTGATGACTGCAAGGTGCCGAAAGGATCTGAAAAATCTGAAACAGGGTCATCAATAACAAAACCAAAATAAGTATTAGGACTGTTAACAATCGCATCGGTAACTCGCCGAGAAAAGGAGATTGGACTGTCTTGGTCCGTACGATACGCTATCAAAGAAACAGTCGGTAATGTTGGGTCAGCGACATCATCACCAAGCCGCAACAGCCCAACCGCTGTAGAGTCAGTTCGACTCCGAACCCTATACGCACTCACATCATCAACTAGTGAACAACTAACGTAACCAGAAGTGCTTACATTCGTCGGCACACTAATATCAACAATAGATCCACCAGAACCACCCGCAATCGTAACAAATCCTTCATCAGAATCAGCAACACCAAGTGTAGTTGTACAGGAATATTGCACTCGCAAAGGCAAAAAAAGATCACGATTACTAGAAACACGAAACACCGCATCTTCGCCACTGTCAATAGACGATTCAAGGGCAACAATAGAAACAAACGGCAGATCATCTGAAGTATCTGAAGGACAAGAGGGCTTGTCGCAAAGAGGAGGTGACGAACCACCCACAACGGTAACAGTCGCAGAGGATGGAAAACCAACAGCATAGGCCGCATCAGCAGTGGAAGTATCAAGAGTAACTCCACACGAAACAGAACCAGTAACACCAGAGTTCCGTTCTAAATCATCAATCGTAGTAGTGCCTGCAGAAAGATCTATAAATGTCGGCAAAACACCAGAAATTAAAGATGCGGTTGACTGACCAGCATCAGCGGACTGATCACAGATCAAAACAATCCGAATCGGCGTATCAGGAGTATAGACAGAACCATCTTTAGTAACTGTGAGGCGAAAAGATGGCTGATCATCACTTAAAACACCAATCTGCCCAAGTAGAGGAAAAGCAGAGATAGTAACAATCGGCAACGACAAACCATCAGAACCATCATCAGAGGGGGAAGTAACGCCAGTAAACGGACCTCGAGGAACGGAAAAATCACCTAAGTCACTAGGAGGAAGGTTGAGATTGCCAAGCAGAGTGCCGAGATCGCCAGAAGAAAGGTTGAGATTGCCAAGCAGAGTGCCGAGATCGCCAGAAGAAAGGTTGAGATTGCCAAGCAGAGTACCGAGGTCACTAGGAGGAAGGTTGAGATTGCCAAGTAGAGTACCGAGGTCACTAGGAGGAAGGTTGAGATTGCCAAGTAGAGTACCGAGGTCACGAGATTGCCAAGTAGAGTACCGAGGTCACTAGGAGGAAGGTTGAGATTGCCAAGCAGAGTGCCGAGATCGCCAGAAGAAAGGTTGAGATTGCCAAGCAGAGTGCCGAGATCGCCAGAAGAAAGGTTGAGATTGCCAAGCAGAGTGCCGAGATCGCCAGAAGAAAGGTTGAGATTGCCAAGCAGAGTGCCGAGATCGCCAGAAGAAAGGTTGAGATTGCCAAGCAGAGTGCCGAGATCGCCAGAAGAAAGGTTGAGATTGCCAAGCAGAGTACCGAGGTCACTAGGAGGAAGGTTGAGATTGCCAAGTAGAGTACCGAGGTCACTAGGAGGAAGGTTGAGATTGCCAAGTAGAGTACCGAGGTCACTAGGAGGAAGGTTGAGATTGCCAAGTAGAGTACCGAGGTCACTAGGAGGAAGGTTGAGATTGCCAAGCAGAGTGCCGAGATCGCCAGAAGAAAGGTTGAGATTGCCAAGCAGAGTGCCGAGATCGCCAGAAGAAAGGTTGAGATTGCCAAGCAGAGTGCCGAGATCGCCAGAAGAAAGGTTGAGATTGCCAAGCAGAGTGCCGAGATCGCCAGAAGAAAGGTTGAGATTGCCAAGCAGAGTGCCGAGATCGCCAGAAGAAAGGTTGAGATTGCCAAGCAGAGTACCGAGGTCACTAGGAGGAAGGTTGAGATTGCCAAGTAGAGTACCGAGGTCACTAGGAGGAAGGTTGAGATTGCCAAGTAGAGTACCGAGGTCACTAGGAGGAAGGTTGAGATTGCCAAGCAGAGTGCCGAGATCGCCAGAAGAAAGGTTGAGAGGAGAAAGAAGATTATCTAAATCACCAGAAGGAAGGTTAAAAGAGGGGTTAGAAAAAACAGTTAGCAAACCATCATCAAGAGCTTCACTACAAGTAGAAAAAGATGGCGACGTATGTAACACCGTATATGCCTCCGTTGCCAATCGCAAAATCTCTGTATTACTACCATAATACCCAGCAAAATATCGATCCAAGATCTCTCTATAAGCAACAGTGACTTCATCCCGAGCAAAAGCATCTCTACGCAACCCAAGAGATGCACAATAAAGCGGAAATGGATTGTTGGCACCATCATCAAACCATTCATCATACATATCCCGCCCCTCAGAATCAGAAAGTACAAGATACCCCTCGGTCAAAAGACGAGCAGCATCACGATTATCACAAGATGAAGTGGAAAAATACGAATCCAATAGTGCCTGGTACGCATCAGAAATCTTCTTCTGACTAAAGGTGTCCGAAGATAAGCCAAAAATAGCATAGTACAGCGGGAATGGGCTGGGATCATCACTATCAAGCCACGCAAAATACATAGATTGCCCATCCGGGTCCCCTAAGACCAAGCACGCCTCAGCAAGATGTTGTTGGACCTCAGGCACATCATTACGTAAATCAACACTACAAGCACCGAACAAATCCCGACATGCACGCGCAGCACCATCTGCACAAGAATCCCGATCAAGTCCAAGCAATGAACAGTAGTTAGAGCCACGCCCACGCGGCAAACCTCTAAGCAAAACACGCTCCGCATCAACAGATAACTCAGAACCATCACCAATAACAGCAACAGATTCTTCTGTTACAATAGTATCAATTTCAACTGGCTCACTGCGCAAAAAATAAAACACTCCCCCGAGTGCAGCCGCAACAACAGTGCCGCCGATAATAACAATAGTAGCAAAACCTCCACGCTGAGTGTCAGACGAAAACATACCTTTAGTATAACCAAGGTTTTCGTGTATTTACGACCATCACTCCTGCAACAGCCGAATAACCTGATCAACCGCAAGAGCAAATTCATTGGAGCGGTCATCAGAGGGCTGAGAAACCTGACTTGAATCAAGATTTTCAAACAACAAACCAGCACTCAGCAGTCGCAAAACATAAAAGAAGTTCTCAGCGGTGGCAGAAGTAAGGGCAATAGATAAGGACTCACACAAATAAGTAACTCGCTCAAGCACAAGACGGTACGGCGTATACACATCTTGCGGCACCTCTCTTGGCAGTGTTTGTAAGGCATAATCACAAGACACGCGCGCCTGACGAGCATACTCAATCGCTGAGGCATCTTTTGAAAAAACATCAAAAACAAAAACGTCAATTGGCTTCTTCGCATCAGAAAACCGTCGTATAGATAAGACAAAACGATTCAAAACCACCGAGCGAGAAACAGTATCATCAACAGACAAAACAACATCAGGCAAACCCCTTTTCTCAACAGCACGTAAAAAATAAGCGGCCGATTCATCAGCAAATTGACGACGCTCCTCCTCGGTAACAGAGGCAGACCCATCAACATCAAAAAGAAATCGCTGAATAATCTCCTCAGTAAAATCACCTGGACCATCATACAGTAGTGCATTAGCGGTACTCTTCTTCGCCCGAACAACATCCTTGTCATAGGGAAAAGATTCCGCATTCAACGCATCAGAATCAGTAACTTCCTCAAGCCAGTTAGGAACACCGTCGCCATCGCTGTCTGTCGTACCAGAAAACGCAGTGTGTGTTTCAAGAAAAACAATTGGCTCATCACCATCACCAGAACGAAAAACCAGCAACAAGGAAACCAAAAGCAACAACACAAAAAATACACCAATTATAAGTAAAAAAACTCGCTTCACTAATGGTATGCTACCATACCCAATAACTATGAATTATAAAAATGTATCAAAAAACATTGTAAAAGTGCTGGTACCACTAACAATAGGTATCAGCGTTATCACATCCCCAATAACAGGCGCCTTTTTCACAAGCCCCGAAGGTGGAACAATAGCATTTTCCACACCATGTATCTCATCAATGGGTCCCGGATTCTGGACACTGAAAGTAAATAATCCCACACCCATCGTCTACCTCTACCCGAGCCAACGTATGAGAAGAAACTACCTGCCACCAATCCTCGGAGTCACAACACTTGGACTCATCGGCGCGTTTATTGATTGCACCACACCAACAATCCCACCAGTAACGCTCACTGGCAGAATGAGCATTTTCTACGGCACCGCCTTTGGACTCTAACTATCACCTACAATAGATCGAGCTACAGCAAACCACACATCAAAAGGAATGTCTTCTGCACGCTCAGTGCGAGAAACACCACTTTGCAAAAGTTTGTCCTGAACACCCGGAATATATCTGAACTTTTTCAAAACGGTCTTCCGCTTCTCCTGAAACGCAATCTTAATAATGCTAAAAAAAGTATCCTGAATATACCGAGGTGGTTGCTGTATACCAGTAATAGCAATAATTGCCGAATCAACCTGTGGCTGCGGAGAAAATGCCGATCGTAAAATAGTCCGAACGTATGTTGCAGTGCCAAACAACTGCACTGAAAGCGATAACAATGACTCCTTATCACTGTTCCGTCTGGTGATTCGTTCCGCAACCTCCTTCTGCAATACAAGCGACATCGCAGTCGGCGCATGTCCGCCGGTTAGCAAGTCCCGTATAAGCGAACCAGTAAGATAGTACGGAATATTCGCAATAACAGCATACGACCTGTCCCCCACCACTCCTAACCACTCACCATCACGTACATCTCCGGCAACAAGCACCAATCGTCCCTCAGAGATGGCATCAGAAAAACGCCTCTGCAATACTTCCACGAGAGCAGGATCCCGCTCAATCGCAACCACAAAATCATACCCCTCAAGAATATGCTCGGTCAACGCCCCCTTCCCCGGACCAACCTCAACAACCAACATATCCTGCGAAATATCCAATGCTCCCACAACTGCTCGCAACGCTTCGCGCGATCGCAAAAAATACTGACCAAGTTTTCTCCTCATACCCCTATTTTACACAACACTACCACATATACCAAAAAAGAAAAATCTGCCTACCAAACGGCCCAACAACACACAAGAGGTAAATGCCAAACCTACCATGCAATAGCATCCTCCTCCTCCACACCATCACACCCTGAAACATCACCAACATCAGCAATCAAGTATTCAGGAATATCAGAAAGAAACGAAGATGGCCGCATACTGCGCCATGAACCAAATATGTTGCGCCGTTGCGCATACGAGCAATACAATCTATCTCTTGCCCGTGTCATCGCAACATAGCACAATCGCCGCTCCTCTTCCCCATCACGCACGCCATCCTCATCATGAAAAAACGGAAACAATCCTTCTTCCATACCGGCAATAAACACACATGGAAACTCAAGCCCTTTTGCCGCATGTATCGTCATGAGCCGAACACTATCCTTTGTGTTAGCACGCAAAGAATCCTGCTCACTACTCAACGCGACTTCAGCAAGCATCTGCGAAATACCAACAATGCCAGAAAGGTGCGAAAAACGGTCAGCAAAAGAGAGTAACTCCCCAACTTCTTGCATCCGCTCATCAGGATTATCATACGCACCGGCAAGATACTTCGGGTACTCAAGCACAACCAGCAACTCCTGCAATAGCGCAACGGCAGGTTGTGTCTCTGCAAGAGCAGCAATGCGAACAATACAAGAACGTAATTCTGCGACTTTTAAGGCAGCCGCCGCAGAAAGTAAATGCTCCTGACCAGCAAAAATCCGCTCAAGCGTGCGTGCGCCAATACCACGCCGTGGCACACTAGCAGCGCGAGTAAATGCCTCACGAGAATTCGGATTCTGCACCAATTCAAGATACGCAAGTAAATCCTTCACCTCCGAACGCTCAAAAAAACGAGTGCCGAGGACAATATAAGGTATCCGCTCCGCAAGCATCTGCGACTCAAGTACACGCGCCTGAAAATTAGCACGGAACAAGATGGCAATATCACTGTACGAGACACCGCGCGCGCGCAAATCAACAATGGTTTGTGCAATGGTCATTGCCTCACTCTCTCCATCATCAGAAATTAACAGGCCAATTCGATCTCCTTCAGCACGAGTGGCGACAAGATCCTTATCCTGACGAAATACATTCTGTGCAATAACAGCATTAGCAGCAGCAAGTATTCTGCCGCTTGAACGATAATTCTGCGTAAGAAAAATAGTAGAAACCGGATCATACCGCTCAGCAAAAGAAAGCATGGTATGAATACTAGCACCACGCCACGAATAAATGGTCTGATCAGTATCTCCGACCGCAATAACAAATGTTTGTTCACCCTTCAAAAGAGAAATGAGACGGCTCTGTATACCATCGGTATCCTGAAATTCATCAACTAAAATGTATGCATAGCGGGACTGCACCCGCTCCCGCACAGAAGCACTACGCTGCAACAGTGCAATCACCTTTAGCAACAAATCATCAAAATCAAGTGCATGCTCCTGCTCTAGAGCACGCGCATACAACGGCAAAACCTGTTCCGCAGCAACAATAAGATCATCCGCCTCTCCAGATGCAAGACCGGTCTTCAACTTACCAACAGCATGCTGCATAACTCGCGGTGTTATAGCAGTAATACCAACCTGCTTCATACATCGCCTCAGAATCCGCCGACAAACATCGCGATCAAAAATAACAAATCTCTCAGGAACTGCGGCATCAACATAAAACTCCCGCAAGAGAGTTACACAAGCCGAGTGAAAGGTACCCACAAAAGGAAGTTGTACAGATGGACATCTCTCACGCACCCGAGAAAGCATCTCATCCGCTGCCTTGTTGGTAAAGGTGAGTGCAAGGATACGATGAGCCGCAACAGAGCTCTGCAATAAATACACAACCTTCTCAACTAACACTCGCGTCTTCCCAGTACCCGCGCCCGCAACAATCAAAAGAGAACAATCATTTTTTTGCACCGCCTCTTCTTGTTCTTTGTTTAACATAAATAAACAGGGAGATAAAACAACACCATAATACCATTGTGGATTACTATCGTAAAAAAAAATGTATGACTATATACTACATATATACAAAAAGGTACAGAAGTGTATGAACGAAAAAATAAACATAGTTAAAAAAGATGCATCAAGCAAAATTGTAGCAAGCAGAAAACGATTAACACCACTACAGACGACAACCATCGGACTTCTGATGATCGCCCTCATATTCATTAGCATCAGCTCAATGGTTACATACAGTAGTAACAAAAAACCAAGTGAAAACATACTCAACAACTCACAAACCATCCGTGTTCTAAATCAATAAATGCCGGCTGTGTAAAACACAACCGGCATTATATGTGATTATCTACCGTAAACGCTTCCGTTGCCGTGATCTATGACGGTTACCTTTCCGATCTCGGACGTAACAAGCGCAAGTATCATCATCACAATGCTCTCTGCATCGCTTCAAGTGCGTCACAGAAGTAGAGCGAAAAAATACCCTTCTTTTTGACCGACTTCTTTTCTGATACATATAATATCCCCCTCAATCAACAACTTCACCCCAAATTTCCCCGTCATCTTCAATAACTTCATCGGGCTCACCTGGTTGATCATCATCCGAAGAGGCATCATTAATGACTTCAGGAATTAAACCATCATCATCATCAGAATCCTCAACCACATCATCAGGATTAATACCGCCACTGCTATCTTCAATCGCATCGGGCTCCGGTGCCTCATCAACAGGATTTCGCACCTCATCAGGCCATATATCACCGTCATCATTAGTGCCACCCCTCTCCATACCCTGTTCTAGTAGTGATGGGATAGGATTCACCAATCCCCCAGAAGATATAACAAGATGATCATTGAAAATAACAGTACCCTCATCCTCCGCCTCATCAGAAGCAGCACCTTCTCCTCCAGAAGAAATACGGGAAGAGGTGGTGGTAGGCGTGGATTGAAGAGGGTTATTCATACCACTGCACCCAGCCAAAAAGGCCAAAAAGAGGAAAGAGCATACATAAACAGCAAAACTACGCATTTTGCACCTCCTTTTCTTTACACGTTACATAACTAGCAAACACCGTCAATACACCAGTAGTATCACCTAAAAACAGTATAAAAACAACCATTGACAATATATATTGAATAATCAACAGAGCTACACCATAATCAAGCCAATAAGGCAACTCACCCACATCAGGTGAGAAATATACAGCGAAACACAAAGTATACTAATGATACTATGCAGGAGTCATCTCCAATATCTCACTACCTACCATTTATCAAAAAAACACAAATAAGTGCACTTAAAAAACTAAACATAGAAACTACACACGACCTCCTCTACCACTTTCCAAGCCACTACACAGATGCCGCAGAAACATTCAATGGAACACTCAAAAAGGGGCAGGAAGCTGCACTCACAGGCACCATAGAAAAGATAATCATGCGTCGAACTGGTGGGAAAAAAAGAATCATGATAGCCGAGGCATCTCTCTACACAGACACACAAAAAATACGAGCCGTCTGGTTCAACCAACCCTACATCGCAAGACAACACACTGAAGGAGATGTGGTAGAAATAACAGGTAAAGTAACAGGAGAGAAAAATCCATACTTTGCAAACCCAATTATCAAACACGCAACAAGACAAAAGGAAGGTGCACCAACCACAAGCAATAACACCGAAGATACAGATCTCCGCAGGGAACGTATTGCTATTTATCCAGAAACAAAGGGTATCTCATCACTCTGGCTTCGCGCCAACATAGAGAAAATTCTTGCAGAAGAAGATATTAAGAAAATGGAAGACCCAATACCAAAAGAGATACGCAATCGTCTCCGTCTCCCCAACTGCTATAACGCCCTCATCTACATACATAAACCAACGACACAAAACGAACACGAGGCAGCAAGAAAGCGATTTTCTTTTGAACAAACATTCGCACTACAAATTGCACAACAGATAACAAAAAACAACCGCCTTACATCACAAGCATACAATCTATCAATAGACACAAAAAAAACAGATGCTTTCATGCAAAAACGCTTTGAATTCACCCCGACTGAAGATCAGAAAAAAGTTGTAGCTGAAATTCTCAAAGACATACACAGAAATCAACCAATGTCCCGCCTGCTGGAAGGTGATGTAGGATCAGGAAAAACAGCGGTCGCAGCAGCAATAATGCACGGCGTGGTAACAGCATCTGCTAAAGAAAGAACAAGTGGCAAGCCCCAATGCGCATACCTTGCACCAACAGAAATACTAGCAAAACAACAGTTCAACACCCTTGTGCAGCTGTTCAACCATCTCCCACTAAAAATTGGTTTTATTAGTGGCAAAGAGTGCCTCAAATATCCATCAAAGGTAAATTCAGAAGAGCCAACAAAAATAGAAAAAACACAGCTGAAGAAATGGATAGCATCTGGTGAACTTGCAATTATTGTCGGAACACACGCAATCATACAAAAAAATATACAATTCAAACGCCTCACGCTGGTCATCATAGACGAACAACATCGCTTTGGTGTAGCACAACGACAAAAACTCATAAACACCACAGACACCCATATTCCACATCTACTCTCAATGACTGCAACACCAATACCTCGCACACTCGCACTCACTATATACGGCGATCTGGACATTAGCATTATTGAAGAAATGCCAAAGGGGCGAAAAACAGTCAAAACAAAGCTCCTTTCAACGGGTCATATACAAAAAGCATATGATTATATCCGCAAAGAAATCAAAAAAGGGCATCAGGCATACGTCCTCTGCCCACGCATACAAGAAAGCGAAGAATCAAATCTCCGATCGGTAGAAGAAGAGTACGAGCATCTCACAAAAAACATATTTCCCGATCTCACTATCAACAGCATACACGGCAAAATGAAGCAAGGTGAAAAACAAAAAATAATGGGGCAGTTCAGTGATGGCGACATAGACATCCTTGTATGCACAACAGTTGTGGAAGTAGGAATGAACATCCCGAACGCAACCATTATCACAATACTCCACGCCGAACGATTCGGACTTGCCCAACTCCACCAGCTCCGTGGCAGAGTTATCCGCAGCAATCACCAATCATACTGTTATGCAATAACCGACAGCAAAAACAAACAAACTCTAGATCGACTCAAAATCTTTGAGAGCACACACAACGGATTCACTCTTGCACAAAAAGATCTAGACACTCGAGGCAGTGGTGAACTCGCTGGACTCCGTCAATCCGGCATCCCCGATCTCGTCATGGAAGGACTCAAAAACCAAAAACTCACCGCCTTTGCCAGAAAAGAAGCGGCAGATATCGTAAAAATTGACCCAACACTCCAAAACCACAAAACTCTCAAACACTACCTCAAGCGCAAAGAAATCCACAACGAATAAAGCAATATATACATCTTCCCACGTATAAAAAACAAAAGAGAGTCCAGGGAGGGCTCTCTTTTGTTGAGACGAAATATCCGAGTGCCTACACCAAAGCACTAACAGTCGTCTCTCGTAAAAAATCTTGTAGGGTGTATACACCTATCAACCCTACATCTGCATACTACCATCAAAATAAACAAAAATAAGTACGCAGAACACAGGCAATATTTACCCAGTGAAGATCACCCCGTTTAACCAAACACAGTACCCGCGACAAGCACCCCATTCAACCCAACACCAACCAAATATCGCCCAACCCACATGCGAGAGGTACACGTTGAACAAGCAACAAATCTATGGTACGGAACAATTTTCTTTTGTTGGGAGTTCCTGCTTATCTCCCCCTACAAAAGAAAGATTGTGGAGTGCCGCTTACGGTAAAAAAGTGTACAACGGATACCCGAGTCAAGACCCACAAGAGATACACATATTCTTATCTTCATCATCTCCTCCAGAAGCCGTCACCGAAGCAACCTCTTCCTCAACCTCCTGTGCCAAATCCACCTCCGTCACCGATGAGGGCACGTCTGAAACATCAGAATCACGTACTTTTTGCACCACACCACCTTCAACCTTTGTTTTATCAACAGTAAATTGCACCGCCTCAACAGCCGGCGTATTACGTAAATAGTACATTCCGGTCTTCAACCCACGCTTCCATGTGTGAAAATGTAACGCAGTCAACTTCCCGGCAGTCGCATCCCGCATATGAATATTCAAACTCATACTCTGACAAATATATGGACCTCGATCAGCTGCCATATCAACAATATGCCGTTGTGATATCTCCCATACCGTACGATACCTCTGCCGCACCTCCTCAGGAATCTCCACAATATCCTGCACTGAACCGCGCGCAGCAATCAACCGCATACGCATATCCTCATTCCAAATACCCAACTCCTGTAAATCCCGCAACAAATGCTTATTGATCACAATAAATTCTCCAGACAACACTCGCCGCACATACAAGTTAGAAGTAAACGGCTCCACCGACTCATTATTACCAAATATCTGCGCCGTCGTCGCTGTTGGCATCGGTGCCAAAAACAACGAATTCCGCAAACCATGCTCAATCATTTCTTTCCGGACTGCCTCCCAGTCCCACAATCCAGAATCAGGAATCACTCCCCATAAATCAAACTGAAACTTCCCCTCAGATGCGGGAGATCCTGCAAAGGTCTCATATGCTCCATCCTTCTTCGCCAACTCAATAGACGCCTCAACTGCTCCGTGATAAATTGTCTCAAAAATACTTTTGTTCAACTCCCGTGCTCGCGACTCATCAAACGAGTACTTCAATAAAGCAAACGCATCAGCAAGCCCCTGCACTCCGATACCAATAGGTCTATGCCGCAAATTAGAGTATGACGACTCCGGTACCACATAATGGTTTCGATCAATCACCTTGTTCAGGTTACGACACGCCACCTTTGTCACAGCATGTAACCGCTTAAAATCATATGATCCATCCGGCTGAACAAATTTATTCACACAAATAGATGCCAAATTACACATCGCTGTCTCCTTCTCATCAGAATATTCAATAATTTCAGTACACAAATTACTACTGCGAATCGTCCCCAAATTCTTCTGATTGGACTTCCGATTCGCCGAATCCTTATACAGCATAAACGGTGTGCCTGTTTCTATCTGCGAATCAATAATGGTATGCCATAAATCCCGCGCTCTTATGGTCTTACGTCCCCGTCCTTCCTGTTCATACCGACGATACAGCGACTCAAACTCCTCCCCATGAGAGGTATACAACCCCGGACACTCCTTCGGACACATCAGTGTCCACTCACCATCCACCTCAACACGCCGCATAAACTCATCAGGAATCCACAACCCCAAAAACAAATCTCGTGTCCGCATCTCCTCTGCTCCATGATTTTTCCGCAAATCAAGAAAGTCAAACACATCAGCATGCCACGGCTCAAGATACACACAAAATGCCCCTTTCCGTTTACCACCCCCTTGGTCAACATATCGAGCTGTTTCATTAAAATTTCGCAACATTGGCACCAATCCATTAGAGTATCCACGAGATCCAGCAATGAAACTCCCCTTTGCGCGAACATTGTGTACATTGATACCCAAACCACCCGCATGCTGTGAAATTAATGCAGCATCAGACAACGTTTTATAAATCCCCTTAATGCTATCATCCGACATCGCCACCAAAAAACACGAACTCATCTGCGGCAGTGGTGTACCTGCATTAAATAATGTCGGTGTGGCATGCGTAAAATCCTTCAAAGAAAGATGATCATAGGTCTCAAACACCGCATCAAAGTCACTACCATGTATCCCAAGTGCAACCCGCATAAACATATGCTGCGGTCGCTCAACCGGAACATCACCAAACGACATGAGATATCCCTTCCCTAAGGTCTTGATACCAAAATAGTCAAACATCTCATAATCCCGACTGTGATCAATCGCTGCATCTATTTTTTCACCGTGCAATGTAACCAACTCAAGCAACTCATCAGACACAAACGGCGCATGCAATCCCGTCCGCGGCTCAACATAGGCATGCAATTTCTTCACCGTCTCAGAAAAAGAAGCATGTGTCTCCTTGTGCAAATTAGAGATAGCAATTCGCGCCGCCAGACGAGCAAAATCAAAATGCACCGTCGCCATAGATGCACACACCTGTGCCGCCAACTCATCCAAATCAGTTGTCTTAATCCCATCATACAAACCATCAACAACTCGCTGTGTGATCTCCGCCGGATCAATAAACCTCTTATCCAAACCATCAGTCAACGCGGAAATTCGCTCCAAAACGGCATCAAACCGCACTTCTTCCCGCTCTCCACTTCTTTTAAGAACATACATCATACTAAAAATCCTGATCTAAATTAAAGTCCAGCCGCGCGGTTTCCTGTTCACCACCAGTTGCCACACCTGCCTTCTGATACTCCGACACCCTCCGCTCAAAAAAATTCGTCTTACCCTCCAACGAAATCATATCCATAAAATCAAACGGATTGGAGGCATTAAACAGCTTCTCCAACCCCATCTCCACCAACAAGTGATCTGTCACATATTCAATATACTGTGACATCTTATCAGCATTCATACCAATTAACCGCACCGGCAACGACTCTGTAACAAACTCCTTCTCCAGTGCGACCGCCTCCTGTATAACAGATATCAGTTTCTCCCGCGGCATCTGCTGCTCAATATGATCACGATACAACAAGCACGCAAAATCACGATGCAATCCCTCATCCCGAGAAATCAACTGATTCGCAAACGACAACCCCGGCATCAATCCTCGGTGTTTCAACCAAAAAATAGAACAAAAACTCCCTGAAAAGAAAATACCTTCAACAATAGCAAACGCGACTAAACGCTCCACAAAACTCCCCCGCTCAATCCACCGCAACGCCCAATCCGCCTTCTTTTTCACCGATGGAACTGTTTCAACGGCATGTAACAAATAATCCTGCTCGGACCTATCTTTTATATACGTATCAATAAACAACGAATAGGTGTGCGAATGAATATTCTCAACCGCAATTTGGAACCCATAAAAAAATTTTGCCTCTGTATACTGCACTCGCTCCAAAAAGTCCTCTGCTAAATTCTCATTCACAATCCCATCAGAAGCCGCAAAAAACGCTAAAATATGCTTAACAAAATGCCGTTCATTATCACTCAGCCGCTCCTGCCAGTGACTGATATCGTCAGAAAAATTTACTTCCTCCGGCACCCAAAAATTCGCCACCGCATGTCTATAAAACTCCCAAATATCATTATGCTCAATAGGAAACAAGACAAACCGATCTTTATTCTCCCGCAACAACGGTTCATCATCACTATCAGTAATATCAGCAATAACACCGTCACCAGCCACAGTTGGTGACGAAGGTACCGACCCAAAATGATACCCAGATGGCAACACAATATCACTCATAAACAACAGTAGTGTACACACCCATAGCACCACCAAAACACCCGCCCACACAACAACAAAATCAAATCTGTGGAAACTGGACAAAAATAAAAAATATGATAGGTGGCACGTATATCAAAAACAGATAAATCAACACCACAAATACAACACTAACTCGCATCAACAAAAGGTACACCAATGTGTCGCAAAAATGCCAACGACTCTTCCCTATCCTGAGCCGTGGTAACAACAGTTACCGACATGCCAAAAATATCCTGCAAGTTTTCATCTGGTGTCTCAGGAAATATCGTATGTTCAGACACACCGATAGTCAAATTACCCACCTCATCAACGGAATGCCTTGGTATGCCACGAAAATCACGTGTCCGGGGAATAGCAACATTGATAAACTTATCCAAAAACGCATACATTTTTTTGCCACGCAAAGTAGTCATAAATCCGACACATTCACCATCCCGCAACTTAAAAGAGGCAATGGATTTCTTCGCTTTTCGAGGAACCACCTTCTGCCCGGCAATCTTCGCCAAACGATCCTGTATTAAGTCAATCCGTTGTTTATCTTTACGCACACGCCCAACACCAACTGAAATAACAACCTTCTCAACTCTCGGCACCTGCATAGCATTCTTCCATTGAAACAAAGTTTTCAATGTTTCAAATGCACTATTCATTTTTGTCTCTACTATAGTCATAATTATACTTTTTCTTGAACAGAAGCACTCTTCTTTTTCTTAGAAATATTTTTAAGCACGGCACCAGTACGCGTAGCAATTCGCTTCTTTTCCCGACCAAGCCCAGTGTAACCAACTCGCGTCCGCTGCTTATCTGATGGATCAAGCAACATCACATTAGAACAATCAATAGGCGCCTCTTTCTTTTCAATACGACCTTTTTCCTCGCCGGCTTGTGGCTTCCTATGGAAGGTACGAATATTCACACCAGCAACCACAACCTTGCCACTCTCCTGCAACACACGCAAAACAGCACCTTCCTTACCACGGTCAACGCCCTTGCACACAGTCACGATATCTCCAGTATGTATTTTCATAATAGTATTGTATTACACCACCTCAGGTGCCATAGAAGTTATTCTGCCATACCCAACCTTTTCAAGCTCCCGCGGCACCGGACCAAAAACACGGGTTGATAACGGCTCTTTCTTTTTACTATCCACCACCACAACCGCATTCTCGCTAAAAGAAACATATGACCCATCCTCCCGACGAAACGGCTTCCGCTGCCGCACCACCACTGCATGTACCACCTGTTTCTTTTTCACCTCTTTCCGAGGTTCCGCAATCTGCACCGCACACACCACCTCATCACCAATCCGCGCATACCGCCGCTTACTCCCTCTCAAGACCTTAAACACTCGCGCAATCTTTGCACCCGAGTTATCAGTTACTTTTACAATGGTCTGTGGCTGTATCATATGTTCTCAGAAATTATTTGGAAATGCTTTTCTTTTGAAATAGGTCGACACGACTCTATGACCACCTGCTCACCCATAAGGACATCACTCCCCGGACAATGTGCTTTATACCGCTTGGTTATACGCCGATACTTGCCATACACAGGATGTCGCACATACCTATCAACTGCCACTACAACAGTGTCCTGCATCTTGTCTGAAACCACTACCCCACGCAACGTTTTTCTGTTCTTTTTCTCTTCCATATACAAAGGTATATAAGATACATACAGTATGGCACAAATACAATTTTTACGCGACACCAAGTATCACGCACGTACACCATCATTTTTTCGCAACGCAGTCAACTGTGTCGCCGTCCGAGCAATCTGCTTACGCAAATTCTGACGGGAATCACCTTTCTGCTGCCCCTCTTTAGAAAGCCCAAACCGCATCTCCTGCACTCCTTTCTTGTGCTTATGCATCTGCTCAACTAAATCCTCCTTCTTCATTACCTTTGGCATTTTTGACGCTTTCTTGCGTTGCGAGGCAGTTGCCTTCTTAGCATCACCAGAAGAGAGATCCGTCATTTCCTTTTTCGTGCTACTAACACGTTTCTTCACCATACATTTCCATACTACCACACCCAGTAGCAAAAACCCACACACCTACCACCTCATTTCATGCACCACCACACAGAGCAACCTGCTTTCGGACAACAGTACTGGCAACAGGCATTTCCTCTAACCAAACATCATGCAAATATCGCCTTTTATATACCAATGGCAACGTAGCTATTTACATTCAAGGCAAAGGAACTAAATATGGTATACTTGACAAAGACCCAATACAGTACTGAACACTTTTACATAGGAGGTTACGATATTGAAATTTGAAAGGTTCAACTCTTTTGGAGAGACATCCACATCCTACACCCTAACCGTCCTGCTGGAAATTATAAGATCAGAGGGCAATGAGGGATTATTTGGATTTCCGTACCTAACCAAGAAATGCTACTTGGTAGAGAAAATGCGCAAACTTGACCTATTCGGATTCAGTCAGAACCATACCGGCGGCATAGCTAGCAATTTCATACAAGACAGAATAAGAATGATAGGATGGTTTGATCTCGCAAAGATAGTAAATAAGGAAAGTGAAGGCACAGAAAACTATTGTGGTGAATTACGCCAAAAACTTGTAACACTTTCCTGTGAACAAATTGAAGACCGATACCTCACCACCAACAACCCCGATTTCAAGAGATGGCAAGGGGTTATTGATCAAGTCAACGAGCATCCGAGCGGCAAAGATTGGCACGCTCTTTCAGTCGCAACTCATCTGCTACATAGCCACCACCAACCGAACAATCTACCGATAGAACGTACTATCTCAGACATCAAGAGGCATGCGGCGGATAGAAACATACCCTTACCGAAAGATGTCTTCAATAACGCGATCCATCTCCTCACCGAACTCAACCTATACAAGTAACATAAATTGCGGCTTTGGAAAACCACCACAAAGCCGCATATTATTTTTTTACACACAACAACCATCAAGAACATACACTCAACTACTTACCAATAATAAATAGCAACAAACATATTTCATACACAGACAGATAAGGGCTACACCTTGGTAACAAGCTTTACCTTCACCGGCAACTTCTTTCCCGCCTGCACAATAGCGCTCCGCGCCACATCCTCCGAAACACCCGACACTTCAAACAAAACTCGCCCCGGCAAAACCTCAACCTCAAACCCTTGCGGGTCTCCCTTCCCTTTACCCATACCCATTTCAGCTGCTTTCTGCGTCCATGGACGATCAGGAAAAATGCGAATCCACACCCGACCGGTCTTCCCGAGCGTCCGCACAATAACTTTCCGCGCCGCCTCTATTTGATTAGAACGAACCCGCTTTTGAGACATCGCCTTCATGCCATAGGTACCAAAAACAACAGTAGCACCACGACCAGCATTCCTATTGCCGAGAAAACTCCGCATCCGCTGAAATTTACGATATTTTACCTTCTTAGGAAACAACATACTACCCTTTATCTTCTTTTTTTTCTCTCTCAATATCCCCCTTGTATATCCAAACCTTGATACCAAGTGTGCCGTATGAAAGAACGGCCTCTTTCTGTGCATAATCTATATCAGCACGCAGGGTCTGCAACGGTATACTCCCCTTTTTAACACTCTCAGTCCGGGCAATCTCAGCACCTCCTAACCGCCCCGAGATAGTAATCCGACACCCACGCACATTCCGATTTGCCATAACTTTCTCAACAGTGTGCTTTATCAAGCGGCGCGGATGCATATACCGCTTAAGCGACTCAACGATTGACTCAGCAACCAGCATAGCATCCTGCTCAACATACCGAACCTCCTCAACACGTATCTTAATATCATCATTCAAGGCACGTTTGCGAGCAAGATGTTTCACACGAAGTATTAAATCTTCAATACCGGCACCCTCTCTACCAATAATAAGTCCTGGACGAGCGGTCTTAATAGTAATAACTAAGGTATCCCGCTCCCGCTCAAACAAAATACTACTCACCATCTTACTACTCAGATCTTTCTCAAGAAAAGTGCGAATATAGTAATCCTCCCGCAACAGCGACTGATACTTTTTGCGATCACTAGCAAACCACTGGGTACGCCAGTCCCGGGTAATGCCTAATCTAAAACCATAAGGATGTGATGAATGTGTCATATGCTATTGTAATTCTATGTGTATAGTACTGGACCGTCGCCTAATCAATGTCGCTCTGCCAAACGCTCTCGGTCGCCATCGCTTCAACAACATACCTTGATCAACCCGAACCTCTCTAATCAATAAAGTATCTATATTTTCCACACCACTCTCCCCTGCATTATTTACCGCAGAAAGAATAAGCTTACGCAACGGGTCAGAGGACTTCTTGTTAACCAAACGCAACGTCTCCAACGCCTGCTTCACCTGCTTTCCACGCAATGATCTCGCAACAAGAGACACCTTTCTTGGCGACTGTTTAAAATTTTTAAGTGTTGCTTTCATAAAAATATATCATATATACATTATGCGGCTGGCTCCGCACGCGCTGCCTTTGCTGCCTGTATCTCCGCACCCCGCTTTGCGTCATCTGCATCCTTCTGTATTCTTCCACCATGCCGAACAAATCGTTTTGATGAGGCAAACTCACCAAGACGATGTCCAACCATCTCCTCAGTTACAAAGACATCAGTATGCACACGCCCATTATGTACACCAAAAGTAAACCCGATCATTTTAGGAGATATCTGACTCTGTCGAGCCCACGTTTGAACAACACCGACATCCTCCGGCTTTTTACCCTGTATTTTCTTCAATAACTTTACGTCCACAAAGGGACCTTTCTTAACTGATCTAGTCATAGATATGTATACATAATAACAATACTATATATGGTACTCATATTTCTCACGTTGGTCAAACACCTTATCTACTTCCTCTTCGTTACCTGCCGTCGTCGCACAATATGCGGATTTGAATATCGCTTCGGTTTCCTTGTTTTCTGCCCTTTTCCAGACGGTTTACCCCACTTCGTCACCGCCCGCCGCCGCCCACGCCCCTGCTTCCCTTCACCACCTCCATGCGGATGATCAACGGCATTCATTGCACTTCCACGAACAGTCGGACGCTTCCCCATCCAACGACTCCTGCCTGCTTTCCCAACCACCCGCAAACGATGTCCTTTGTTACTAACAGCACCGATTGACGCAAAACATTGTGCCGGTACCTTTCGCACCTCTTGAGACGGCATCCGAATATGTGCAAACGAAGCATCATACCCAAGTAATGTTGCTGCATTCCCTGCTGATCGAGCAATCTTTGCGCCACCACGAACCTTCATCTCAATATTATAAATCGCACTGCCAACTGGGATATTGTACAACATCATCCTATTCCCCGGTCTCAGCGGCGCCTTTTCCGCAACAGTTAAAGTATCACCAACTGAAACACCATCAGGGGTCAGGACATATCGTCGCTCACCATCCGTATAACAAATAAGTGAAATAAACGATGAGCGGTTTGGATCATATTCCACTGACTCAACCTTCGCAGGAACATCAAATTTATCCTGTAAAAAATCAATAGCACGGTGCAGTCGCTTATGTCCACCACCCTTGTGTCGAGTGGTAATTCGCCCAGCATTATTCCTACCAACACTTCTATTCATTCCTTTAGTCAAACTTCTATGCGGCAAATTCCCCTGCGACAACAGATTTCTATACAACGGCAACACAGTACCACGAAGCCCGGGTGTCTTTGGTTTATATTTTTTTATCTTGGCTGTCATACACACTATGTTAACTTGATAGTATCACCTTCACGCAGAAACACGTACGCCTTCTTCTTCTGTGTTGTCATACCATATTCACGCTCCTTTCCAGAAATACGAATACGCTTTCTTTTTGAAGGACGTTTTGCAATCCGAACCTTCTTTGGTCGCACACCGTACAGCACCTCAATAGCATCCGCAATAGCATACTTATTCGCACTTCCGCGCACAAGAAAAGTATACACCCCGCCCTCGGACTGATTCGCTGCTTTTTCAGTGATGACTGGTCGCTCAATAACATCATACACATTCACACGCCCCGCTTCATGCCGCTCTCCACGATGAAATGATCGCTTTGTGTGCACCACCCTATTTGACCGTCTCTTTCGCTTTCTGTCTAACGCAGTGTTCTTTTTATCCTGCTTCGTTTTCTTTGTGAACTGTTCAGTCAATGGAGACACATCGCCACCATACTCCTCATGCAATGCAGTTGCCTGCACATCATCATCCTGTGTGGCTTGCTGATCCGATACCGAATCCTTTTTTCTCTTAAATAGTCGATCAAAAATCATACGTCTGTATTATGTTTTGTGTTATGTCCATCCACTTGCTGCTGCATACTTCCACCACGATTTTTCAGATAATCAATGGACTTCTCTGAATCCAAAAAAAGAATTTTCCGCGCACGTAACGCATCTTTAACATTAAACGCCTCTAATGCAACAGTGTTTACACCCTGTATATTAGCGAAACTCTTTCGCAACACCGCATCACGTTCCGAGAACACCACAGTACAAATATTCTTTCTCTTCTCTACCGGCTCACCACATATCTTTTCAATACAAGTCACCGCGGTTTTTGTTGACGGCATCTCCATAGCAAAGTCATCAACAAATGCAAGTACACCATTGCGCATCTTTTGAGACAGTACAATAAAAAATGCTTGTGCTCGCATTTTTTTATTAATTGACTTTGCGTATTTCTTCTCCTTATTCGGGCCAAAAGTAACACCGCCTCCAACCCATAGTGGAGACCGAATAGACCCATGCCGCGCTCGATCAGTCCCCTTCTGTCGCCATGGCTTCCGCCCACCACCTCGAACCTCAGAACGACCTTTCGTGTGTGCGGTAGCAGATCGCTGATTACTCGCAATACCAACTACCACCTGATGCACCAGTGCATCTACCCATGGAAGGGTAAACAAGTGTTCAGGAAGTTGGGCTACTCCCTTTTTACTACCGTCCTGTTTGTAGATTGGTACCTCTATCATACGCCTTGAATTTCAACAAGAGTACCTCGCCTACCAGGAATAGAACCTTGCAATAGCAACAATCCACGCTCCTTATCAATAGAAATCACCTGCGTTCCGCGAGCAGTTACTCGATCACCACCCATTCTCCCACCCATCTTAGTCCCCTTTGGGACACGGTTTCGCAACCCAGATCCAATAGAGCCAGGTTGCCGCTCATTATGCTTCTGTCCGTGTGTTCTCGGTCCACCAGCAAATCCGTAACGTTTCACAACTCCTTGAAATCCTTTCCCTTTTGATTGAGCACTCACTCGCACCACATCCCCGGGGCTGAAAACCTCAACACTATGTATAGATTCTCCAACCTTATACGACGAAGTATCACCTCTGAATTCTTTTCTCTGCTGCTTTCTCTTGCCATCGCCATACTGAACCTGCACCGCCTCATAACCATCTCGCTCGTCAGTGCGACATAACGAAACCTCCAACGGCTCAAGTGCAACAACAGTCACTGGTCGCACAACACCGTTCTCATCAAACAGCTGTGTCATTTGTAATTTTCTACCTAATACGAATTTCATATTGATTGCTTATGAAAGCATTCGTGCCTCAATAGACACCCCAGCCGGCAACGAAAGATTGCTGAGTGCCTCTATCACCTGCGGTGATGGATGCTTAATATCAATGAGGCGAGTGTGTGTACGCATCTCAAACTGCTCCTGAGAGGATTTGAAGATGAATGAAGCACGATTAACTGAATGTTTCTTGATCTTAGTCGGAAGTGGAATAGGGCCAGCAATCTCTGTCTCAAGCCGTGTCGCTGTTTCTATAATCTGCTTCACAGAAGAGTCCAATATTCTCGGTTCATACGCCTGTACACGAATGCGTAACTTGTTGATATGTGACCCTTTTGCGGGCTTTTTAGTATTCGCCATACTATAGTAATCCTATGTTAATAATAAAAGGACAGGGTATTAGGATAGTATCTTTGTTACCACTCCCGCACCAACTGTTCTCCCACCTTCACGAATAGCAAATCGCTGTTGTTCCTCCAAAGCAACCGCGTTGATTAGAGAAATAGTTGTTTTAATCGTATCTCCAGGCATCGCCATCTCAGTACCTTCCGACAATTTCAATTCACCAGTCACATCAGTCGTCCTGATATAGAACTGTGGCTTATAACCATTCAAGACAGGCGTATGTCTTCCACCCTCATCTTTTGAGAGGATATAAATCTCCGCTTCAAACTCCTTATGTGGCGTTACAGATCCCGTCTTTGCAAGAACCTGCCCACGATGAATATCTTCCTTCTTCACACCACGGAGAAGAATGCCGGCATTATCTCCTGCCTGCCCTTCCTCCAACTGTTTATTAAACATCTCAACACCAGTAACGATCGTTTTCTCAGTTTCCTTGATACCGACAATTTCAATTTCTTCTCCTACCTTCACCACACCACGCTCAATCTTACCAGTTACCACAGAACCACGACCCTCAATAGAAAAGATGTCTTCAATCGGCATAAGAAATGGCTTATCCATTTCCCGCTTCGGCTCCGGAAAGTACTCATCCATAGTATTCACAAGCTCTAACACCTTTTGCCCCCACTCACCACTCGGATCTTCAAGAGCTTTCAACGCAGAACCGCGAATCACTGGAGTTTTCTCCCCATCAAATTCATACTTGGTTAACAATTCCCGCATCTCCGCCTCAACCAACTCAATAATCTCCTCATCATCAACCATATCGCACTTATTAATAAATACAATCAAATTCGGTACACCTACCTGCCGAGCAAGCAAGATGTGCTCTTTTGTCTGCGGCATAGCACCATCCGTCGCCGCAACAACAATAACAGCACCATCCATCTGTGCCGCACCAGTAATCATATTTTTAATATAATCAGCATGCCCAGGAGCATCCACGTGCGCATAGTGTCGCTTCGGTGTCTCGTACTCATTATGCGAAAGCGCGATAGTGATACCACGCGCCTTCTCTTCAGGCGCATTATCAATACCTTCAACATTTTTCACTCGAGCACTATACTCCTCTGCGTTATCCAAAACATTCAAAATAGCCGCAGTGAGTGTCGTTTTACCGTGGTCAACATGACCGATTGTTCCCACATTAACATGTGGTTTACTTCTGTCAAACATTTCTGCCATAGTATTTCTTTTTCTGTATATGAATAAAATTATTGCAATCAAGGATTTTTCGCCTTCCGCCACAACCACCTCAACGCCCAAATACCGATACACCAAAAAGGGCGCTGTGCAAAAAAGAGCCACATGCACTACTGTCGTTCACACGACATATATATACTAACCTGTTTATAAATCATCGTCAAGAACAAAATAGGCAAACAACAACAACACACAGCACACCATCACAGATAGAAAATGATATCTGTAACCATAAAACAACTCAATAATCTATCTGGCAACACCGCAGACGGTGATAGAAAACCAATACGCAACTCACACAAACCCTCTCATCCATCTAACCAAGTGCTTTCTTTAAGTACTGTCCCGTATAACTCTCCTTCACATTTGCCACTTGCTCAGGTGTGCCCTTTGCCACAATACTACCACCCTGCAACCCTCCCTCGGGACCAATATCAATGATATAGTCAGAGCATTTTATCACATCAAGATTATGCTCAATAAGAAGCACTGTATTACCACGATCAACTAACTGATTCAGTATCTCTATCAACCGCGCCACATCCTCATAATGCAGCCCAACCGTCGGCTCATCCAATAAGTATATTGTCTTGTGGGTATTCGGTCGGTACAATTCAGACGCAATCTTCACCCGCTGTGCCTCACCGCCAGAAAGAGTAGTGGACGGCTGCCCAAGCTCCAAATACCCAAGCCCAACATCTTGCAGGGATCGTAGTCGATCATGAACCGCCGGTATATCCTGAAAAAACTTCACGGACTCCTCAACCGACATAGACAAAACATCATAAATACTTTTATCACGATACAAAATATCCAATACTTCCTTACTATACCGCCTCCCAAAACACATATCACAAGTAACATACACTGTTGGCAAAAAGTGCATCTCAACCGCAACCGATCCATTCCCTTGACACTTCTCACATCGCCCACCAAAAACATTAAACGAAAATCGTCCCGGCTTCCAACCACGATATCGCGCTTCCTCAGTATAGGCAAACAAGTCACGAATATGGGTGAACGCCCCAACATAGGTAACCGGCGTGGATCGCGGTGTCCGACCAATCGGCGATTGATCAACCAACACCACTCGATGTAAAAACTCATACCCAGTAAACTGCTTTGCATTAAACGCCTTCGCAACAGTCAGCCGCCTGTCTAATTTATGTCGCAAATTCTTATACACCAAATCATACAACAATGTTGACTTACCCGACCCGGAAACTCCTGTAATAGATGTCATTCGTCCGAGCGGAATCTCAACGTGCATATTTTTAATATTATTTGCTGATGCACCGGCAAGCACTAATCGCCCTACCTGCGTATTCCGCCTCCTATCCGGTACCTCAATCCGCCGATCCCCTCGCAAATACGACAACGTTACCGACCCGGACACATTCCGCTTCGCTGACAACAGTGAATCAAGGAATCCTGAAACCACAACCTCCCCACCGTGCTTTCCCGCCCCCGGACCAATGTCAACAAGGTAATCAGAAGCAAAAATAGTATCCTCATCATGCTCAACCACAATAATCGTGTTCCCCAAGTCCCGCAGACGTGTAAGCGTCTGTATCAATCTATCATTGTCCCGCTGATGCAAGCCAATAGTCGGCTCATCCAACACATACAACGCACCAACCAACCCAGAACCAAGTTGAGATGCAAGCCGTATCCGCTGTGCCTCTCCGCCAGACAAGGTATTCGCCCGTCGATTAAGCGCCATATACGCAAGACCAACATCCGACAAAAAAGAAATCCGTCCGACAATCTCATTAAGCAACGGCTCAACAATCTCCTGCTGCTGTTTTGAAACCTGCAAATTTTCAAAAAACGCCATCGCGTCAGTAATGGTCATGCCGATAAGAGTATTAATAGCAAAACGCTCACCATCTTTATTCAGTAAAAAAACATGTAGTGCTTCAGGACGCAGTCGCGCACCTTCACACTCAGAGCACTCAGAATCATCAATCATATCAATCTGCCCCAAGCCATTACAGGCAGTACACGCCCCATACGGCGAGTTAAAAGAAAATAGTCGTGGCTCAATTTCAGGAAATGAAAAACCACACTTCGGACACAAAAAACGTGACGACACCAACACATCAGAGGTATCCGGGTACTGAAATCGAACCAATCCATCCGCCTCGTGCAGCGACCGCTCAACCGCATCAGAAAGCCGCTCACGAAACACCTTCGGATCCTTAGCATAATCACTCAAGTACAACGAATCAACAAAAATATCAATGTCATGCTTTTTATTCTTAGAAAGCGTGATACGGTTCCGCAAACTATACTCTTTGCCATCAATCCGTGCCATCTCATACCCTTTCCGCAACATATCATACAACAGTTGGTAATACTCACCTTTCCGCCCGACCACCACCGGAGCAAACACTGCAATAGCCCGATCATTATAGGAAACACCGACCACCTTCGTATTCTTTTCAAACCACTTCTCCTGCTGTATCTTTTTCTCCAACCGCTTGACAATTTCATCTTTAGACACACGCTCAATTATCGTATCACATGTCGGACAGTAAGGGACACCAACCCGAGAAAACAGCACTCGCAAATAATCATAGGTCTCAGTAATAGTAGCAACAGTAGATCGCGGATTATTAGAACGACTTTTTTGATCAATAGAAATAGCAGGCGACAATCCGGTGATTTCCCGCACCTCCGGCTTCTGCATCTGTCGCAAAAACTGCCGTGCATACGCCGACAACGACTCCACATACCGCCGCTGCCCCTCCGCAAAAATAGTATCAAACGCCAACGATGACTTCCCAGACCCCGACAAACCGGTACACACGGTCATCTTGTTCCGAGGTATAGCAACATCAATATGCTTCAAATTATGCGTGGACGCGCCATGTACCCGTATCCAACCACTGTCACCACCAACCAATGTCTTAGTAACAGATTTTGTTGATGAGACCTTCTTTTTCGCTACCCCAATACCCTTCTTTGCTACACCAACACGCTTACCAACTCTACTGTTGAGCGTTTTTTTCTTCTTTGGAGCGGCAACCATACATAAAGATAGTATACAGCACACAAAACACCAAAAAGTATGCTACTGCTACACACAAAAACCGCCAAACATGCATTTGGCGGCTTTCTTACTGCTACAGAAGACAAAGCTCTACTGCTCTGTCACTACAATTTCCCCTCCTTCAATTTGCTTCGTGATAAATCCAATGCCTTCAGGATCACCATCGGGTCGGAATCGGTAACTACCAACAACACCGTCAAAATTACCCATCGTACTAAGGTAGTTACGCACCGGCTCAATATCCTCCACAGATCCAACCATCTCTACTGCCAACGCAAGAATATGCACAGCATCATACGCGGCTCCGGTGTAAAATTCTATACTCGGCTCTCCATAACGCGCACGATACCGGTCAAGAAACGCAACCGCTTTTGGATTAGCTGGGCTCAGTCCTGGCGCATCAACAAACACAAGTCCTTCTATATGATCTCCGGCAATCTCTATTGACGCCGTACCACCGGTCACATTTGAACCAAACAGAGGTACCGTGATACCCAATTCTCTTGCCTGCTTGATAACAGTGCCACCTGCAATCTCCGTTTGCGGATTAACAAAAATTGCCTCCGGCTCAGCTGCCTTTATTTTAGTCAATATACTCCTAAAGTCACTGGTCTCAGGGGTAAAGTTCTCATCCGCAACGATCTCACCTTCCGCAAGCAACACATTCTCCTTAAACACCCGCGCAAAACCCTGCGCGTAATCGGTCTCCTCAGAAATAAGCGCAACTTTTTTATAGGATGTCATTACAATCTCTGCCAGTTTTCTACCACCTGCATCATCAGAGGGAGCGTTTCGGAAAAAGTACTGCCCAATCCCTGTCAGATCAGGACTTGACGCAGACGGTGAGACAATAATCACACCCGCTACTTCAGTAATCGGCAACATAGCCAATGCCTCCCCACTACAGACACCACCAACAATCATCTTGACTCGGTCAACATTCACCAACTTCTGTGCTGCGTTCAATGCATCCTCATTAGAACACCGACCATCCTCATAAATAACCTCAAGCATCATACCATTCACACCACCAGATTGATTAATGTCATCCACCGCCATACGAACAGCATTGCTAATTGGCTCACCATAGCTCACCGCATCTCCCGTCAAAGGACCGACAAAACCGATGGTAAGAACCTTATCAGATCCATCACCTCCAACACCACCCTGCGTCACATAATACCCCACCGCTAATACAATTAAAATAATAAAAATTGCCCCAACCTTTTTTCCTACTTCCATATACCAAAAGTATAACACACTTACACAGATGTCCACATCTTGTGCAAAAACACATTACAACCACCGTCTTTCCTCTGTTCCTTTGTTTCAGGTTTTGCTTTCACGGGTGTAAGGGTTTTGTTCAAAAGTTTTAGAAATGCTTTTTTGCTCATAGTGTTTTAGTTCCATACTCTTTTTCAAGTTTCTTTTTTCTGTCTTTGTGCTCTTGTATGAGTTTATCCGCTTCGTGATACTCCAATACATGCCCTTTTGCAAGTTTTTGCCATAGCGTTGGCATTGTTCCTGTCCCCTTTGTCGTGTTACAGTGAAAACAAAGTAATTGCTTGTTATCTTGTGTGTCTTGACCGCCCTTTGATGTTGGTATGATATGGTCAATAGTCATATCTTTTTCATGATAATGACCAACGCATCCATTGCATACACCTTCCTGCTCTTCATACATCCTTTTCTTATTTTCCCAATCACTCAATTCTTTTTCATCACTGAACTGCCTACCAGATATATCCTTGAGAAAAATAAAAGGAATTTTTTTCTCCAATTCTTTTTCCATTCTGCTTTTAACAAAAAATTTTGCAAAATGAGAGGCATCAATGCCAACCCACTTCCTCCCCAGTTTTTCTGCGGCAACCATGGTAGTTGCACATCCACAGAATGGGTCAAGTACCCAACCACCTTTTTTGCTACCTGTATTGATGATTCGCTGTAATAGTTTTAACGGCTTTTGAGTTGAATAGCCGGTTTTTTCTATCTCTTCTGCGTGCATCATATCAGGTATATCTGACCAAACATTACCAAAAAGTTTTTTTTCATACACAAAGGTTTCATCACATTTTTCATGATATTTAATGCGTATAGTCCCGTTTCTTGTCTCATAAATCCTACCTTCCCTTCTTAACCTTTCAATACTGTCATCTGTATAATCGCCTCGTGGTGCTGTTCTAAAGCATCGTCCATCATCCTCCCGCTGATACCCTGACCCCTCAAACTTTATTTTCCTTTCAAAATATGTTTTGTTAAAGAGATGTTGACTTGTTTTTCCGTAAAAAAGTATCACATCATTATTTCGTGCAAACTGACTGGCTTTTGCCTTTGCACCTCTGGCCGTTTCACCGTAACACCAAATAATCTCATTTCTAAAATTACTCTTTCCAAAAATACAATCCATCACTATTTTTAAGTAGTGGCTTGCCGTTGGATCGCAGTGCAGAAATATACTTCCTGTTGGTTTTAGCACACGATGCATTTCAACCAGTCGCATGGTCATGTATATCAAGTATGAAAACATCGCCTTGGAGTGTGCTGCTTCAACACCCTTAATAATCTCATACAAACATGGCTGAGTCTCCTGCAATTCCTCATGCAACGCTTCATCAATATCAATGAGTTTCCATACATCCTTGAATGAGGCAAGTATTTCTTCATCCTTCACAGGCAAAGGTGCAACATAGTTTTTTTTTGAATTAAATGGCGGATCAAGATATATCAAGTCAACACACTCACTGTTCATGCCACGCAAAATATACAAATTATCTCTCGTGAAGAGTGTATTCGGCTTGAAATTAGGAGTAGACATCTTGAAAACAGTATAAACCACAAGCATTTTACTCTATGGCAGTCAGGCAATTCAGCCAGCGTTTATAAGAGCGAATTGTTAAGAACTCAAACTTGTATGTTCTTTTGCTTATATAGAGCAAGGTCAACTTTTGTCTGCGTCCACTTGCTCAACTGCTATACCTTTATGCTTAAAGACAGCATCGCGCAATTCCAACCCCATCACCAAAACTATATCTTCAACGGACTTTCCATTATCAAAAAGGTATATCTTGATATTTTTAAGAGCGTTTGGCTCTTTCATCTTTTCCCGTATTATGTCTTTTGCCTTCTCCTGTATATCAAAAGCATTGTCCAAGTCATTAAAGTTTTTTATCAATGATTTTTCGTTATCTTCAATGTATTTTTTACCACCACTATCACACAATAAGGCATTGCCTGCATCTGTGAGAGTAAGTGGGCTTTGTTCTTTTGCTAATTCTTTACCTTTGTTTATGCCTTCAAGCTCTGACACCCTGCCGTGTATTTTGAATAACCACCCCAAAGTGAGTGCAATTAATCCTCCACACGCAATTAATACATTTAGTGCATTAACAGTAAATGCTATATCTCCCATATACTTCTACTATATCACCTAAACACCAGTTTTGCACTCTCTGCCAGCATATAGGATATTGGGCAATGCAGTACAGCATCCCATCCAAATATTCTCTGTTCAATAGAAGACAAACCAAAAACCCGCTTTTCTTTCAGCGGGTTTTTAGTTTTAGGTTGCCGGTGTATCATTCCTTAATCTTGGCTCATCTTCTCATTCTTGGTTTCAACAAACGATCCAAAAGTGAATGCTATTTTTCTTGCTTCTGCTATAACCTCAAAGGGCTTCCTTAATCCTTCGCCAATTGATTCATCAATGACTATTCTTCCAGGATATTTGATTGTAGCTTCTCCAAAGAACTCATCACACCATGTTGGTGCAAAGGTGATAATGTCTGAAAAATCAAAAAATAGTACCTCACCCTCAGGCATGTCCCGCATATTTCTCTCTAGTGCAACAAATGCCTCAGTACCATCTTTCCTACCAACCAAGACAGTGCCATATGCTTTAAGAAACACTTTTTTCATATATTTAGTATACAAAAGAAAAAATACCCCTACTCCTCTCCGTAGAGGAGTCATTTCAATGCTTTCAGTTTCAACGGCAACCAACAAAAAATGTGGTTAACGTGGGGAAAACTATTGTGTCTTCAGAATAGCACAGATTAGGCAGTCATGGCATACTATTGGTATGGCTATCAACTTAGAAAACACTGACAACAAGATTAACGTTGAATTCACTAACGGACACTTTGACAAACTTCGCACCATCACTAAAGAGTACGGAATGAAAGGAGATGCAAGCACAATTGCCTTTCTCTTGGATGTTGCAGAGCAGTCAAAAGGACAGGGGTTATCTGTTGGCTCCAAAAAATACACACCCTCTGATGAAATGAAAGATGGCAAAAAATAAAGAAACAATCACAGATAAACAACGAGACACGTTTGTTGCTAATGAAGACTTTGAAAGCCGCATGCTACACATGCTTTCTGAAAGCAAGGAGGTTGAAAGAATAATCAAAACCATCATAGGAGAGCACATAGATAGTGGGAAGTTTGGTGATACTATTGATCAAAAAATCAAAGAATCGCTCAAGAAGAGCTGGCTATATATTGCCATTCAGTCAATCCTATTGGTTTCTGGGGTTACCGGACTTATTGTTATTGCAATCAACACTGTAAAATACGCAACCTAAGCACCAGTTTTGCACTCTCTGCCAACACATAGGATGTTGGGCAATGCAGTACAGTATCCCATCCAAATATTCTCTGTTCAATAGATTGCTCAAGTAACCCCTACGAGACAAACCAAAAACCCGCTTTTCTTTCAGCGGGTTTTTGGTTTTGATTGCCATAGTTGATGGCAAATCTCAGAACTGCACTATCTCTCAAGGCGCCACTGCTTAGTGTCAGAGTCCTTAACAACCGTCCAACCAGTAAACCAGTCAGCATTGCTAGTTTTCGCTCCGTCATTGTCAAGCGCATTCGGTGACCAAACAAAGTTACCAGCTGTTTTTGCTGCCCCATGCTGACGACCGGCCTCTGGAGTGGTCTCTTTCTCATCGTGAAGTAACTGAACAGTTACAGAAGCATTCTCCCCAAGACCATCCCCCACATCAGCATACACTGAGTACGTTCTTGATTCACCAGCGTCAATTCGCTCAGGAGTGGTAAACTCAACCTTCGTAGCAGCAGAAGCAGCAGAAGCATTCGTACCGCGAGAATCACCACTGTTACCAGTACCCCGATAGACTTTAATACCTCCTGCGTCAATTTGGGCACCATCGCTCAAGCTGATAGAAAACCCAACCTGACCAAGATACACATCACCTTCATCATCAGCATTCACGGTAAATTCATAGATCTTCTGCTCGCTTACCTGCAATGTGCGATTCGTCTCCGTCGTTGAAACAGTCGGCACAGTTGGGAATGGCAACGCAACAGTAAAGATATCACCAATTGTGTGTCTAGTAAGGTTAACCGTACCACTATCATCACCTTCCCAAACAACAATCAATTCGAATCCTTTAATAAACTGACCGGCAACACCATCATCATCGTCAATACCATTAAAGTCAAATGTCAGGTCAAATGTCTCCGCATTGTCATCACCTTCCCGAACAATCTCATTCACATCTTCAAACATAACTAATTTAGTGCCAGTAACATCACTACTTTGATTGACATAATCAGCCGCAGCAAATGTCTCAGTTGCCATATAATCATCCACATCAGCGGTCGTGTTACCGAGTTTCAGAGTAAAGCGATCATACACCTCCTCCAGCTCATCTGCATCTACAGTAACAGCACTACCGCCAACTTGAGCACCCATGTTTGTTGGGAGCGAGAGATACACATCTAAAATCTCTATATCTTCTTTCTCCGCCTCAAGCTCAATCTCAAGCACAGCAACATCATCAGCACCGCTCTTACCAGTTGCCACTGCTATAACAGCCTCATCCTCATCAGGGTAATCTGTTGAGATCGTAAGCTCACCACTTGAACCAATCTGAATAATAGATGACGAACCAGTACCAAGCGACATGTCATCCTCATCTCGACCAATTCTATACTTCACACGGTCATTCACAGTAGAACTAACATCAACAGAAATCCTGAATGCATCTCCAGAGTCAGCTCCGTCATCAATATCACAGACGATATCCATATCCTCACGCTCTCCTGCTTCAACAACATAGTCGTCAAATCGGAATCGCGCCTGATCATTTACCACATCAGTGTCAGCAGCTACTTTCACACCTGTAACACCACGACTATCGGCAATCTCATCACCACCTTCGTCAAGAATGCGACAGTTATTCAAATCACTCAAGTCACCAACAGCAGTGCTAAGGTCAGAGTCAGATGGAATCTGGAAGCTCAAGTAGAGATCACGCAATTCCACATCATCAATAGCATCCTTCGCATCAACTTCAAAGGTACCAAACACGACACTGTCAGCACCTCTAACGAAACTGGTACCATCAACACCATCATCGTTAATATCAAAGGAAATCTCATTACCCATAATCTTCACATCTTCAAATTCAATAGCAGACGCAAAGTACTCACCCGTAGCGGTGTAGTCCCGTTCAGAACTCACACCCTCGGCAGTATCAACATCCGTAAGGGTAAATTCAACAGATGTGCCTTCGAAGTGACCCCATGCCGCATCAAGATCAGCGACAATCTCAAAGATAACTTCGCGATCATCACGAACATCAACGGTGAAACCACCATCAAATTCAACATCCAAATCTATACTAGTACCATCCGCATCCGAATCATCAAAGTCAATACTGTCACTAGCGTAGGCGACATTCTCACCATCCACTCGCAGACGAACACTATCAAAACGAACAGTGTCCTCATCCGCGTCTACCCACGCATTGTCGCTGGTGCTTGTCCATGGATAATTGCTCAACGAAACTTCAAAAGTTAGGTCTTCCATCAAAACATCTTCACCCTCAAATTCAACAGAATACGCACCAAGGATAACATCGTCGCCATAGTGAACTTCATCCTCAAACTTCTTCAGACGATCACCTTTAGCAATCTTTCCGGAAGAAATAGTCGCCACAGAGGTCTTGGTGTTATCGTCCCATGAATCAGTCTCATCCTGCTTACCATCACAATTATCGTCACCTGCAAAACAAACCGGCAGACCATAGCCATAACTCGCACCGAGAATATACACATCAGACATGTCATCAATAGCAAACTGCACGGTCTCCTCATAGCCACGATCGGTGTTCGCCTCAACGGTTATTTCCACATCATCACCTTCTTCAATCATTACACCCTTACCACCAAAATTGATAATGAAACGGTCACGATCAACAGCAATAACATGGTCAACTCTATCATCATCCACAAACACTGTGAGATCTCCGATTTCACTAGCATCTACACTACCAATCTGCTCAAGAATAACAGACCGAAGATACGCATCCTCCTTATCAGCATCAACACCTCCAACGGTCTCAGATCTCAAATCAATAGAAACTGAGGCAACCTCAGTATCCTCATTAAACTCAATACTACCACCTCCTCCACTCACTTCAATCTCAACTTTCTGGAGTTCAATACTCGTCGAAAGAACGTGAGCTGCTCCACGAATTGGGAATGTACCCTGAACCCGAGCATCAGCGACAACCTCTGCCACCTCAAGACCTGCGATAGATCCTGAAGTAAACTCGTCAGTATCACTGGACATATTACCAATGACCGCCAAGGTTACTGATCGATTCGCCGGCACTATAAAATTGCTACCTAAGCTAACCTCATCCCGACTGTTCAACGATCGAGCGGAGCCAACTTGTACACCATTGGCATCAACCAACGCAATACTCTCAAAGTTGTCAGATGAAGAGAGTCCGAATCGCTTAATACGAATACTCTCTATCCGAACATCATCAGATCCTGCGGTCAACACAACCGAGGTAAACGGCGCTCGTTGCGCACCAAGCACAACATATGAATCACTGATTGGATTTCCAGCCGTTACTGCAAGGGCGTCACCCGTTACCCGCACAACAGCAGGCGAAGTCGCTGATCGTGTTCCAGCATGATTAACTGAAATACCAGATCCACTTCCACTGCTTCCCTGACACACTTCATTCAAGCGGGCACGTGTTGAGGTGTAAAAACCACCAGTACCATTCGTCAGACCAAGCGGAGTCAAGATTTGCGCAGCATACATCTCTTGGAACTTGCTCACCGCCCGAGCGGTTGCAGGTCCATAGTAGCTAGACTCATTACCAGGAGAACCAACACCTGTTACAGCTACTTGAGTTTGAGGGTTACCATTGAGGAATCGTTGCAACTGGCGGACGTCATCGCCAGTAGATCCTATGGAAAGGTTTCGTGTCCATGTATATGAACATGCTGCATTGCTTCCTGTAGCAGTGGCAGTGTAAGTACTGCTACTACCACCACTCGTCTGCCCTGATTCCAATCCCTTGATTTGCTCAAGCAATTGTGCAATCTGCGCCTGAAGAGTGGCTATTTGATCTTCGTCGTTCTGTGCGGTTACAGAATTAACCACAACAAAAGAAAAGACGAAAGCAAAAGAAACTAACCCTACGGTTACTTTATTTGTAATACTCATAATCGATTAAGAATTTTACTAAATTAACAAAAAATTAATAATTTCTTGTGTCGCATAAATGACACACGGTATATAAAAACTGCATAACACTACACGACAATTGTATTGTATAGGATATGTTCGGAGTGTCAAAAGAGACGTGTGGATAATAACCAACACAAAAATACACTATTACCAGGAACTTGGCACACATTTTTTAAATAGTAGAGGAGTTTGACACGTAACACAACACGCAAATAACAGCATGGAAACCAGAAGGAAAAAATCATGTGATAATAAACAACATAAAAGCAATATTGACAATAGGATATACTCCCATCTATGACACGAAAGAAAAAAAAAGGAAAAGATTCTCTGCTGCGGCGATCTGCCGACTGGTATACAAACACATCATCACGGTTTCGCGCGGTCTCTGTGAGCATCGTATGCCTCCTCGCGGCACTATTCTGCACACTTATCATCTTTGATACCGCCGGCTCATTCGGCACATGGATACGCGAATACCTCTTTATGAAACCCGACGGCTCTCCTGCACTGCTCGGCTGGAGCTTCATTGTCCTCATCACCTTACTAACCACAGGAGGGGTCTATCTTCTCTTTGTCAAAGAACCACTATCATACATCCGACTCATCCTCGGTGGCATACTGGCAATCGTAAGTGCATCAGTACTCTTCGCTGCAGGATCCGATGAAATTGCCGGCGGAGTGCTCGGCGCGACAATCTTCAGTACACTGCAGGATGTGTTAGGGGTTTTCTCATACGTGTTGATGCCATTGGCACTACTCAGTGCACTCTACATCCTTAAGATTTTCTCACCATTCACCATCTGGAAATGGCTGAACGATCTTGATTTCATGGAAGATGAATATGATGAGGATGAAGATGAAGATGAGGAATATGATGATGAGGATGAAGAAGAGGAAGAGGAGGAAGATGAAGATGAAGAGGATGATGAAGAGGATGAATATGACGAGGATGAATATGATGATGATGAAGAGCAAGAGGACAATGATGACGACGAGGATGAAGAAGAATACCACACAGATAATGAGACGCCCCCGTACATCGCCCCTCCTTCATCACTACTGAATGCCGAAAAAGGGAAGGGGCAAGCGGCAAACAACACCAAGGCACAGTCACTCGCCATACAACGAACACTACAAAACTTCAAAATACACGTAGAGGTTGAAGAAGTGACTGTCGGACCATCATTCACTCGCTATTCAGTGCGCCCGGCAGAAGGGGTACGCGTCTCTCGCATCACCAGCTTACAACAAAATCTTGAGTTAGCGCTCGCCGCGCACCCAATCCGCATTGAAGCACCAATACCGGGACAATCGCTCATCGGCATTGAGGTGCCAAACTCCACTCGGGCGACAGTAGGACTGCAAACCCTCCTAAAGTCAAAAGAATTTACCCGCATCAAAAACTCCCTAGGACTGGTAATAGGAAAAACCATCAACGGCTCAATATTCGCGAAAAGTTTAGAAAAAATGCCACACATTTTAGTCGCCGGCACTACTGGATCAGGCAAAAGTGTACTCATCCACAACTTCATCCTCTCACTCCTGTTCAATTACGGTCCACGAGACCTTCGCTTTATTTTCATTGATCCGAAACGGGTGGAATTAACACTGTACAAAGGAGTGCCACACCTCTACACCGACCCTATCACCGACCCGAAGAAGGCATTACAAGCATTAGTATGGATTGTTTCAGAGATGGAACGCCGTTACGAGTTATTAGAAGCACACCGCGCACGAAACATAAGCGCATACAACGAAGCAATTGACGATGAGGAAGGATATCTACCCTGCCTAGTGGTAGTCATAGACGAGTTAGCAGACCTGATGCAAAGTTTCCCGCGAGAAATAGAGGCAAACATTGTTCGAATAGCACAAAAAAGTCGCGCTGTCGGCATTCATCTCATCATCTCAACACAACGACCGTCTGTCAACATCATCACCGGTGTCGTAAAGGCGAACATCCCAGTACGAATCGCACTACAAGTCACTTCAAACATTGACTCCCGCACCATCCTTGACACAACAGGGGCAGAAAATCTCATCGGCGCGGGTGATTTGCTATTCTCCTCTTCTGAAAACAAAAAACCAGTTCGGGCACAATCAGCATTCGTAACTGACATAGAAGTAAAAAAGGTGGTCGCATATCTATTAAAACACAACGGTGTCGCCGAAGGTATCATTGACATCACCAAAAATCAAGAAGTCGCAGGAAGTACTGATTTTGGAGGAGGAGATGATGAAGACGAGCACTACCCTGAAGCACTACGCATCGTCATAGAAGCACAAAAAGCATCCACCTCCCTCTTGCAACGAAAATTAAAGATTGGCTACTCCCGTGCCGCCCGCCTGATTGATATGTTGGAAGAAAATGGTATAGTGGGTCCACAAGTCGGCTCAAAACCTCGCGAAATTCTAATAGAAAGAGACCATGACAACACCAATGCAGGATCTGACACCTTCGGCAACACCAATCTATAGCGTATGCGCATAAGCACCATAGCCGCTCTCATCATAGTTCTCATCGTCGGTGCCTACGCATTCTTCCGAGCACAATCATTCCTATTCGGACCAACACTTGAAGTGCTGTTCCCAAAGATGCATCAACACATTCAGCACACATTCACCCTACGTGGATTCACAAAAAACAGCACCTACCTCAGTATCAACGATCAAAGAATATATCCCGATAAAAAAGGTTTTTTTGAAAAAGATTTGGTATTGTCAGCAGGATATACTATAGTGAAACTGTACGCACACAACCGACAAAAACGCGAACGAATTATTTACCTACCTCTCTACATACAGCCCTATGACACCACTCAAGAAAACAGCAACAAAAAAAGACAAGAAAGTATTTCCGAAAAAAAGAAAGAATACTAACACAAAAAATACAAACGCACTGAATGACGCATTGACAGACATCAAAACAAAATTTGGCGAAGAGTCCATCATACGCATGGGCGAGGAAACCCACAAAAAAATAGAAGCGATACCAACCGGCTCACTTGGACTTGACACTGCAATCGGCATCGGTGGTGTGCCACGCGGAAGAGTCATTGAGATATTCGGACCGGAATCATCCGGAAAGACCACGCTTGCACTACACATCATTGCCGAAGCACAAAAACAGAAAGGTATCTGCGCATTCGTAGATGCAGAGCACGCACTTGACCCGAGCTACGCGAAACGAATCGGTGTGCGACTTGATGAGTTGCTGGTATCACAACCAGATACCGGAGAGCAGGCACTGGACATTGTTGACTCATTAACCCGCACAAATACTGTGGATGTCATCGTGGTTGATTCTGTTGCAGCACTAACACCAAAAGCAGAAATAGAGGGGGACATGGGAGAACATCATGTCGGTCGTCAAGCGCGACTGATGAGCCAGGCACTACGAAAACTAACAGCAATCGTCTCCCGCTCCTCAACAATCATTATCTTCATCAACCAAATCCGTATGCAAATTGGGGTGATGTTCGGCAATCCAGAGACCACATCAGGCGGAAAAGCATTAAAATTCTACAGCTCCGTGCGACTTGATGTACGCCGTATCCAACAGATAAAAAAGGGTGATGAAGTGATGGGAGGACGCGTGCGAGTAAAGGTGGTAAAAAATAAGGTCGGCGCACCATACCGCAGTGCCGAGTTTGACCTAATGTACAACGAGGGAATTACACGCGAAGGTGAGCTTCTCGCGCTTGGAGAAAAATATGACCTGATAACCAAAAAAGCGGCATCATACAGCTACGGCGAGCATAAGCTCGGCAGAGGGTACGATGCGGCACGCACATTCCTACGAGAAAACAAACCAATTAAAGAACATTTGGAAAAAGAAATTCACACAAAACTCTCTAACAGTGAATAACACACCATGACATCTCTTGATTACACCGAAATACAAGCGGGTACATATTTCAAAATGAATGGTATCATCTATGAATCTCTTACAGCAACATTCTCCAAAAAGAGTCGTCAAAAAGGATCCAATCAAGTCCGTATGAAAAATCTCAAAACGGGTGCAACAACAGTTAAAACACTCCACACATCAGACAAAATTGAAAAAGTATCACTAAAAAAGGAGGGCTATATATTTGTATACACTCGTAATAATGAAGCGGTGATACACCCTGAAAACAACCCATCGGAGAGAATAACAGTTCCTGCAGACGCAATACAAAACATACACCTCATACCATCCGGCACAAAAGTTACTGCGCTGGAGGAGGAGGACACCATCATTACAATACAGCTACCAATGAAGGTTGACCTCATCGTCAAAGAGGCACCACCGAACATCCGCGGTAATACCACGCAAGGCGGCACCAAAAAAGTAACGGTAGAAACCGGTGCGTCCATCACCACCCCCCTCTTCATAGAAACAGGTGATCGTATCCGCATCAACACCACAACCGGCGAATATACAGAGCGCATAACAAAAAACCACTAGCACCTCACTACATCAGGCACATACTCAAGCGCTACTTCTTAATATATGGCATCAATGCCATATACCGTGCATTTTTTATTGCCTTCTTAACTTTCCGCTGATATTTCGCACAAAGTCCGCTTCGGCGTCGGGATAACATCTTCCCATATGGATTAACAAAACGGGTCAACAGATGTACATCACGATAGTCAACATATTGTATGTTATGTTTTGTAAAATAACAAAATTGTTCTCCTTTTTTCATACGCATAGGCAAATAAATATATTAAAATGGAATATCATCAGGGTTAATAGTCGCCTTAGGATAATCAGGTGCTTTTGCAGGCGCACTAGATGCACTAGGTGCACCAGACGCACTTCTTGATGTTGATGACTGTGCAGGAGGAGTCGCCTGCTGAACACCACCCTGCCCAGAACCTCCACCACCATCCCGCCGTGGTCCAAACTGCATCTGTTCACCAACAATCTCCGTCCGATATCGCTTCTGTCCAGTATCCTTATCATCCCAACTGCTCGTGCGCAAACGTCCTTCAATAAAAATCCCACTACCTTTTGTCAAGTACTGCTGCGCAAGATCCGCCAATCGCCCAAAAAGCACAACGTTATGAAATTCCGCCTCATCAACTCTTTCCCCTTCCTGATTGTTGTAGTACCGATTAGTCGCAACACCCAAATTCGCCACATTAATACCACTCGGAAGCTGACGAAGTTCAGGATCCCGCGTTAAGTTGCCGTATATCATTACCTTGTTTACAAACATATATTTCCTTGCCAATCAGTATACCACCCACATAATATTCACGCTACCCCCATACAATAACGCCTATTACGCACCATAACAGATCAAAAACTAAAAGGAGTCCTTACTCTGCACTATCCTTATCCTTGCTCGACTGTTCAGCAATACCACTCTCACCCTCCTCCTGCTTCTGCTTATCCGCACCAGAGGTATCAGCAACATCACGCACCTTTTTCTCCTCTTCATCCTCCGGCAACACCTCACCGGCACGAGTATCCTCAGCAGAGGTCTCAAGCATCAAAAATCGCAACACCTCATCATCATCTAAAAGTGCCCGCTCAACCTGCTTCACACTGTCCCGAGGAGCCGAAAACTTAACAGAGCCAAAATGCGCCTCAGTATACCGATTATACGACCCATCACGTTGCCGAACCGTATGTCGAATCATATATGCAAGATCACGCAACACAGGATGCTCTTCACTAAGCACCTTCCCTGTCTCCGACACAACCTTCTTCACTCGCTCAAACACTTTCAAAACGCCATCTGCGTCTAATGTCGGTATAAGATGAAAGCTCACCTCATACACTTTCTCTGGACTCTTATTTCCCATACTACACAGTATAGCAGGGCAAACCAAAACCGCAACACCTCTGCTCACCAACAATCAAGATCGCAACCTCTCTAACTTCCCATCCCGCACATCACTAAAGAACTCCTGTATAACCCCAGCCAATGGCACTGAAATCACCACACCAACAAACCCGGCAATCGCCCCTCCAACCACAGCAGCAAGAATAATAAGTATAGATGAAATACCAACCACCTTACTCACCACTAACGGATAGATCAGATTATTCTCAAGCTGTTGAATAATAATAAATAATGCCACCACGAAAAACACCGTAGTGATACTGCCGGTTGTTGATGCCATCAAAACTGCCGGAATCGCACCGAAAATCGGCCCAAAAATAGGAATAATCTCCATCACACCTGCAAACACTGATAAAAACAGCGCATTTGGCACGCCAAGAATAACCAATGCCAAGTACGTAAGGACACCGATGATAAGCATCAGCAACGCCTGCCCCTGAAACCACTGACTCATCTTCACCTGCACCCGACCCCACAAATCAAGCACATACTCCCGATATTTCAAAGGTGTCATAACAAACAAAAAGGTGTCCAATGACTTTGGATTCACCGCAAATAAGAAAGTAAGTAGAAAAAATAACGTTATGTTCACCAACCCACCAAACAAAGAAAAGACACCGACACCGCCAACCTGCAACAGACGCTGTACGGTCTCTGTTATCTGCTGCGGTGAATTCGCCAACGCCTCAATAGAGTGCGTGGCAATAATGCCTTCAAAAACAGTTCCTTCAGCTGCACCTCTAATAGAGTCAATGGTACTCGGCAAGGTTTCTAAAAACACTTGATACTGCTGCAGCACGGTCGGCAATAATGAATACAAAAAATAAGAAAACACCAAAAAAGCTGTTGCATACAACAGCACCACCGTAACCGGCTCCGGCACCTTAAATCGTGCAAAAAAACGTTTCCCCGGCGCTAGTGCCATAGAAAATATAATTGCAGAGATAACAATCAAAAGAATGTCTCGTATCTCATACAAAAACCACGCAACCAGCAAATAAAACAGTGCTAAAATAATCGTGCCAGAAGTAATCTGTATAGTAACATTCTTACTCTTCATGCCACTTTTATCGTACCACACAAAACGCCAACTGAGATAATGTCAAACAAGTGCCACTCCACCCTCTCGCAAGAAATACACGCCAAACATGTAACAATTACAGCACGGAGCAAGACATATTCAGCGGACAGGGGTAACAATATCAACCATATCCACCCGCCCCTGCTCAACAACCTCTCGCTGATATTCAACAACCCTTGTCTCCCCTACTGGCTCAGATGTAATCTCTGTAGTTAACGGATCAACACTGCCTTCAAACACTTCATCAACATAAGCATCCCGCGCGCTATACTCTGCCCGCTTCGCCAAAACAAGATGCCGACCGACATCCTGCCCCTGCGGCTTAACCGCAACCTGAAACTCAACCGATCGACTTGACCGAGGCCCACCTGCCACCAGCTGTGGTATACGTACCAGCACCAAATGTTGATCTTCATCATACTCCCACTCACTCAACGCAATCCCCGAAGTAACATCTGTCAACACAACCTCTCGCCCAAGTGGCACCACAATCACAATCTGAGACACATCATTACCACTGTTCTTCAAAAAATACTTCAAAACATAGGTAGTCTCCTTCCCTACCTGCGGCGGCAACGGTCCAGAATTCCGCACCGCACTCGTTGAATATAGTGTATTCCCCACGACATGCAACACGCTCCGCACATCTACTTGACCAACCGCAACATCCTCAATCCGCTCAACCGCTCCGGTGCTCACCCGATGTGCCTGCGCAGATACATGCACCTGTATGGACTGCTGCATCTGCACAAACTCAGCCAAATCCGGCAAAACACGAAAAGTGAAAGAAGAAGTACCGCCATCGCCAACACGCACAGAAGAAAACGACCTATCGCTCTCCTTATCCCACACGATATATCGCTTAACCTCATCAAAGTACCCGCCATCTTCAGGAACAATACTACTCTCATCTAACCCTGTCCCACTAATGGTCGCTGTAAGAACAAGAGTATGCAGTTGTGATGAATCCCGATTAACCCAACGAACGTCTCCCCGCACCACATCACCAGGAGAAGCAATGATCCGATCAGAAATCTTACCATTCAGTCGTACCTGCACGTCAAGAAATGCCTCCCCAACATCCACAACATCCTCTTCAGATGCAACAACAGTAGCATCCACAAACTTTTCCCCAGACGGCGCAACGCGCGCACGCGCGGAAATCGCTTGTAGTGTTTGTTCCTTGCCACGAATCGTGCCGGTTATAGTGATGGTCTTTTTGGCGCCAGGTCGCAACCCAGGAAACCGCCACTCCGTCCCGTCTACATTAGCCGGAAGTGGTGAAAAACGCTTCGGAGTAAAACCAACAGGGTATCGCAAATCAACATACACCATTGGCAATACAAAAGAAGAGTTTGACTGCACATCAAAAGTAAAAGTCACCTCCTTCCCTGCAACCACACTACTGTACTCCGGCTTACTAACCAACACAGGGGCGGTGCGGAGCAACACCTCATGCGATCCTCGTCGCGTCTGTCGCTTCGCAACCTCAGGAACCTTATACTCCAACAAATACGAAATCTCCTTCACATCGCCACTCTCTCCATAAAACACTGGCATAATATGTCGATTTAGTATCTCACCTCGTTGTATTTCCCCCAAGAACAATTCCTTATCTTTGTTCTGAAGCGGCACAACAGTATCACCTTCCCACATATAAACCCCTTTTGGATACGTAATGTATAAAGTCACCCCTTCCACAGCAACAGAATTCTGATTTGCCACCCGTATCGTCAACGGCACCGCAACTCCACCATCAGCCGCAGTTGCACCCTGCGTCACAATCATGATCTTCTCCGGAGAAACCGTCCGATCAATGCCTGCATATCTAATAAAATATGCAGTCGCAACAGCTGTAACAAAAAACAAAAAAGTTCCAATAGTCAAATACACGAGGTACCTTGACCGCACCGGTCGCTCAACCTCACCACTCCATTGCGAATCCATGTCTGCCTTCTGACGGGTAAGATTTGCCTTTTTATCAATCACTCTCTTCCTCTTGTCATAATACAACATTCGTGAAACATCGCGCAATCTCATACATTCTCTATTGTGCCACGCCAAAAACACAACACCAATATTTAGTAAAATATAAGATATACTACAGCCGTATGCTCAAAAAAATACTTTCAAAATTAAAAAAGAAGAAGGATGTTGGACAAACAACAGCAAAACAAGAACAATCAACCACAGTCGATAAAATGAATACTCTCCTTAACGAATTGAAAAACATCTTCGCAGAAGAACTTCTTATTGATCCAAGGATACGCGATTTTGAAGCAACCACCTACGGCAACAGTTGTCGCCAACGCTGTAACAATATAATGGAAACAGCAACCCAAACTATAGAAAAAATAAAAAGTCACGTAGAACAAAATGAAGATCTGCACAAGGAAAGAGAAAAGTTTGCCGAATTCACCGAAAAAATATATACCAATCTCCAGAAATCATCAGGAAAACTAAACAACATCCTCCGCAACCAAGAAACCGAAGAAAAAGAGCGACAACTCAAATGCTATAACCTTGGTATGACCGTCCAACAATCCACCCGTGCCATTATAGATGCCTACATCTCCGCATTCAACAATGCCAACTAATAAAAATAATGAGTGACTCAAGAGAATCACTCATTAAGATGTTAGATCACCCCCTTTCAGGGCATGCAAACCATAGTTTCAGAAAACGAAAAAACCAGAGGTGGCAAAAAAATTCGCACTACCCATCACCCCCTTTTTTTACATCAAGTTAAAAGAGCTACTTTTTAAAAATCAGTGACGACTCTAATAAAACCATACACCACTTTAAACAAAAATAGTATACCATTATCGCGGAAACGAAAGTGACTTCTGCACCGCAGCATCACAAAAAGAAAGTGCATGCAAAAAATCAGCAGGATGTGGAGCAACGAGATGCAACACTTTATTGTACCAATGCACCTGTAACGACAGTCGCCGTGAATGCAATGCCAGCCGAGAGAAACCCAACATCTTCAACTTCGTTGCCGCATACAGTGAATCACACACAATCGGTGTATGCAACGATTGAGAATGCACCCGAATCTGGTGTGTCCGTCCCGTCTTCGGATAAAACCGCACAAACGACACCCCCTCCGCACACGATCCAACGACCACGTACTCTGTCCGCGCAGAACGCACCTCTCCTCGCATATGTCGCGTGGCAAAACGCCGAAAGTCAGACCTGCTCTTCCCAATGGACAACGAAATCGTCCCTCGCGACTCCCGCGGCTTCCCATACACAAAAGCATGGTACTCCTTTTCAACCTTCCCTTTCTGAAAATGCTTTTTCAATGTCACAAATACTTCCTGCTGCCTTGCAAGCACCATAACCCCAGAGGTCTCCTTGTCAAGCCGATGCACTATACCAGGTCGCAATAAGTTGCAGTCACGTTCCCCCACCTCCCGCATCTCTGGGTATCGCTCAAGAATCCAATCAACCAGCGTCTCATCAGTCCCAACTCCCTGATGCACCACTAGCCCCGACGGCTTGTCAATAGCCACAATATAGGCGTCCTCATACAATACCACTGGTTCCATATCCGACATATTCTATACCGCCAGTATACCCCACCCACCACAACCACACACACAAAAAAGCTCAAAAGGTTGCTTAACAACAAACGCATCATTCACAAATGTATGGATGATGCACAAAATAAAAACCCTATTTGCATAGGGTTTTTCGCATATAACACTACAGACCTCGGTGGGCGATGCAGGGCTCGAACCTGCGACCTTCTGGGTGTAAACCAGACGCTCTAGCCAACTGAGCTAATCGCCCAAACCCACATCATACATAATACAACAAAAACACAGTGCCAACGACAGCGAAAATCACTCTATCTAACCACGCAACAGTCAAATAGCACCCCATCCACAAACAACAGGTACACCAACTATATAAAACGCGCAAAAAAATGTGCCAGTAAATTCACAATACTATACGTAAATAGAAACGAAGTTACAAAAAGATTGAGATACGAAAAAATACTCCTTCTCATACAATAGTATGCTGCCATAGATAAAAACGGACGGACGAATCACTGTGTATGAGCGGTGTATACTGCCTACATACGCACATGAAACAACACACTACAACAGAAAAAACAAGTAGCAATAGAAAAAATAGAGATGTCACAGAAGACATGAAGTCACTTATCAAGTGGCAATTTACCGAAGAAAAGAAGGTGTACACAAAAGACAAGGAACTGCTCATGATAATCATTGGCATTGGAGCAATACTACTGACAATCATCGCAAAAAACTACATATTCGGCGCACTGCTTACACTTGCAACCGTCACACTCATAAGCACTGTGAGAAAAAAACCCAAGCACCTCCTATTCAACATAACACCCATCGGCATGTTCATGGATGACGACTTCATAGAAACAAAATGCATCAAGGGATTCAATATTATAGACGATCCAGGCAGCCGCGCCCGCCTCATACTTAAAATAGAAAAAATAGTACACATCAATGAAATTATCCCAATCTATGATGTACACATACAAGACATAGAGCGCACCTTAACAGAGATGGAAATACCAAAAGAGGAAACATTGGAACCAACTGTCATAGATCGCCTCACCACAGTGATTGTCTAAAATAGCACGCACAGACAAAATACAGTATCATACACACTGGAGGGGTGGCTGAGTGGTTGAAGGCACCGGTCTTGAAAACCGGCATACGGATTATCCGTATCGAGGGTTCGAATCCCTCCCCCTCCGCAGATAAAAAATATTTGTTTTTAAAAAAAGGAGGGGGAGTAAGGAGGGGGAGTAGTGTGCATAGTAATGCACACTACGTTGGGATTTGAAAGGCGGAGGCGGTCTACGATTTTGCGAAGCAGGGCGAAGCAAAATTGTCGCCGAGCCCGGGCAGGAAGTTCTTAGTGAGCGATAGCGAGCTTAGAAACTTGACGCCGAATCCCTCCCCCTCCGCAGATAAAAAATATTTGTTTTTAAAAAAGAAGAAAAAAGCAGGTAAAAAATATTTGTTTTTAAAAAAAGGAGGGGGAGTAAGGAGGGGGAGTGGCGTGCATTACTATGCACACTACTCCCCCTCCAACAGAAAGCAGTGTAATTACATCAACTAAGAACAGGTAGAGCTAACTTCTGTCCAACCAGAATCCGTACACTCAAATACCGCCCTCCCAGTTCCAACATTAGCTTGAATTGTGTGGCGACCTCCAACCACTCCGGCAGGAATAGTAGCACGAGCTCCAATAGCATAACAGGTGCCATTACTGCCCCAGCGTCTGAAAGACGCATTGTTAGCAGAACAAGATATCGACGACACCACACACTTCTTATCCTTGCAAATCTTGCCGGATGAGCATTGCGTACCGACATCCTGACGACTTGAAGAGCCAGAGCACACCTTACCACCATGTGCCGGTGCCGGATTAGTGCAGGATCTCGTCTGGACAAATGCATCACCACAAGTTTTAGCTCCAGAGAGTGGTGCCCATTTACTCCAGCCACCATCAATTGGCTTGTTTCTTTTACAAACACCAGAACGAACACCACCCCCAGCCCCATCACACCGCCATCGATATTCAGTAGCAGTATCTGACTCTGCTGCATCATTAGCAACTCCAGTAGAACAACCGTTGCGGACACTGTTGTCACAAGAGCCAACAACAACAGAGGATTTCAAGATGGAACACTGACCTGAATTTTGCCCACCCCCAGACCCATCACACCGCCATCGGTATTCACTAGCAGTATCTGACTCTGCCGCATCATTGAGGGTACCAGAAGAGCAACCGTTGCGGACACTGTTATTGCAAGAGCCGGCGAAAACAGAGGATTTCAAGATGGAACACTGACCTGAATTTTTCTCACCTCCAGCCCCATCACACCGCCATCGATATTCAGTAGCAGTATCTGACTCTGCTGCATCATTAGCAACTCCAGTAGAACAACCGTTGCGGACACTGTTATTGCAAGAGCCGATAACAGGTTTAGCGATGGAACACTGGACTGAATTTTTCTCACCTCCAGCCCCATCACACCGCCATCGGTATTCAGTAGCAGTATCTGACTCTACTGCATCATTGAGGGTACCAGAAGAGCAACCGTTGCGGACACTGTTGTCACAAGAGCCGACAACAACAGAGGATTTCAAGATGGAACATTGACCTGAATTTTCCCCACCTCTCGTTCCATCACACCGCCATCGGTATTCAGTAGCAGTATCTGGCTCTGCTGAATCATTGAAGAAACCGGCAGAGCAGCCGTTACGGACACCGTTGTCACAAGAGCCGGCAACCAAAAAAGAATATATGACCTGCTGACTCCAAGCACCATCTACAGTTCGCGCAACAGCAACCAAAGATTTGTCAGTTAGAGCAGATCTGGTAATACTCCCAGAGCCAGAACCAACAACCACAACCCTACTCTGCACCGCACTCTCAAACAATCGCGCCTTCAGAGCATTAATGGTCTCACTATCACTCAACTCAACGGCATCTCGATCAACAAAAATCTTATACAACGAGTTCGGAGTAACCTGCCTCAAAGAGGACACATCAAGACGATACACATACACCATGGCAGCACTAGGTGGAATAGTAACCGAAACAGCAGCATTGGTCTCAGAGAAAACCGGTAAACCAACAGAACCAGAAACATTCCGCTCAGAAACATTCCGCGGCAACACCTTCACCACAACAGAGGGGGGTGAGATCGACTGCCATTTATCAAACAGCCCATCAGCAGTAAATTTTTTATATTGACACTGCAAGTCATACACCGTATCTCGCACCACCAAGTCAGAGCCAGAAACAGAAACAGCAGATCCATCAACGTCAAAACGGTGTACCTCACGCCCTGTCACCTTATTGACAATAGCACAATACCCTTCATTACCTGGAATAGTCGCCTTAGAAAACTGACAAGCACCAGAGTCACCACCACCATTAGCACCACCACACCGCCAACGATAATGTGTGGCAGTATCAACAATCGCAGCGTCATTCACAACACCAAGCATGCAACCATTTCGCACAGTGTTATCACAAAGCCCTTGAGTAGGAAAAGTGAATGCATAAGCGGAACCAGCGTTATTTTTAGAAGCACCACCGCTGACATCGTGATCTTCATTATAAGCACCAATCATGGCTATACCACCATCTATGGAAACAGAGTGGCCAAAATAATCATTAGATGCTCTATCAGACGCAACAATCTTTGCCTGCTGACTCCAGGTGCTTCCTGTGCGGGTAAAAATGTAAGCGGAGCCGGCGTTAGTTTGAAAAGCGCCACCACTGACATCGTGATCCTCAAGGTAAGCACCAACTATAGCGGTGTTTCCGTCTATGAAAACAGAGTAGCCAAAAGAATCACTGACCGCTCTATCAGACGCAATAATCTTTGCCTGCTGACTCCAGGCGTTTCCTGTGCGGGTAAAAATGTAAGCGGAGCCGGCGTTATTTTTAGAAGCGCCACCGCTGACATCGTCGTCCTCAAAGCGAGCACCAACTATAGCAGTGTCTCCATCTATGGAAACAGAGCGACCAAAATCGTCCCTCTCAAATCGATCAGACGCAACAATCTTTGCCTGCTGACTCCAGGTGCTTCCTGTACGAGTAAAGATATAGGCGGAACCGGCGTTATTTTTAGAAGCACCACCGCTGACATCGTGATCTTCGTTGTAAGCACCAACTATAGCGGTGTCTCCGTCTATAGAAACAGAGTAGCCGAAATAATCAGTAGACGCTCTATCAGACGCAACAATCTTCGCCTGCTGACTCCAGGTGCTTCCTGTGCGGGTGAAAATGTAAGCGGAGCCGGCACTAAATTGAGAGGCGCCGCCGCTGACATCGTGATCTTCGTTGTAAGCACCAACTATAGCAGTGTCTCCGTCTATAGAAACAGAGTAGCCAAAAGTATCATCGCTCGCTTTATCAGACGCAACAATCTTTGCTTGCTGACTCCAGGTGCTTCCTGTGCGGGTAAAAATGTAGGCGGAACCGGCGTCAGCGTGAGCACCAACTATAGCGGTATCTCCATCTATGGAAACAGAGTGTCCAAAGTAATTATAAGACGCTCTATCAGACGCAACAATCTTTGCCTGCTGACTCCAGGTGCTTCCTGTGCGGGTGAAAATGTAAGCGGAGCCAGCATCAGGTTTAGGAGTGCTACCACTTGCATCGTGATCCTCAAGGTGAGCACCAACTATAGCGGTGTCTCCGTCTATAGAAACAGAGTAGCCAAAAGTATCATCGCCCGCTCTATCAGATGCAACCACCTTTGCCTGAGTAGGTACAGATAGCACCTTCACAGATTGACAAGTTCCCGAGTGTGCTGCACCACCCACCCCCTCACACCGCCACTTATAATACAGAGAATCATCAGCAATCACTGCATCATTCACAGCACCGTTAAGACATCCGTTCCGCACGGTATTATCACAATGTCCAACAGCAGTATCAATAAAAGTTCTGCTCGCAAACCCACCCTGATTGCTCACCTGCCCACCAAACGAAATAAAGCCACCTCCAGTAAGCACTGGTGGTGTAGCAGTAAATGAAGAAATAAAAAGGGAATTCTGAACTGAGGTGCTGACTGCACCAGAGGAATTTCGTAAAGTAGTAAAAACACCTGTTCTATCAGTGCAAGTGAGTAAAAGGGTGTCAACAGGATCAGTGAAAATCTCACGATATGAACCACGAAAAAACGAAAGAATTGAGGAAACAATCCTAGAACCAACACGAAGAGATGGAGCAGAATAACCATCGGGGCACACATACTGATATCCAACCTCCTGTCCAATTTTAGCGGAAGTACGAGTCGGACTGACTGTAGTAAGCACACCACCAGGAGAGCCAATACGTGATTCAGGGAGCACTCTCCGAAGTGCAGTGTTATGTCCTGGCGGCAAACAGTTCTCATTGTTTAACACCGAAGATCTATTCGGTCCAACAGACCAAAAACCACTCCTTGATGACCACGCACAACCAGAGAGTGTAAGATACGCACTGACAGGATCTTCAACAGCACTAACAGAAACCCCATTCCAACTAGAAGAAGGAATACTAGAATCTGTTGTGCCAAACTTATTAAAAAGAATATAATTCTTCAATAGCGGCACATATGCACAACCAACCAACTTCACCTCATCACTCAACCGCCGTACCCGCGCCTGCCTACTGACACCAGTGAGTCCATAACAAGAAGCGGCATTACCAGAAGAGGGAAAATCAGACAAATCAAAATACACAGCCCCATAAAAAGGAGACCACGCTCGACCTTTCAACTTACCATACACATCATCAGTATCATCATTCGGTGTAGTGTCATCAGGATCAATGTCATGATAGTATTGAACAAAACCCAATTTTTTATCCACAGAGGTATTACTACATGACGACCGAGACGATTCACCAGGCACCAATGATCCCAAGCCACCTATACGCATCGTACAATGCGTACGCAACCAAGTATTTCCCCTTTGATTCCAGATAAACGATCGTACCGACCAAGATTGATCAGAAGAGCCAGTGTTCAGTGACTGCGCATGAGCAAAAATCTGATCGTTATGCACAAAGCCATCAAATGTGACAAAAAACAAATAACAAGAAATAAGCAATAACAAAAACAACACCGGTCGTCGCATCTTTCCATAAAAGAAACTGCTGTAAAAGCCCATTACTACCAACATACCATGCCAACAATCTAAAATAGCAAAATCTGGTACCATAAAGACAATGTATAGAATCCACTTCTTAAAAAACAACATCACAACACTCAAAAAAGTTGCACAGGATATCATTGCTCAAACAATTGACCAAATATATAAAGAAGCGCATAACGATCTCAATCTCACAGAATGCGAAGTACTCATTTCCACCAACCCTAAAAAGATGCTTGATAGCGAAATGTTTTTTGGATCCTCATGTGATGAAACTGCCATATACCTCTTCGCTGATGTTGACACGATACACAAGGCACTACCAAGTAACAAAAATATAATCACAAAAAATATCACAGAGCACTGCTACCGCAGCTTATACACAACCGCACGCACAAAACATATTGGTCTTGATGCGGACTGTGGACTACTAGAAGAGGTAATAAATGAAGGACTTGCAGAGACATTTGTAACAGAAAAAATGTCCGCAAAGCCGAAAGGTCGCTTCACACAACTGCCAAAAAAGGAAATAAAACGGCTATGGGAAAAAATAAAAAGTGAGCACAGCACATCATCTCCAGACATAGAAAAATGGTTTTGGGGTAATGAAAAAGAAAAAATACCACCATTCACCGCGTGTTCCGTAGGATATGCCATCGCAACCGCATATCTTTCCCCGTTCAAAAAGAAAAGCTACGAAGCATTAACAACACCCGCAAAAAACATCGCAAAACAACAGGACTGCTACTAAATCAAATCAAATTGTTTCTCAACATAGTGCCAATTAACCGCATCCAAATATGCCGAAACATATTTCCCCTTGTCTGACGGTAAATAATCAAGCATATACGAGTGCTCCCACATATCAAGCGCAACGACAGTCGGCAAATTCACGTTCCCCAGCTCGTGATCAACAACCCAGTATATATGTAGTGCACTGCGCGCACTGTCATATGCAACAATTACCCACCCGACCCCGCGCATAACAGCCGCTGTGTGTTGTATTGCCATTTTAAATTCATCAAGTGAACCAAACTGCTCACGCACTATAGCACTAAAGGCACTCCCCTCACTCAGAGATGTTGCTCCGCCTTCAAGTGCGCCGAAATAACGCTCATGATTGATCACCCCAGCAAGCTCAAACGGTATTCTTCTGGTTAATGCGGAAACGGTGATTGTGGTGCCCGCTTCCTGTTCGCACATCTCCTTGATCTTCTGATACTGCATATTCAGATGAGTCACATATCCCTTATAGAGACCTAAATGAGTTTCAATTGTTTTCTCTGAAATACCATCTATGGCAGGTAGAGCAAATTCCATTGGTTGATATTCTTTCATTACCGTAAGTATAACACAACAGATATAACACCGCACACCTTTTGATACACAAAACAAACAACGACTGCTGTGCAGTCGTTGTTTGTTTTGCATATTATGCCACTCCTCTCTAACTGTTAACAGCATCTTTAAATGCCTTCGCAGGTCGGAATTTTGGGTTGACCGATGCTTTAATCTGTATTGCCTCACCGGTCTTTGGATTTCTTCCCATTCTCGCTGCTCGCTCTTTCGACTCAAATATACCAAAACCAGCAATTGAAACAGTTTCACCTTTTGCAACTTCTTTTACAACTGAGTCAAAAATACCTTCAACTACCTGCTCAGCTTGCGCCTTGGTCAAATCCTGTTCCGTCTGCAAATTTTCTACTAAACTTGCCTTATTCATCATAGCTATGTGATTTATATTTCTGATAAAAGAGGGCTCTCGCCCACATACAGAGTATACCAAAGAAATAAAAAACAAAACACCTTACACAAAAAGAGGATATAATGTCATCAAGCGTGAATTTTGTCTATTATCCCGTATTTCTTTGCATCTTCAGCAATCATATACTTATCCCGCTCAACATCTTCAGCAACCTGCTGCACCGTTTTACCGGTATTTTTCGCTAGTATCTTATTCAGCCGAGCCCGAACATCATGCATCCGCTTCGCAGCGATAGTAATATCAGACACCTGTCCTTCAACACCACCATGTGGCTGATGTATCATGATCTCCGCATTTCGCAACGCTGACCGATGTCCCGGCTCCCCTGCTGACAATATCACTGACCCCGCAGATGCAGCTAATCCGACACATACCGTTGCAACATCCGCCTTCACATGATTCATGGTGTCAAGTATTGCCATGGCCGCTGTTACCGAGCCACCCGGCGAATTGATATATAAATACATTGGTTTATCCTTACTCTGCGAATCCAACAGCAACAACTGTGCCACAACCAAATTCGCACTCTGATCATCAATCGACCCCCCAAGAAAAATTATTCTATCATTCAACAAACGAGAGTAAATATCATATGCCCGAGTCCCAGTGCTGGTCTGCTCTATAACAGTTGGTATTACCAAATTCCTCATAACAAACACAGTATAGCACATCGGGTTTTCAGCAAAAACACACCCAACACTTCTAACAACGCCAAGCACCAACCAATAAAGCAACAAACAAAATAAGGTAATCTCTCTTGGTGCAAGAATGGAAATAGCAAATCAACTCATCACCCACGCGCACGTAATATTTCTTGCTGCTTCTGTATCACGTCATCTTCAACCTTCTGAAAAAGTGGTTCAATCTCCTGCAAAGTAAAAGTTTTTGGTAATTCAGAATAACGCCAAGTGGAAAGTGCATGGGAAACACAAGACGTGCTCTCAATACTATCAGAACCAAAAAAACCTTGTATCTTAACGGAAGTCCTCGGCAAAAACGGCTGCACCAAGACCGAAAGAGTGCGAATAGTATGCAACAACACGGAAAGATCGGTCTGAACACGAGCCACATCATCCAAATGCTTCCATGGCTCCTTGGTATGTGCAAAACGATTTGCCTCCTCAGCAACCCTTAACACCTCACGAAACCCTTGCCGAAACTGCCCAGATTCTATGTGTGCACCAACAAGAGCAAACGCCCCCTCAGCACCAGAAAGTAGCTGCTTTGAAAAATCATCAACCTCACCATTGAAGGAAACTCCATCAGGAAAATTTTTCTGTGTAAATGAGCATATCCTATGTACCAAATTACCAAAAGTGCCGATCAACTCCCCATTCACCCTCTGCCCAAATTCAGACCAACGAAAATCAGTATCGGAGGTCTCAGGACCATGCGCCAACATATAATACCGCAACAACTCAGAATCAAACTGCTCAAGAAAATCAGAAACCCATATCGCCCACCCGCGACTAGTAGAAAGTTGTTTTCCCTCAAGGGATAAATATTCCGAAGAAAACAACATATCCGGTAAGTGATATGTACCTGCACCTTTCAAAATCGCCGGCAAAATAATACTATGAAACGGCACATTATCCTTACCGTGTACGTAATAATGCACCGCATCATCGGAAAAAAACCACTGCTTCCAACCAGCAGCATCTCCCCGATCATGACAACAGTGCATTGCCGCGGACAAATACCCCAACACTGCCTCAAACCACACATATATCCGCTTATCATCATAGCCGTCAACCGGTATTGGAACCCCCCAATCAGTATCTCGTGTAATAGCACGATCATGTAACCCCTGCTTTAGAAAACCTTTCGTAAATTGTGCTGCCTGTACTCGCCATGAATCACTCACAGAACCAACCCACTGCTCCAACACATCTTGAAACGCGGTAAGTTTTAAATAAAAATGTTCCGACTCACGCACCTCAAGAGATTGGTCAACAGAAGCATCTTGTCCTACAAACATCTTGGAGTTAACACGAGGATTTTTAAGCAACAATGAGTCAAGTAACGTACCACACGCATCACACTGATCACCTCGAGCACCATCAAAACCACAGTGAGGACACTCACCTTCAACAAACCGATCCGGCAAAAATCGTTGCAGAGCGGGAGAGTACAATGCTTTATCAACTTTGGTGTAGATATATCCAGATGTATATAAACGTAAAAAAATATCTTGCACTACCTTTTGGTGCTCCAGTGTGGTAGTTTTAGTGTATAAATCAAACGAAAATGAAAGTGCATCAAATGATTTACAAAATTCGGCATGGTACTTATCAGCAATGGACGCAGGGTCAACACCTTGTGCAACTGCCTCAAGTGCAACAGGAGTGCCATAACAATCACTCCCTGAAACAAATAATACCTGATCCCCTTTCAGCCGATGATATCGCGCGAGCACATCTGCCCCGACAAGCGAAGCAATGTGTCCCAAGTGCAACAACCCATTCGCATAGGGCCACGCAGATGCGACAAAAACATGCTTTGATTCAGAAACACCCTTCATACTACCCATACTACCGCAACAAGAGAAAATAGAAAAACCTACGACAGTCGAGATCCGACAGGGATTCCAAGTGCCGGCTCTATCAACCGTACACTGACATCACCCAACCCATCCTTGTACGTTGCACATATCACCATACCATTACTCTCAACATTCATAATGTCCTTTGGTTGCAAATTTACCACAACAACACATTTCCGCCCAATCAGAGAAACAGGAGTATAGTGCTGCGCGATGCCAGAGAGGATGGTTCGGCTATTGGGACCGCCAGTATCAACAAGTAATCGCAACATTTTATCAGAGCCGTCCATACTCTCAGCAAACACAATCCGACCAACAACCATCTCAACCGAAGAAAAATGTTCAATACCAATCATATCCATACAACACACCTATGTACTGCTTACCACCTCCGGCTTTATTGCCCGAGACAACATCGCCTTTCTGCGAGATGCTGTCCGCTGTTTAATCACCCCCCGCTTTGTCGCCTTGTCAATCGCCTGCTGTGCTTCACGAAACTGCGTGCGTGCACCCTCAGCATCACCACTCCGATACTTCAAAACAACCTCCTTCATAAGAGACCGCATGGTACGCGAACGACGCAGGTTAAACACCCTCTTCCGCGCAGAAACGCGCATTGCCTTTTTAGCCGCAGCTGTATTAGCCATTAAAAACACTATACCGCATACAACAGCACATAGCAACACTAAATCACTGCAATCAATACAAATGACAAAAGTGTGTGGTATATTCTGATAAATTTGCCAACAGCAGAAACAATGCTATCATTCTAGTGGTAGCAAACCCTGCACACAGCAAGCCGTAGTTTGATAAGCTTGTCGTTCGTAGAATTAAAAGAATACTGTGGTATCCTTTCACTATCTACTCACTCCGCCCATATCAAGCCGTAGTTTGATAAACTTGTCATTCGTAGAATTGAAAGAATACTGTGGTATCCTTTCACTATCTACTCACTCCGCCCATAGCTCAGTTGGTAGAGCAACGGCCTTTTAAGCCGGTGGTCCCAGGTTCGAGCCCTGGTGGGCGGACCCAATAACATAAGATGTACCACCTCATCTTATATTTTTTAACAAACTTTCAAATCAAGAAAAAATAGGAATACGAAATATGTACAATATTTGAAAAGAGTGCACAGACCCTGTAGTACAACTTGTAGCACTAATACACCAGAGTGGCGACGAGAAGGTCATTCTCGTCAAGTAAATACAAAACATTATCACGATTTTTCCAAATCTCTTTATCCGATTTTAAAAACAACCGCCACTCTCCAGTAAAAAAATCAGGATCATTGCGATGACGGGACACACACCCTTTTTCAGTCAAAACGTCCTGCAAAAAACTACGACATTTTGCAGTAACACCAGAAGGAATAGTACGCACTGTCGTACAAGGCGAAAGAGAGGAAACCATTGAGTAGCACACAGCATCAGAAAAAGGGACATCTCCGTAATCCGAAAAATCCTGAACCGGATCTGAGCAAAATGTTTTTATGGTCGGAGTAAAGTTCTCAAACTGAGAACGATACCCAGAACATTTATTCACCTGAAACGAAGTGTTGGTCGGAGAATCCCCAGAAGAGACAAAAATTCTGTCACCAGAATACACCTCAATCGGCAAGGAAACATCACCTGAGCCAAATACCTTAACCCCACGAGAAAACGTATACGAAACACCGTCCTGCCGATCAAGCACCTTCCAACCTGTGATAGTAATAGGTGCTGACAGAGCATTGGATACAAGAAGTACAAAATACTCACGATCTGGGTCTGTTTCCTTGATATTAGAAACCCTATCAAGAAAAATAACAGAACCGACATGTGGAGACGGATTATACAAATCGGACGACTCTTCAACAAACGCTCGAGCGTAATAATCACTGACGTTTGGTAAAAGGGTGTGTAGCGATCCAACACCGGCACGCAAATCAACAATCGGAATATTACGTAAGGTAGAATCAACAACACGCCCATCCCCAAAAGAAATCACACGAACATTGGACACTGATGTAGTAGTCGCAGAAGAAGTGAGAGATAGTGGGATGACCGGAGCAGAAGGGACAGCAGGTTGATCAATGCGTGTTGCGGGAACCGGAGACGTGTGCAATTTTCCAAAGAGCTCCATCTTTTCTATCTCTTCCCTGTAGATAATGAGAATACCAGCAAAGAGTAAAAAGAAGAGAAAAATCGGCAAAAGTGTGCCTAACTGCATACCTTTCATACATCATCAAGATAACATATTAGAAACAGCACATACTATTATAAAACTCACTCCACATCCACAAACATTGGCTGAAAATAGGTATTAAGGAGTACTTTTTTAGTATCAACGGACACAATCGCACCTCCTTGCACAGTTGCCATAGCAACCAAACCCTCCATCGTCTCCGCAGAAAAATACTGATCAAAAATAAAGTTGCCCAAACTATAAAAAATCCACCCACCATTATACTCCTCAACTTCCTGAATAACGTGTGGGTGATGTCCAATAATAATATCAGCTCCAGCATCAATAAGTGCACGCCCAATCATCTGCTGCTCTGCATTTGACCTTGGCTGATACTCCTCACCCCAATGTAGAGAAACAAAGATCACATCAACAGATTCCCTCAAAGTAGTAATATTCTGTTGCATATTCTCCAGAGTGTAGTCAGAAATACCAGGGTATGTATTGCCGGCAACACCATTCGGATAAAATGAGGTATACCCAAGAAAACCAACACTACTCCCATCATCAAATGCATGAACGTATGGCGCATTTGCCTCTGTATACGAACATCCAGCACCAACAGTCCCGATATCATGCTCATTCAGCCGTCTCTTTGTGTCACATAGCGCCACTCCTCCCCAATCAAAACTATGATTATTCGCCAAGCTAACCACATCAACACCAGCAAATAACAATCCATCAAGAGCGGCGAGAGGGAAATTAAAAGAATACACACCACCGGCATCCTGCCCAACATCACTCATCACACCCTCATGATTCAAAAACACCACATCTGCCGATAAAAATTGTTCAGCAATAAAACGCCACGGAAATCGCCAATCATCATCACCGTACCGTGCAACTTGCAAACCAACACCTCTGTCCAACATCACATCACCGGCAAAAAATATCGTATATGAATCCTCCTGTTTTTTTTGATGATGCTCTGATGAGGTAAGTGAAATCTGTTGCTGCGGATATGAAGAAAAATAAAATATAACACCAACAACACATAAAGCCAAAAACACCTTATGAAAAATCCTCATACCTCAGCGACGAACCTTCGCCTCACGCACAAGTTTTAAAAATGTCTGCACCTGCTCCTCAACTGTATTACCTTGTAGAACAACATCCTTCAAGACCTCTGAAATTTCCCTTTTCTCATACCCAAGTGCAATAAGAGTAGCGAAAAGGTCATTGGATACCTCCGAATCAACCGAATCAATCTCTATCTTCTTCTGCAGGTCAAGCACCATCCGTTGTGCCTGCTTTTTCCCTACCCCAAACGAAGCCAAGGTGACAACATCCTCTTTTTGGATGGCTGACAAAAGTGTCTGCACCGGCATCGCATCAAGCACTGCAAGTGCCTTCTTCGGACCAACGCCAGAAACAGAGAGAAGTAGTAAAAAGGTAGAATACTCCTCCTGCTCAAGAAACCCAAACAGATCTATTGTATCTTTACGAACAGCAGTATGTGTGTACAAGGTACAGGGCTCTTTGGAAAGAGCGCTATTTTTTGTTGCTGCCGAAACAACAACCGCATACCCAACACCTCCCTTTGTTTCTACCACCACCATATCCTTACCCGCATCCCGAACAGTACCCATAAGTATTCCTATCATATAGCCAGTATGCCATACTACCCACAATCACACACGAGAGAAACACGCAGAACACAGGTAATAATTACGGCACAAAGCAAAACTACAAACTTAAAACAAGGCATTCTACAATCTCCGTATCCTGCAAACCACGTAGTCGACTCTGACGAACACCCTCTTCAGCTCGCACAAACAAAACAAAGGGATCGCGGACAACAGTGAGTGCCTTTTTCGCCTTTGTGTATACAAATGGCTTCACACCAGCGGTGGTGGCACTATCAGATTGCGACACTAATACCAACATCCGCAACTGCCACAACATCATATTCAACACCGAGGATGGCAACGCTCCACTCTCCAACAAAGAATACAGCGCAACAAACGACTTCTCCCGATCTCCACGTAAAAACACATCAACAAATGCAAACACTGGACGAACATCCTCTGCTACTGCCCTTCCTTCCTCACATCGTTTAATCACTGCACCAGCGCTAACAAGCTTTTTTTCATCCCCTGAGGACAAAGACGGCTCAAATACCACAAACATATGTGGTGACTCAGAATAGAGCGACAAATTGTCAATCATGTGCTGACCTGAAGAATCATGCAACATCTCATCACAAAACACAATATACTTCTGTTCAAACAACCCCTGCCCAAACAGCAACTCCTCCAAGGAGTGATATGCAATTGCAGGTGATAGATAGATATATTCAGCTCCCTCCCGCTTCTTCTGACACACGGCAACAAACTCTTTACTCAGCTCCCGCGCCCCAAATCGATCCCCACAAAACACATACAACATAGTATTGCCATAATAACACTACAATATCACTCTTTCAACATCCCCCACGACTTCCCTCTGCCAACACTTGCCAACAGTGGTATTGGCTTCTTATTCTCCGGATACACCGATTCCATCACCTCTACAATCTTCTCTATCGCCCGATCAGCAACACGAGGGCGAATCTCAAACAACAATTCATCATGAATTTGCAACAGCATGCGCACATCTTCCACCAACCCTGTCTCTTTCAACATCGCATCAACACGAACCATCGCAATCTTGGTGATATCAGCGGCGGTACCTTGTATCACTGTATTTGCAGCAGTCCGCTCTGCTTGTGCCCGCACAAAAGCAAGTGAAGAGGTGATACCACTAATCGGTCGCACCCGCCCAAACGCAGTGGTCACAAAACCAGAAGTCAACGCTTCTCCTTTGAGTCCATCAAGGTAATCAAACAACGCCGGAAATGCTTTTTTGTAGTCAGTGAGAAATGCATCTGCTTCAGTCAACGGGACAGCCAACGAACGACTCAGTGACTGTGCCCCCATGCCATAAAGAACCCCAAAATTAATTGTCTTCGCATTATGACGCTGCTCTGGTGTTACAGCATCCTGCGAAACCGAAAAAACCTGCGCAGCAACTGCCCGATGAACATCCACACCTCGTCGAAAAACATCCAATAGTGCCTTATCTTGCGACAAAATAGCGGCGAGCCGCAACTCCACCTGCGAATAATCAATTGCCACCATCTCCCACCCATCAGCAGCAACAAACAGATTGCGAATAGCGATACCATCCTCACCACCAGCTGGTATATTCTGCAAATTCGGATCTCGAGAAGAAAACCGTCCTGACACTGTCCCATTCTGTTGTAAGGTTGTGTGTATTCGCCCATCAGCAGCAACAAACGAAGGCAATGCATCAACATAGGTGGAGCGCAATTTCTCATAACGTCTATATTCAAGCACCAACGACACAACAGGATGATCATCAACCATTTGCAACAACACTGATTCCTTGGTCGTCTTTCCTCCAGAAGCGGTCTTTGATGCACGCCTTGGCTTTAAATTAAGATCACCATACAACACCTCACTTAATTGCTTCGGAGAACTAATATTAAACTCTTTGCCAACAAGGTTGTATATTTCTTTTGTCAAAGATGCAATCTTTTTCTGATACATACCGCTCAATCTTTTCGCACCCTGTAAGTCAAAACAAACTCCAATCCGCTCCATCTCCTCAACAACAGGAAGAAGTGGTTGCTCAATATCCCTCCACACCGACAACAAGTTATTCGCCTTCAACTCCTTCTCAATAAACGCAAGTGCATCCTCTGGAGAACGCTGACCAGTACAAACACACACATCTTCAAAACTTGCATTTGTTTTGGTCGCATCAAGTACCCACAATGCGACAGACACCGCCCGAGTAGCAGCATCCTCAAAAACAGCGCCAGAAGGTGTGTCAACAACGTCAGAAGATCCATTATTGCCTCCAGCACCATCACCACCTCCAGTAATAGCACTCAAGCGCGACAAGAGTGATGTGAAAGCATATCGTTCAAGCATCTTCTGAGCATCAGAATATACTATGAAATCTTTCCATTTCTTTGCCTTGGTGTGTGGAGCAATAATCGGCACATCAGTATGAATAGTCGCCAACTCACGCGAGGCAAACGCGCTGTCACGACCTTGCTCAAGCAAGGTAACAATCCGCTTTGTAAACCCCTCACCTTCTAAAACCTCGGCGTCAACCGCCTTATAAATCGCATCAAGATCACCAAAAGCAGTAATGAGTCGCTTCGCATAGACATCACCAACACCCGGAACACCAGTGATATTATCAGAACTATCTCCCGCAAGTCCTTTATAATCAATAACATACCTCGCCGGATACCCATTCTTCTTCTCTACCTCCTTCTCGTCATACAACACAAAGTCACTCATCCCTTTCCGAAGTAAATACACACGCACATTCGGATACACTGTCAACTGCAACAAATCCCCATCACCAGAGACAATAACCGCTTCTTCTTCACGTTTTGCATCAATAACAACAAGTGTCCCTAATAAATCATCCGCTTCGTATCCTGCTTTTTCAACAGTATGCACACCATACGACTGCAACATTTCCCGCGACAAATCAATCTGCATAATCATATCCTCCTCCGGCATCTCACGATTCGCCTTATACTCAGCGTGCAACTGCTGCCGAAAAGTTTCCTCTGGTCTGTCAAAACACGCAACAATATGATCCGGCTCCATCTCAGCAACAACACGAAAAAGTGTATTCGTCAGTCCGAATAACGCTCCTGCAGGTGTACCATCAGACGCCCGCAAATCAGGAAATGCATAATACGCACGGTACAGTAGGGCAAGGGTATCTATATACAAAATCATACACAACATCGGGCAACACCACACCGCCACCAAACAGAATCAGTATAACACCGGCACAACTACCACAAACCCACAAACATCAAACGCAACAATTTCTTCACTGATGATCCGAAAGTATAGTAGTGGTAAAAACCCGCTCATCACCACGAACAGTGATAACAACAGAAAACATATCAGCAGGGATACGGTCGGCAACTTTGTCAGCCCACTCAACAGCCACAAGAGTGTTCGGTGCTGCAAGCACTACATCCCAACCGATAGTATCAACCTCATCAGCGCGCTCAAATCTATATGCATCAATATGAGTTAAGTGCTTAAAAACAGTATCAGTTGTGGTGTAATCAGACCGTAATACAAACGAAGAGCTTGTTACCACATCAGTAACTCCCAACACTTCAGCAACACACCGAACAAGAGAGGTCTTTCCTGCACCAAGTGGACCGGACAACCCCAACACAACTGCCCGATCAGAACGCCACGGCACCCCACGCAACGCCAATACTATTTGCTCAGCAAAAATTCGCGTCTCCTCAAGTGTCCGAATAGCAATATCCATTATTTACAGCATATCACTACGATGAACCACATAAAAGCACACCTCTCAGCACATCACCTAATAAACCGTATCCCACAGCAACGATGAAGTACCACATACCTGCAACAAGATAACACACCAAGGATGTTACGATTTGTGCACATCATTTCCTTACGAAACCGTCCCCGCCGTATCAGGAGAATCTGCATATCTCCGAGCATTAAAACGATCACGCAAAGAAAGCGAGAAAAGGAGGAGTGAAAGAAGAAGGGAAAAAAACATACCGAAACGGAAGAAAGGAAACGCCAACAGTGAAGGAGCGACAAAGAGATCTGTCCGCGCTATCTCCTGTCCCGCCGTTTCATGTGGCTGCCGAGCGGTAACCGTAAAGGTATACCAACCTCGAACGGCTTCCTTTGAGATATAGAACGTATGTGAAAGAGATAGAGCATGCTGATTAGTCCCAGGAATTGCTTCTACTGGCTCCTGCACAACATCAACTGCCCGTTCCTCAAGAAACAGCACAGTGTCATCCTGAGAAAGAGCATAGGTAAACACAACAGGTGCCGTTTCGTACAATGAAAGGTTCTGTACAACAATAGTGACACCTGACGTAAACGCAGTAGCGCGACTCACAATGTGCGTACGAAATGAAAAAACCGCAGACAAAAGCGCCAATACAAGAAACACAAGTGCTACAAGTCCTTTCTTTTTAAAAAATTTCCACCAGATAAACATAGACCGTATATAGTATTGTGCACCACATCACAACAGTGTGGAAAAGAATCCTACGCCGGCACCTTCCTCAACATCAAGATCAACCACCTCTAACTCCACATTCGAAAAGAGCACTTTAATAGAAACAATCAGTGGCTCCTCAACGCTTCCGACATAAGTAGAAACTGAAGGTGTCGGAAGATCAACCACATCACGCACAGTTTCACGCAGATACTCCACAGAGGAAGACACAGCATCAGAATCAGTGGAGGAAGAATCCTCAGTAACAGGAGTCAACGCGGGCTGTGATGGACGTATCTCTTCAACCACAACAGAAGAAGGTTGCTCAGGAACACCAACGAAGGTATCCGGAACAGGAGGCACATCCGCAGAAGGTGCAGATACCGGCGAAGGTGGATCTTCGGAAAAGGAAAGAAACCAATCTGAAAGAGATTGCAGAGAATACCCACCCACAGTAGAAAACCCTGAAGAAGTTCGCTTTGTAGGTGTTGTAGGTGGGGGCGGAGGAGGTGGCGTAACCTCATCATCCTGAATAGCAATCACGGCACGCGCCGATACTGCCTCCACAGCAAAAGGAAGTACAACAACACCCCCTACTACCAAAAAAACCACACTGAGTACAAAAATATAAAACATCAGTAACTGCATACAGATTCAACATAGTAAGTATACCAAAAAAAGAATGGGGTATAAGATCTATCTTACTCGCCACGACCAACCCTTGTGGTTCGTGCACCACCACGTGCACGTCTCGCACGTCTCGCACGTCTCCTTCGTCGAAGCAAGATAAGAGAAATGACAATGAGAAAGAGTACTCCAACCTCAATACCAATCGCGAGTGGTGCGGGAAACACAAACAAAAAAATATTAGACGCCTTCAGAACAACATCATACACACTATCATCACTAGAACCATAGGAAATCTGTGTGGTAACAAGGTAAGGACCTCCCCAAAACGGTTTCTCCAGAACAAAATTCCACCGCTGTGTTTTTCCACGATAGACGGGATATCCCCCACCCTGCTCAGACACCAACAGTCCAGTTATAAGAGAGCGGGTCTTCAGAGAAACTTCCGTAGTAACGGAAACATTTCCTGTATTTGTACCAGAAACCTGAAAAGAAAAATCCCCATCATCCTGAGTATGCATTACAACCGACGGAGCAACAATCTCTCGGTGCAACACACCAGGTACGGTAATGGCAACACGCAATCCAACACGAGTGGAAAGAGAGAGTCCGGATCCTTGCACATCCTTTTTCTCCTGGATAACAACACACCCGTTATACTCACCCGCAGAAACACCTTCTGGAACAGTAATGGTAAACGGCACTTTTTCTTTTCCTAGCGCAGGAATTATAACTTCATTTGTTTCAAATGCAATCCAGGATCCCACCTCATTCTGTGTGTCCAGTACCTGTGCACACGCCACACCTCCTCCGCTTGAGTGTACGGTATCTACCCCATGTATCAAAATAACCTTATCAGACCCCGAAGAATCAAGATTATGCACAATAATCCCCTCCTCCTGCACCTGACCAGGTGACAATGTGTGAAGAAAAATATGCTTACTTTTCGGAACATCAGAACGGAAATACGCCGGCTGACCCCCAACACCATCATACTCAAGTGCGAAAGCAAATCCTGAAAAACTAGAGGACACAAAGAACCCCGCACTCAACAACCACAACAATCCTATACGTGCTCTAAACATACAAGAGCAATAAACATCACTGTGCGGTCACAGTGAGAACAAGTGTGAGTTGATAATCATTTGCTACATCTTGACTCGCAGGTATTTTTTGGGAAAGCCCCACACCCTGCAACTCCCACGCACCAAAATTCAAAGAGTTGCTTCCAGCAGTGAGTAAATCAATACTATCCAAAGTCCCTTCTGCAAAGGAGGCGGTGCTACCTTTAGAAATACCAGTAGTACCGACAGAATTCACACCTGCGAGAGTTGCAACACTGGGATCAATCGTAAGTTGTCCTCCCACACTATCAGTATCACCACTCGAACTCAAGTCAGAGCAGCCAAGAGAAGAGGAATCACCGACATCATTGAAGTCAAACTGTTTACTACTATCACCCTGCGACTCCCACAGGGAAGTAGTAGCATTAGCAGCAATAGAAAGCTTCCAACCGCTATCAGAAGCACCAGGATTCGTCACACGTATCCGCTGAGTGGTCTCACCGAGGGTAGCGGTAGCGGTCATACAGTCGGATACACGAACAACATCCCCGAATGTAACCAAAGGGGTATCAACAGCAGTACCACTGGCATCAACAATACTCACCGCCAACGATGCGGCAGAAATGGTAATACGAAACGTGGTATTCGCCGTCTGCGCATACACACCAACCACAAGCAAAACAGCCAACAAAAAAGAAACCAGAGCCACAAAAAAACTACGTAAACGAGAAAAAATTACAATCATACAAATAAAAATCAATTAATAGATTTTACAATACCATAATAACACCAATCAAAATAAACAAATAAAGTACATGTGTATAAATCAAAATACTACTGTGCAGTCACCGTAAGTGTCATGGTAAGTGCATAGTTACCAACGGACTGCCCCGGAGGAACCTGTTGAGAAAGTTCAATATTAGTAAGCTCCCAAGAACAATCTGTACCCGCCGATGAACCAGCTGAAGCAAGAGTAATGGTATCAACAACTCCTTCAGAAAAAATAGATTGTGAGCCCCCAGCAACACCCGCAGAAGAGCACCCATCAGAAGGTGATATAACCATTGATGAAGGATTAACAGTCAATCCTCCGCCAACGGTGTCCGTATCACTGCCGTCAGAGACAGCATCATTGAAATCAAAGGAATGGACATCGTCATTCCACACTGAACCAGTACTCTCTGCCGCAATCGAAAGATTCCAAGATGAATCGCTCGTCCCATTCACAACAACAATTTTCTGCGAATCTGTCCCTAAAAGACCTGTGGTAATCTGCGCCGAAGATTCTGTTTCAAGAGAACCAAAATTCACTGCCGGAGCATCTACCGTCTCATCCGCCGTGTTTACAACCATCACCGCAAGAATAGTTTGCATTGCCAAAGACCCAAAGGTAACGTACTCTCCATCATCAATGTCAACGTTGGAGAAGGTGAGGACATTGTCAGTCATGCTTGAAGCGTCAATGATGGTTGCTCCTGAGCTGAAGGTGGTGTCAGTGTCTTTGATGAGCTTGAAGTCTGATGCTTGAGATCCAAAGAGGGTGATACCAGAGAGGTCAAGTTGTACGGTGAGGTCTCCTGTCTCTCCGCCTGTTTCTCTGAATTTCCATACCCTACCAAGGCGTGCCTGGAGTCCTGTTGGAATATCATCTTCTGAAGCGATGAGGGATCCTCGGTCGTGACCCCAGACAAGATATTCTTCATCTTCAAGGGTATCGTGATCACTGACACCGATAGTGAGGTGTGCACCATTGTGTTGACTTTTTGATTGGTATTGAATGAGGTGCTCTGCTTCATCATCTACGATACCGGCGATGTGTGAGGTGTAGCCACTTTCTGTACCTGTGCTGTTGTAGACAACTCTGTCATGTGAGTCAACGTAATCGCTGGTGTGGTGCAGAGTAATACCGTAGCGAAGGGCAAAGTAGCTTTCAACACGAGCACGGTTGATGTCACTGAACACTCTGTCGTAGACAAAGATCTCTGCAAGCTCTCCATCGTACTGGTTAGTGAGTGCTTCTCCTACTTTTGCACCAATACGAGCATCACTTCCTCCGGTGTTAAGGACGTGTGGTCCACCACTGATAGTGTGCTCTGTGTGATCTTCTCCATTAACTCGTATCTCCCATGCATCTGATTCAGCACCTTCTTCAAGTTCAAAGGTAACAAGCTCTAGATCGGTCTCTGGTTCTCTGGTGAATCCGTATACATGGCCATCACTGTCAACAGAGACCTCTGTTTGGGTAATGTCCAAAGTAACGTTCATACTTGACCCAACTGCTCCGTGTGAGAGAACTGCTTTACCTGAAGCGCCACTTGGTCGAGCAACAATGAAGTAGGAACGGGCGTGGTCGCCTTGTGGCATATGATCAGCAGAGAATGTAAGTACATCTGAGCCATCAAAATGAACTGAGTCATGGTTGTTAAACAGGTCTTCAACGAGGGTTGGTTTGTTTGCATTAGTTGTCTGTACTGCTGAATCGGTGTTGTGTCCTTCATCAAGCCAAAGAGAGATACCGTCATTGTCATGCGTTACTCCCCTACTCCCATCAAACCATACATGCACCTCTTCACACCGTACACCACCAGGAATACCTCCACCAAACGGACGGTGGTATTTGTGTCCAAGGTATCGATCTACGTCACCTATCTGACAATTACTCAGTGCGGATTCATAAATAACTATCTCTGCGACATTTGAGTTATTAAAAATATTTCCATAACGATTTTGATTAATACGATACTGGTCAAACTCTCTCCCTGTTGCTGTAGTGAACGAAGTTGATGACACGAACTCTCCTTGAGAAAATAAATCTACCTCCGTAGGAGTAGCTCGAAAACCAAACAATTTAAAATTAGGATCAGACGCTTCGGCACCCGCTACCCCAAAGAGAGCAGGTGCACCAACCTGATTGACACGAAATTGATACCCACTACTTTGAGAAAAAATATCTAGCTGAAAGTAATGTGAGAGAGGGTCTGGAAGAGTAGAATCTGCTGAACCATTTGAGAAAAAAGACCATGCATTTCCCGGTGCACCTTCCTGACGAAACACCATAAAGAATGTGAAGTTATTACCGACCCATTCAGTACTGCTTTCTTCTAGATCAGCACGTAATGTCTCTCTATTACTCCGATCAAAATGAAGAAGGTCAAGTGATCCAATTGCATCCACTTGGTAAGAAGGAGGATGACAAGTTTGATTCCCGGGGGTCTCTGGAATACAGTCACCCTGAGGAACGGTGACGTGTGATGCAAACGGTGATTTGTCACGCCAACAGCGAATGTCATCATTGTCTGCAGGAACATCACTAGTGCAAGCAAGATCTGTGTGAAGCACCTCTGCATCTTCAGAATCAAGCCATAACCGTAAATCGTGGAATACACCGCCAAGTGAGGCCTCAATACTTCTTCTCACTCCAAACGAAATATACTTATCATTGGTATCAAAAGACATAGTAAACTGTACTATTCCATCAGCAATTGCCGTAGCACTCTCAATCCTCGCATCATGAAATGTTTCATCGTCAGAAACAAGAAGTACAAAGTCCTGAATATTTCTAGTGGAGATAATTCCTGCTCTTTGAAAGTCAAAAGAAAGAGTTACCTCTCCGATGTCTCCTGTATTCTGGACACTCCAAACACGATTAATTCGGTCGGTAACTGCAAAGGGTATATCTGAATGTGTAAGGGTAACCTCACCATCGTTATGACCAAAAAACAAGAAATCACCATCATCTAGTGATGAAGGATTAGAGATGAAAAATAAAGGGTTGGAAGCACGTGAAGGTCCACTCTCCTCTTGTGCTAGCCCAGACATATCATCTCGACCAATACCTATAATATCGTGTGCATAGCCAGAATGATCTCCATCAGTATCAAAAATCACCGCTCCGTCAGAATCAACATAATCCTCTGTAAGTGTGAATCCATACTTCATCGCAAGATATGAACGTACCCGTTGTGCTTCTGCCGCAGTAATTGAATCTGAATAAGCTATAACCTCACTAATCATACCAGCATAGTATTCATTTCCATCACGACCTATAAATGATCGATTAGGATTTAGCGGAGTACCAGTAACACCTGCAAGTGTAGCGTCAGTACTTGTCATCAAACCACCGTCACGAAACTCTGTAATACTTCGACCGTCAGTTGTAGAAAATGCTGCGTGAAGAAAGAATGGGCTTGGATCTGGATTGGCAAAAGAAGGAACGGTTCCCGTCAGAGGATTATCTCCATGAGCAAGTACCATCTGTGTATCCATTGGATACCCAAAATGAAGTGTCCTGTTAGCAGCAGTACCATTCATACCAATAACAAAATTTTGTCCAGCATCCTGCCGTACACCAACAGCAAAAAGTGCATATTCACCACCATCTCGCAAACTATCTGTCGCAAGTGTTAATCGATCATCTACCCCATCAAATACAAGTACCGGGTGGGTGTTAATTATTTCTGTAAGGAGAGTAGGGCGATGACCAGCAGTGGTCTGTGATGCAGAAGGGGAATTTAATCCGACACCTTGCCACACTGCAACCTCGCTACCATCAGATGCAAAGACAGAAGATTGACTATCTGAAAATACCATCGTGTCTGATCTAAGCCAAGTCATTAAATTATCCATCACTCCACCCGGACCAGTCGCAAGAGCAGTAATATTTGCCAAAGACCCAAAGGTAACGTACTCTCCATCATCAATGTCAACGTTGGAGAAGGTGAGGACATTGTCAGTCATGCTTGAAGCGTCAATGATGGTTGCTCCTGAGCTGAAGGTGGTGTCAGTGTCTTTGATGAGCTTGAAGTCTGATGCTTGAGATCCAAAGAGGGTGATACCAGAGAGGTCAAGTTGTACGGTGAGGTCTCCTGTCTCTCCGCCTGTTTCTCTGAATTTCCATACCCTACCAAGGCGTGCCTGGAGTCCTGTTGGAATATCATCTTCTAAAGCGATGAGGGATCCTCGGTCGTGACCCCAGACAAGATATTCTTCATCTTCAAGGGTATCGTGATCACTGACACCGATAGTGAGGTGTGCACCATTGTGTTGACTTTTTGATTGGTATTGAATGAGGTGCTCTGCTTCATCATCTACGATACCGGCGATGTGTGAGGTGTAGCCACTTTCTGTACCTGTGCTGTTGTAGACAACTCTGTCATGTGAGTCAACGTAATCGCTGGTGTGGTGCAGAGTAATACCGTAGCGAAGGGCAAAGTAGCTTTCAACACGAGCACGGTTGATGTCACTGAACACTCTGTCGTAGACAAAGATCTCTGCAAGCTCTCCATCGTACTGGTTAGTGAGTGCTTCTCCTACTTTTGCACCAATACGAGCATCACTTCCTCCGGTGTTAAGGACGTGTGGTCCACCACTGATAGTGTGCTCTGTGTGATCTTCTCCATTAACTCGTATCTCCCATGCATCTGATTCAGCACCTTCTTCAAGTTCAAAGGTAACAAGCTCTAGATCGGTCTCTGGTTCTCTGGTGAATCCGTATACATGGCCATCACTGTCAACAGAGACCTCTGTTTGGGTAATGTCCAAAGTAACGTTCATACTTGACCCAACTGCTCCGTGTGAGAGAACTGCTTTACCTGAAGCGCCACTTGGTCGAGCAACAATGAAGTAGGAACGGGCGTGGTCGCCTTGTGGCATATGATCAGCAGAGAATGTAAGTACATCTGAGCCATCAAAATGAACTGAGTCATGGTTGTTAAACAGGTCTTCAACGAGGGTTGGTTTGTTTGCATTAGTTGTCTGTACTGCTGAATCGGTGTTGTGTCCTTCATCAAGCCAAAGAGAGATACCGTCATTGTCATGCGTTACTCCCCTACTCCCATCAAACCATACATGCACCTCTTCACACCGTACACCACCAGGAATACCTCCACCAAACGGACGGTGGTATTTGTGTCCAAAATATAAATCCAGCTCTGATAACTCACAATTAGAAAGGGCATCATCAAAAATAACAATTTCAGCAATTTTACTATTATTAACATTGCTCCCTGCACGGTTCTGATTGACACGATACTGGTCAAAATCTCTCCCAATTAATGAAGAATGTGTTGAAACCTCCACAAATTCTCCATCAGAAAAAAGATCAAGTTGTGTTTCAGTGGCACGGAAACTAAATAAGTTAGGAACATCATTTACCGTTCCAAAAAGAGGGCTTTGATCACTCAGTCCATTCACTCGAAAAGACTTAATCGATCCAGTATCTTGAATGTCAAACTGAAAATTAGTACCATCGGAATAACTATCTCCGTTAGAGAAAAAAGACCATGTAGCGTATGGTGTACCTTCCTGTTGAAACGCCATAAACATAGTAACGTTAGGCCCACTCCACGCTTGATTAGCAGCAACTAAATCCGCTCTAAGCACTTCCCTATTATCCCGCTCAAAACGAAGTACGTTACCATCGCCAAATTGATCAACTTCAAACGAAGGAGCGGCACAGTTCTGTGTCCCACCTATAGCCCAAACACAATCACCTTGAGGAACAGTAACGTGTGATCCATAGGGTGATTTGTCACGCCAGCAAAGAACATTGTCATGATTATTTGGAGGACCGCTAGAACAACTAAGATCAGTATGCAACACATCCATATCCTCAGCATCAAGCCATAGTCGCACATTTCGCAATACGCCACCAAGTGATGCTCTGATATCTTTCTTCACCCCAAGTGTAATATAATCATCATCCGCTATTGATATATTGCTGAAAGAAACTACACCACTGGAGATACTACTGGCATCATGTGCAACAGATGAGGAAAAAGAGCTGTCTCCAGAAGAGACAAGAAGGGTAAAATCTTCAAACCGTTTTGTGTTAACAATCTCCATTTCATTCAAATCAAAAGAAAGTGTTGCTACACCAACAGCTCCTGTGCGCTGAAATCTCCATATTCGCTCTGTCCGTGAAGTTACACCAATTGGAACATCGCCGCGACCAAGCGTAGTTGCTTGGTCATCATGACCCCACATAAGAAACGCCAGATTGCCAGGTATAGCAATGGAAGCCGTGAGCACCCCATCATGTGAGCTTGTAGAATCAGATAATTCAAAACTTGAATCATCATCTCTCCCAACACCGGCAATACCATTTGAATAAAGAGAGCTTTCGGCACCCTGATCAAAGATAACGGTACCTGCACTACTTAAGTAATCATCCGAAAGTGTCAATCCATACTTAAGCGCAAGATAGGAGCGCACTCTCGCAAGATTAGTAGCAGAAAGTGTGTCAGAATATATCAACACCTCATATATTCCTCCGTCAAAATAATCAGAAACATGTCTGCCAATAACTGTTTTCACATTCCCGGTTAGTGCAGTCGTATTAGAATTTGAAACAGTTGTCTCTGTCCCGTCACGAAACTCTGTAATACTGTGTCCTGAAGAACTGTCAAAAACTCCAGTCAGAACAAAGGGCTGCTCGGGACTGTTAAACGCATTGACAGATGTAGTCACTGCATTGGTATGTTGATCAAGGCGAGCTTCGGTATTAGAAGAATACCCCAAGATGAGGTTTCCATTTGTCACCGCAGACTCAGCACCAAGTGGATAGTTTGCTGAAGTATCACCTCTTGTCCCAACAACAAAAACAGTGTAGCTACTATTTGCTAATCCGGAGAGAGATCCCACAGTCAAGAAATTGGCGCTACCATCAAATTCAAGAAAAGGTTGACCGTTCCACCCACTAGCACGATACGTTGGCTTAGCACTATCAGTCGACTGCGTTGCCGCAACACTAGCAGAACTATCATCGCTCCAGTGGGCAACTGAATCTCCATCATCCGCAAACAAAGTTCCACCAACATCAGTGGTTATCACACCAGTTCCAGCGTACCACCGTACCAGATTAGTACTTATCCCGCCAGGACCAGCAGCAAAACATACAGGAAGTGTGGCAATAAAAAAAAGAAGTATGAGAAAGTAAGGGAAACAAGAACGCATGCCTCTCATGCACCAGACATCTTGGGAATAAAAAAGGAATGTTAGCATAGCTCTTCTGTATAATAAATTAAAACTCAATCATCAATTAAAAGAAAGGGGGTCTTTTTACCTTTCAGCAGTTATAAAAACTCACACAACTTAAAACAAGAAAAGAAAGTGACATCCTTACAATCTCCTCAAGCACTGAAGAAACTATCTCAAGTATATCACGAAAGTGTCAAACATAATGAGCACTGTTTCCAAAAAAAATACCGATGCATTACTGGTAGAACTCTCTCTCTCTTTATCAAAAATGGCAACAGGACGCGACTCTTTGCTAGTTAGATGTCCGAAACATCCTGTACTTGAATTGGTAAATCACTTTCGCTCCGTTCCTTTTTATACTCGTTAATAAAAATTTCTTGCAAAATTGAAATGAGATTATTAAACAGCCAATAAATACCGATAGTAGCGACTATACCAAGTGACAAAAAGGCAATAAAAATCGGGAGAATGTATATGAGTATTTTAGCGGTCTTCTGATCACCAACACCTTTTTTCTGTGTCTGCTGCATCAAAATAACCTGAGAAACTCCTATCAAAGCGGCAACAACAAACACTCCACTTTCCATGGTATTAATTGAGAAAGAGCCAAAACCAATAATAAAGTCAACAAACACCGGTTGTGCGACAAAATCATACAGTGCATCACCATACCGAAACACTCCACCTCCTAAATCCTTAGTGATAAAAAAAATGGTAATAAAAAAAGGAATTTGGATCAATAAAAAAAGCAGAGGGCTAATCGGATTCACTCCCACTTTCTTATACACCTCCAACGTTCTTTCCATTTGCTCTTTTTTATCCTTTGTATGCTCTTTGATGTCTTTCAGATCACCTGATATTTCACTCAATTTCTGCTGTATCTTTGAGTTTTTAATCGTCGCTGGTAATAACAGCAGCTTCACGACAATAACCAGCAAAAGAATACCAATAACGATGTTATTAGTGTGCACAATATCCATCAAAATAAACAACAAATTCGCTATCGGCTGATAAAAGACAACAAAGAGAGTATTCATAAAAACATATACAGCATACCACACGCCAAAAACCTCACACGCCAAAAACCTCACACAAAAGTATCCGCAACCGCTCTCGAACCTCCACTTCGGAATCAAACTCACTGCGGTATAACACCACAAGATCCACACACTCACGATCAAATGTTTGCACCACCTCACGCAACACTCTTCGCAACCTATTTCTCAAAACAGCACCTTTGACCACCTTTTTGGAAATAAGTATAGCAAATCTGCCAGAACCACTAGCAAAATCACATGACCTCAGCACACAAATAACAAGACCTCTACGAGCATGTCGCTCTCCATGTTTAAGAACATATTGTACCCTCTCTCGGCGTAACGCTGTTTTCATCAAATATCCCGTATACCTTAACGGGATTGTGATACCGCAACCCGCTTTCTCCCTTTTGCCCGCCTCCGAGCAAGTATACGCCGCCCAGACGGTGTACTGCTACGAGCAAAAAATCCATGTTTTCTAACCCTCTTTCTTCTGTTTATTTTCATTACCAAAAGTATACCGCACATCACCAAAGAATACAATTACTTATCTAGCAACGGAGAAAGTATGGCAGTAAATGAAGTGTCCTCTGAGCCGCGAATCATTATAGGTTTTGCCTTGTCATTAATCGCACTAATAACAATCCTATCATCAGTAATAACTGACAGGGTATCATTGACAAACTTGTAATTAAAAGAAGGGAATAAATCAATAGAACCCTCCGTTATTACAGGAATAGTATTCTTTGTAACACCGGCGGTCTCGTTACTGAATTCAAGCGACATCGTTTTCTCATCTTCAACACTCAAGGACAACGTGTTCAATTTGTCAGCAAATAACCGTGCCTTCTTCAGAAAGTTTGTCATATCTCCCCGCAAAACAGTTATAGCAATATCAAACTCAACAGGCATAATATTCTTATAATCAGGAAATGACCCTTTCACAATATTTGTCCACAGTAAAACATTATCTGTTTGCACATACACCACTCCTTCCCGCACAAACAAGCGAACTGCAGTATCCGACACACTCTCCAAAACACGAAGTATTTTTAGAACATTCTTAATCGGCACAAGAACATCAAAGTCATCCTTTGTGGCGTCATCAGAGAGAAAACGAGATTCAGCCAACCGAAAAGCATCTGTAGAAACAAAATAAATAGAGTTATCCCTCGTATACACATACACACTAGCAATCTCCGGTTTCACCGCACTCTCAGCAGCGGCATGTTGTACATTCTTGAAACCTTGAATCAAAACCTCCCGTCGCATAGAAAAAGATGGAGCACCATCCGGTCCCTCAACAACCGGCTTTGTACCCTCTTCAAGAATATACACATCAGAAGAGCTAGTGTGAGTAGCAACAGTTAATTTTTTACCAATCAGAGAGACAGTAATAACCGTATCAACTAACGAATTCACCACACCATCAAGAACTTGTATGGGAACAAACACCGCACCATCTTCCGCCTTCTCGACAAAGGCAGCGTACTGCACACCAAAATCAACCTGCTGTGTTTTAAAAAAAACTTTCCCTTGCACAACCTCCATGTACACACCATTAAACACAGAACCTAATCCATCTTTCGCAGTAACCTTCGCTAAGGTACCAGTTATATTTTTTAGTACATCTGTTTTTATTGTAAATTTCATAATTAAAGTATACTATTACTACTAATAATGTGCAAAAGTGTAAAAACAGAAAATATTTAGGGATATAGAAATTATTTTTTAACCAACATCTATGTATAAAGATGTGCACAACTTTTAAAAAATTGTGAAAAACAAAATATCACAATCATGTGATGTGGAAAGAGCACAATGATACACTTGTTATACACGTATTTTCACAGACAAAGTATATACATTACACACACGGTTACACACAAATCCTCCACCACATTAGATAATGTCTAATCGCTTTACTAAAATTTCAAAATCTCTCTGAATAGATGAATTATCTTGCAACGCCTTTGTGATTTTTGTGCACGCATGCATTACAGTTGTATGATCTCTATTGCCGAACTGTTTACCGATAAACGAGTATGAAAGATTCAAATGTTCTCTAAAGACATACATAATAATCTGCCGTGCATGCACCACCTCCTTCTTCCTCAGTTTAGTTCCCAAGAGCTCCGGTTTTATTCTATAAAAATCACACACAACCTGAATCATTTTTTCATGCGACATGGTTGTTTTTGCACGAACATGATTCTTGATATATTTTTTAACATCAATAATATCAACCGTTTTATTTTCCTGACCTCCAATATGAAGATGGATACTCTTCAGAGCCCCATTGATTTCCCTAATATTTTGAGATATATTTTCAACAATGTAGTCAATCGCCTCCTGAGTAATATCTACCCCCATTTTACTGGCTTTTTCTGTACACACAATACGCATATCTTCATACTTCGGTTTTTCAATATCTATAACAACACCAGAATTAAGACGTGTCCGTATCCTGTCTTCCATCTTATCAAGATCTGCGGGTGGTTGATCAGAAGAAAGTACTATCTGTGCATTTTTATTGACTAAGGCATTAAACAGATGAAATACCTCAATAAGAGTGGACTCACTTTTTTGCAAAAAGTGCACATCATCTATAATAAAAAGCTGATAATTCTGATACGCATTCCTGAACTCCTTAATACGATCTTTCTTAATGGCATTAATATAATTTTCCATAAATGCCTCAGTCGTTGTGTAAAACACATTCATTGATGGGTTTACCTGCTTAATTTTATTACCAATCGCTTGAAGTAAATGCGTTTTACCGACACCGGTCGGACCATACACATAAAACGGATTATACAAAGTACCAAACTTCTCTATGATTGCCTGTGCCGCAGTATGTGCGAACCGATTGTATGGTGCGACAATAAAATTTTCAAACACTAGATCAGGGTTAAGGTTGGTTTCTCGGTCAAAACTTTTCAAATCAAGAGGAACAGTTTTTTGAGGTTGAGGTTGTGCCGACCGAGTTGGCCTCTTAGAAACTCTACGTGAAATAATAAGTTTCACATTACGTATATTCGGATTAATTTTAATAAGTTCAGATGCAAGGATCCCCTGATAATTTTTCTGTATCCAACTTCGTGTTAACTCATTCGGCACACCAAGAACAATTGTCCTTCCGTCATCGTCAACCTTGAGAGGATACACACCTGAAAGCCATGTGTTAAAACTATTTGCTGATATGTATTCTTTCACAACCTTAGAAGCATCATCCCAGAGTGTTTGAATGTCTGCTTCCTGCGTAATTTCCATACATCATTTATTATTCCCTACAGTACTACCAAATTGCAAGGGTGTAAAGAGTGTATTTTTTGTGGATAAAAAAAATAACAAAGAGATAGCACGAAAATAATGGTAGTGGTAGTATATTGCCATGTACACAATTCGAAAAAACCCGCCAAAAGAAATACAAGACACACTACAGATATACAACACACTAACACAACGACTACTGTATGCGCGAGACATTACCACACAAGAAGAGGCGGAAACTTTTTTCAAAAAAGAATGGGTGGCAATCAACCACCATCAATACAAAGGCACAGAAAAAGCAGTAAAACGAATACTTGATGCGGTGGAAAAAGAAGAAACGATTGGTATCTTTAGCGATTACGACTGCGATGGTATACCGGCAGCAGCAGCGCTGTACTCAACACTACATGCACTTGGACACAACAATATTATCTACTATGTACCAGATAGAAACAGCGAAGGATTTGGTCTGAGTAAAAAAGGTATTAAAAAAATGATTGACAGTAATGCATCTGTAGTGTGCGTACTTGACTGCGGTACCACAAACCCGAAAGAAATTGCAGAAATGGAGCAAAACGGACTACACACCATCATCATAGATCACCACCTAGCAGGTGAAACGATACCAAATGCATTCGCAATAATAAACCCAACTCTGGAAAACAGTAAGCAACCACATCCGTGTGCCGCAGGTGTAACATACATCGTTATACAGGCACTCATACAAGAAGCACAAAAAAGAAAAAGTAAAGAAAAACCACCGATAGGGTGGGAAAAATGGCAATTAGACATCATAGGATTGGCAACAGTATCTGACATGGTACCATTGCGTGGTATAAACAGACAGCTAGTACATTACGGACTACAGGTGTTCAGAAAAAGCCCGAGACCGGGTGTGCAAGCATTATGCAGTGTGTTGCGGCTAGATCAACAAAAAATAACACAAAATGATCTCTCGTTCTCAATTATCCCAAGAATAAATGCGGCATCAAGGATGGGAGAGGCAGAAACAGCATTCAAACTATTAACCACTAACAACACTGACGAAGCAATGTTACTCACAGAAACTCTCACCAAACTCAACAATAAGAGAAAGACAACAGTCGCAACGATGGTGCGAGAAGCACAAAAACAGGCGAAAAACAAAAACAAAGAAAAAGCAGTGTGGGTATTTGGAGATCGCAAGTGGAAACCATCATTGGTAGGATTGGTGGCACATAAGTTGGCGGACACGCACCAGAAGACCGTATTTGTATGGGGGCAGGCCGAAACCGAAGAAAAAGCAGTCATCAAGGGGTCGTGCAGATCTATGCACTGCGATGTCTTCTTGTTAATGAAAAGCACTCCCGACATTTTTGTTGAAGCAGGTGGACACAAAAATGCAGGTGGTTTCACACTCAGTGATGGTGCGGAGGTTTCCTTTGAAGAAGTGATCAATAAAACAAAAGGTGTGCAGGAAGAGAAAGGTGAAAAGTGTATTGTTGACAGTGAATGCACTATAGGTGAAATAGCAAAAATCTACACATTATACGAACAATTTGCGCCATTCGGTATGAAAAATGAAATGATACGTATTGCTATACCACAATGCACCATACACAAAAAAGTGATGTTTGGAAAGAGAGGAGAGCATATACGATATACCCTCACTGACGGAACGGGCCACATAGATGGCATCGCCTTCTTTGGCAAAGAAGACAAAGAAATTGATATTGATATCAATCAAACAGCACACGCAATCATAGGGCAGGTTGAAATGGACACATTCCGCAACAAACCACAGATCAAAGTCATAAAGTGTATACTGTAAAAAAATATGCAAATTTTTTCATAATCGCAGCAGCGATAGCATTCGCACTCGGCTGTGCTACAGCATACCACATTACACCAAAGGCAATACCATATATCACATGTATTATTGTTGGATTAACTATCACAGCCATACTGCTACGAAAAAAAGAAAAAGCAACACTCATTTGTGTGTGTGGTATCATCATGCTGCTAGGTATGATGAGAGTGTTAGTGCCGATGAGAAGTCAAAGCGCCTCACTAACAGAGCAGTATAAAAAGCAAATACTGGTAAAAGGAATCATCAAGGGTGACATAGAAGACAAAAATACAAGAAGTAGGTATATAGTAGAGATACATCAGATCAACAGGGAGGTGTTAAAGGAAAAGGAAAGGATACTGGTTTACGAACCATATCCATCTCAATGTGTAAGTGGCGAAGAGGTATCATTTAATGCAAGAATAAATGAAGCGAAAGATTTTTTAACAAAAGCAGGGAGGGTATTCGCATATAGGAGATATCTGCAACAAAAAGGCGTATCCGCAATCTCATACATACAAGAAAGCGGATGCACAGGAAAACGGAAAGAACACGCAATTTTTGAACAAATCCGCACACGCTTTATAAAGAAGATGCACACCTTCCTACCATCAAAAGAAGCAACGTTATTGGGAGGGTTATTGCTCGGATTACGCGGAACATTGCCTGCAGAACTGATGGAAGCATTCAGGGCAACAGGGCTAATACACATCATTGTACTGTCAGGACATAATATAACCTTAATAGCAGAAGGGGTGCGAAGGGTGTTAAGAAAAACATCTACGACCATTAGTTTCTCAGCATCCATGATAGCAATACTGGTATTTGTACTACTTGCAGGGGCACAAATGGCAGCACTGCGGGCAGGGAGTATGGCAATCATAGCACTTATTGCTCGTGCGACGCATCGTGAGTATGACGGCATCCGTACGCTACTCTTAGTAGCGCTAGCTATGATGGTGTACAACCCAGCACAGGCATTGTTTAGCACATCATTTCATCTGTCATTCCTCGCAACACTCGGACTCCTACTATTTGCACAAAGTGTTGAGCAAAAGATTAAAAAAATACCAGAAAAATATGGAATTCGGGGTATTGTAGCGGCAACATTAGCAACCCAAATATTCTTACTACCCTACTTGGCATACGCAATAGGTGAAGTATCCATTATAGGAATACCAGCAAACATAGCAATCTTGCCAATAATACCACTCGCAATGTTTTTTGGGGCGACAGTAACACTTATCGCCCTATTCTCATCGTCACTGGCAATTATCATATCTCCAGTTGCGCTTCTACCACTAAAAACAATAACCGCTATTACTGAAACATTGGCAAAAATACCACATGCAACAATACCATTGCCAGAAATAGGAGTAGGTATAACGATACTAATCACCGCCACATTTACACTCATAGGATATAAACAGGCACAGAAAGCAAACAGACAAAAAAAAGAAGAATATAACAATTAAAGAAGTGCTGAGGGTTTGCCCAAAAACGCAACTAATATAATAACAATAATGAGAGGAAAAAACCACGACTTAAATTCTGGCTTATCATCAGGCATACAAAAATAGTATATAGCAAATAGCAAGCGGAATAAATACCTCATCAACCCAAGAGGTGTATAAAAAAATTCCAGCAACAATAATCAACTCCATTTCACCCACCCATCATAGAAATATTAAGCACTAAACACGTTTGCAGATTCTGTCTTGAAGCGCAACACCTCTTCTTCAAGGATGTGCATAAGGTCTACACCCTTATCTTTCAAAAAAGCACCAACCTCTTCCGCTTCACCGCTGTCCATCAGTGTTACAAACCGCTTTTTCCCTTGTTCATCAAGTGATTCAAGTACCTCATTCAAACATCGCATCTCTATCACATTCACCGCTGCATCAACAACTTCAACTTGTGCTTCTGGTGTCAGTGATTCCAATCCAAGGATCTGAATCAAATTTTTCTTTTTTATTTCCTTCTTCAACATAACAACAACAATATACCATTATTTTTTGTTAGTAATTTTTTCAACAAGAATTGATTTCCATTCCCATTTTGCCCGCCCGTACCTACTCCCCCTGTTAACATTCAAACGCTCCTGAACTTCCAGGTGTCCTTGATCTTCAGAGTATGCAATCCTAACCCGCCTATCTCCCCAACCTTTTTCAGAAAACATACGCTCGGTCAAATCAGTATCATCTTCTATTTTGACAGATAGCCGATCGGCAAGAGTATCAAATAGTGTGGCATCCGCAGGAGGTTTTTCGACAGTAAGTGCCTGAAGAGATTTTCTAATAACCTCTTGCCTAGCAGAGTGAATAGATTCAGGTTTTTGAAGTGTTTTTTGTATAGTAGCAAATTCTTTCTGTACATGATCATGATTAAGGTTCCCTTCCTGATTCGTCTCTATAAGAAATCTCTTTTGAAGAGGGTGATCAACCTGTACCAACACTGAATCATCACCTTTCACAATACTGGATGCAATTGATTGATCACTCTCAAATAAATCGGGTCGAAATTGTTGCAAATCCGTTGCCGGTAGTATTGGAACACCATCTGTACGAGCAATGATAATATGATTATGCACATCTTTTATGTCAGTATTCAATGCCTCCGCCGTTTTCACAAGGTCTTCAAGGGTATCAGTAAAGGGGTGTTTCTCCCCAACACTCATTTCAAGCACTTCCTCGGCTTGCACTTCAGGAGATGTAGTACCCCACTGTTCAGATGAAAGATATTCCCCATCCACAGCGATCCCTGCAAAGTCACCTTCTTTTGTGGTGAATATCTGCACATCATGTCCTTCAAACACCTGTTTCTCAAGTATGTTCTGAGGAATAGCACCAGCATCAAAACCATGAGATTGCAAAACATCTGCAACAGTACCCTCATCATGCACAGTGTGGATGATTTCTTCAAAGATCTTCATATCTTCCAGTCGCTTTCCTGTAGTGCCAACGGAATCAGTATCAAGATCACCATCCGAGATAGATATTGGCACCTCCTTCACATCAGTTTTGCCCTCCGAGACAGGTAGTGAAACCTCCTTCACATCAGTAGGATCAGTAGCAACACCGCCTTCCGAAGCAGGTGGTGATACCTCCTCCTTCTCAATGGCATCAATATCTGTCACCTGTTCCGATTCATTCTGAACAGCAGTAGGTTGTATATCAATAGATGTTTTCGAAATATCCGCATCAAACCATTCCTGAATTGCATCAGTTTTTATTTCATCACCAGGGTATAGTATCTCTATATCACCACTCCTGATACCAAAATCTTTCAGTTTCTCAACCCCTTCCTCTGTACCCTGCAGATCTCTCAATGCCTCTACCACCTTCAACATCTGCCCCTCATCGCCACCATTCTTATCAAGCCATATTTTTGATAACCAGTTCCCATCCTGTACGGTATATACGCCCTGCTCACCAACCAAAAACTCCCTATCATTAATAGCACTGCCTTCCGATACCGCATCCTCTACCTCACCAGCGCTCTCCGGCAGAGGTGTGTTCTCACCCTCCTCCGACACAACTTCAAAATCACCATCCTGAGGAGATAGCGGCACCTCCTGCTCTTCAACATCATCAATGTCCATCACTCGCTCTGGTTCACCCTGAACAGCAGCAGGTCGCATACCAGCAGATGCAGCTGGGCTGTCCACAGCACCCCCTTGCTCAATATCCAACGATCCAGCTGGAATAGCCGCCCTTCCCTTAACAATCGGCTTTTTGTAAGTGGATTTAGGTTCGTCAGTGGGCACATCAGCACCATCAACCAGATCAGATGCCATATCAAAAACCTTCGGCGCAACAAGAGCAGAAACTGCACCCCCTAAAGCCGCACTTCCGAACAATAGCAACTTATTGTTTTTTACAATATTCCGTGCCCGCATCTCACTCAAGTTTTGTTTCATGCGCACATTCTCCACGCCTGCAGCATCAGCACAAAAAAATTTAATTGCTTCACGGTATGAATCCTGTATATTCTTATACTCTGCTCCATTCCGTTTCTCCTCAGCAGTGTCAGAATGATACTGCTGAATAAACGCATCGTATTCTTTTTTCAGGTGTACAGCTCGCTCATAATCCTTCTCCTTGAAGGTTTTAAGCGTAGATATCTCATCAATCTCTTTCTTCAAACCCCTTTCAAGCCACGCCTGTGCAAAAGCATGCCCCGCAGAGGCACCAAAAAACGCCCCCACACCCCTCTTAACACCAAGTGCCGCAGCAATACCGGCAGCACCAAACCCAAACCCGGCAACCGGCACCAAAGAACCCATCAATGCTGTTCTCAATGATGCTGCTCGCAGCACACCATACCCAACCTTACCCCAAAATGTATTTTTTGCCTGATACCCCTTTTCATCTGAAAGCCAAATAGCCAAATTTTTATCCCCCAACCACTTCCATTTCCTTTTTACCTTTGCGAGCAATTCACTCTCTCCTTTAATGTTATTCCGCAGACGAATCTCCTCATCCATCAAATTGTTTTCAAATGTCCGTATTGCATCTAACGCCGTCTCAACATCACCCTCAGAGTCACTATCCTCCAGTTTTTCCCGCACTTCTGTCAAGTTCTCATCTGTCATCACGTCAAAGGCATTTTTCGCCCGCAAATACTCTGAAACCACCTGCAACTCTTCATCAGTAAAATTATACGCTGTCACCTCAGCACCTGTTTTTTTACTAACCAGCGCAACATCAGCAAGCAACTTCCTGACCTCGCTCAAATCCCTCAAATCAACCTCCGTGTTCTGCTGTAACTGTGCGTACAACCGCTCATCAAACTCTCTGCGCACCTCCTCAGGTTTTTTAAATTTCTGCTTCATCATACCCTGCAAATCAAAAGTCGCACGAGCATATCTTTCAGCAAAATTACCATCATCAACAGAAGAATCATCTTCAACAGCATGCTCCGATTCCAACCCCTTCCGCCCTATATCGTCGCCAGAAACCACTACATCCTCCTCCTGTTTTTCTTGCTCCTGTATTTTAGCAGATTCCACATGGTCCCGCGTTTCTGCTTGCGACCCGCCCACATCAATCTTCCCTGTTTGTGTATTGGTATGAGATTCAAGATGTTTTCTTTGTCTTCGCTGTTTCTCTGTAAACCGACTTTTCCTCGTTGATAGTTTTTTTCTTTCTGAACGCTCCATATATTATAATAATACAGCATATAATCAAACAAACATACATTATTGTGTATTATCGTATTACGGTATACTACTTTTATACGTATGCCCACAGAAGAATCAAAATTAGAATCCTTTGATGAAAGCGTCAATACCATTGCTGAAAAAATTCACACAGAACGAAAAAAAAACAATGCTGCCGAGCACAGAGAAAGCAGTACCGAGCAGCAGCGAGAAGCAGAACTTGATATAATACGCACTGAACTTCGAGAATCATACGGTGACACAGGTGGCACAGTAGATAGCAATGACAAGAGAGAAGAAGATGAAGAGGTTGACAGTGTGGCAAGCTTGCAGCCGGCAGGTGTGGATGAAACAGAAACAAAAGATTACCTTGAAACGGTGCCAGAAAAATACAAAGAGCCAATTACAGAACTGCTCCAAACCGCAGTACATGGAGGCATCGTGCAGGCAGTTGCAAAAGCAGGTAAAGAAAATAATCCATATGTTGTGGATGCACTTCATGATTCAATCGCAAAATTTCTGCACCAAAGAATGCAAGATCAAGGGCTTCTATGACACAGGTAGAAAAAATACAATCTTTTGTAACGGAATACATATCAAATAACACCATGCAAGTATTCACCCTTGCAGCTATATTGCTTTTTATATGGATCACGGTGGCAATCATCACCAACCTAATCCGCAAAAAACAAAAAAGAAAAACACTGAAAGAGTCAGCAGAATACATGTTATTACAAATCACACAGACACCACACACAGATACAGAGATGTCTGAAATGGAGCAGATTCGCCTCTTTGAAGATCTGGTGCACTCAATAACACCAGAGAAAAAACCGATCATCTTTGAAATCGCAGTGACAAACGAAGGGTCCGACATACAATTTTTTATTGCCGCGCCATCTGCCTACGTAGAAACTGTCAAAACACAAGTCCGAAGGGTATTTGAGCGTGCACAGGCACAGGAAGTAACCGACTACACCATCTTTCATGCACAAAACCCACATACACTTTCAGCACTCACCTTAAAAAATTTCTATGCACTACCGATTCGATCTTACCAAAAAACCGAAACAAACTCATTTGCCCCAATACTTGCGGCCTTTGCTAATGCAAAAGAAAGACGAACCGGTATGGCAATGCAGTTAGTGCTACAAAAGGCATCAAAAAACCAAATTGGCGAGATGAAGGGAGTATTAAAGGGGCTTAAAAGCGGTAAAAATTTAAAACAACTAAAACCAACAAAAACAACAGACAAAGTTGATCAGTGGGTAACAAGAATAATGGAAGGGAAAAATAAAAATGGAGACGAAAAAGAGCCAGCATCAGAAACACAAATGATTGAAGAAAAAATGCAGGAGCAGTTGTATCAAGTCAATATCAGAGTTGGTGTATCTGCACAAACACAAGAGAAAGTTGATTTATTATTTGACAACCTTAAAGGAAGATTTGATCAGTTTAGTGCAGCGGGACACAATGAGTTTGTATTTTCAAAGAAGAAAGACAAAAAAACAACGCTTGATTTTGCATTCCGTCTCCCAGACGAAAAGAGTGCGACGGTTATGAATGCACAAGAAATTTCAAGTATTTTTCACCTACAAAATCAATCTATAGAAGTTGCAAACCTGCAATGGATGAAGACAAAACGAGTAGCAGCTCCTACTGAAGTAGCAAAAGAAGGATTATTACTCGGTGACAACATTTTCCACGGACAAGAAACACCTGTATATATGCCAGAGAAAGATAGAATGCGACACACGTACATCATCGGACAAACCGGTACTGGTAAAACAGCGATTATCAAATCAATGGCGTACCAAGATATTCAGGACGGTAGAGGGATATGTATCATTGATCCGCATGGCGATTTGGTTGACGATATGCTCGCAGTCATACCAAAGAAACGCATTGATGATGTAATTGTATTTGATCCGAGCAACATTGATTACCCACTCGCATTAAACATGTTGGAATATGACCGCTCACGCCCACAGGAAAAAACCTTCATTGTCAACGAAATTCTTTCTATTTTTTATAGTTTGTTTGATGCGGAAACCATGGGCCCAGTGTTTGAGCAGTATATGCGTAACTCACTATTACTACTTATGGAAGGAAAGATTGACAAACCGGCAACACTCATGGAAGTGCCGACAGTCCTAACCGATGAGGGATTTAGAGAGGAAATGTTAAAAAATTGTCACAACGAGCCAGTTAAAAAATTCTGGGAAGAAGAAGCACAAAAAGCTGGTGGAGATGCTGCATTAGAAAACATTGCCCCATACATAACCTCAAAATTCAGCAATTTTATTTCAAACGACTATGTCCGCCCAATCATCAGTCAACCATACTCCTCCTTCTCCTTCAGAGAAACAATGGATGCCGGAAAGTTGTTATTTGTCCGTCTACCAAAAGGTAAAATTGGTGAGATAAATGCTCGACTTCTTGGTATGATTGTCAGCGGAAAGATTGCTCTCGCCGCCTTTTCCAGAGATGATATTACTGAAGATGAACGAAAACCATTTTATTTCTATATTGATGAATTTCAAAACTTCACCAGCGATAGTATTGAACAAATTCTATCAGAAGCAAGAAAGTATAAACTCAGCTTAAATATTGCTCACCAATACATGGCACAACTCACCGACTCTATCCGTGGCGCAGTATTGGGAAATGTCGGCACCACGATCTCATTTAGAGTTGGTGTGGAGGATGCAGAGGTGCTAGAAAAAAAATTCACTCCACACTTCTCATCCATAGAACTCACCGAGACAGAAAATCTTAATTGTGTTATTGGCATGCTTTCAAACAATAAACCACTCTCCCCGTTTACCATGAAGATTCGCTTTGCCCCTCGCGGATCAGAAGAGATCAAAAACAAAATCACTCAATATTCCGCCCTCAAGCACACCACCAAGAAAACGCCACCACGCCGAAGAGAAAGAGCAAGGAGAGATGAACGCACCACATCAGTACAGGACAACTCACACAACGAATAGCATCACATACAAAGATTACTCCATGTAACCTAACAACAATTAAACATCGCCCCATCAACAAACGAGAGACACACGTCAAACATACAACAGCTATAACACAAAGCAATTTTTATAAGATAATCAATATACTGCAGACGGCAATCAGGTCTGGTTGCTCAAAACAAAAGATTGCACAGTACTGCCCACGGAACAAAGCATGCTCGGCGAATACCCGAGTAATTACTTTCCAGTCCGCCTCGCTACAATCTCCTCTGCCACATTCTGCGGTACCTCCGCATAATGAGAAAACTCCATTGTTGAGGTTCCTCGACCATTGGTAATAGAGCGCAGATTGGTTGTGTATCCAAACAGCTCTGCAAGAGGTGCTTTCGCCTTAATAACTTTCAAATTCCCACGATCCTCCATTTCCTCAACATGTCCCCGACGTGAAGAAAGATCACCGCTCACATCACCAACACTATCCTCCGGCACAGTCACTTCCAACTCCATCATCGGCTCAAGCAATGCAGGATTTGCCTGTCTTACACCCTGCTGAAATGCCGCTGACGCAGCAATCTTAAACGCAATTTCAGAAGAATCCACTTCATGATATGATCCATCGTACAAATCAACTGCAATATTAACCATCGGATACCCCGCATACACCCCCTTATCCATCGCTTCCTTCAATCCTTTTTCAACAGCGGGTATATATTCCTGAGGGATAACACCTCCCTTGATGGTATTGGTAAACATAAACGACGATGTATGTTTCACATTCTTCGGTAAATTTGCTACTTCTTCCTCAGTCATCTCCGGCAATGGTGCAATCCTAATCTTCACATGCCCATACTGCCCACGTCCTCCTGTTTGACGAATATACTTCTCTTCAACATCTGCCTCTGCGCGAACGGTCTCTCGATACGCAACCTGTGGTTGTCCAACTGATGCCTCAACATTAAATTCTCGCTTCATCCGATCAACAAGGATATCAAGATGCAATTCCCCCATGCCAGCAATAATAGTTTCAGCAGTTTCAGGGTCGGTATACACACGAAAAGTTGGATCTTCAGCGGACAACTTAGAAAGTGCAACCCCCATCTTTTCCTGATCTGCCTTGGTCTTCGGCTCAATACGCAATTGAATAACTGGCTCAGGAAACACAATCTTTTCAAGTTCAATTGGTTCTTTTTCAGCACAAATGGTATCTGAAGTAATCGCATCCTTTAAACCAACCGCCGCAGCGATCTCTCCCGCATACACCGTTTTTACTTCCTCTCGTTCGTCGGCGTGCAGGCGTACAATTCGACCGATACGCTCTTTATCTCCCGTTCGCGAGTTTAACACATACGATCCTGCATGCAATGTTCCAGAATACACGCGAAAAAAAGCCAACTGTCCAACAAAAGGATCGGTCTGTAATTTAAATACTAATGCGGCAAATGGCTCATCATCAGACGCTTTCCGCTCAAGAGTAACACTTGTGTCCTTCGGATGTGCCCCCTGTACTGGTGGTATGTCTACAGGAGAAGGTAAGTATGAAACCACCGCATCAAGCACTAACTGCACCCCCATATTCTTCAACGCTGATCCAGTGAAAACTGGAAAAATTTTATTAGCAATAACACCTTCCCGCAGTACTTTTTGCAGCTCTTCAACACTAATTTCCTCACCACCAAGATATTTCTCCGCAATCACATCATCAACATCTGCCGCTTTCTCAATAATCTTCTCTCTCGCCTCTTGAGCATCTTTCTTCATCTCTTCCGGCACTTCCTCATCACGAATCACTGAACCCATTTCACCTTCAAAGTAATATGCACGCATGACTAACAAATCAATCACTCCTTTCATCTGATCCTCCTCGCCGATAGGTAATTGCATACGAACCGCATTTGGTGAAAGGCGATCAAGAATACTTTGGAAGGATCGCTCAAAACTAGCTCCTGTTCTATCCAGTTTATTGATAAAACATATTCGCGGCACAGTATATTTATCCGCCTGACGCCACACGGTCTCCGACTGTGGTTCAACTCCTGCAACACCATCAAACACCACAACACCACCATCTAACACCTTGAGTGATCGTTCAACCTCCGCTGTAAAATCAACATGCCCAGGTGTATCAATAATATTAAAACGATAACTATGTTCCTTATCCCCCTTAAACTGAGTTGGTACCCAAAAACAAGTAGTTGCCGCTGAAGTAATAGTAATCCCTCGCTCTCGCTCCTGCTCCATCCAATCCATAACTGCTGCACCCTCATGCACTTCACCAATTTTATGTGAAACACCAGTGTAAAATAGCACTCGCTCCGTTGTAGTGGTCTTCCCTGCATCAATATGAGCAATAATACCAAAGTTTCTCACTTTCTCCAATGGATAATCTCTCGTGTCAGACATGATAATAAAAGTTAGTGAATTATGTATAATAGTTTACCACGCAAGATGTGCAAAAGCGCGATTTGCCTCCGCCATTTTTTGTGTATTTTTTCTACGGGTTACCGCAGATCCTTCATTTTTACTCGCATCAACAATTTCCTGTGCCAACTTTTTATGCATCGGCATACCTTTCCGATCTTTTGCGGCATTCAACATCCATCGCAACGCCAACACAAGTCGTCGATCCACAGAAACCTCTTGGGGTATTTGATAATTAGCCCCTCCAACCCGCCGTGATCGCAATTCTGTCAACGGCCCAACATTTTGTAGTGCCTCCTCAAACACAATCTGTGGATCCCGTTTTTCCATTTTCTGAATCTCATCAAATGCCTGATACACAATGTTCCGCGCAACAGTTTTCTTACCTCGCTCCATAATATAATTAACAAGATGAGCAACCTTCACTGAATTGTACTTAGTGTCCGGCACCACGACCCTCTTTTTCTTTAATGATCTTCTCATATATTATTTCCTCGGTTTTTTAGTACCATATCGACTTCGTGCACGCGTACGATTCTCAACACCCTCAGCATTCAACTTACCGCGAACAATAGTATAGTTTACCCCTATATCTTTAACACGCCCGCCACGTACCAATACAACTGAATGTTCCTGCAACGAATGCCCTTCACCTGGAATATATGCAGTAACTTCCATCCCATTTGTCAAGCGTACGCGTGCAATCTTACGCATTGCTGAATTCGGCTTACGAGGATTCAATGTGCTAACCTTTGTGCACACACCCCGCTTAAATGGCGACAAATAATACGTTGTCCGATTAGTGCCGGCATTAAAACCCCGCCGCAGAGCCGCGGTCTTTGTTTTTCGTACACGTCTCACCCTTCTCTTGCGAGTTAGTTGATTCATTGTTGGCATATACCCTATATCGTACCACATTTCCAGACATCTGCACAATAAAACTGACTAAAGCAGGACATCCCAAAAAAAGATCTAAAAAACTGCCACTCCAACAAGTAATGTTGTCAAAAATCTAACCAATATCACCACATAATCAAGCAAAAACCAAGATAAAAATAACAACAACACTATAAATAGTACAATGCTCTGCCCACCAGTAAATAACGAAAACCACTGCTCAAACCGCAGGCGCAGAGGTGTCGGTAAAAGCGTCAGCACAATCTTTGAGCCATCAAGTGGCGGAATAGGGATAAGGTTAAAAAAAGCAAGAAAAAGATTGACCGGTACCACAACACCACACAAAAGCAACAGCGCCTCAAGAATACCGCCATTTCCGAGTGCTTCAGGAAAAACACCATTTCCGAAACGAAACAGCAACCCAAACACAATGGCAATAGCAATATTGATCCCAGGGCCAGCAACGGCAACAATCGCCTCACCGTACTTCCCTTTCAAGTTATAAGGGTTGTATGGCACTGGCTTTGCCCAACCGAACAATATGCCAGCACCAGTTAATAGTAGTATCCCCGGGATAATAATAGTACCAAACAGATCAATGTGTGGAACAGGGTTTAATGTCAATCGACCCTCCTGAGCCGCGGTCGGATCACCGAGCAGTAAGGCAGCATACCCATGCGCCACCTCATGCACAATAATCGCAAGCATAAGAACAACCAAAAAAAGTAACTGCATATTTTTTGCAGTATACCACATGATGCTGTATTATAGGTGCGATGAGTCACAAAACATCCGTTATTATTCTCGCAACAATCGTTACTGTGATCGGTTATTGGTGGTATATGGTGTTGTGGCAGTTACTCTCCACAACAGAAAATCTACTTCGCGTACACTTCCTTGATGTTGGGCAGGGAGATGCAATACTAATTGAAACCCCGAGCAATCATCAGATACTAATTGATGCAGGAAGAGGGATACAGGTACTCAATGCACTTGATACTATACTGCAGGCAAACGATCGAGATATTGACATCACAGTAATGACACATCCAGATGAAGACCATATCGGCGGATTTGTACCGATATTTGAACGATATGCCGTTAATACAGTAATACAATCATTCATAGCATCCGAAAGCAATGTGTACAAACAAGTCACCTCAGCAATAAAAAGAGAGGGAGCGGTAACATACACCATAAGACAGGCATACTCATTTTTATTTGATAATGTACAGTTTGATATACTTTGGCCAATAGGTACAGAAGTAACAGAAACCAACGCAGCTTCAATTGTGCTACTGATAACATACAATAATACTGAGATATTACTCACCGGCGATGTGCCTACCGAAGTAGAGGAGTTTCTCATAGAATCATTCCCTAAAAAACTGAACAATATAGAAATACTTAAAGTAGGACACCATGGCTCAAAAACCTCAACATCAGAATCATTCCTCAATCACACCAAGCCAAATATCATCATACACTCCGCTGGAGAGAATAATTCACACGGGCACCCACACAAGGAAACTATCAACCGTATAAAAACATATGCCCAAGCAAACCCAACAGAAAACCTCAACGAATACCGCACAACAGATGGCACCATCTCGCTCTGCATAACTCCGTCAAGATACACACATTGCAAATAAAGCAGTGCTACCATCTCAGATACCTCTCACCCCACTAAATACGTTTCTCCTCCATCTCCTTTCTCTCAAATTCCTCATCCTTAAATGCATTTTGCACCTCAACCCCTCGTTCTTTTAGCAGCATTTCAAATTCCTCACGTTCAAGCGTCTCTTGTTCAAGTAATTTTTCGGCAATAGCATCAAGGGAATCACGATTATCGCAAAGTTTCTGGAATGAATCCTTATACGATTTCCGAACAATTGCATCCACCTCATCATCAATCTGTTTCTCAAACTCTGGAGAATGTCCCTCACGACCACCAGTTAAGCTGTGTAAGTTCGGTTGCCGCAACACCATCGGTCCAACAGCATCACTCATACCAAACCGGGTAACCATATCATGTGCAAGTCGCGATACCTCAATTAAATCACTGGACGGGCCGGTGGAAACATCACCAAACACTAATCGCTCTGCGGCATACCCACCAAGCGCCATGGAGATTGTGTCAACAAATTCTTGTCGTGTTTTCAAGCGTCGTTCAAAATCGGGTAATGACAACACATACCCACCAGCATGTCCGCGCGACACAATAGTAATCTTCTGCACAGGATCAGCATACGGCAGAAGCGATGCCAGTAATGCATGTCCTGCCTCATGATAAGCAATCATTCGTTTCTCCCGCTTTGTGATCACTCGACCTTTCCGCTCTGGGCCGAGCATAACCTTCTCAATTGCAGCGAGTAAATCTTTCTGCTGAATACTCTTCCGGGAATCACGGACTGCAAAAATAGCCCCTTCATTCACTACAGATGCAAGGTCAGCTCCCGACAGCCCAGGTGTCCGACGCGCAATAACGTCAAAGTTGACACCATCTTCCATATTCTTTCCTCTTGCATGCACCTGCAAAATCTCCGTCCGCTCTTTAATATCAGGCAAGTCAACAATAATTTTCCGATCAAACCGCCCAGGGCGCAACAGGGCGTTATCCAAAATATCAGGTCTGTTTGTAGAAGCAAGTACAATCACCTTATCTGTTTGTTCAAATCCATCCATCTCAACCAATATTTGATTTAACGCCTGCTCTCGCTCATCATTACCACCTCCAAGCCCAGAGCCGCGCGTCCGCCCAACTGCATCTATCTCATCAATAAACACAATAGAAGGTGCCGCCTTCTTTGCCATAGAAAACAAATCCCGGACTCGGGAAGCACCAACCCCAACAAACATCTCCACAAACTCAGAGCCAGATATAGAAAAAAACGGCACCTTTGCCTCACCAGCAACCGCCCGAGCAAGCAAGGTTTTCCCAGTTCCAGGAGCACCAGTCAACATCACTCCCTTCGGCACCTTTGCTCCAATACTTAGAAACCGGTCGGGCTGTTTCAAAAATTCAACAAATTCCTGCAACTCCTGCTTCGCTTCCACCAGTCCCGCAACATCTTTGAACGAAACCTTTCCATTCTCATCATTTGGATTAACAAAACGCGCCCGCGATCGTCCGAACTGAAACACTTGCATACCACCCATCCCCTTACTCTGACGCATAATGAACCACAAAAAAGCACCAAAAATCAGAAGAGGGAAAAGAAACGGCAGAACCTGCTTCACCCAATAACCAAAACCACCCTCCTTAACAACACTGTATTTCAGTCGAGCAAACTCATCAGCAGTAACTCCAAGATTAATCAGCGTCTCGTCAAACGAAGCAATAGGGTCTTTCTGCAGTTCACCAATCTGCTCATTAATATAGGTAACAGTAACCTTTTTACCACTCACCTCAATACTTGCAACTTGATCTTCCTGAATTGAAGAAACCACTTCAGAAATAGTTGGCTCCAACACATCCTGATTATCAAATCCACCAACACCAAATGACAGAGCAAAATAAATAAGCAAAGCCCAAAGTACAATATTCATCCACCAACGAAACCCCTTTTTATTTTTGTCATCAGCAGATTTTCCCTGAAGTTTTCTTTTCAAAATACTATCACGCTGTTTAGAATACCAACCATTTTTTCTTTCCTTTTTATGCAAAAGATCCCCACGTTTTGTGGATTTCTTTTTTTGATTTGAACCCTCTTTTTCACCATCACCCCCATCTTTATTGTTACGATTTACACCACGCATATCAGATTATAAATATACGATGTATTATACACATATATGGCATATATTACCAATCGCAATATCCGACAGCATTACGAAGTCCTTGAAACGCTACGAGCAGGATTATCATTATTAGGCACAGAAGTCAAGAGTATTAGAACAGGAAAAGGGTCGCTCGCTGGAGCAAAAATACTCATTCGAGGTGATGAAGCGTTTTTACTAGGAGCAATTATACCCGCATATCAACCAAAAAACATCATCATAGCATATGAAGAGGATCGCCCGAGACGATTACTACTCAACAAAAACGAAATCAAAAGGTTATACACATCAAGTGAGGAAAAACAATTGACATTAGTGCCACTTACGATATATAATTGTAATCGGAAGTTAAAATTAGACATCGGTGTCGCAAACAAGAAGACGACAAGAGATAAAAGAGAGAAAATCAAGAAACGAGAAAGTGAGCGATCCATACGACGACTAATGCGTCAAGGAATCTAACACTCCAAAAGGGGGGCATCTCAGCCCCACCCGAGGTGTCCCCCTTTGGGGGTGTCAGGCCTTGACAGTTGACACGATCCTCAATAGGTGCATAGTGATGGGAGACCATCAAAATCATCGAAAAGTTGCAAAAAACAAAATTGCACGGGCATTTACTGAGCTTATTAACAGTTCAGTGCCAGCGTTTGCCTAATAAGCAAATGCAAATGCCTTGCTCGCTAAAAGTTGCGAGCCATCCTTCGAACGATTCTCGCTAGTTTGAATGGGTGTAAGAAAGCGGGGAAAAATGATTCGGCTCTATCCCCTGCTATAACCGAAATCATCACAAAAAGCAGAGACATTGGTCGGTGCAGAACCTATCTGTACAGATGCTATGTATAACACCTTAGATGGATAGCCAACATGGACGCGGGCTCAATTCCCGCCACCTCCACCAAAACAACTGAATACAAAGACACTTTCGGTATCCCCGAAAGTGTCTTTGTGTTAGATAAGGTAAAGCTCAAACAAATCTAAAAAGATATACTATACGTAATCTCCTCGTAGCTCAGTTGGATAGAGCAACTCCCTTCTAAGGAGTAGGTCGTAGGTTCAATTCCTACCGAGGAGGCAAAACAATGCATTCAACTCTTCTAATGACCACAGGTGTCAGAATCCAGCCACAGATTCCTCCTTTCGCCACAGACCCTACACCACGTTTACAAACAAGTTTCGTTATGCACCCTGTATCCGTACCACAAAGTAGCCGGCAAAAACAAAATTACAAATACAAAAAATTAGACACCTCCTTAAACAAAGAAAGTGTCTAATACTAAAAGCTAAAAAGCAATTTCAAAAGATGTGACCAATATATTGTTACCAGTGAAAATATCCGTCAAATAGGATATTTCTGGATTTACAGAAATGTTACCAATGCGGGTTACAAATCCAGCATGTAGTCGGTATAACCTCCGAGGACTCCGGTAATACCAAAACAACGAGCTAGTAAGCGACCCACCTATAGTAATTTCAGTATTTAGGGAGTCAATTGGAAGAGTAAGAAGAATACCTCCACCTCCATAAACCATCATCTCATCCACGGGCGTATACGCCGGTACATCAGATAAGATGAACGCATAGGGTTGTAACAGTCCAAGTGACACGCCGGACTGGAGAGAGGTTCTGTGCCGATCAGCATAGAAGAAAAATTCATCCATCCTGTGGTTTGTATGTACCCATTGGTGCTGAATAACACCATAAAAAGATCCAAAACCTCTCTGCAAACCAATGGACAAATTTGTTCTATCTCCCAAATCACTAAAAGCTCCACCTGCAACACTAGTAAGATTTGTAATGGCAAAGCGAAAGCCAGTGGAATGGGAGACAGATATTTCCTGAGAAACAATATGCCCATGAAAAAATTGCTCTAATACCACAGTGTCCACACCATGATTACTATAGCCGAGCATATAAGAAGCATTAAAACCAAGTCCGAGCTCTCTTGACCTAGAATCTTGAGCAATCTCTTGGATTTGCTGAACCAGCTCACTTTCATCAACGGATTCCAAAGGCACTTCCTCGGGGATAACCTCCAAAGGATCCTCTTCAGAAGCAACTTCCGGGGACACTTCCTCGGGGATAACCTCCAAAGGTTCCTCTTCAGAAACAACTTCCGGGGACACTTCATCGGGAACAATCTTCAAAGGTATTTCTTTGGAGTTGTCCAAATCAGTGCCATTCTCACTGTCAGTGGAAGAATCAAGGTTTTCCTCATCTTCCACCTCCACGAATACAATCAAATTATCAGAACCATACACACACACCAGAGCAGGAAAAACTAAAAAACAGATACACAAGAACGTCAATACTTTCATCATGCAATCCTCCAACAGCAAAAGATTTAATAGCTAGGATATCTCCAGCAACTACCTATAAAATACCACAAAAAGTCCAAAAAATAAAGAAATCACACCCAGAGCAGAATATCCATAATTGTCAAGCCCTCCCGCACAACACCACCGCCAACAATAATAAGAATGGTCAGCAAAATTCCAGCCCACAAAAGAGCACTCGTTTGCTTGTATTGAAAAACATCTTTAACAGTATCCCACATGTCCGCAAACCCATCACTGAAAACAATAAAAAATATAACCATCACCGCAATGACGAAAAACAATATCAAAATCCCGTATATCATATAAGCACAGTATAACAAATTTCCAACCAATCTCATTCACCACATCAGATTCATCTACATTACACCACCACCTTTATAAAACACAGCACCAACCACAGTGACTACCCAAGCACCCTATTTTTGTTTAGTAGACACTCTGTCAATCTTGCCATCATGCATAACCACCACTCGTTCCGCCTCCTCAGCATACCCCAACTCATGCGTTACCATCACAATGGTCTGTCCGGCAGTATGTAGTTCATGAAAAATATCAATAATCTGTCGTGATCGATTAGAGTCAAGGTTGGCGGTTGGTTCATCAGCGAACAACACCTTTGGTTGGTGCACAATCGCCCGTGCAATAGATATTCGTTGCCCTTCCCCACCAGACAATTGGTTTGGAAAATGAGCAACTCGATCAGCCATACCAAACCGATCTAACATCGCAAATGCCTGCTTCCGAGCTTTTTGCAAAGCAACACCACGCATTAACACCGGCAAAGCAACATTCTCCCACGCACGTAATTCAGGAATAAGTGCATAATCCTGAAACACAAATCCAAAATGGTTCAGCCGATACGCAGTTCTCTCCAAAATTGACATACTCCCCGCATTCTTCTTCCCGACAAATACCGAACCTTTTGTCGGCTCATCCAACAAGCCCATTTGATATACCAAGGTACTCTTCCCAGTACCAGATGCACCAGTAATAGCAACAAACTCACCTCGCATAACAGAAAAATCAATTTCTTTCAAAACTTGTATTTCCTGCTCTCCATCAACAAAGGTCTTCACTAATTCTTTTACCTGTACTGCCATCATTCTTGCATCATGACCTCGTTTTGCACTCATATACCAACATGATACATCACTCTGTGTCAATGTATAGCAGTATAGAGCACAAGTGAGAGTAAAATCATCTAGTAAAAATAGGTGGTAATACAACACCTAAAAGCGTGCAAAAACCTCTGTCGCTCCAACATAGCCGAGTCATCTTACAACGACCGTGTCATACCCTCAGTCACAGACCCACCTACCGCCCCAAGCAAAACTAAAAAGGCAACAAATATAATAATACAAACCATACCCTTTCCATCTTTTTGTGTTGCAGTCATATAATAATAAGTGTTGTCAATCTAGAAATATCACCCTCGTATTGTATGTATCGCCGGCCTCCTAACTACTCGATGTGCAGGAATAAGTCCTGCAATAAAGGTGGCAACAAAAAGAAGAATAACTTGTGTCATTACCCCAGCCGGTGTAATGTATAAAATACCATCACTAAATGGGAATGGTATAGGGTTCGCCGCAAAAAACGGCACCAGCAGAAAATACAACACAGATAACCCAATCAACGAACCAACAGCCGCAAATGACATCGCATACAACACATACGATACACGAATAGCATTCGGCGTGATACCAATTGCCTTCAAAATACCGATAAACCGACTACGCGAAGCCGCAGTAACAAAAATAATAATAAATATGGTTATTGATGCAACCGCCAACCCAATAGCACCAACAACTGACCCAAGCATCTTAAACACCGTACGGATATCACCGAGAAACGGACCAATCGCATCTTCAACTGTTTCAATTTTTGCATACCGACCAAACGAGCTAGTCAAATCATCCCGCACTAAAACGGCACTATCAGGATCAGAGAGACGAATCGCAATACTGTTTGCATTATTACCAGGTACAGGATTATTAGCACGAACCTCATCATCATGCATGATGATCGCAAGGTCAAGTTCACCTGCTTTTGTGCGATACACACCACGAACTCGATATTTTTGCAATGCCATACCAGAAACGACATCACGTCCTCCAGATGACACGTTCCGGTTAAGCCGATCATCATCCGTATCATACCCAAAACCACTCCCACCACCATCACCTATACGCAAGAAAACAAAATCCCCAGGATACACACCAGAGAGCACATCAGCACCAAAAGGAGAGTATCTCTCTAAAAGTGCACTACCGATAAGGATTTCACGTCGCGAGCTAGACGGACTAAAATAATTCCCTTCAAGTAAACTGTTAGGCAGATTCGTAGTACGCCGTTCTGCATCAGGGTCAATACCAAGCGCAGTCGCAGTTACTGATTTTCGCTGCTCATTAGCATTAGTAACCATATACACATCATCTTCGGTAATAACTTCAGTCCGTGCACTATATCTCGGCGAAAAAGATGTCACTCGTGCATCAGAGCGTAAGTCACGCAAGATATATTGAGTTCTCCCAACCGCACTTTCACCTTCCTTGGCTGAAATAAACACATCACCAATTGCACGATCTCGTAACCCAACAAACGAGCCAACTACAATCCCTTCCAGCAACCCTCCAATAACCGTTAAGTTTAAAAAAGTGAGTATCATCACAAACACAATAAGTGCAGTTGTCCATCGATTCGCGCCACGAATATACCGCAACGTCAAAAAAGATCCAACTGTAATATCATTCTTTGTCAGCATATCTTACAGACAACGCTAGAAATAAAATAAGTACGTACAAAGCACATGATTGCAGTATATCTCAAGTTTACCGCCTACCACGCTTCTTTGTAGACACAACCACATCATCTGTAAGTAACTCCCCGGTTACTGCGACAAACCCGTCATCAAGAGATGCACCGACCACAACCGGTATCAACATAGAATCACCACCTCGTTCAATCAACACAAAATCTTTTCCATCTTTTGTAACAATAGCCGTCTGTGGCACAGAAAATACATCAGTTGCCTCACCAGAGGGGATATATACATCCACTGTCATACCTGGACGAAGTGAAACATACTCCTCACCAACATCAAGCACAACGGTATACACGGGTACATCATTCACCCGTTTCTCAGTTGCATCAATGGTTCGCACCCGAACCGATATCTCAGTATCAGTCGCTTCAACATACGCCTGCATTTTCTGATTTGGCACAATATCCTGTATTTCAACCTCTGTCACATCAACCGACAAATTAAAACCCTTTTGGGAAATAAAACGAACTGCATCAGCTCCCGCAGCAACAACCTCACCTTCAGTAACAAAAACCTCACCGACCACACCATCAAATGGTGCCTTAATCTCCGCTTTTGCTAATTGTAATTCAAGTCGCTGCAGCTTCTTTCGTTCAATATCAATCTGTGCTTCCTGCGTTTTTTGATCAGATTGAGTGCTACCAGCAAAGACCTCTTTTGATTGAGCAACAGATAATTGATATTTTGCTCGCGCCACTTCAACTGTATTGATAGAACGTACCACATCAACAATCGCTGAAACAAGTACCTCGCGCAACTTTGAAGAAAGTAAAAAAACATTTTCTCCTTCCGCCTGAGAAGCACGAAACGGCAAGACAAAATCATATATCTCAACGAGCCCACCATGGAGTAGGCGCAAGTCACTCTCAAGTTGTTTTGAAATAATAATAGATTGATGATAGGTGAATTCACTATTATTCAGCCAAATACGCCAACGATCAAAAACTTTTTCAAAGCTTTCACGAATCCCTCCGACTCGCTGTTTATCAGTAGAGGGAATATTCATTTTAAAACGAAAATCATGACCAGACATCTCAAAGAGTGTATCAAATTCAGTGCGTATCATGTTCTCAACAGTACCAGCAATTTTTTGTGCCAAAACAAGAGCAAGATGTACTTCTTGATCCATCATTTTCTCAACAACAGCAACGTCTGCTTCAACTCGTGTCCGCTCAATGTCCTCAGGGCCATCAACAAAACTGTCCAAGCGAATAGATTCCTGCTCAACCCGCAATCGCTGTGCCTCAACATCTGCACGCAGACCTCCTGCATCCAGTGAAGCGATAACCGCCTCTTTAGAGACCACATTGCCAGATTGATACATGACACGAGAAACAGATCCTCCTCCTTCAAACGAAAGAGTAACATCATTCCGTGCCTCAACTCGCCCCGTTGCAATCACAAAATCCTGATGTTGAGCGAGCGTAACTTGTGTACGATTTTTTTGTTCTGACATAGGTTGTACCACAATAAGATATGCACCCACAAAGAGCACAATCACCACCAACACAATACCCACATTCTTACGAGAAATAAAACGCATACCTATGGAAGTATATCATGCAAACAACACCTCACACACAAAATAGAAATACTCGCGCAAAACAAATGCGCGAGTATTTCTATGTCGTATAGCAATCAATAATTAAAATGTGATACATTCCAATCACGACCGCTGTCTACAGAATAGGTGTAAACTCAATAGCAATACCACCCCTATTGTAATGTGTTGTGTTTCCACAACAGATTAACGTATATGTGCAAATTGTAAGGTGCGACCAGAATGTAGGGGGTGCAACTTATAAGGTATCAACACAACTCCAAATTCGGTGTGTTGTGCTTCCACGTCAGGTGAATCACCTGACCATTGGACACCTGTAGTAATCGGCACATACGCCATTGAATCCTCTACCAAAACCGTGTTAGCAAACACATCATCCACCTGTGCTATTTGCCAACTGCGACCAGTATGCATCTGGTCAGGAGAGTAGGTTGTTGCCAGAACAGTACCATCAACAAAAGTAGTAATACATAAGAGAGTTATGCAGGCAAGAGTACAAATGACAAACAATATCACCAGTCGTCCTTTTCTTTGTGTTGTAGTCATAATAATTTGTAAGTTAAAATAGTAGTTAGTAATAACTCACAAACCACACACCATCACAGGGCAGTATAAGTATTTTTACAGTATCCACAATCTTGACAAAAACTATACATCAAAACACAGTTTTGTCAACGCTTTGTGGTAATGTGCCAGACCATGAAAAATATTTTTTATCATCTCCACAACAGCACACAGCACAATAAAAATCACATATACATGTACAGTAAATGCAAAGACAGGAATAACAGGTAGGTAAGTATAGGGGTGCCTAGAGGGATTCGAACCCTCGCTGTGGGCTCCACAAGCCCAAGTGCTAACCATTACACCATAGGCACCATTGCTCCTAATTATACACCGCAAGAGCACAAAACAACACATCTCACCAAAACGGTGTTGTATACTTACAGCAATGAATAAGAATAAAACAACAAGCATAGCAATAGCGGGGGGCATCATTGTCATTGTGGCAATCATTATATTCATACAACCAAAAAGAATTGAACACACCTATGAACCAGTAACCGACGTAACAGAGGTAAGAGAGTGTATTAAAAAAATAACAGGCAGTCCAAAACTTGATATAGAAGAATTATCCCAAAACCAAGAACTGTTTGCAGATATTTATCGTTTCTGTCTCAAAACAGTAGAAGACCTAGAAACAACTCTCCGTGAACTCTCACAATAAGTAAGAAGGATTAAAACCCTCACTAAAAATACAATCACAACAACTTCAGAAACAGTGTTACAAAACACTGACTCTATTAATGCGTAGAAATTCCCTACCAAATACCCAACCCCAACCCAATTAATTCAACAACGCCATACAAAAAGATAATATAAAGCACAATACTAACGATGAGTATAAGAAACACAGTGTTGATAATCTCATTTCTTCGTCTATGCACATCATTCAGTGTACAAATCTTTTTCTTTCTTTTAAGATACGAAACAGTAAAAACAGTAAGGGCAACAAGCCCGGCAGCACGAAACAACCATTTGTGCTCTCCATAAAGCACATCAGTAAGATCACCAGCAACACTAACCGAAACCACACCAAGCGAAACAAGCAAGACCGGAGACAAACAACACAACGAAGCAATAAGTGCTGGAATAAGTCCCACCTTCACCACCTCCCCAATATTTTTCCTAATATACATATAAATACAGTATGCCAATAAAAAACTAAAACATAATGCACAACACAACTCACATCAAATAATCAATTTCTCATCAAAGAAAGACGAAGATCCTGCTGCTGACCAGAATAATACCCTATCGGTAGTTTTAATTCCACCCCGTACACCAGCAAAACACCTCCCACAGATCAACATACATTTCCCATGACTAGTCGCTAAGAAAAAGATCAAATAAATCATCCTTCATTAGTTTTATATGTCGTGGAAAAGATTCGATATGCCTGGCCAGCTCCTGCTTATTAACTTTTTTGTTAGATGCTAATACTAACAGATTATCAACATCCGATTCCAGAGCTACAATACGCCTCATAACAGTTCTGCCATCACCAAGAACACTCTCCTTGCTTATAACAGAATTATTGTTCTTCTGAAATGCCGCAACAGTGAAACCGGAAAGGGCAACAGACAACACTCTCAAAACGGGGGAAATAGACGTCGCCAGAGAACCAGTTGAAGAATCAAATGGGAGAAGGGATGTTAGGAGACAGAACAGTGTTATTGCGGCAAAGAAGACAGTTTCTGGCGCAAACGCTGCCTGGGAAAAATCAGACCACTGTTTTTTGAAGGTGTTTTTATTTGTTGATGAACTTCTTTCAATCATAACTCCATCATTATAACATTCTGGGGTTTAGATGTCAATATCTTTGACAGAGTGTGTATAATTTTATTGACATTATTTTAAAAGTTCGGTACAATAAAGATACTCGTATCATTCTTGTACCGAAAAGTGCAGAATGACATACACTATGCGCAACAAAAAAGACAAAACAAACGGCCCAATTATAAATAACCTACGGAAACAAAAAAAACTCACGCAACAACAAGTTGCCGACAAGTTAGGTATTTCTCGCGCCTCATATATCGCCCTTGAGAAGGGTGTACGAGAATTATGCATAGCAGAGGCAAAAAAGTTAGCTGATATCCTTGGTATACAAGCCAGCACCTTTCTTGGTGAACCTATGCAGAACTTTGAGAAGTACAAGCAAATGCTGTTTACATTTCTACGGAACGATATTTCAAAAAGCAAAAAGGTGCCAAAAACAAAACTTGCAAAACTTCTCTATCTTGCCGACTTCGGTTGGTACTACGAACATCTGAAAAGTATGAGTGATATGCAGTACCGAAAAATACAATATGGTCCTGTTCCTGATGCATATTTTCGTATCATTGATGACCTATACGAACAAAAAAAGTTGGATATACGGCAGACGGAAGAAGGGGCAATGCTTATATCTCAAACAAGAAAAGGGGCTGATGAGCCAACCGACCTGCTTTCAGCAGAAGAAAAGACATTCATTGCGAAGATAGCAAAAAAATGGAAAAATAAAAACACACGAGAAATCGTTGACTTTACGCACAACCAAATGCCGTATAAGTTTTGTGAAGAAGGGGCACATATATCATACGAACTCATCACCCAGGAAGATCCAGAATATGTCTATTAAATACACTGTTTATATACACCCCTTCACGGAACGACATTACATAAAACGCTTTAGAAAAAAATACAAAAGAGGATGGGATATTACGCTAGTTGCCCTGCAAAGGGAGTTTGAGTTTTTTGATCTCCTTTTTGAAGAAAATACTGCGGAAACTATTATTGAGAAGAGAGGTATTAAAATATGCAAAACAAAATTCCGTATTGCGGGAACAAATCAATCAAAAGGTGGATCGGGCAATCGGTGTATAGTTGCAGTACACACTGAAAAAAAAGAGGTACAAGTGTTACTCGTATACAACAAGACAGACCTTGCTGGCTCTGGCAATGAAACTACGCAATGGAAAAGTGTTGTCAAGAAAAACCATCCTGAATATGCCGATATTCTATAATCCACCATCAGAGTTGTCTCTAATAAACAAAACACTGACGGAAGGGCGTCAGTACATAGTCCACCCGCCTGGACTCGAACCAGGAACCGCCCGTGTATAAGACGAGTGCTCTACCAATTGAGCTACAGGTGGTGTGTAACAATGTCAGCATTGTGGTGCAGTGTAACGACCACAGGTACTTAGGCCGACATCATACATATTGTATACTACAGTATGGCACTATCTGATAAAAAAATCCTTGAAGAAATGGGACGGAGCAATATTGTCATCACCCCCTTTCAAGAGGAAAATCTCTCAACAGCAAGCTATGATGTATCGCTCGGAAAGTACTATTTCTCCGAACAAAAAAATATAACAAATACACTCTACAACCCCTGCAATCAAAAAGATGTAGAACGCGTATGGGGAACAGAACCACAGCAGGCAAAATTGGCAAAAGAAGTTTTTGTGAACGAACCGTTTGATTTTGTTGGTATTAATGAGAATGATCTGATAATCATATTAGAGCCGGGAGAAACCATCTTGGCACACACTGAAGAATTTATTGGTGGCAAAAACCACATTACCACGATGATGAAAGCTCGTTCATCGTGGGGAAGAAATTTTATTGAGGTTTGTAAATGTGCCGGCTGGGGAGATGTCGGCTATACCAACCGATGGACAATGGAAATTACGAACAACGCGCGACAATACCGCATTCCGTTAATTGTTGGCAGGCGCATTGCCCAAATTATCTTTTTTGAAACAGGGGATATTCGCCAGAGTGACTATGCTCAGCAAGGGAAATATCAATCTGCCACAAATGTTGACGACATACAAAAACAGTGGGACCCAAGATCAATGTTACCAAAAATGTACAATGACCGAGAAATTAGACATAAAAATTGAACAGTCGTGGAAAGAAAACCTGACACCGATATTAACTGAACCGTATATGCAAAACCTGCGACATGTAGTGCGACAATACTATCAAGATCCAAGTAAAACCATTTATCCAGAACCAAAAAATCTTTTCAATGCTTTTGACTCCTGCCCGTTTGATAAAGTTGCAGTTATCATACTCGGACAGGATCCATACCATGGAGTAGGACAGGCGCATGGACTTTCGTTCTCCGTACCACAAGGAAAGAGTTCACCGCCATCGCTGCAAAACATATTCAAGGAAATACAAAATGACATTGGAACCACACCCCCAGAACATGGTGATCTTACTCACTGGGCAACACAAGGAGTATTTTTGCTCAACGCCATCCTCACCGTAGAAGCCCGCAAGCCAGCGTCACACCGAAATATCGGTTGGGAACAGTTTACCAACGATGTCATACATCTGCTCTCAGAAAAACAAAGCAACCTCATTTTCCTCCTTTGGGGAAACTTTGCAAAACAAAAACAAGGCCTGATAGACAAAAACAAACATCTCATTCTCACCTCACCTCACCCTTCTCCATATTCAGCTGCAAGTGGCTTTTTCGGCTGCAAACATTTCAGCCAAACAAACGAATATCTCAAACAGCACAACAAGCGACCGATAGTGTGGTAGTAATAGGACCATAAAATCATAACCACAAAACTAACCGCACAGCAATAATGAAAGCTATGAAACAACCCCCGCTTGACGAAGACCTTTTTCAACTCCTTTCTTTTTTAAAATACGAAGCCCTTTCACAGTAAGTGCAACCGTAATGGTCTTGCCGAGTGATGGCACGAAAACCTTTTTCTTCTGTGTATTTGTCTGCTTGCGCACCTTTCCAGTCGGATTATACTTTGTTGCGCGGGTGCGATTACTATACCCTCCTCCGACAGAACCGGTCTTTTGAGTAATCGGACATTTCTTAGCCATATATCTACACTATACCCCAAACTTGTCCCGCCTGCAAACCAACACGAAGGCAATATCACTGAATGGTACAATAAACAGCATGAAACCTGTTCTTGTCTATAATTGGAAAACCTACATAACCTCAAACGATGAAGCAGTTACACTTGCAAATACACTAGAGGGCTCCGACAGTGTAGAAGTTGTGGTGTGTCCCTCCGCACTACACTCTCTTGTCGTTGCAAAAACAATTCATAAAAAAAATATTTCACTCGGCATACAGGATATTTCCACTGCCGCTGACAATCCACGAACCGGAAATATATCAGGAGCACAGGCAGCTGATGCAGGTGCAACGTATGCCATCGTCGGACACGCAGAAACTCGCGCAGCCGGCGTTACAAACGCTATGGTTGCCGACAAAGTGCACCACGCACTCCTATCCAATCTAATACCAATACTATGCCTAAGTGAACAGGGTGACAGTGAGCACAAAGACGACAAAGAGATTGTGCAGCAGTTAGAAGAGGTTTTGCAACAAAATAAAGAAGAAATACAAAAACTCAGTAACGAACAACGCATCATCATTGCATACGAACCAACACAGCACATCGGTGCGCAAGACGCACTCGCCCCAGAAAAAGTGAAACACATTGTTAAAATATTACGCGAAACAATACAACAACACAAATTACAAGACACACCAATCATATACGGCGGCGCAGTAAATCCAGAAAACGCCGAGGGAATAATAGAGATCGCCGACATCAATGGCTTTCTACTTGGGAGAGCAAGCACAAATGCAAACACTGCCAACACAATCCTTCAATATCTATAGCATGCTGTTTTCATCAATACATCAGACACACATTCCACATGGCACTCGAGTCCTGCTACGCGCCTGTCTCAATGTACCAATACAAGACGGTGAGGTTGCCGGAATATTTCGCCTACAACAAACCGCACGGACAATTGAATTTCTCAAACAAAAAGGGGTACGAATAACAGTAATCGGACATCTCGGAAGAAACCAAGAGTCACTCACAGCAGTACATCAAGCACTAAACAAACTGACACCACTTTCATTTATTCCACACATAGTCGGCGAAGTGCCGTATGCCGCACGAAAAAATCTACAACCAGGCAAGGCGGTATTACTTGAAAATACCAGAATTGATCCGAGAGAGATGGAAAACGATGATCTTTTTGTTGAAGAGATTATGGCACAAACCGACATGTTTGTTTTTGATGACTTTTCTGCAGCACACCGAGAGCATGCATCAACCGTTGGACTCATCAATGCACTACCGTCATATGCAGGTATTCTATTCTACGAAGAGGTAACAGCAGTTCTTCGCCTAACTGAACGACTGGAAAAGCCGGCAATTGCTATTGTCAGTGGTGCAAAATGCAACACAAAAATACCACTCATTGAAAATCTACTGAATACATACAAGGTGATATTTGTTGGTGGTGTAATTGCCAACTCCATTCTCAAACAACGAGGTTTTCACATCGGTGCATCAAAAGTGGATGACACGCCTATCACAAAAAACATTCTGGAGAGTAGAAATATCATAACCCCATACGATGTCATAGTTGCCAAAAAAGATTTTTCAAAAGTAAGAACAATACCAGTACAAGAAATTGAATCTGATGAAGTAATTGTTGATGTTGGTGATAAAACACTCAAAGCAATACAACATCATATTGAGGACGCAAAAACAATGTTGCTAAACGGACCACTCGGCTGGTGTGAAAAAGGGTTTTGTGCGCAAACTGCAATACTCTCGGAATTAGTTGCCAATACACAAACGTATTCATTTGTAGGTGGCGGTGAAACAGTTGCACTATTGGAGCAGCGAGACCTTCTGAACAATTGGAAGTTCGTTTCAACCGGTGGTGGCTCACTACTCACGTATCTAGCGGAAGGAACATTGCCTGTTATTGAAGCATTCAAAAAGAAAATCAAACAACCAGAGCCATCCACTGCCAAACAGATGGCTCTGTGAAACACGTGAAACACTGTTTCACACGTTTCACAGAAAATTTTTTCTTGCTATTAAAGGATAAAATTGCCACACTGTTTCACAGAAACAAAAATCTGATATGCTGAAAGTAATGAGAAAAACAAACACAAAAGGTGTCGCACAGCAATTTATTGAGCGATGGAGCAGTCGCGACCTTGATGGTGCACCACTCACACAAGAGCAAATAAACATACTCATTGAAGCAGCGCGATGGACATCCTCCAGTTACAATGAGCAGCCATGGAAATTTTACTACCCAAAAACAGAAGCGCAACGAGAAAACTATCTCACCTTACTCGCTGAAGGGAATCAAAAGTGGGCAAAAAACGCAGGAGCACTTTTTTTCCTCGCAGCAAAACGAACACTAAGCGAAACCGGTGAACAAAATCGCCACTATGCATTTGACACAGGGTCCGCATGGATGGCACTTGCGCTACAAGCACATCTGATCGGACTGAATGCGCATGCAATGGGTGGCTTTAATGAAGAGCAGGCATATGAAGTGCTAGGTATCAAGAAAAATGAGTACGAAATCTTTGCTGCAATAGCAGTGGGCAAACCAACACAACAGGCGAGCGAAGCAGAAGAGCGAACACCAAGAAAGCCACTCACAGAAATCACTGAAGGCGACGTGTGATGTTACTATGAGTAAGCCGAATGTCTATACCGAAAAAAATACACCGATTGAAAAAGTGTGCAAAGTGCTTGCAAAAGGCGAGGTGATTGTATACCCAACTGACACACTCTACGCACTCGGAGCAGATCCAAAGCAGGCAGATGCCATAAAAAAACTATTTGCACTCAAAAAACGATCATCAGAGAAAAAAATATCATACATTTTTTCCGACCTAAATCAAGTCAGTCAATACGCACACCTCACCAACACCGCAAAATCACTATCCAAGTACCTGCCGGGCAAACTAACCATCATACTAAAAAGCAAAAAAGATGCAGGAGAGACAATTGGCGTGCGTATTCCTGATAGTAATTTTTGCCGCACACTTGCCGCCACGTACGGACCGATTACTGCAACCAGCGCAAATATCAGTGGTGAAAAAGATGCATGCACCATACATGAAATACTAGAACAGATTCCAGACGGCATTACAATAGCAGTTGATGCAGGAGAATTGCACGGACCGGCGAGCACTGTCGTGGACGCACGTGACGCTATTTTGAAAGTGGTGCGACAAGGTGCGGTATTACTATAAAAAAATTTGAAACCCTATATCACGCTCATAATTCTTCTCGCATACTCTACCCGCTCATCATCATTTTCATACCCTGTGTGCGGTAACGGATGAAATTCACCTTTTTCAAATCGCGGAATGATATGAAAATGTAAATGAAACACCTCCTGCCCTGCCGCCGCACCATTGTTTGAGACAATATTTATCCCAAGCGCACCAGTCACTTCCCTCACTGCATTAGCAACCACCACGATTGCTCGCATCAAATGTGTTGCATCTTCACTGCCGAGAGTAAAGATGTCTTGCACTGCCACCTTTGGTATCACAAGTGTGTGACCTTTATGCACCGGCTTAATATCCAAAAACGCTAACACGTGATCCGTCTCATGCACCTTGTCAGCTGGCACTTCCCCATCAATAATTTTTTGAAAAATAGTTTTCTCCATTGCCTGCAGTATACAATACACACCAAGCAGTAATATAAAAATTCTGGTTTGTCATTATAAGAGTCCGAATAAAAATTAATCAACGTGATATTTCTTCCGTATCTCCGCAACCTGACCTTCCTCCTCCTCAAACCGTCGCACCTTCCCTTTCTTGCCAAGTGCCACAAGGTCTGCCTCAGACAACTGTAACAACTCTTTTGCCCGCACGAGCAAAACATCCGCAACATTTTTATTAGGATCATCCAACACCTCCGCAAGCAAAATATGCAAAATATGTCCAATCCTCGGCCCGGGTTGTAAATCAAGATCCCGCATCAATGTTGTGCCATCTATAACAAGAGTGCCAGGTGTAACTGGCTCCCGCAAAACCTCCTCCACAAAAGCAATATACTTCCGCAAGCGATATGGCTGCTCTTTTGGTCTGCCAGTGCCAATACGATCACACATCCGCAAATCAATCAAATCCCAAATGTGTTGCTCACCAACCCGTGCAACCATTCGTCGCACCCCAGAAAGAGAAACTTTATCAGGATCAGAAAAGAACATATGCCACCGCACAAACAATGTAACTGTATCAACAATTTCTTTTGAAAATTTCAATCGTAGCAAAATCTTTTTCACCATCCGCGCACCAACAACCTCATGTGCATGAAAGCTCCAGTCACCTCGTTCCTTATGCCACTCCCGCGTCTTCGGTTTGCCAATGTCGTGCAGCAGTGCCGCAAGCCGCACCTCAAGACGAAACTGCTTCACACCACTATGTGCGAGTGTTCGTATACTATGCTCCAGCACATCATATCGATGCGCCTGACTCTGTTCTACACCATCGCCCTGCAGCAATTCAGGTACAATATATGTCAATAGTCCGGTTTGCAAGAGTAGACGAATACCAATATCAGGTGTATCAGCCATAATAATTTTTACAAACTCATCACGCACACGCTCCGCAGCAATAGATGTAAGCGAGTCAGATTTCTCATGTATGACACGCAAAGTTCCTTCTTCAACGGTGCCATTTAACTGTGTGGCAATCCGCACCGCGCGCATAAGTCGCAATGCATCTTCCTCAAACCGCTCCGCAGGATCACCAACAGAACGAATAACACCAAGATGCAAGTCAGCAATACCACCATACCGATCAATCAGCTCCTTTGTAACCGGATTATACGCCAACGCATTAATGGTAAAATCCCGTCGCGACAAATCCTCATCAAGAGAATCACAAAAAACTACCTCATCAGGGCGACGATTATCACTGTACCCCTTCTCCTTGCGGTATGGCGTAACCTCAACAACTGTATGATCTGTGTCACCATCAGGCACTTCATCCAGCACAACACCAACAGTGCCAAAATCATTCTCATATACAGTATGCTCAAAAAGTCCTTGTATTTGCTCAGGCGTTGCATTGGTGGTGAAATCCCAGTCAGCGATCTCCCGTCCCATGATTAGTCCACGAACACAACCACCAACGAGATACACCTCAAACCCAGCATCATGCAAGGTCTGTGCAACCGCCACAACAAAATCAGGAACTGACAGAGAAAGCATGTTTTTTTCAGCCATAGTTACCAACAGTATATACCCCACCACCAACAAGTACTCCATCTTTATTTTGAGCGACTTTAGTAGACAAGGCAACTAACACAATTCAGATGGCAGTTAGGTCTGGTTACTTAAAATAAAGGATTGCGTAGCACTTCCTTCAGAATAAGCATGTTCAGCAGATACCTGAGTCACCCTTCGTGCTACAATCCTACTATGCACCCGTAGCTCAGCTGGATAGAGCGCCCGGCTTCGGACCGGGAGGTCGTGGGTTCGAATCCTACCGGGTGTGCTAGAAAACCAAACAGTAATAAGAGTAAGATGGTAACTGTATAAGCAGGCAACAAGAACATCGGCGATAGCCGATAGGTTTTTGCAAAGCAAAAACTTGACGGGTGGAGTAAGTGGAGCGTAGCGGAACGCCGAGAACCATCAGAAAAATATACACTGCGCTCCGCAGATAGTTTTCTGATGGTTTTGGCACCGTCAAGTGAGGTTCCTACCGGGTGTGCATTGACAGAAATATATCAATATGGTATAATATAACAGATGCCAATAGGTGTCAAGGTCCTTTAATATTTTTAGACAGAACAACAGAACAACAGAACAGGAGGAAAGCGCGATGAAAAAAGCCACGATCGCCATGATGGCGATCATCTTTCCGCTACTAGTAAGCGGATGTGTGGTGGTGATGCAAGATACCGCACCGTCATACCACCAAACGTACACTCGCATATACTGCGAGATATGTTATGGTTATGGGTGCGTGTATGGGCATCACAACTACCACTACCGAGAGGTGGTAGTGCAGGAAGCAAGGTATCGCAGTACCTCAACTTCTTCACACCACCACCACCAAGGAAGGTCAGTGAGGTCAGTACCAGCAGCCCCACAGCGGGTGGTACAACAATCCTACCAACCACAACAACGGAGGCAGGTGAGCCGCAGTCGCCAGTCAGTCACACGACAGACGACAACTCGTCGTGCCAGCTCTCGTTCAACCACCCAAGAAAGGGTGAAAGAGCGAAAGCGGACGACGAAACGAACCAAGCGCCGTCGCTAAACCCTCCCCCTGCCCCGAGAACTCTATCTCGGGGCATATTTTTATATACAAAGCAGCAAACCTTGCCTATGTTACACTACCTCTATGAAACACGGTACCAGAATAGGAGGAGAGGAGTATGGAAAAACAGCATACTGGGCAGATGGTATCGCTGAATATCTCATACAAAAGTACCCAAACAAACAAAAATTCGTCTGTGCGTCCGGTATCAGCCCATCAGGACCAATCCATTTTGGCAACTTCCGAGAAGTCATCACCACTTTTGCCGTAGTAAAAGCACTACAGGACAGAGGAAAACAGGCAGAGTTCCTATACTCATGGGACGACTTTGATCGTTTTAGAAAAGTACCCGCAGACATTGAACAAACATACAAAGAACACATCGGAAAAGCACTATCAAATATACCCTCACCACAAGACAAAAAAAAATCATATGCGGAACAGTACCAGCAAGAATTTGAAAAATCTCTAAAAACATTCAACATCACTCCGACCTATAAATACCAAACAAATCTATACAAATCAGGCATATATGATGAATACATCTTTGAAGCACTCCACAAGAGGAAAGAGATAGCCAACATCCTTCTCTCTTTCATGACCGAAAAAGGAAAAAAGAATAGAAATATAGTAGACAGTGAATATTGTAAGTCATACTTCCCTATTTCGCTCTATTCCCGCTTCACCAACAAAGATGCGACTGAGATACTCAATTACGACGGCAAAAAAACAATTCGTTATCGTTGTAAAATAACCAAAAAAGAAGAAGAGGTAGATCTGTCAAAAACACGAATCGCAAAACTGAATTGGAAGGTGGATTGGGCAATGCGTTGGAAGCACGAAGATGTTTGCTTTGAGCCAGGCGGCAACGATCACGCGGCTCCAGGCAGTAGCTATGATGTCTCATCAGCCATTGCAAAGAAAATATTCAATATTGAACCACCAATATTCACTGAATACGGCTTTGTTGGTATACAAGGTGGATCAACCAAAATGTCTGGATCAAAAGGTATAGTAGTCACCCCACAAACCCTCCTCTCCGTCTATGAGCCGGCATTGCTCTTGTGGATGTATCTACGCCGACTTCCCTCTCAAACATTTTCCATCGCCCTTGATACGGAAGTATATCGTCAATATGACGAATTAGATAGAGTTCTTACAAAACAGCCAAAAAGCTTCCTTGCCAAACTGTTCAAAAAGCAAACAGCAGAAAACAATACAGAAAAAAGAATCGCCGAAGTGGTTAAAGGTATATATCCACACAATATCTATAAAAACCCAATATCATTCCGCAACCTCATCGGATTTGCACAAATCGCACAGTGGGATGAGAACAAACTTAACACAATGCTCAGGGCATCAAATCTCTCCTTTGATACAAAATCCATCAAATACCGCCTTCCTAAAGCAAGAATATGGCTGACTGAACACAACAAAGAAGCAATAATAGCACTACGTGAAAATCAAAATACCGCACATTGGCAAGTGATAGATAATAAAAACAAGCAATATATCAAAAATATACACGAGTATCTGAAAGAAAACCAAAAACCATCAGTACACGACTTAGAAGAATATATCTATTCCCTTCCCAAAAAAAACTACACTGAAGAAAAAGAATTAAAAAAAGCACAACGAACACTTTTCAAACATCTCTATCAACTCCTCATCACCAAAGATAGTGGACCTCGCATCAGTACATTTCTCTGGGCACTTCCAAAACAGACAATACTCAATCTCCTCAACCAGCCAAAGTAAACAATATCAAGGGGCAAGATATATTGAATGCTACAGTATATAAGCAAAGGTTGCAAAATGCCGCTCACAAAGAAAACATTTGGTGAGTAGTGCGGACGGAGAGAATCGAACTCTCATTTTCCGCTTGGAAGGCGGATGTTCTACCACTAAACTACGCCCGCTGAACACACGCAGTATACCGCATCAAGAAAATAATAAAAACACAAAAGCGAAGCATAATGCCTCGCTTTTGTGAATAAACTATTCTGTAGGTCGAATCTATACACTACGCATTCTCATCCTTTTTCTCCATGCCGTCGCCACCCATGCCAGAGTTATCGTTGTTGTAGATAAACATAAAATATTTTGTTTAGTTGATAATCAGTCGCCTACAGGCGACATATATATAATACAACAATTTTTCAGAAAAAGGCAAGGGGATAAAAATCTTGCCAAAACCCAATTTTATTATATTACTACACCCACTAAACCAACAGACCTTGGTATAACAGCCATTTTCTTTAAAAAGAAGTAAGATGAGCAATAGTAATCATACAAATATCAGCAACATCTCTACCCACAAAAACAACAAATCCAACATACAACAAAGGTGCAAACCGGCCCGTCGGAGAACCGGGATTTAAACCCAGAGTCACACGAACCTACATCGTGTGCGGTGCCCTTGCATCACCCTCCGTCCACAAAAACACTATACAACTAAATCCACTACCTGCATCACCGCCTCCAAGACCACATCCAAGCGAACAATAAAAAACTCACTTCTCCGAATAAATGAGCAAGTCACACATCCATCCAACAAGAAACACACCCTACAATATCCAACCTCACCCAACACTCAACCTCTCTCAAGAAGAGTCAAGCACCAAAACACCACAGCAACAAACAATACAATAGGCATCTAAAGTAATGTGGTCGGGGAACCGGGATTCGAACCCGGAATCACCCGCTCCCAAAGCGGGCATGTTAGCCGTTACACCATTCCCCGTATGATGAAACCATCACAACAAGAATTGTAACATAAAACCAAAACCTCAAACTTGAGGTCAAAGCCAGATAATCTCAATCTCTGGGTGCGACAACTCTTCAGCGAGAAAGACAATAACAACCCCAACCGAGGCAGTGGCATATTCCTGATGTCTGTTCAAATAATAATCAGCGAACATATTCATTTTCTTAATCTTGCGACGGCTGACACGATGAATGGGGTGAAATGGCGCATGGCTATTGTTTCTATGTGAAACACTTTTTACCTCAAAAACATACAGAGTATTTCCCCGTTTTGCCAAAATATCAATTTCCACAAATTTTGCATGATACTGCCTAGCAATAATCGTATATCCACAACTTTTTAAATACTTTTCAGCATACTTCTCCCCAATATTTCCAAAAAATTTACACAGTATAAACATAGTTATACACACTATACAATCTAAATGAGAAAAAGAGAGCAGTTAAAACATAATTTGACATACACGTCAAATAATGATTATACAACAAAACAGCAAAGTGTTTCACATAGAAAAGTCAAAAAAACGTTTCACGTGAAACACATTTCACAAAAAAAAGCACAAAAACGTTTCACGTGAAACACTCTGAGCACATTACTATACAAGAAATCAAGGTTTTTCAATAAAAATGACCAAAGTGTTTCACATAGAAAAGTCAAAAAAACGTTTCACGTGAAACACATTTCACAAAAAAAGCACAAAAACGTTTCACGTGAAACACTCTGAGCACATTATTATACAAGAAATCAAGGTTTTTCAATAAAAATGACCAAAGTGTTTCACATAGAAAAGTCAAAAAAACGTTTCACGTGAAACACATTTCACAAAAAAAAGCACAAAAACGTTTCACGTGAAACACTCTGAGCACATTATTATACAAGAAATCAAGGTTTTTCAATTAAAACGACCAAAGTGTTTCACATAGAAAAGTCAAAAAAACGTTTCACGTGAAACATGTTTCACATAGAAACACTTTTTATAATAGATAGGGGAACGACACAATCATTTTCCATCTGTACACCCTCACGATGTAAAAGTTGTTTTTTCTGAGAAATGCCACCTCGGTTATATGCCCCAACACTACCATCAGATCGCACAACCCGATGGCAGGGAACTGACGGATCAAAGTTGTTCGCCATAATATGACCAACAGCTCGTGCCGCATCTGGTGACCCTGCCAACATAGCAACCCCCTTGTACGTCATCACCGATCCTCTCGGAATGCTAGAGACAATGGCAAGTACTTTTTTCTTAAACATGGTCATCAGTATAATGCTATACTACAAAAATGAAATGCTTAAAGTGTATTATTCTTATCAAACCAAACGACATCAATAACATGTAGCACGCTGAACCTGCAAGACAATGAAAAAGAACATAGACAAAAAACACATCACCACCACCATTGCGATTTTCATCATCATAATATTGTTTCTACAATACGTCAACAACGCACCACACTACTTCAAAACACACGGTCATACTGACCGCGCACAGATCACAAAAATTGAAATAGAAGCAATCAAAACACAGCGATGGGCAAACAGATTAAAACAAATAGTATCCCCTAACATGACTGGACCAAGTGTAATATTACTACAACAAATACTAGCACAAGATAAAAATATCTATCCAGAAAAAAAGATAACAGGGTACTATGGAAACACAACCAGAGCAGCAGTAGAAAAATTTCAAGAAATCCACAATATCCAAAAAACAGGCAAGCTTGATGAAGCAACCAAAAATAAAATAAACAAAGTGCTATCAATACACCTTTGCCCAGAACAAAAAAGTATATACCCAGATTTCTCATTAAAAAAGATAACCGAACAGACAACATCACTTCCAGCAAACTATATTCCACCAATGCTTGAGAATATAGCAAGTGAAGTAAAAACAAACGGCACTGTATGTTTGCACACAGACATAATACCAAGTGTGAAACAAATGTTTCAAAAAGCAAAAAAAGATGGCGTGCACCTTGCGATCTCATCAGGATACAGAGAATACGAAGTGCAACAATACCTCTATAGATATTGGCGCGCAAAATATAAAGATAGATCAATGCCAGAAGATATCATTGCTGAGCCGGGTAAATCAGAACATCAGCTCGGTACCACAATCAACATAACAGACGCATCAATCAAATACACTGCTCTAGATAAACGCTTTAACAAAAGTGCCGGCGGTAGGTGGATGAAAAAAAATGCACACAAATATGGATTTGTAATGAGTTATCCGAAAGAAATAGATAGCATCGCTCAACAGCCAAAGCCCTGGCAGTGGCGCTTTGTCGGAGTTACTATTGCAACAGCATTATACAAACAACAAAAAGGATTTAATGACATCACAATAAAAAAGCAAAACAGCACATATCCAACTCCAAAGTATGACGACAAAGAAGGACTTGCACTATCAGCAAATGCCGCCCTAGCAGTGTTCGTAAACACAGATGGGGAAGTTCATACACTACTACAAAAAAACAGAAAAAGAAAAATGCCAATCGCCAGTATAACCAAACTAATGACTGCGTTGGTTGCATCTGAAACACTACAACCTGATGACCACATCACCATTAATCAGAGTGCATTAAACAGCAAGGGCATATCAGGGAAATTTGTCGCAGGAGAAACAATAACGTTTGATGATGCACTGCATGCAATATTAATAGAATCAAATAATGAAATCGCCACAGCAGTAGCAGAGGTGGTGGGCATAGAAACCTTTATACAAAAAATGAACAAACAAGCACACAAGCTGAGTATGCATGATACATACTTCGCTAATGTAACCGGACTTGACCCAGAGGTAGGCAGTGAAGAAATGAACTATGCAACCACAGCAGATATAACCAAACTATTGCATTTCATGCTTGAAAACAAAAAAGATATATTTGCCATTCTAAAAAAACCAAATCACATCATTACCACAGGCAACACCAGACGGATAATACCAATAAAAACCACCAACAGGTTACTAAACAACCAAGAGATAGCAGAACAGGTATTGGGTGGTAAAACAGGAACAACACTGAGGGCAAAGCGCAACCTCGCGACAGTTTTCAAATCGCCAAAACAAGAAGGACACATTATAACAATCATTCTCAGATCAGAAGACCCATTCACCGACACACAAGATCTATTACGCTATAGCAAAGACATGTTTATGTGGTAAGACAGGATACAAATTAAAATATAAACGCAACCTTTGCCATTTTTCAGGTTTTATATAAAATTCTAAAATTCATAGTAGGCAAAAAACCTTTTGGTATAGGAGTGGAGCGGAAAGATTGTGTGATGTAATTTTACTCACACTTTCAAAAGGCGTGCTTTTATTGATTAAAAGGTTTGTTAGGGATGCATCATCTATTATTCCAGAGTGCGAGTAGGGAGAATCGAACTCCCGTCTCAGCCATGGCAAGGCCGCGTTCTACCACTAAACTATACTCGCATAGTGAGCAAACAAACAAAAGAAAACACCTTTTATTTTGTTTGTGCTACGAACAAATGAGTATATGCTCTACGCATATATCTCGCGAAATGGACAAGCGTACAGAATATATTTTCTAGTATATATCTGCCACAGGAGCAGTATAACATTGTAGAAAAAAGAGTGTCATATATGCAACGATACAGTGGAAAGGTCAGTTGACACAGCAGGGGAAAAGAGATATACTTGTAACATCTGATGTAAGTATTCCGCCTTGGGCGGAATTTTTTATTAAGAATCGGCAACTAGTAAGAAAGAAATACCATGTTTGACATCAAAGAAATAAAAACAGTTGTACAACAAATAGCAGAAGCACGACACTTACCGGAAAATGCCCTATGGGAAGCACTTGAAATAGCATTCGCAACAGCATATAAGCGAGAATACGGTAAAAATGACCAAATCATCCGATGCAGAATCAATCAAGAAAGCGGAGATGCAAATTTTTTTCAGGTAAAGCAGGTGTTGGATGAGGCACACATACTACCAGAAGACGAAACACCAAAAGAAGAAGGTGAAGAGCGGGTACGATTTAACCCTGAACGACATATGATGGTAGATGATGCACAATTAGTGCGACAAGGTGTCACACAGGGCGAAGAAATTTTGTTTCCTTTAGAATCAAAAACTAATTTCGGTAGAATTGCAGCACAGTCAGCACGGCAGGCAATTACCCAAAAAATACACGAAGCAGAACGAGAGGCGGCGATGACAGAATTTCAAGGAAAAGAAGGGAAATTGGTACACGGACAGGTGCAACGCATTGAACGAGGGAACGTGTTTATAGATCTCGGAAGAACTGTGGCAATACTACCATTCTCAGAACAGATTCGCGGCGAACGATTTAATCAGGGAGACACTATTCGGGCATTTGTGCAATCAATAAACACCGAGCGACGTAGCGGTGGCTTCGTGCGACTATCTCGATCTGACGAACGATTTGTAATACGACTGTTTGAAACAGAAGTGCCAGAACTCACTGAAGGAGTGCTTGAAATAAAAGCAATTGCACGAGACCCAGGTGTCCGCACTAAAGTAGCGGTTGAAAGCAAAAGTACGTCAGTAGACCCTGTAGGAGCATTTGTCGGGCAACGAGGAGTGCGAGTAATGACGGTAAAGAGTGAACTAAACGGTGAACAAATTGACATCATCAACTGGCCGAGTAATATAGCAGAATTTATCGGCGAAGCGTTGCTGCCGGCAGAAGTAATGGAAGTAAATATCAATGAGAAAGAAAAAAGAGCGTTAGTAAAAACAAGCGATGATCAAATACCAGTCGCCATCGGACGTGGCGGGCAAAACCTAAAACTTGCATCAAAACTCACCGGCTGGAAAATTGTCATTACCGACCCAAACGGCACCGAGATAGCACAAGCAACACAAGAAGGAGAGATAACAATATTTAAAAGAGATAATCAAGAGCAGAGAAGAGAAAATAACGAAGGCGAAAAAATAACAAAGGACAACGAACATGCTGAAGTGGAAGAAGTAACGGGCAGCAAGGACAACGAACGTACCGAAACAGAAGAAATAACAGATACTAAGGATATTGAAAAAGAGATGAGTGATAAAGAGTAGACACCAGCAGCGGCATCAAAAAACAAAATCACATAAGAAAAAAAAGTCAAAAATATGGATAAAAAAATACCAAAGAGGCAAGAGAATGACCCGCTTGCACAATATATTTTTTAGGGTACAATGGAAGAGTAAATATAAGTGTGTATGAATTTATTACACGATATTGATCCCGGTAATGCCGATGTAATGCACGCCATTATAGAGATACCATGTGGATCAAAGAACAAATATGAGATAGACAAAGAGACAGGCATCATTGCACTTGATCGTGCGATGCATACCGCTCAAGATTATCCAGTTGACTATGGATTTGTCCCACAAACCTTATGGGACGACGACGACGCACTGGATATTGCTGTCATTACTACCTACCCGCTATATCCCGGTATTCTCGTTCCTGTGCGACCAGTTGGCATTTTCAAAATGATAGATGATGGAGAAAGCGACGATAAGATTCTCAGCGTGCCAGCAAATGATCCACGCTTTAGTGAAGTGCAAGATATTAATGATGTGAACAAACACACAATAAAAGAGATACAACACTTCTTTGAAACCTACAAAAAGATTCAAAACAAGGCAGTAGAAATACAGGGTGTTGGCACAGCAAAAGAAGCAAAAGAAGCATTTGAGCGGTCACGTAGGATGTACAAAGAAAAATTCAATAAGCAAGATTAACATATGTATTTTACACCACAGAACAATAGTATTGATGAAAATCTTGGAACAAGAAAAAGCGGTGGTAAAGCTGATGCATTAGTGCTATTAATAACAATACTATTGTGCATTGTAGCAGTATCATTTCCGCTCTGGCACGTTGCCGCAGAAACACGTGTAACAGATAGTCAACTGATTATATCTATAGCAGAAAAGGATTACAACGTATTACTCTCATCACTCTTTGGGAAGGTGAGAAAACAAGTGCCGGAAGGTGCATATAATTACATACAGGATGTTGACGAATACCGAGTACGAATCGCGCAGGGAATAAGAGAAAACAACGAATTAACACAAATACTATATACCCTTATTGAGAAATTTCCCAAAAAACTGGAAAATGGCTACCGAGAGGAGATAGATCAACATAATACTGAAGCAGAGAGGTTAAAAATAGCAATTTTCCCACACATAGAAAACGATGCGACCCTTAGCTATGCGGTAGTTGAAAAGTATAATCTCTACACTTCATTTACTGAGTGGCTACTCCATCACATCAACAGAAAGGGTATTATTAGTGATCTGAATGAAATACAGGAGGAGTCATACGCACTAAGAAAAGAGATAGCACTACTCTACACCAAGATAAACTCAATAACACAAAATCGTTAAGTGGGGTTAGGGTAGTGCGTGGTTGCACAAACTAACAGAACAGTGTATCGTGCGATTATGGAGGGTAGCCAGAAAAACAGCTCAACATATGGTGCGATTTTCGCAATGATATTGATAGTATTGATCATTGTCGCAATGGCATATAATGCAATAAAGAAAATTCTCAGTGATAGTAGAGAGACAAGAGATGAACGAGCACAGAAAAGTATTGTGGTAGAAGGATTACCGGGAAACAAGGACATAGCACCACAAGGCACCATACTCTATGAAAATCTGACCAATGACGAGGCAGTGAGAATAATAGATACATTACTACAGTCAGGGGAAAAAAATCAAGAAAAACTGAAAAAACTTGAAATGGAAATTTTACCAATCAGGGAAGAATAAAACATCATGACTACACAAGAACAATTTTCAATACAAACACAAAAAGACAGCAAAAAAGCACACACCAAAATTGAAGGTGTGGTGCCGAAAGACATGATCAGCAAAGTATATAGTGAAGTATTGCAAAAAATCGGAAAAAATAAAAAAATAGATGGATTCAGAGAAGGAACCGCTCCGACAGAAGTTGTAGAGCGAGAAGTTGGGTCGCTGGAGGTTTGGCGACAAGGCGCGCAAGAAGTAATAACAAAACACTTTGCCGAAATAGTAGCAGGAGAGGGAGTGGTGCCGCTAGGGCAGCCACAACTCCAAATAACAAGTATTGCTGACAAGGGTAATGTTTCATTTCAAATTCAATTCTATGTAATGCCAGAAGTAACCCTGCCAGAGTATAAAGATCTCTTACAGAAAATAGAAAAGCCAGAAGAGCCGAAAAGTGCGACCGATGACGAAGTGCAACAGGTATTACTGGATGTACGAAAGGGATTATATAAAAAAGCACACCCAGAAAAAGATTTTCCAAAAGACGAAGACGATTTGCCAGAGCTCACCGATATATATATACAAGAGATATCGCAACAGCATAAAGACATAGAAAGCTTTAAAAAAGGAATACAGGAATCCATAACACAGGAAAAAGCACTGCAAGCACGGGCACTATTTCGACAAAAAATAATAGATACCATTGCGGAGAATACTACCATCACTATACCGGAGATAATGATTGAAGAGGAGAGTAAGCGAGCATATGAAGAAATGAAATCACAAGCAAGCCATTTTAATACCACAATAGAGGAATACCTCAAAGCACAAAACATGTCAGAAGGGAAGTTATGGGAACAGTTGCGGGATGATGCAAGGAAACGAGCAAAAATACAACTCATCATGAATGCCGTAAGCACACAAGAAAACATACACGCTAACATAGATGAAGTGCAAAAAGAGGTTGAGCGCTTCAAGAAAAAACAAACCGATATGGATGATGACCAAATCCACACCTATGTCACCTCACTACTCACCAACGAAGCAGTAATACAATCATTAGAGAAAATCGCCACAGAAAAACAAGAAAAGCAATAATCAAGTACGCTATCATACACACTGGAGGGGTGGCTGAGTGGTTGAAAGCGCCGGTCTCGAAAACTGGTATACGATTTCAAACTCGTATCGAGGGTTCGAATCCCTCCCTCTCCGCAGGTAAAAATATTGGTTTTTAAAAAAAGAAGAAGAAAGGAGGGGGAGTAGCGTGCATAGTAATGCACGCTACGTTGGGATTCGAAAGGCGGAGGCGGTCTACGATTTTGCGAAGCAGGGCGAAGCAAAATTGTCGCCGAGCCCGGGCAGGAAGTTCTTAGTGAGCGATAGCGAGCTTAGAAACTTGACGCCGAATCCCTCCCTCTCCGCAGGTAAAAATATTGGTTTTTAAAAAAAGAAGAAGAAAGGAGGGGGAGTAGCGTGCATAGTAATGCACGCTACGTTGGGATTCGAAAGGCGGAGGCGGTCTACGATTTTGCGAAGCAGGGCGAAGCAAAATTGTCGCCGAGCCCGGGCAGGAAGTTCTTAGTGAGCGATAGCGAGCTTAGAAACTTGACGCCGAATCCCTCCCTCTCCGCAGGTAAAAAATAACTATAACCCCATCTTGCCTCCCCGGCAGGAATCGAACCTACATTTCGAGCTCCGCAAGCCCGCGTTCTATCCGTTAAACTACGGGGAGATGACTAAATTGTACACCACCACTAAGTACCTCTCATGCAAGCACAACAAAAACGAACAACGCCACGCTGGACAGTTCTTTTTTTCAAAGCAATACAGCCACAACATTCTTAAGTATCACCTTCTAAGTGGTAAAACTTTTAATAAAATACTACAAGTATATCAATCACAAAAACCACAATATGTCCTTAACAAGAACAAGGAACGGAAGCACTTATACCTCGATACCCCAATGTCCACCCACCCCCTATGCATCCCATTGTCACTCCCGTTTACAATCCCACCCATGTGTACATGTACTGCACTTTGTACAAGCCCAACACACCCCGCTAGAGCATATATCACTACAATCACTGTTACTGCTACAGGAACTAGGAGAATAGGAAGGATAGGAAGGAGAAGAGTAGGTAGGAGAAGAGTAGGTAGGAGAGGAGTAGGTAGGAGAGGAGTAAGAAGGATAGGAAGGAGGGGAGGTGAGATTGTTGTGGCTTACGTGATTACAATCCGAACGTCCACTACCTGGGTGGTTGTGTTCGGACGACCTAGTAGAAGAGCATGATCTTGTTATCCCTCCCCTATGCCAATGACAACAAGAAGAAGAGTAAGAAGGATAGGTAGGAGAGGAGTAGGTTGGTGAATACGTTGGAGAATACGTAGGGGAGTATGTTGGTGAATACGTTGGAGAATAGGAAGGAGAAGAGTAGGAAGGAGATGATGACCCAGACTTCCGTGTACAATCGTACCCATGTGTACATGTATTGCACTTTACACAAACCCAACACACTCCTCCAGAGCACGTATCACCGCCACAATCACTGTTACTCCTACAGGAACCAGAGGTAGAATAGGTAGGAGAAGAGTAGGTGGGAGAAGAAGAGACAGCACACCCTGAGGTGGTACAATATTCATAAGTATCACCAACGCAAGAACGACCACCAATACAAGTACGGGACCGTACACCACTTGTAGCAGAATCACTTTTATCATAGGTACACCCACAACGAGACCAATCAGACCAGATTCCGGTGTTAGAAGGAGAAGTGGAAGTAGAACACAGCCCTCCTGAGACAGTACAGGATTTAGTTTGGGATCCCTGGCAAGCACCACTGCGACAGTGACGGTACCGTACACCACTTGTAGCAGAATCAGATTTGTCGGAAGTGCAAGCACAGTAACTCCATGAAGACCAACAGGCACCGTTATCCAGGACGTGTCCAGTCTTACAGGAGCCCAATTTACAACTGCCACCTGAACAACCGTTAGAGCAGGTAGTACTCTTCCCACAACCTCCACAGTCCGAATTATCATATGCACTCTTCCAACCCGAAGATACGACTTTATTGCCTGAACATGTAGTTGTCCCTCCTACACAGCTACTACATCTTCTAAAAGGGACAGCACACCCTGAAGTATTACAACTGCGATAAGAGCGACCTGAACATGAGGATCCACCACAAGAAGGAGAAGGATTGTTACAGCGACGAGTCTGCTCACCTACAGTAGAAGCATCAGAGGTACTGGGAGTACACCTACAGTAACTCCAAGTAGACCATCCTCCGTTAACAGCAGTACACGAAGAGCCAGAAGGAGAAGAAGGTCGAGATTTACACCTACCACCTGAACAACCGTTAGAACAAGATATTGTACTCCATGCCTTTACACATGAGCCACTTCGTGTTGTACAGTAACATCTCTTTTTCACGCTACTGCTAGCACACCATGGTGATTGTGAATCGCAACCGCATTCATTGTCGCTGCAAGAGACAGAAGTGTAGCTAGGATAGGAAGGAGGAGAGGAAGGAGCAGAAGGTGTACCACTGACTACACGAGAAGATGACCAACTGATACAGGAACCACTATTGTTTCTGCGTCTGAGACAGACATAGTAGGTGGTGTCGTTGGTAAGGTTACTGTAGTTTTGGTAGCCATTACTTTCAATTCTCCAGGTACTACCAGCACAGGTTGAAGAAGAACTACTTATCGCCCGATCGTAATCATAGTTTCTCGTGTCCAATGTAAAGGTTGCTCTCAGTGTTGTGTTACCTTCAGTTATGGTAAATGTTGGTGGTGCGGTAGTGCAGGAGGTAACACATCTCCCTCCAGAGCATGTTTGCCCTGCGGTACATGCTGTACCGGTACCAGTACAGGTTCTGGTAGGTGCATTACCACTACAACTTATAGCAGAACAGTCAGTATCTGTTCCACTACGGCAGTTGTCAGAGGTGGTGTTAGGTATAGCAGTACCACAGGCAACAGAAGAAGCACTTGCACAAGATGGAGCAGGATACCAAGAAGCAGCACGATAGGCACAGGTTCGACTCGGTACAACACTTACGCTACGATACGTAGACCAGTCGTTGCAGGAACCGCTCTTGTTCTTGCGCCTGAGACAAACATAGTAGGTACTACCGTTGGTGAGACCGCTATAGCTCTTGGATCGGGTTGTTTGTGTAGCGTAGGAGCCACCAGCACAGGTACTGGAAGTGGTAATCTTTGATTGGTAGTCGTATAGCGCGATGTTGGTGAAACCAAAGTCAGCAACCGCTCCGGTGCTTTGTGGGCGAGTGGAAAAAAGCGATGGCTGTGGTGCGGTAGTGCAGGAGGCCGAAGTGTAGCTAGGATAGGAAGGAGAAGAGTAAGAAGGAGAGGAGTAGGTAGGAGTAGAAGGTCGAGATTTACACCTGCCATCTGAACAGCCGTTAGAACAAGATATTGTACTCCACGCCTTTACACATGAGCCATTTCGTGTTGTACAGTAACATCTCTTTTTTACGCTACTGCTAGCACAATATGGTGATTGTGAACTGCAACCGCACTCATTGTCGCTGCAGGAGACAGAAGTGTGGCTAGGGTAGGAAGGAGGGGAGGTTGAACCAAGGGTGTGTACACCATCCTGCACCTGGGCATCAGTCAAGTAAGCAAACACAACAAGAACAACAGACACAATCAAAACAATGCGACGGGCAAGTGTCTTATGATTAAAAAGCAACATAACCTCATTATAAAGGGTAAAAATACCTCTCATGCAAGCACAACAAACATGCACAAGAAAATATGCTACACTTTCATCAATGATCACAGAAGGCGAAAGGGCACCAACATTTTCAGTAAGAAATCAAAACGGAGAGATGGTGTCACTTACCAACTTAGTAGGGAAGCGAGCGGTGTTATATTTTTATCCAAAAGACGATACTCCCGGATGTACAACCGAAGGGTTGGAGTTTTCAGCATTACGTGAAGAATTTGAAAAGTACAACACTAGTATATTTGGTATCTCCAAAGATACCGTTGAATCACACAAACAGTTTTGTAGTAAGCACGGACTCAGCATTGATTTATTAAGTGATGAAGATGGCAAAATGCTTGAAGCATACGGCGCATGGGGAGAAAAAAACAAATTCGGCAAAAAATCCATGGGTATTATCCGTAGCACAGTGCTAATAGATGAAAGCGGTGTAGTAGTAAAACACTGGAAGAGTGTGCAAGCACAAGGACACGCACAGGAAGCACTACATCTTGTATCTGAGTTATAACAGGGTATATCAAATCCCAACGTAGCGTGCATTACTATGCACACTACTCCCCCTCCTTACTCCCCATCCTTTTTTAAAAACCAATATTTTTTACCTGCGGAGAGGGAGGGATTCGGCGTCAAGTTTCTAAGCTCGCTATCGCTCACTAAGAACTTCCTGCCCGGGCTCGGCGACAATTTTGCTTCGCCCTGCTTCGCAAAATCGTAGACCGCCTCCGCCTTTCAAATCCCAACGTAGTGTGCATTACTATGCACACTACTCCCTCTCCTTTTTAAAAACTACTATTTTTTACCTGCGGAGAGGGAGGGATTCGGCGTCAAGTTTCTAAGCTCGCTATCGCTCACTAAGAACTTCCTGCCCGGGCTCGGCGACAATTTTGCTTCGCCCTGCTTCGCAAAATCGTAGACCGCCTCCGCCTTTCGAATCCCAACGTAGCGTGCATTACTATGCACGCTACTCCCCCTCCTTTCTTCTTCTTTTTTTAAAAACCAATATTTTTACCTGCGGAGAGGGAGGGATTCGAACCCTCGAGGGGGCTATTAAACCCCCTACTCCCTTAGCAGGGGAGCGCCTTCGACCGCTCAGCCACCTCTCCCACACACCACAACATTAGTGTATCAGTAGTATACCCCGTTACCAAGCAACATGTATTGTATACTACTTAAAGTGGAACCAGTATTACATACAGGTAAAGATATTTCTTCACAAGCTGGGCATTTTTCCGAATACTCAGAAGGTGAGGTGTTGAAAACATTTAAATCCTCTAAAAAAGGGCTAACACAACAGGAGGTAAACACACGACTAGAAACATACGGTCAAAATAAAATTCAACGTAAGAAGTATTTTGTGCGACTACGACGAATTATAGCACAAATCAAAAATCCAATCGTCTCAATTTTACTACTAGCAAGCGTCGTGCTATATATCATTGATTTTGCGGCAGATGCATATATCATTCTAGCGGTATTGATTATCAACGTAACAATCGCCTTTTTGCAGGAAGGCAAAGTATCACGAGCATTTGAGCAGCTGCGAAAGATAGATCGGCAATATGCATCAGTATTGCGTGACGGAAAGCAAATAGAAATTGCAGCAAACAACCTGGTACCAGGAGACATTGTATTCTTTAAAGCCGGATCAAAAATCCCCGCTGACATACGAATATTGAGCGAAAATAATTTACAAATCAATGAATCAATACTCACCGGAGAGTGGGCGCCGATAAATAAGCAGGTCATCACACTTGCCAACAAAAAAATGCTCGCGGAGCAAACAAATATGGCGTGGAAGGGGACGACAGTGATTACCGGCAACGGCAGTGGTATTGTGGTAAATACTGGCGAGCGAACTGCAGTCGGCAACATAGCAAAAGAATTATACGAAGAAGAGGCAAAGACACCGCTCCAACAGCAAATCCAAAAATTAGCGCAATGGATCATGGGGTTGGTAGTTTTAGCGGTGGTAGGTATCATTGTGATAGGAGTGCTGAAGGGTATAGAGATTAACGAAGTAATAATTACCGCGATCGCCGTTGCAATTGCCGGCATTCCATCCGGCTTACCAGCAGCAATTACAGTAGTGCTGGTACTAGGAATGCGCTCAGTACTGCAAAACAACGGATTAGTACGAAACATGCTCGCAGCTGAAACACTCGGCGGAACATCGTGGATATTGATGGACAAGACCGGCACACTGACAAATGGAAACATGGTACTCGCCGAAATACTCTACGCCGACAAGCGAGAGGAGGTTTCGGATGAGACAATTTCATCATTCGGACGGGGTATTGTACACAATGCCTTTTTGACCACAGATGGCAGACGCCTTGACCGCAAACACAGCCATGAAGATACAGATTCAGATGAAATTGTATTCAGTGGAACAGCTATTGAGCAGGCATTAGTGCGGGCATGCGAAGCAGTGTGCACAGAAACACCAAGTCGAGATAAACGAGTCGCATATGTACCGTTTACTTCCATAAAAAAATACTCCTGTGCAATCACCAAAGAACAAAGCGGAGAACAGTATTATTACATAATTGGAGCACCAGAAGTGGTGCTTAAACAATCAGAAAGAGTACATAAACAGGGAAAGGTGGTGACACTAACAGATACAGATAGAAAAAAGTTACAAACAACACTTGCTGAAGAAGCAGGGAAGGGGCGACGGGTCATTGCCATCGGTTCCGCAAAAATAGAGACCGGCACAGACAATGTAGCGGATACAAAAGAACAAACACAGTCAGTCGTTGAGCAGGATAATCACAACATTGCATTTCTGGCAATGCTATCTTTAGAAGATACAGTACGTGCTGACGTACCAGATGCAATACGACAAATTCGCAGCTCACACGTAACACTCACGATGGTAACTGGCGACAACCAATACACCGCACTACATATTGCTCAGAAGGCAGGCATCATTAGCACGGGTGACTCACAAGAAACACTCACTGGAGAGGATGTGGAAGGTCTATCTGATGAAGAATTGTTTGCAAAAGCAAGAACGGTACGGGTATTTGCGCGCATGGCACCAGACCAAAAATCACGCCTACTGCGGGTATTATTAGACCGAAAGGAAGTGGTTGCCATGACCGGCGATGGGGTAAATGATGCACCATCATTGCACCGAGCATCTATAGGTATAGCAGTTGCATCAGGGACTGATGTAGCGAAAGAGGCATCCGATCTAATTCTACTTAAAAACTCCTTCTCCACTATCACCGCATCCATACTTGAAGGAAAAAAGATTATAGGAAATCTAAAAAAGATTTTAATCTATTTACTTTCAACTTCATTCAGTGAAGCAATTTTAGTAGCAGGTGGTTTGCTAGCAACCGCAGTACTGCCGATACATCCTATACAAATATTGTGGGCAAACATCATAGAGGAAGCATTTATGGCATTTTCCTTTGCTTTTGAAAAAGGAGATACAGGTAGTATAAAATATGATACGAAAAATGATCCGAAGGGGAATATCATAAGCAAAAATATCAAACACTCTATCATCATCATTGCCATCATGACCGGATTGTTTTTATTTGGCATGTACATATTTCTGGACAAGTTCACCACTCTCTCACACGAACAAGTACAAACCGTAATGTTTTTAACCGTTTCCATTGATTCTGTATTTATGGCAATATCACTCAAGCGACTGAATAAAAGCATCTTCACCACCAATCTGCTTGACAATAAATGGCTTATTGCCGCTATTGTCATCAGCATACTACTACTCGGGATTGTCTTTGCGGTACCGCCACTTGCTGCCGTACTGAAAGTGGTGCCGGTACCAACCTGGGTTTTCTGGGTAATACCAATCAGTGCATTCTACCATATCACCGTAATAGAGATCATTAAAAAGATATTACTGAGAGAAAAGTATGCCTCTCCGAGAGAGCAGTTGATGTAGTCGCCGAATATCACCTTCTGAATACCACCATTTTCTATGTACTATATAGCTATATGAAGCGGGAAGATAGCAATCTTAAGGCAATGCCAGAAGTGCCAGGAGTATATATATTTCGCAGCACAAAAAATATCGTGCTGTATGTGGGACGAGCAACTGATTTGCGAAGCAGGGTACGAAGCTATTTTTCTGATAGATTAGCTGTTGACAGAGGCCAGCGACTAACAGAGGCGGTAAAACAGACAAAGCACATAGAAACAATAGAAACCGACAGTGTGCTTGAAGCATATATTCTAGAAGCAAATCTGATCAAAAAATACCAGCCGACGTTTAATGTGATTGATAAAGATAACAAAAGCTTTCAATTTATTGGCATTACAAAGGAGGACTTTCCGCGCGTACTAGTAATACGAGGACGAGAATTAGAGCAGGGGACAATAGAGGCAACATTTTCAGATATTTTCGGACCATTCCCAAAGGGTGCGATCCTAAAAGAAGCGCTCCGCATCCTGCGTAAAATACTGCCATTTCATGACAAGTGTGCATCATACAATCCACAAAGAAAGAAACAACAGAAAAAATGTTTCCAAGCACAAATAGGGCTATGCCCCAGTGTCTGCGACGGGACAATGGATAAAGAAGGATACAAAAAACGGATAAGGGAGATACGTTTGTTTTTAGGCGGCAAAAAAAAGCAATTAATCAGAATGTTGGAGAAAGATATGAAGCAATATGCGCAAAAGCAAGAATTTGAAGAGGCAGAAAGTATAAGGAAACGCATATTCGCACTACAGCACATACAGGATGTCTCACTCTTAAAAAAAGACAACACAGAAACAGAAAATAACAACACGTCATTTCGAATAGAAGCATATGACATCGCACACACAGCAGGAACACAGACCGTCGGAGCGATGGTGGTGCTTGTTGATGGCGAAACAACACCGAGCGAATATAGAGTTTTTACAGTACGCAATGCAACAGAAGGTGATGATGTCGGAGCGCTACGAGAAATACTATCACGACGACTTGGGCATCCAGAATGGAAAATGCCAAACCTTATTGTTGTTGATGGAGGGAAAACGCACATCACTGCCGCTGAAGCGGTACTAAAAGGTAATGAAATACAGATTCCAGTTGTGTCGGTAGTAAAAACAGAAAAACACACACCAAGAGAGGTTCTTGGTCCAACAGAGTATACGCAAGCACATGAAAAAGAAATTATCACGGCAAATGCCGAAGCACACCGCTTCGCTACCGCACGACATAAGAGAAAAAGATCTAAGGCGATGTTTACATAAAAAAAGCAAAAGTCATTTTTTGAAATGTGGTATGCTAAACTATATGAACAGCAAAGATGATGCATTGGTGCGAAAACGACATTCATTAGCACATCTACTCGGCGCATCACTGATTGCGCTCTATCCTGACACAAAATTAGCCATTGGACCCGCAATAGATGATGGATTTTACTACGATGCGGAAATACCGACGACAATATCTACCGATGATTTGCCGACGATAGAAAAAAAAATGCGAGAATTAGTAAAAGAGTGGTCGTCTTTTGAAAAAAAGGTTGTATCAAAAAAGGAAGCATTGGCGCACTTCAAAGACAACCCTTATAAAAGCGAACTCATTGAGCAATTTGCCAACGAAGGACAGGAAATCACCCTATATCAATCAGGTGAATTCATTGATCTTTGTGGCGGCGGACATGTAAAAGACATGAAAGAGGTAGCGCTGGATGGGTTTACCCTCAATGCCGTCGCAGGGGCATATTGGAGGGGTGATGAGAAAAACAAGATGGTAACACGAATATATGGTCTGGCATTTGACTCCAAGAAAGAACTGGACGCACACAAGGCAATGTTAGAGATGGCAAAAGAGCGGGATCATCGAAAAATTGGTAAAGAGTTAGGGCTATTTTCTTTCTCACCATTGGTCGGGGCGGGGTTGCCATTATTCACCCCAAAGGGTGCGGCACTACGAGCCGCACTTGAAAATGCACTATCACAATTGCTGGACAAATATGGGTATGAAAAAGTATGGATACCACACATAGCAAAACCCGATCTTTACAAAACATCAGGGCATTGGGAAAAATTTGAAGATGAATTATTTAAAGTGCGCGGAAAAAACGAAGAGTTTGTGATGAAGCCAATGAATTGCCCACATCATACACAAATATATGCGTCAACACCAAAAAGTTATCACGACCTACCAGTACGATACGCAGAGTTTACTACCGTGTATCGTGACGAACAGAAAGGTGAGCTACTCGGCTTGTCACGAGTGTTAAGTATCACCCAGGATGATGGGCATATTTTTTGCACAAAAGATCAAATCGCCGAAGAGGTATCTCAAACCATCGCTCTCATCATTGAATTCTATACCGCACTTGGATTTTTCAAAGGAGATGATTGTGAGGTGTTCCTGTCAGTGCGTGGTGAAGATAAAACAAAGTATCTCGGTGCTGATGCAATATGGGATCAGGCAGAAAAAGTGCTAGAGAGTGCATTGCGGGAGGCAAAAGTAACCTATGCCGTTGAAAAAGGCGAAGCAGCATTCTACGGACCGAAAATTGATTTTCATTTTCGTGATTCGCTCGGAAGAAAACGACAACTAGCAACAGTGCAGCTTGATTTTGTAATGCCTGAGAGGTTTGGATTAACATATACCGATTCTGATGGCAAAAAGAAAACACCAGTAATGATACATCGTGCCATTTCTGGATCATTAGAACGGTTCTTGAGTATCATGATAGAGCATTTTGCCGGAAACTTTCCGTTCTTTCTATGCCCAGTACAGGTACTAGTACTACCAATCGGTGCAGATGAGCATCAGTATGCACAAAAAGTAGTAGATACACTACGCACCGCAGGATTGCGCGCGGCAATTGACAAGCGAAATGAAAGCATTGGCAAAAAAATCGCACGAGCACACGCAGAAAAAGTTCCAACTCGGGTGGTTATCGGAAAAAAAGAAGTCGCAGATAACACAGTAACCCTTGAGATGGATGACAAAAAACAAGTAGTAGATAGTAACGAATGCGTACGCATACTAAACGAGAAAAACACCATATATCCATAACAAACCACCTTAGAAAACACACCGTATCAGCAAGATCAGCATCTTACTCATTAATGAATATTTTCCAAAAAAACCTTATTTTACAAGATATGTTAGAGAGAGAGTTGACTCATATGAGTTTGAACGGTATAGTAATGGTAACCTTTACAGTTTAAAGGGGTGTATAAAAATAATTCTGCACGTACCTTTTTACTAACCCTAGCGGCACAATAGTGCCATATTCTTAAGGAGATAGAAATGAAGAATATACGTATCTTTGAGCACATTGCATTAGGAATTATGTTTCTCGCAACCATTATTGTTATTGGGTGTGATGGAGTTTCCAACCCGGTTCAGGATGTTTTCATGACACATATAGAAAGGTCGCATATCTATGAGAGCGACCAGCTTATGATCCCTGAACACATGGGAACAGTGGATATGATGGAGCGTTTCGCCGATGAGTCCGGAAACCCAGAGATTGTCATTCTGACAGCACAGGGCGGTACCTTGATTCAGAGGGAGCCAGAGTGGTTCTCCAAGGGTGAGAAAATAAAACGCTTTTATCTTGCTGTGGCTAATGTCAATGACATTAAGTCAGGATTAGTGTATGATTTCTACTGGACATCCCCAGAGTACACTCTGGGAGAGCATGTAGAAGAATTCAAAAAAATCCCAGCCCCCGGTATTCATGGATTTGCAATCAATGAATACACAGACGGAATTGATATCTATTTTGAAAGATCCGATGAGTCAAGAAGAACCCTTGGGCTGAAGCATAGAACAAGTGTCAATGATGCCACGTATACCCAATGGGCAACGTGGTCAAGTAAAGGGAACATGAAAAGTGTTTGGAGTATATACTTTGGAAAATATGTCCCAGGAGGATCCAGTGAAATCACCATAGCAGCAGTTTTGATGACAGAAATTGGTGACTATGAGATCTCATCAAACACATTAAGCATACCTTACGAGGTGGGTGAGCCATACAACGTTATAGAATAAGCGCCTCACATCTCAAAGACAGGCATACCACGGTATGCCTGTTTATTTTTTCAAACAGCACCTCTATGCAAGGAAAATATGAGGCAATGAAGTAACAATAAATGAGACAATAACAAGACCAGTGAGGAGGAAAACAGGTATTTTTTTGAGGTAAGGGAGATACGTAATCTCCTTAAAAAACACCGAAGGTAATACGCCCCGCAAAGAAGAAAACAGATCAACACGTCTTGTCAGCAAACTCTTCAACGCATGCGCCTGTCGCCTCATATAGTTCATTTTTTTAGCCATATTACTATAAGTATATACTACTACATAGGCGCATGAAGAGGAAAAAGGGTAAAAAATTGTTTTTGTTTTGGGGGCTTGGTTTTGTGTTACTGCTCTTCACTTCGGTGAGTATACTACACCTACAAAAATCATTTTTTGTTTACCGTGCGGCACAAGAAAGATTGAAAAGTACACACAACGAGAAGACATATGTTGAAGCACAACTGGAAAATTTACAAACACACACACAAAAACAAATGTATGACTCAGAAAACACCGGCACAACAGCAGTTGATCGACTGAAAAAGATTGAATTGCGTGGTGTTGAGTTATCACCGAACAAAAACAAACCATTTTCAAAAAATGAAATACGATTCAACGTCATAGAGCAGGAATAATACACACATCTTTTACTATGCATTTACATGCTGTGTGAATCCATGCTGTCTTTGGGTTGGCTCTGACAAAGATAACGCACAGGATATAGCAAAGAAAACGCGACAGTGGCTTCAGTGCCAAGGAACTCACTGTAGGCGGTGTAGTATAGACGGCAACAAATAGTAGTGTGTTCACGACGCATTATGTGGTACAATAAAAACAGTCAATGTTCCATAGTAATCTCTTTAATGGAGGTGAAAAAAATGCGGTACATTTTTCTGCCATTGGCAGTGCTAATCGTCATTTTGGTTTCTGGCTGTGGTGTTACAACAGTCAAGACAAATACAATTGCTGAAAAGAACAGCGCCAGGTATGTCATTACTGACTTGGAGGCGGAAATAGCCAGATTGCAGTCGCTACTTGTGGCTGTTGAGTTAGATATGGGAAAGACACCGTATGAGATTGAGTCAGAAAAGACATCTATTAGCAACCGAATCTACGCATTTCAGTTGTTGCTGTTACGCCAGAAGCGCCAGGAGGCAAGGACAGGGGGGAGATACTACAAGTCCCATTAGGTCGTATTTACAATCAAGAGGACAATGTTCTACACACTAACACAAAAAGCCACCAACAAAAAGGTGGCTTTTTTCATAATGGTAGTAAATGTAAAGTGTAGGTATAGTCGGCACCTTGCATCAAACACATACACACAATGAAAAGCCCCTTACTTGGGGCTTTTGTTTTTCAGTTTACCAACTCTCTTTTTTACAAACTTTTTGTTCCACCTGTTCCGCACCTTGTATAGCACTTGCGATACGATTACAATAAAACAAACTGTTGCTATAGAAACAGTGATAACCAGCATACCTCCCCCTACTCTTTTTTGCAACGTCAATTAAGAGATCGACACAAAATATAATAAACAACAGAAACAACCAATAAGGTCAAAGCCAATTAAAACACCTCCTCAACAACTTTCACTGCCAGTGTAGCACATACTGTGAAGAAGCACGCAAGTTACTTATCCAACTTGTGAGGATTATGCATCGGACAAGTTTTAACAGAGCAACGATCGGGAATAGTTTTAGTGCCCTCCATCATAAGCGCGCCACATTCCGGACACTTGTCTCCAGTAGGTTTTGCGCGCATGGTATTCTTGCATTTTGGGTATTCTGAACATCCCCAAAACGGACCGAAACGACCTTGTCGCTCTATAATAGTCCCCTGTTTGCATGTATTACATTGCACACCAGTATCACGACGCTTCTTCTCCTCAGGATCTTCTTCAATATGTTTGCACTTGGGATACGATTGACAGCTGACAAAGTCACCAAATCGTCCAGTACGGGATACCAGCGGCTCTCCACACTCAGGGCACGGCTTGCCAATCGGTGTTGGTGGTTTAATCTCCTCACCTTCTTTAGTGCGCCCCCCTTGGCACTCAGGAAACTTTGTACAGCTCATAAAAGTGCCGGTCTTTGAAAGCTTAAACTCCATCGGTGCATCACAAACCGGACAGGGAAAATCTTTTGGCGCTGGACCAAGAGAGGTCAATTTTGGCACATCTTTCTTTGCTTCCACTGCATCACGAAATGGAAAGTAAAAATCAGTAAGTGTGCTTTCATACTCTTTAGTACCAGAGGCAATGTCATCAAGTATTTGTTCCATATCAGCAGTGAACGAATCACTGATATAGGTTTCAAAGTTTCGCTCCACAAAACTACTCACTACATCACCAAGATCAGTCGGCATCAACGCCCGCTGCTCCTTCTCAACATACTGCCGGCTCACAAGTGTTTGGATAGTGGAGGCATAGGTAGAAGGTCTACCGATACCACGCGCCTCCAGCTCTTTCACCAAACCAGCTTCCGAGTAACGTGGCGGCGGAGATGTTTGTTTTTCTATTGACTGAATATCAGTACAAATAACCTGCTCATTTTTTTGAAAAGAAGGTAGTAGCACCTCCTGCCCGACCGCGTGCGGATCTGCCTTAAACCACCCCTCTTCTTTAATAGTAACACCACGAATCAAAAACAACGGTATGGCATCCGCCTGAAATGACACAACAGTGCGAAGCATCTCCGCAGGGATCATCTGACTAGCAACAGTCCTTCTGAAAATAAGTTCGTAAAGCACTTTTTGCTCCTTAGTAACACCACAGAACAGGTTAGTAAGGTTAGTCGGTCGGATCGCCTCATGTGCTTCCTGTGCCGCCTTACTCTTTGTCTTGTAAAAGGTCTGTTTATAATACCTGTCACCATACTCATTCACAATACGTTTTTTAATAGCAGCGTGCGCGGTCTTAGAAAGATTGGTTGAGTCCGTGCGCATGTACGTGATCTGCCCTGCTTCATATAATTTTTGGGCAACACGCATAGTATTAGAAGGAGACCAGCCGTATACCGTATTTGCCGCCTGCTGCAGGGTTGAGGTGGTAAACGGCGCACGCGGGTTTCGTTTTTGTGTCTTCTCCTGTATATCAGCAACTGTCCAGCGAGATTTTTTTGCTTGTGCAAGGATAGCGGCAACCTCTTTCTTATCCTCAAAGATCTTCTCACATTCAGCAATATGTTCAGTGCCGTCATCTCGCTTAAAAACACTTCCCAGTTCCCAATACGTAACCGGCTTAAATTTTCTAATCTCACGCTCACGTTCCAGCAAAATACGAAGAGCGGGGGACTGCACACGTCCCGCCGAAAGACCATAGCGCACCTTTGTCCAAATGAGCTTGCTGAGAGTGTATCCGAAAAGACGATCCAGCACGCGACGAGCTTCCTGCGACTTGCGCAATGACTCATCTATTTTGCGTGGATGTCGCAATGCTTCCTGTACCGCATCCTTAGTAATTTCATTAAAAACAATGCGGTCAGGGTCTTTAAGCTTTGCTGCCTGTTGAATGTGCCAAGCGATTGCCTCCCCTTCGCGGTCAGGGTCGGTGGCAAGGATAACATGATCAGCAGCATCCGCCTGCTTCACAATAGCATTCACCACCTTTTTCTTATCAGCGCTAATGATATATTTTGGCGCAAATCCGCCTTCAATGTCTACAGCATCTTTTTCACTCTTCGGCAGGTCACGAATATGACCAACTGATGCAATAACAGCATAGTCCTTGCCGAGATATTGCTGTATAGTTTTAACTTTTGTAGGGGACTCAACAATCACAAGATGTTTCATATACTCCTTATAATACAGGAGAAATCAATTATTGGCGAATAAAAGCAAGCCCTGTTCAAAGAGTAATGGTACGAACAATCATTTCAAAATGGTATAGTACGTATTATGTTACTGTCAGTACAAAAAATTGAAAAACGTTTCGGCGGAGAGCAAATTTTTAGTGATATCTCATTCACGCTTGATGAAGGACATAAAGTTGCGTTAGTAGGAAGAAACGGAGCGGGGAAAAGCACTATAATGAAGATTATTGCAGGGCTTATTGAGCCGGATAACGGAGAGGTAGCTATAACAAGCGGTCGATCAATAGCATATCTACCACAAGAGATGGTGGTAAAAGACAGCCAAACAGGGGTGGCATACATACAGAACGGCACCGACCTCAAACCACATCAATTCTTTCCTATCTTGGAAGGGTTAGGGGTATCACAGCAAATTGCCGCGCAGCAACTTTCAAAAATGAGCGGGGGACAACAGACCAAGATAGTACTCACACGCTTCCTGCTAGAGCCATCTGACATTCTTTTATTAGACGAGCCAACAAACAACCTTGACATCCCAGCACTACTATGGCTGGAAGCATTTCTCGCAGAATCAAAAAAAGCAATGATTAGTATCTCCCATGATTTAGTATTTTTGAACAATATTACCAACCGAGTACTTGAATTAAAAAACGGCTCACTTACCATGGAGCGTGGTACCTACGGCGACTATTTAGAGCGAAAAAAGAAAGAATTTGATCGACAGATGAAAGAGCATGCACGATACACAGAGGAGATAGAACGAATTGAAAAATCAAGCAAAACGGCAGCAAAACAGGTTGAAAGAGGAGATGCGCTTGAGTTATCTGACAGCGATAAATATATCGCGCGAGCAGGAATGGACAAAGCATCGGCAAGTCAACGACGGGCAAAAGTGATGAAGCGACGCGTTGAAAGAATGAAAGCAGTAGAGAAGCCATTTGAGGAAGAGCCATTCACGCTTACCTTAGAGGCGCGACAGTCAGAGGGAGATATTGAAATAGTACTTGATGAAGTAGTTGCGGGGTATACAGACGGGATCACACTATCTCCAACATCGCTGACTCTAAAGATGGGAGACAGGATATGCCTGATGGGAATGAATGGTGAAGGAAAAAGCACCATCTTAAAAACAATAACCGGCACGATACCGCCGGTAAGCGGAGCTGTTACCAAAACTGAAGGAGTTATAGTAGGTGATTTACTACAACAACACGAACGGGCGAGCAGAGATGAAAAAGCAACACATTTTTTCACAACACAAACCAACAAAAACGATGAAGAAACAATATATATGCTGAAAAAAGCCGGATTCAATGAACAGATGATGCAACAAAAAGTAGGAGGACTCTCTTCCGGTATGCGCGCACGACTGCTATTCGCGGTATTCATCGCGCTCGGAGTAAATGTCTTGATACTAGATGAACCGACCAATCATCTGGACATGGAAGCAGTAACCGCTCTCAAAGAAATGTTAAAAAAATACACCGGCATCGTATTGTTGGTTTCACACAACCGTTGGTTTCTTGAAGGATTAGAAATTGGATCATGCTACGAAGTTGCAAATGGCGCAATACAAAAAATAGAAGATATTGAACACTATGTAAAAACAGCACAAGAGAGGGCAAAAGGAATGATGGGACGGCTCAAAAGGGTGCTCAAGTAGCTGGTTACGAGGCAGAGTATTAGTCAATAGTATCACGGAGATATGTAATATAGTCGTCATACTCTGTTTGCTGTTTTCCACTGCTACCTTTATAATTCAAGTCAGTCCGTTTAAATATTTGGCGACTATCCCTTGACACCACATTACGGTATACTCACCAACCAGAATTATGCAAAAACATAAGAACGTAGAGGGGAGGTTCTAGTGATATAATAAAAATATATGATGATGGTTAGCAATGATGCTCATAAGAATAAAGAAAACTTGCAGGAGCAACTATCAGAGGAAACATACAAAGTAACACAAGAGAAAGGGACCGAGCCACCATTCACTGGGGAATATTACAAAACAAAAGATGACGGCATGTACCATTGTGCAGTGTGCGGAGCGGCACTATTTGACTCAGGCACAAAGTTTGACTCAGGCACAGGGTGGCCAAGCTTTTATGAAACAACTGGCACGGACACATTAAAGCTTACACCAGACGACTCAAACGACATGGTACGTACCGAAGTGTCCTGTAGAAAATGCGACGCACACCTCGGGCACGTGTTCAATGACGCACCAAGCACCCCCACCGGAGAGCGTTACTGCATTAACTCCTGCGCACTATCACTACAGAAGCGGGAAAAATGATAAAGAAAAAGAGTAACATGCTGTTCATTACTGGTAGCATTATACTGCTCGTAGGAATCGGCATTGCGCTACAACAGCAAAAAGAACACACCATACAACCAAACCCACTGCAAAACAGCGGGCTACAAGAAAGGACACTGACAGTAGGTAACACAGTACTACAAGTTGAGATAGCAGAAACACCACAACAGCAAAAAATCGGACTCTCACACAGAAAATCACTTAAGCAGGGGAAAGGAATGTTATTTATATTTAACACCGACGGCAAACATTCAATGTGGATGAAAGATATGCAGTTTCCGATAGATATCGTTTGGATAGACGTGGCAATGAGAGTAGTACACATTGAACAAACAGTAACACCAGAAACATATCCAAAGCCGTTTCGCTCGCCCACTCCCGCACGGTATGTACTAGAGGTGCCGGCAGGGTATACAAACGGCAGAATAGCTATCAACGACACACTCCTACTGCAAGAAAAGTAAGGATAACCACGCCAAAAAAAACACAAACAAGTAAAACTTTACATAGTGAGGTAAAAAGATATACTATAACTACCCGAACAGGTAATCGCTCGTTGTAACAAGCAACGAGAGGAAAGTCCGGACACTCCCACTCTTTGGTGGAGCAGGGTAGCGGGTAACGCCCGTCTGGTGAAAACCGAGGGATGCGAGCAGTGACGCCCAATCTGAGAAGTGAGGGCACCTCTCTGAGGTGAATACCGTGGCAACGCGGTGGTGAAACGGCTAAATTCCTACCTGAGTGCAAGGTCGTGCCGAGGCAGCAATGCAACGGAGTGCCGCAAAGAACACGCCGGCAACGGCGTGTCAAGATAAATGATTACCACCCACGTAAAGTGGGTACAGAATCCGGCTTATAGTTCAGGTCAATGAAAACAAGGTGCCAAATCGGCACCTTGTTTTCACATAAGGACACAATCTAAACCTTGCCACAACAAACAAAAGCGCCAGCATACAAGCCCTTTGAAAGCATCAGTGCAAAAATTTTACACAATCTCAGAAGCACAAGTAAGGTTCGTTTAATAAATCCACCTTCTTGCCTACATATGGATATAGGTATATATGTCCAATTGTATCCAATTATGTCCAAAAACACCCTCACATCTTTTCAATACAATACATTATCCTCATGCATTGCCGGTGTATATACAGAGATATATTACGTGTTAAACAGGTCAAGATATTGATGTAATGTAAAGATTCTGTTCCTTGAAAAACCAGTTGATTCTTTTAATATGCCCATGCTTGACATCTGTTTCACAAGTATGTTTGCTGAACTGCGTGATATATTAAGGTAATCTGATACTGTCACAGTATCAAATGCAGGATGAGAGAAGGAAAACTGAAGTAATTTATTCGCTGTTTTCGCGCGACCGCCAAGGTTAAGCAATTTTTGTTCATATTGACTCCGTAACTCAATAATGTCTTGAAAAATACTTCTTCCTTTTTTTGCAGTTTCAACAACGCCCGACAGAAAAAAGAGTATCCATTGATCAAGGTCATCTCTCTCTCCTACAAACATCAGCGCATCATAGTAGGCACTCTTGTGCTTGTCAAAGAAATCAGATAGGTAAAGCGTTGGCTTGCTTAATATACCCATCTGCATAAGATGGAGTACTATTAATATACGACCTATCCTGCCGTTACCATCATTAAACGGATGAATTGTTTCAAATTGGTAATGAGAAATAGCAACTTTTATCAGATCCGGCATGATAAGATTATTTTTATCATTCCAAAACTTCTCTAAATCTTTCAACAGTTCGGGGACATCGTCCTGATGGGGTGGTATAAAAGACGCTGTTTTAATACTGACACCACCAATCCAGTTCTGCTTTAATCGCACCTCTCCCGGCTGTTTGTTCTCCCCTCTAACACCGTGCATCAGCTTTGCATGCGTCTCACACAACAGACGCATACACAAAGGCAGTTTCTCCAACTTTTTTATTCCATAATTCATTGCGGTTATATAATTTTGAACCTCCTGCCAATCATTTCTTTTCTCTGGCTCAATCTCTTTTTCTGAGAGAACAGCTTCACTAATGTCTGTATGTGTGCCTTCAATTTTACTTGATTTCACCGCCTCATTTCGTACATGCATTTGAATAAAGAAATCAACATCAGGAACCAAATCAGAATATGCGTTTAATTCCGCAAGATGTCTAGTCGCCTCTTCAAGGAGGGTAAGTATTCTGGAATCTTGAAAAGCATACTCTCTGTTCACAGAATGTGGAACAAAACTCTCATATGCATACTCTTTGTTATAAAAGTGTTTTTTATGTATTCCTGCCGTAAAATCACCATATCCCTTTTCTCTTGTTTTTATCATAGTACTATTATATCACAATTTTAGATAAATACTTGCAATATACATTTCCATGTTGCAACTTTTAAGCAAAACTAATAATATAAATTTCCATATTGCAACTTTTAAGCAAAACTAATAATATAAATTTTCATATTGCAACTTTTAAGCAAAACTAATAATATAAACCAAGATAATACAACATATCTACTTTTTGTAAAGTATAATAGATCTCTGCCTAAAATAATTCCTTGTCAATTGCACTATACAAGGAAGTAGTATTCCTTGTCAGTTGCAATATACAAGGAAATAGCATTCCTTGTCAATTACAGTATACAAGGAATAAATTTTGGTAAAATATCTTATAAAATAAGGAGTTTTTTACAAATTCCTTGCGCATTTGTCTTCTACAGTACACATGGTATACCCGTTTTTTTATGTATTACAAATTTTGTACCCGCTTTTTTGACAAAAAGCGGGTATAATATGGCAATCTTTCGGAATAACGCACTCCTACTGTTCAAACAAAAAGTATTAAGTTTCAGGAGGTATACTAGTGCGTGTCACAAAAAAACGAGCAAAGTATAATGAATGAATATGGATTACAGTAAAGCCAAAAAACTTTTTGTGTTTATAGATGAGAGCGGTGATGCCGGTGATCCAGTTGCACATCGGTCATCAAGTCAGCATTTTACTATAAATATAGGCATAGCGACTGAACAAGGGGTTGGAGATATAGAATACCTCATTGCAGGGTTTAAATTTTTTAACGGTCATAAAAAAGAATTGAAAAAACTCAGTGGAAAAAATTTAAAAAACCTTGTAGAAAAAATACCATATCTGAACGATGTGCAATTTTATGAAATGATGATAGATAAAACAAAATATATCGGTCCATATCTCAGAGATGGTAAGTACCAAAGAAACCCTCTTTGGTTCAGGAACTTTGTTTTAAAGAAAGCATTGGAGTATATATCAGCAAAAGAATTATTATTTACATTCGGAAAGCCGATAGAGTTGATTATAGACCGCTATGCTGAAAACAAAAAAGATTCAGATAATTTGAGAAAATATCTTACTGAGAAAACTCTTTCACGCACTAAAGAAGATATATTTTCACACAGGCATCAAATTAATTTACCAAAAATTCTCCCCACGCATGTTGTGCAAGTAGATTCAAGATACTGCTTGCCAATACAGATGCTTGATATTATTCAACGCGCTAAAAGTGTCTGTGATATGAGTCGCTTATGTGTTTCTATACCAGCGGTATCATTGCAAAGCGAAAGAGGCCCGGATGTCCTCTAGGGCCCGGAACCTCTTTCATAAGAATAGTGTATCCCAAGATCTTTACTTTTGTCAATAAGTTATTCACGCTGCAATCAGTAACTCTTGTTCTACGGGGTATTTTACGCTTTATTTGCAAGGCGCTATGTAGCAAAATAAAACGACCAACATGCTGTTGATCGTTTTATGTAAGAGTTAAAGATCAGTCGTACTGTTTGTTGAGGTACGTCTCTGCCCACGTAAAGCGAGTACAGAATCCAGCTTATAGTTCAGGTCAATGAAAACAGGTGCCACTAGTATATACAGGAAAGGCGGATATTAAACGCATTTTTTGTATTTTATACTACTGATATGCTTGTTCGCAAAATATTCTTGTTTTTTGGTTTTATTCTGCCCATTTTTTTACTTCTTGTGATACTTACTATGCAGAATGTTTCGGCGACAGAGGAGGTCAGTGGTGATGCACGAGAAGCGATGCTCGAAGGAATTGAAGTGTGTTTGCAGGATACTTGGAACGACACATGCTATGCGGATTTGTGTACCTATGAACCTGGATATTTGTGCGCGGAGGAGTTGTCGGATGTGGCGGTTGAGGTTGCCGGCCCTGCACGAGCAATGGAAGTGCTACATGATATTATGGCGAGCCCGGCATTTGCCATTACTACCGACGGGCACTTACTGTCGCATGTTATTGGGCGGACGACTTCACGAGTATTTGGCTCTTCGGGGGAGAACTTTCTACGATGCCCACATGATTTTAATGATGGCTGTTATCACGGGTTTTTTGAAGATACGTTAGTGAAGGTTGATGACCCAGTGACTGTCGCAATCAGTATATGTGAAGACATGCCGTCAGAAACGACTTCAGATAAAGAGAAGTCGTACTGTTATCACGGCGCTGGACATGTGTTCCTCATGAATGAAAATTATAATCTTGATGCCAGTATAGATGCCTGTACCGCTGTTCCTGATCGGTGGCACACGGTGTGCCTGAGTGGTGTGTTCATGGAAAATGCGTGGCCAACGAGAGCATGGGAAGAGAAGAGCAATAACTTTCGCAAGGACGACCCTCTCTATCCATGCAACGCGCTTGATGCAGATTTCAGACCGACATGCTATATGGAGCACTATGGGTATCTGATGCATGAGCATACCACTTCATTTGATGGATTGGTCGCGATATGTTTACAGGCGGGAAATCATACTGCTGATTGTCTCTCTGGTATCGGCTTAATGTTGCAGAATGCACAGCGAACCAATATTGTTTTTGATAGCTTTGGTATTACCGATCGTCCATACATGGAAAAAGTTATTTTTTTGTGTAGTGAATTCCCAGATGGCTACAAGGCATCGTGCTATATTCCGCTAGTTGGTGCGTTGTTGAACTTTGATTACCCCTCCATGCATCGAGTTAGCACGTTTTGTGGTAGCATTGAAATGAGACACAGAGCAGCATGTTTCAAACAAGCCGGCTCATATTTAAATCATTTAGGGAGTGAGGAGGTGAAACAGTCAGCATGTGCCGAGATCCCTACCATATATCAGCAGGATTGTTTAGATCCGTATACAAGGCATGCTGAGGTTGTTATTTCAGATTTTGAGGAAAGTGCCACCACTGCTGTAAATAAGGCGATGGCAGATGATGTTGATCAGAATGACTACTTACTCATAAAGGTTAAAGATTTTTTTGTTACCCTTTTCAGAAACCTCTCCGCTCTATTTGCTGGACCTGTTTCTGCACAAAGTGTCAAGGATTCTGTTGATGCACCTGATACCAGTTTTTTCGCAATTGAGCGGTGCATCAACCAGCAGGATGGTCGTGCGGAATGCTACGCTTCTCTGTGTGAATATGAACCTGGATATTTGTGTGCAGAGAAAATAGTAGAAACAGCAGTTGAACACAATGGTCCGGAGTTAGGTATGCAGATACTCAGAGAAATTATACCATCAACCCCCTTTTCATTCTCTTCGGCAGATGAGGGGCATGGACTTGCACATGTTGTTGGGAGAAAAACAGCAAAAAGGTTCAATGGTTCAGGAGAAGCATTTCTGAGATGTCCAACATCATTTGATTCAGGTTGCCACCATGGGTTTCTTGAGGTTGCGCTTGTAGAGGCACAATCACCTGCTGAGGCAGTAAAACAGATATGTGAAACCTTGCCCGATCAGCCGTCACTTGATAAGGTGAATTGTTATCATGGTGCTGGTCACGGCATACTCATGAACACAAGCTATGATCTCTATGAGGCACTGGATATTTGCAAGGCGTTACCACAGCCATTTACATGTTTCTCCGGCGTGACCATGGAAAACGTAGACGCTTTTGTATCAGGAAGGATACAAGAGATATATACAGAAAATAACAGTTTTGATGAAAATAATCCACACGCTCCATGCGACACATTGGTGGAGGATGGAGAGGGGTACGGATATCGAGATGTATGTTATGAAACACATTTGCCATATTTAGCATGGTATTTTGACTATGATATTCAAGGTGTCGTTGATACATGTCTAGACGCCGGTGAAGAGGCAGAATCATGTGCACATGGCGTTGGAGGGTATGGGATGTATAAAGAGATTCAAGAAAAACTGATGCCACACATAGAAGGAAACTTTATAGATAAAACAATATATCTATGCAATCATTTTCCAGAAAAGTACCGTGAGACATGTTATCTCTGGGCAATAAATCAAACCTTCATATTCTACGGAGCAAAAAAAACATCTGAGTTTTGTGTAAAAATTGATAAAAAGTATGAACGAAATTGTTATCGAGAGATGGGTAGAAGGTTACAGGATATGGTTGTGCATGAAGAGGAGAAAACAGAAAAGTGTGTAGATGTGCCGGATGAGTATAGAAATGAATGTTTGTTTGGATATCGACTTGATAATAACGTAAGTGCAGATATTCAGCATGGTGAAGATGTATATGGAGAATTACCAGTAACAAAAATAGAGAAGGAGAGAAACCTGGTTTCTTTATTTAAAAAAATCACACAAAGTATTTTAGATGCAGTTAAGAGTGCGGTAAGCGCAGTTACTTTACCGGCATCTGCACAGGATTGGCAGCAACACCTGCAGGAAGAAAAGTTTAACAAAAATTTATTTGATAGTGCGCAGGAGTGTGCAGCTTTGGATGTGGGGAGAGCAGGTTGCTACGCATCGTTGTGTGAATATGAGCCAGGATATCTCTGTGCAGAAGAAATTGTTACCCAACTAGTTTTTGGATCAGGTCCGAAAGAGTCCATCAGGGCACTACATGACATGACATGGGAGGGAGAGTTTTTGTTTGAGCCGTCATCTGCACATCAAATAACACACACTATAGGAAGATCAACAGGAGAGAAATTTGGGTTAACCGGAGAAGCATTTCTCAAGTGTCCAATTGATTTTGACTACGGTTGCCATCATGGATTTTTTGAAGCCGGTCTTGCTGTTGTTCCTAGCCCCGCCGAGTTCATAGAAAATACCTGTAGTAATATGCCGGACACTCCACCATATGCAAAAACTGCATGCTATCACGGATCAGGTCACGCATTGGTAATGAATTACAGTTATGGACTGTATAAGCCATTAGAACAGTGTGATTTGTTGGAGAGGGAGCATCGAAAATGGGATTGCTATAGTGGAGTATTTATGGAAAATGTAAGTGGTGCACAAGGCAGGAAAACAAATGATGAAATTGATAATGGGTTTCGCACTGAAGACCCTTTTGCTCCATGTAACAATCTTAATGAGCGGTATAAAACACTCTGCTATCAATCTCAAGTATCGTATTGGTTGTATGCACTACAATGGGATTTAAAAAAAATGATTGATATGTGCAACAAGGTTGAAGACGGCTATGTGCAGGACTGTGTATATAACCTTGGCGCACAGTCTATCTATGCAAGTACCCAGGATGTGTTGTTGGATGACAGTATTTCAGGAAACCTCATAGACAAAACCATTTTCATTTGTAATCAATTTAGCGAAGAATATCATATGCGATGCTACGAACCGGCAATTGATCAGAATTTTACTTATTATGGGATAGAGAACACAAAGGAATTTTGCGGAAAATTGAACGAAAGATATAGGAGTAGATGCTGGAAGGTCATCGGGAGGAATGTCGGGGGTAAGGTGAAAGATGAGACAGATCTGTACAAATTTTGCAATCAGGTGCCGGAGATATATTATAATGATTGCTTGCATCCATATCATAATGGTGAAGAAAGTGTTACGTTTGTGGCTGAATGGACTGCAAGCACCGATGAGGTGAATCGTATCAATGAGGAAGAGTATGAAGATCATCTCAATCTGTTCAGCAGGGTAGTGAGATACCTGATCAACATGTTTAAAAAATAGATAGGTGTCAAATACCAAAAGGGATGTATCAAGATGTCTGTATGCAGATAAGTCAAATCTAAGGCAGTAATGCTGTTTGGGGTGAAGTATGTTGCTCCACATGGGTAAAGATGTCCGTTTTGCTGTTTTTGTGTTGGCTATATTCTGTGGTGCTATGGCAATGTTTAGTTTTGACGGGTGGCAGGAGAAGCCGACTACAGCACTAACCCCTGACTTGAATACTCAAAGGGGATTGATTGCCACAACAGAGCGCATGAGATGGGTCGGCGGGCGTATGATTTGTTCGGTGGTGAGTCGTTTAAGAGTTGTGGGATAGAGTGTCACTCTGGATGCCGACACGGAGCAACTGAGGCATTTTTTGCGGCAAATGGCACTACTGACTTAATTGACAGTTTGCATACACTCTGTGGTGATGAGGCAGGGAATAGGTTTCATATGCACCAGTGTATTCACGGTATTGGACATGGGCTGATGGCGTGGTATGACTATAAGATATATGATGCGCTGGAGGCGTGTGATTTAATTCGTCAACAGTATCATCAGAAATCCTGTTATTCCGGCGTGTTCATGGAGAATGTTGTCGGTGGTATCGTGCAAGATGAGCAAGCAGAAGGTGGTGTCCACTATACGCAGTATCTAAATGATGACCCACACTATCCGTGTAATGCAGTAAAGGAGAAGTATAAGCATGAGTGTTATTGGCTACAAACCGATCATATGCACCGATTGCTCGGTGATTTTGATGCAGTTGGTATCGCGTGTGCTGATGCACCGGAGCATTTTCGGTTTGCTTGTTTTCATAGCATGGGGCGGACGGTGTCCGGTCAGATGCTGCTGGATCCAGTGCAAAGTAGGAAGGTGTGTATGCGTATAGCGTATGTACCCGGTAGAAATGGGTGTTTGGAGGGGGCATTGAATAATTTATTTTGGGATCCATCACAGGAGACGGGCGCGGTCGCATTTTGCGCGCTGTCTTCGGATTCTTCTTTTGAAGAAATTTGTTATGATCGTCTTATGACACAGGCGACAGAGGTTATCTCAACAGATGGGTTACCTGATTTCTGCCGGACATTACCAGATCGATATCAGTCAGAATGTATGGAACGCAAAACACCAAAAGCTGTTTCGTTATCTGTTACGGATGTCGGTACTACACAGACACCTTACTCTACCGTTCAGAAGACTGAAAACGCAGTGATACGCTACCAAGGAGGGGAGTATATGCCAGATGTTATACACATAGCAGTCGGGCAAGAAGTAACGTGGGTGAATGAAGACACTGAAGAGTCGTTTTGGCCAGCATCCAACATCCACCCAACTCATGCAGCATATCCTGGGTCAGATATTAAAAAATGTGGGACAGCAGAACAGGAAAGTATTTTTGATGCATGCAAAGAGTTACCCTATGGCACTGAGTATTCATTTGTCTTTACTGAACCTGGGCGGTGGCGCTATCACGACCATAGCAACCCACGGGCGACCGGTGTGGTGGTAGTTTCTGAATAAAGTGCAGAAGGAGTTATGGATAGATGGGTATAGGAAGGAAATGTTCTGTATAATATTTGTGTATGAATGCTGTATTACTATATACTGCTACTAACATGGCAACACGTACTATTGTTATCACTGCCTTTCTTCTCTTTTTGCTTGGCATGCTCTCTTCTGTAAATGTGGTGTTTGCGCATGGTGATGAAAAACATGACAACTTGCCATCTGAGGTAAATATTTGTCATGTGATCTCATCGGGTGAGCAGGAGGCATGCTATCTTGCTCTTTGCGAAGGTGGTGTGGTAGAGGAATGCATGGAAGATATTGTTGATGCGGCGATAGCGGGATCTGGTCCAAAGTTTGCAAAGGCAGTATTGGCTGACTTGGTGTCTGTGCAAGCATTTGATGTTGATGCATATGCACTCGCTCAGAGAATAGGGCGTGTGCTTGGAGAGCAACTGCTTGCAGACAGAGAGAACCAGTTTGGGTTGTGTGGGAATGATTTTGACTACGGATGTGCATATGGCTTCTTTGAGGCATTCTCCTCAACTGCTGATGGTGTTGAGCCAGATAATTTTTTCGCGGAAACCATTTGTGTCACTACCACAGATGCCGATGTTGCCGAGCAAGAGGCATGCTACCACCAAATGGGGCATATGTTTATGAAACGCAACAACCACGTACTCGCTCCTGCGCTTGCGGTGTGCGACGCATTACCCCCGGAGTTTCAATCGCATTGTTGGGATGGTGTGTTTATGGAGAATGTGAATGAGTATATTGCGTCTGGTGGCGGTGATGGCTTCATTGACGATGATGCATCTGCTCCGTGCAACACAATAGAGGAGCAGTACCGTGAGAAATGCTACAAAAACCATGGAAAGTATCTATTACATCGATTTGGCGACGAGTCGTTTCCTATTGCTGATAAGTGTGTCGGTGCAGGGGTGTATGAGGAAGTGTGTCGGCAATCAGTGCGCAACGCACGCTCCGGCATTGAGCATCATCACAGCGCTGTCAAGGCACTGTCTGAGGAGGTAATGGTAGATGAGAAACATGATGTCTCAAGATCATGGTTGCAGAAATTGCTTGATGGCATCAAATCGTTCTTTGCTGGTTTGTTTGGAGGTGCGGAGGAAGGTGGTGAGCACCATGATGAAACCGAGCATACGCATGATGAGATGTCAACAAAAGATAGCGCAGTGTCTTTTGCATTTCCCAGAGGAGGCATGATTCCTGACACTATCGGGTCTGATGCGGAGGTTATTACGTATCGGGAGAGACAGTTCCAACCAAACACAGTGTCTATACAACCCGGGCAGGTGGTAATGTGGAGGAACGAAGATCAGGTGTTCTGGCCTGCAGCAAATCTTCACCCAACACACAAGCAGTATCCCGGATCAAATATCATGAAATGTGCCACCGATGAACGAGCGATGATTTTTGATGCTTGTGAGGCAATGGGTACCGGTGCGGTGTATGCGTTTCGGTTTAACGAAGTAGGGGAGTGGCAGTACCACGACCACATCAACCCGCAGGCAAGGGGGGTAGTGATAGTGTCTGAGTAAATAAACATATTGATTTCACCGCTACTTTTACTTTGTACCGCGCCAAAAAAACACAAACAAGCAAAACTACATAAGTTCAGGTGCATATATAGAAAGATACATCAGAAAAGATCTCTAAAGTACACCATATATTCCTCGCACAGTACTTACGGTAGCTGACACTTTTTAAGTATCTCACTACAACAACACCATAAAAAAGAGGAAGTGCTATGGTTGAATAATACGACGGTATCGCGTCCCTCTCCCGCTCCCGATTCGCTCCAACAAATTAAGTCGCATAAGGCGGAACACAGCTTGCTTTATAGTTGTCCGAGGAATAGTATCACGAAGTTTCATAGCAATATCAGCAATGGCAAGCTCTTCGTCGGCGGTGAACAGAGTATATATAGTCGTTTGGCTTTCTGATAGCATTTTCTCCGGATGCTCGGATTGCATAACAGATTGTGCTTTTTCAGATTGTTCAAGTAGTATATCAAGCATAAAGTGTACCCACGGAGCGATATCTTCATGCCCTGTTTTATGCTTGACTTGTGTTTCCCGTAGTGACCTATAGTATGCTACCTGATGATTTTCAATAATTTCTTCTAAAGAAACATACGGTACATAAGCATATCCTGCCTGCAACAGGAGCATATTTGTTAAAATACGAGAAAGTCGTCCATTACCGTCTACAAACGGGTGAATCGCAAGAAATTCAAAAATGAAGTTACAGATAACAAGAATAGGGTGCAGTGTTTCAGATGCAAGCGTTGATCGTGTCCACTCAAGCACATCATCCATCTCTTTTTTTACTAAGTATGGTTGAGTTGGTCTGAAAAGAACCTTCTCCTCACCATCATCAGTGCGGGCAATGACAATGTTGTCTGATGCTTTATACTTCCCAAAATGCTTTTGATCTTTTTTTGAGAACTGCAATAAAATCTTATGAAACTGCAAAATATATCCTTCTGTCAGTTGTAATATTGTATAGTTGTCAAATACTCTTGCGGCAAGGTCAGCATACCCCGCAACCTCTTGCTCATCCCTATTTTTTGGTGACTTTACACGTAAACCACGTAGAAACATTGTAACGTCTGCATCGCTCATTTTTGACCCCTCAATACGCGTTGATGCACCTGTTGAGGTGATGATAACCCACTTCTTCAGCTGTGTCAAAACACGTGGATGCAAACGCAGTCCACCCTCCCAAAAACCCTTAAAAGCATCAATGCGAGAGATTTTTTGCATAATCTCAGAAGTGATGGGGATTCGTTTAATAAATCTATCTTCTTGCATACATATGGATATAGGTATATATGTCCAATTATATCCAATTATGTCCAAAAACGCAAATATGCGTTCTCCCACTATGTTTTTCTCATAATAATATTATATCACAATGTTAGGCAAAAACTCGCAATATAAACTAAAACAATGCCGTAAATCTGTTTTTTGTAAAGTGCAATATATCCTTACCTAAAATAATTCCTTGTATATTACGATATACAAGTAAGTAGCATTCCTTGTCAATTACAATATACAAGGAATGAATTTTGACAAAATATCCTATGAAATAAGGGTATTTTTACAAATTCCTTGCGCACTATTTTTCCATTGTAATGTCCAATGCATGGCACAAAACTCAGCCGCGTTTTCAAGCATGTTTGATTCAGATCACGAGATGGTATGAGAGTTATAAGGAGTATGGGATAATGGATAGCATGGAACAAGCAGAAGAATCGTTGAAGGATTGGGTCAAAAAGAATGCTCATCAGATTATAGAAGAAGTATGCAAGGATTGTGAGTCAGTGAAAACAAAGAATGCGTTGTTTATGTCTGGTTCTCCAGGTGCAGGAAAGACTGAGACAGCGAGACGTCTGATAGAAGAGATTTCTGACACCTCCTTTGTTCACATTGACCAAGATGTGATTAAGTCGTTGTTACCTGGATACTCGGGGAATAATGCGGAGAAATATCACGGAGCGGCATCCTTGGGAGTGGAAAAGGTCTTGGATCATATTTTCAAGAAGGGGTATAACTTTGTGTTAGATTCAACATTTTCAAATTTTAAGAAAGCGAGAAGTAATGTAGAACGATCTTTAAAAAGAGGGTGCCGGGTGGAAGTGTTTTTTGTGTATCAAGAACCGAAGAGTGCGTGGAAATTTGTAAAAAAACGAGAACAAGTGGAAGGAAGAGTAGTACCAAAGGAATCATTTGCCAGGCAGTTTATCGGTTCTCGGGAGGTGGTGAATGAAATTAAAAATACATTTGAAGAAAAAATCAAGATTCATTTTGTCTTGAAGACAGTTTCTGAAGGAAACGAAGCGATGCAGGAGAAGTTTGAGTTTAATGTACAAAATGTTGATGACTATATAAAAAAGATGTACACTAAAGTGTATAGTGATAGCGAAGAAATACTGCGTATAATATCATGATTTTCTCTTTTTTCTGGAAAAATAAAAATAATGAAACTATATCACCTGCAGAGCAGGCTTCCAGAGATTTTGCAAATATGAGTTCAAAAAAACGTAAAAGAATGATGAAGCGAGTTATCAGAAAAGCATCTGAGGATCAGTTGAAGATTTTGAGAAGTTAGTGTTGATCGCATCAGTCAATGGTGTTTTCTAATTGATACTGACGGCACCTCCATCAGCTGCTCATCAAGCAATAGTCCAAGTTGTGGTACTGGCACCTACTGTTCTGCTGGTGTTTGCTCAGGGGGAGTTGTTCTACCCCTTGCACAAACACCCGCACCTGTTCTACTTCTTCTGCTTCCTGGAAATCTCTTCCTTCGGATTCCTCTGTTGCCTGTGGTACTACACAGACCGTTACCTGCACCAACCCTTCTCCTGATTATGGAGGTTCCTCATGTAGTGGGTATGCATTAGTGCAAGGATAGGAATAAGTCCTAGCAAGAACAAGAAAATTATATTTTCAAAGGTGCTATATGAAAATAAAGAGGAAAATGCTCAAATGCCTTTTAAGATAAGGGTTTTTTACGATGTTTATTTTCATAGTACATGTAAAGTGTTTTGCTGTAAGGTTAATAGATATACACTATGGATGTTGACAAAAAGGACATAGATAGTATGAAATGCAGTATACTAGTTACTAGATCAGGTATTGAAAAATGCCTGAAAAGATATTTGACGAGAGAGTAATATTGTTGTATAGTATAAGTTAGGATTTGAGGCGTTGAATACAGACCTTTCACAGTAAAAAAAGGAGGATACAGAATTGAAACATGTATTGAAACATGTGGCGAACATTGCAATTGCAGTGCTAACCATTGCTCTGCTCATGGGTTGTGGTGAGGAGCCAGACGGACTGGTATTGGACGATAATGAAACACTTGGTTTGCTGGGCTCTCTAAGAACTCCAGAAAACGCTCCAAGTGCTCCAATGAACGTGGCGATAGGTACTCCGAGGGTAATATCAGTCGGCTACTACAGTGACTGGAAACTCACCAAGGAGATACAATCGGCTGAAGCAGGAGAAACAGTTTTTATTAAGATCGTTTTCTCTGAGCCAATGGAGCATATTGTTACAGGCGAGGGTAGCGGTAGACCGGTGCTTTGGTACAAAGAAAGAGGTAGCCCGATGGAACGCTTCAAGGTTACCTCGCCCAAAGAAAAATTGATCCATGGCTATGCAAAGCCATTAGGTTCTGGCACAGACGACTACATTTGTAGGTACGTAATGCCAGACAAAGCGGTGTCCATCATGGTCGGCAAATTATCAGCAGACCTTGATGGTAACACGCTCACAAAGTTTTACCATCACCCAAAGAAACTGCAGGTAACACAGTCCGATACGATAGGGCTACCAGGTCTAGTAGAAGAGCCGATCACCCACGGATACTATAACGGCACTGTGGCATCTGACTGGCTGCCACAGTCAGCGTGGGTGCTTGATTTCCCCGGTCCGTACAGAGAGTACGCACCACCAGAGAGTAATCCCGAGGACTTTGTCGGTCGGGTGTGTATGAAGGTTCCAGATGCTAGTAATGACGAATGGGTTGGCGGGGACTACATAGCACCAGTGCAGAACGCTCTTGTGACCATAACACATGGTCCAAGAAAAGAAGAACAAGTAACTACCGACGAAGGTGGCTACTTCCACTTTCCAAATGTAAAAGGAGACAAAATGTACCTCCGGGTACAGCGGGCATACCTTGAACCAAAAGAGGTAATCGCCTATCGCTCTCGTCCTACCGAACTTCAGCAACTAAGACCGAACGAGGTCTTTGACGCTGAGTATCAAAATCGAGAACAACCACAAAACGCCCCGGGTATGATTCTAGTAGGGCTACGGTGGCCAGATGCAGTCCGCTCCATCCTAGAATCTGAGCCACTCCCGCATGATCTGTTTCTTGTAATAGGTCCTGCGTTCGTTGATCATGGGGAAGGAATGACTTTTGGGACTTATGGATCGCATGAGGTTGGGGTCTACTATGCATTCCCTGAGGAAGAAGGTGAAATTTATCACCCTGTCCTCATCCACGAGCTCGCCCATGCACGGCAACACGCAGTTGCCATTATGCATGGTGACAATAGTTTGTTTGATTGGGAAAAAACCCCTGAGGGTAAAGAGTACCAGGCGGCGTGGGAGAAGGACTTGGCAGAGATTCCGCACAAACACTGGATCGGTACGCTTGACAAGAGCGAACACACTGAATCAGACATGCTTGAAAACGCCGCTGAGTTTCACGTTTATTACTGGGATGTTGAGAGGGAAGGAAACCTGGGAGTCCATGAAGCAACCAGAGACGGCGGCATACGAGCAAGAGCTCCAAACCGTTACAAATGGTGCCAAAAGTATCTTAAAGTAAAGTACAACTGAACCTTACCAAAAACGACCAACAAACCACGTTGGTCGTTTTTTTCATATATACAAACCAGTACACCACCACCAAAGATACACTCAAAACAAGAGGAAGTCATTTTCAATGTATAAGGGGTACAAAAGAGAGTTCGGTTTAGTTGTGGTGCCAAGTCATGGAGACAGACATATTCTGGTCGGAACAATGCGCGCTATTGTGAGACAATCCGGCATTCCGAGAGAACAATGGGAAAAATGATTTTCTTTGTGTGTAAGGTGAGCCATTCTTCATAGAGATTGCTTACTCAAAGAACAGTATGTGCATTATCTCTTTCTTTATATTTTTGCAGTAGTACAATAAACACAGTATGCCTTTGTTTATTTTTTCTACTAGGTTTGTGCTACTGTCGGCGTTGCTTATTGCGATGGTTATTCATGCTTTACTCGTCGGAAGTGTGGCGGTAGAGGCACGCTCGCCGACCACTCGTCAAAGCCCTCTTGATGTGGTGACAACCTGTGCTACTGACGAGTATGCCACACTCACCCACCAAGGTATCGTCTGCGCCGCACCGACTGACACATGGAGTAATGAATGTGACACCCCATCTGAGTGCTGTAATTCTGGGGAGTTTCTAAAGATTACTCCAACAGGGCTTTCGTGCTTTCCGCTTACCAACAGAGCAAGCACCTATATCACCGACTGTGCTGACTGCTGTAGTGTGGGTGAGTTTGCTGCTTTGACCACTTTGGGGCTTAAGTGTGTTGGCAGTCCTTGTAAACGTGACAGTGACTGTGCTGTACCAACTCCGGCTTGTAATACTGCTATCGGCAGATGTGTGCAGTGTACGCAAGACAGCCACTGCTCTGGTGCCACTTTCTGTAACAAGGCAGAGCAGAGGTGCATACCCTGCACGTGGGACGATGCCTACACTTGCAGTGACAACAACAGACGTGTTCGTTATTGCAGAGTAGGATCTGTCATCAAAAAGACGCAGTACCTCTCATGTGCCGCAGGGCAAACATGCTCTGGGGGGAGTTGTGTTACCTCCTGCACTACTGCACCACAGCCATCGCTTTTTTCCACACGCCCACAAAACACTGGAGCGATTGCTGACTTTGGTTCCACCAACTTTGGTTTCACCAACATCGCTTTATACGACTACCAAGCAAAGATTACCACCTCCAGTACCTGTGCTGGTGGCTCCTACGCTACACAAACAACCCGATCCAAGTCCTATGGTGGTCTCACCAACGGTAGTACCTACTATGTTTGTCTCAGGCGCAAGAACAAGGTACAGCGTGCGCCGCAGGGCAAACATTCCTGCACTGCTTGGTCTGCGTATCGTAGCGTAAGTGTTGTACCGAGTCTAACCTGTACCTACCGTGCTGCTTCTTGGTATCCTGCTCCGGACTGTGCAAGTGCTTCTTCTGTTGCCTGTGGTACTGCTATACCTAACACCGCCTCTGACAACTGCCGTATTGGAGTAACTACTACCTGTTCTGCTATAGGGTGTAGTGGTGCTGGACCTACTAGAACCTGTACTGGTACTGGTACAGCGTGCGCCGCAGGGCAAACATGCTCTGGGGGGAGTTGTGTTACGGGAGGTTGCTCTCCTGTGAATGGAGGGTGGAGTGCTCTACCTTCGGCGTCTTCCATTGCCTGTGGTACTACAGAGACGGCAACTTGCAATGACCCAAGTCCTTCATGTGGTGGTTTGTCGTGTAGTGGTTCTTCACCAACGGTAACGGGTACGAAGTGTGCAAGTGGAAAATGCTCTGGCGATCGTTGTGTTGTTACTCCTGCCTGCAACACCACTCCCCGCACTCCTTCCTGGACTGACCTTCCTGCAGCATCTACTGTTGCCTGTGGTGTTACTAAGAGTGCATCTTGCATTCCTGGTGTTGATAGCTGTGGTAACACCGTGCAGTGTGGTGGTTCTTCGCCAAGCGTAACGGGTACGAAGGGTTGTGGAAGTAGATCCTGTTCTCCTAGATCTGCCTCTTGGAGTGCTCTACCTTCGGCATCTTCCATTGACTGCGGTAAGACACGTAGTGCCTCTTGTAACACTGGACAAGATAGTAACTGTAACACCGTGCAGTGCAGTGGTTCTTCACCAAGCGTAACGGGTACGAAGGGTTGTGGAAGTAGATCCTGTTCTCCCAGATCTGCCTCTTGGAGTGCTCTACCTTCGGCATCTTCCATTGACTGCGGTAAGACACGTAGTGCCTCTTGTAACACTGGACAAGATAGTAACTGTAACACCGTGCAGTGTAGTGGTTCTTCACCAAGTGTGACGGGTACGAAAGATTGTACAAGTAGATCCTGTCCTCCTAGAGCTGCCTATTGGAGCACCCCTTCGGCATCTTCCATTGACTGCGGTAAGACACGTAGTGCCTCTTGTAACACTGGACAAGATAGTAACTGTAACACCGTGCAGTGTAGTGGTTCTTCACCAAGTGTGACGGGTACGAAGGATTGTACAAAAGAGAAAATCTGCCCTTCTAAACTTGCCTCTTGGATTCTCCCTTCAAAATCTTCCATTGACTGCGGTAAGACAGGTTATGCCTCTTGTAACACTGGACAAGATAGTAACTGTAACCCCGTGCAGTGTAGTGGTCCTCCACCAAGCGTGACGGGTACGAAGGATTGTACAAAAAACAAAATCTGCCCTTCTAAACCTGCCTCTTGGAGCACCCCTTCAAAATCTTCCATTGACTGCGGTAAGACAGGTTATGCCTCTTGTAACACTGGACAAGATAGTAACTGTAACCCCGTGCAGTGTAGTGGTCCTCCACCAAGCGTGACGGGTACGAAGTGTTCCGAGGGTACTTGTAAGGGTGGTAAGTGTGAAAAAAAACCAGAGCGTCATTGCCGTGATGGAAAAAATGACTGCAACTGTGGACCAAAACAACCATTCTGTCAGGGTAATAATTCGTTATCGTGTAGTTGCGTTGAAAAAAACAATACGTGTGTAAAGGCGTTTACTACGACAAACTGCTCTAACGGTTGTGCAAGTTCAAGTGGTACGTGTAAATCTAGTCCCGCTTCTTGCTCAAATTGGGGTGGTCGTTTTTGTGCTAATAATGGAAACATCCGTCAGAACTGCAAAAAAAATGGTACTGTTGTTAAGTCAAGAGATGTTGAAACTTGTGCCCTCGGATGTTATAGGACCATACTTAATCGAGTACTATGTAAGGAATGTACCACACATTCTCACTGTCCTGCTGGTCAAGAATGTGAATTCTCACGGTACCACTGCGACTCAAAAGCACAATCATCCTGTGCTCCCAAGATACTGTCAAATTGCACTTTAGGGGTAGCACAACATGGTGACGGCAAAACTGGAAGTTGTATTGAGAAATCTTCTGTGGCTCCTGTATATTTTTGTAACTACAGATGCAATAACGGTTCTTGGATAAAGATCAATAATTCTTGTTTATCCTCAGTAAAAACATCTTGCGGGGGCAAAACAATAACAGGTTGTGCATTGCCGGTAACCAAATATGGTCAATCAGCAGGTTCTTGTGTCTCCACTGGCTCTTGTTCCTACACCTGCAATAATAACGGCCTTTGGAAAAAGAACAGTAATTCTTGTTTTGGCGCAACCTCAAAAAAATCTTGCCCCGCAAAAACAGTGTCAGGTTGCCCCTTGCCTGCAGTCGAACATGGTAATACTACACAATGGTTGGCGTGTGCCGATGGCTATAGTGGTGCCTGTCAATATTCATGCAACAACGGCTCTTGGTCTCGGAATGGCGGTTGCAGTCGTACATCTTGTCAAGGGGGAAAAGTGTCAAATTGTTCATTACCTACAGCCAGTCATGGTCAATCAGTAGGATCTTGTTCCGTTTCTAACGGCTCTTGTTCCTACACCTGCGACAACGGCTCTTGGACAAAGAAGAGTAATTCTTGCTCTGCATTATGTCAATACCGTACTCCTTCCTGGACTTGCCCGAGTCCTTCCTCTGTTTCCTGTAATTCTCCTATTTCTGCTACCTGCAAAAAAGGAGAAAAGGCAGATTGCTCCGAGATTAACTGCTCTGGAAGCAAAAAATCCTGCCCCGCCGGCACCAAATGCCCCAGCGGACAGACGTGTACTTCTGGCAGTTGTAAACCTTCTTGCACCCGTGTCGACGGAACCTACGGAAGTTGGAGTTCCTGTAGTTGTACTTCCAGCACCTCTGACAGCTCTACCGCAGGTACCCAGAGTCGCTCCTGTAACGGTGCTTCCTGTGGTGGTTCCTGTTCAGGACCTTCTTCTCGCTCTTGTACTACTTCGGGGTGTTCTACGGGGGGAGGATCTGTTTCGTGTAGCGGCAATGAGTGCGGTTGCGGTAACACATCACCATGGTGTAATACCAGCACTCAAACGAAACAGTGTTACTGTAGAATACGAAGTGGTTCATGTGTAAAGGCATGGAGTACGTCAAACTGCCCTAACGGTTGCTCTAATGGTAGTTGTAAACCTTCTTGCACCCGTGTCGACGGAACCTACGGAAGTTGGAGTTCCTGTAGTTGTACTTCCAGCACCTCTGACAGCTCTACCGCAGGTACCCAGAGTCGCTCCTGTAACGGTGCTTCCTGTGGTGGTTCCTGTTCAGGACCTTCTTCTCGCTCTTGTACTACTTCGGGGTGTTCTACGGGGGGAGGATCTGTTTCGTGTAGCGGCAATGAGTGCGGTTGCGGTAACACATCACCATGGTGTAATACCAGCACTCAAACGAAACAGTGTTACTGTAGAATACGAAGTGGTTCATGTGTAAAGGCATGGAGTACGTCAAACTGCCCTAACGGTTGCTCTAATGGTAGTTGTAAACCTTCTTGCACCCGTGTCGACGGAACCTACGGAAGTTGGAGTTCCTGTAGTTGTACTTCCAGCACCTCTGACAGCTCTACCGCAGGTACCCAGAGTCGCTCCTGTAACGGTGCTTCCTGTGGTGGTTCCTCCTTCAGGACCTTCTTCTCGCTCTTGTACTACTTCGGGGTGTTCTACGGGGGGAGGATCTGTTTCGTGTAGCGGCAATGAGTGCGGTTGCGGTTCACAATCACCATGGTGTCATAACGGCGGCACTAAACGGTGTTACTGTACAACACGAAGTGGCTCATGTGTAAAGGCATGGAGTACGTCAAGCTGCTCTAACGGTTGTTCAGGTGGTAGTTGTAGATCTTCTTCTCCTTCTTCTTGTTGTCATTGGCATGATGGAGTGAAGTCAGGATCATGTTATGGCAGTACCGGACACAACCACTCAAGTGGTGGGTGTAGTCACAAAAGGCACTAAACCTCCTATGTTTTAAGTAATAGTGTCCAAATTATTACCACCATACATAATGGCAACTGCGTGTTGCCGTGCATGGGCGAGCTCGTGGACGAGGACAGGGTAATAAATTTCACCTTCTGCGAATTCATCCAATATTCCTTAGAAAATAGGAATACCTTATAGCGCAATAATCATCGTTCCGTCAAAAGAAACAGAGAAGAATCCCAATCCTAACAAATCCATCCCTAAGATAATGTCAGCAGTAGCAGCACATTTCGTATAACCAACAATACCAGCCTTCCTATAAACAAACCCGTTTGGTAACACAATAGAATCAATTTTATAGATATTTGTTGGTGTCTCTCCTGCGGATCCTTGCATGACTGTCTTTCCTAACACAGGAAGACCTAACTCTGCCGCTTTTTCATTTGAAATACAACAATTCTGTGCTCCTGTGTCAATCAAGGCAACCACAGTAATGTGTTTCTCACCATACAAAACATCAACATGTAAATGAGGTCTATTGTCATGCGGGATACGAAAATCTGAAGATATTACTGACATAAGGAGATAAAACCAAGATCAAGCCCATCATTATTTGTTATTTGCTGAATAGAAAAATTTCCAAACTCCTTATACTTTTCCTTTCCAATGTTAATAGCATCCGACTCCGTGTCAAAAATACCAACCATGCTACCATCATGCCAAAGAGAAAACTTATTAAGATTGTTTTTATCTTTCAGCAATTCAGGCAATTCCTTCAGAAATGCCTCATAATTTTTATCTATCTCGTTTTGCATACACAATCACAGTATACCCACGCTGCTGATACTTTGTCCATAATTCTAGTGGATAATAAGCAGCACCCGTATTCTTAAAAAAGCAACAGGTAGTATGTACATACCATACCAAATTATGCGGAAAATACTGAATAAGTCACCTATCTGCAGTCGGAAAAACATTACAGTACTCCACCTTATTCTTAAAAAAAGGACTTAATTTGCTGTACATATTTCTACCATTTTTCTCCGCTTCGTGAGTAGCACAAATAGTGTTTTGCATTGCAGATAATCTAGTATGAATAGTGATTCACAGTACACACAAAGAAAATCATTTTTCCCATTGTTCTCTCGGAATGTCGGATTGTCTCACAATAGCGCGCATTGTTCCGATCGGAATATGTCTGTCTCCATGACTTGGTACCACAACTAAACCGTACTCTCTTTTGTACCCCTTATACATTGAAAATGACTTCCTTTTGTTTTGAGTGTATCTTTGGTGGTGGTGTACTGGTTTGTATAGATGAAAAAAACGACCAACGCAAAAAATGTTGGTCGTCTTGTTTACTAAAGGTCAGTTGTGCCTTGCTCTAATATACTTTTGGCACCATTTAAAGCGGTTGGGGGCTCTTGCTCGTATGCCGCCGTCTCCAGGTGTCTCAGAACCTCCTAGGAATTCTTCGATCCCAAAATACCAGTACATAACGTAAAGCTCAGCGGCGTTTTCAAGCATGCTTGATCCAAGGTATTCGTTCTTATCAAGCGTGCCAATCCAGTGTTTGTACGGAATCTCTGCCAAATCTTTCTCCAACGCCGCCTGGTACTCTTTACCCTCAGGGGTTTTTTCCCAATCAAACAAACTATTGTCACCATGCATAATGGCAACTGCGTGTTGCCGTGCATGGGCGAGCTCGTGGACGAGGGTAGGGTGATAAATTCGACCTTCTTCCTCAGGGAATGTATAGTAGACCGAAGCCACATGCCCTATATAATACCCAGCAGTCATTAACCCGCTATCATCATCATAAAAGAACGCAGGACCTATTGTAAGCAACAGATCATGCGGGAGTGGCTCAGATTCTAGGATGGAGCGGACTGCATCTGGCCACCGTATCCCTACTAGAATTATACCCGGGGCGTTTTGTGGTCGTTCTCGATTTTGATGCTCAGCGTCAAAGACCTCGTTCGGTCTTAGTTGCTGAAGTTCGGTAGGTTTATTGCGGTGTACTATAACCTCTTTTGGTTCAAGGTATGCCCGCTGTACCCGGAGGTACATCTTGTCTCCTTTTACATTTGGAAAGTGGAAGTAGCCACCTTCGTCGGTAGTTACTTGTTCTCCTTTTCTTGGGCCATGTGTTATGGTCACAACGGCAAGAGACACTGGTGCTATGTAGTCCACGTTAGCCCAGTCGTCATTACCACGTGGAACCTCCATACACACCCGACCGACGAAGTCCTCGGGATTACTTTCCGGTGGTGTGTACTCTCTGTACGGACCGGGGAAATCAAGCACCCACGCTGACTGTGGTAGCCAGTCAGATATCACAACACCGTTATAGTATCCGTGGGTGATCGGCTCTTCTACTAGACCTGGTGGCACCGGATCTGTAAATGGTTCCGAATCAACGACCTCACCCGGCTCTACCATCACCAGTTTGACTATCTGCATCCCTTCATCACAGCCAATAACCATGACCACGAGTAGTGTGAGCACCATTACAATGATTGCAAAACCTCTAGTGTCTTTCACTTTCATATCTACTCCTTTGTTTTACCTAATTCGTTAAATGTTCTATAATGCTAGTGGGTAGTATACTACATTTCATACTATCTATGTCCTTCTACATCCTTTTTGTCAAAAAACGGGTACAACATGCACCGCATAGAAGGCAAATGTGCAAGGAATTTGTAAAAATACCTTTATTTCATAGGACATTTTGCTTTTTTGGATAAAAAATAGATTAATTTATTACATACCCACTACATGAAATATCCTTTATGTATAGGATATTTTGCTTTTTTAGATAAAAAATAGATTAATTTATTACATACCCACTACATGAAATACCCTTTATGTATAGGATATTTTGCTTTTTTTAAAAAAAAGCGATAAGTAAAGTGATTCACAGTACACACAAAGAAAATCATTTTTCCCATTGTTCTCTTGGAATGCCGGATTGTCTCACAATAGAGTGCATTGTTCCGATCGGAATATGCCTGCTTCCATGACTTGGTACCACAACTAAACCGTACTCTCTTTTGTACCCCTTATATACTGAAAATGACTCCCTTTCGTTTTGTGATAAACAAATCCACGCTTTTTCAAAAAACGTGTTGCTTCTCTAAAAGTCCAATTCCTAAGATTCATACGGATACAGCAACAGTAATGGGGGTTGTTGCAGCAAGGAGCGGTATTAGGTGCGACAATCCATCCTCCTGCTTTTCATTGTGCACCACACTCAACCACACCCTTTCCAAACCCTCGTCAACCTCCTGATTCAATATTTGAGGTGCATTTTTTTCACGTGCAGTTACAATGTATTCCTTCATTTGCTCACGCAACTCCAGCAGTGCCACATCATCACTATCCGCACTCACGGTCAAATTAAATTCAAGTGCTGTCGCATAATATATATCATTATCATCAGGAATTTGATACACAAGACAACGCACAGCACCAGAATCTAATGTATTTTTCCTATTTTTCATTAGCAGTAGTATATAGCAAAAAACCAAACAAAGAAAATCATAATATCCACCCACCTCCATCCATCTCATATTACCCCCTCCTTTTTTCTAGCCGCACCTTGTCGCTTTCATACCTCTTCTGCAAATTCACCCAATACTCCTTAGAAAATGGGAATACCTTACTGAGATGACGTGCCGTTCTCTCAGTGATGGAGTTTTTTCCTTTAACAATCTCATTCACTGCCTTTTTTGACAACCCAATCCGGCTGGCAAGGTCATCTTGACTCATAGAAAATTCGTCAAGAACATCAATAAGAAACTCACCCGGATGAATTGCCTCGGGCGATTCCCACCCGATTAATTTTTCTTCTTTAGTGTGTGGCATATAACATCTCAATGGTAATCTATTATTGTAACTATTTCAATTTCCCGAATCTCTGCAGTGTAGTATACTTTCGTTGATCATCCACCGGAAACAAATATTCACACACTATTTTGACCAAAAAGTATGTTTCTACTGGAAAACCACCAACAAGTATGTAGAATATAACATCATTCAACATAAAGCCAAACCAACCAAAGCTCTGAAAAACAACCAAGATTAAAATTACAATAGATTGGATAATGAGAAAATATTTTAAAAAAAGTATACATGTCATTGCGTAACCCTAAAACATGTATCTTTTCTTGCACAACAATTTCTTCCACCCTCTTTTTAAAACCAGAAGAGGGGTGTTCTGATTTTGACACAGTGTCTTCATTCGGCTTTCTAACCTCCTCAAGGAGATCAGAAGTGCTTATCTTTAAATTTTCAACCTTGTCTGTCGCCATATGTCATTTAATCTATCAAATCTAATACATTCAATCGTACTGCCATAGCGGAATTTGAGACGGCAAAAACCCGCGCGCATTTTTCAATGTCTTCAAACCTTTTCCATACCTCTTTCACCCCTTCTTTTGGCATAAGGAGAGATCCTGCAAAGTAGTTTGCCTCTCGCTCTTTGTCGCCATTCAGTCCTATATCTGTCCTGTACATTGTCAAAACATTCTCCGAGTCAAATATCCCCCCTTGTTGCTCCAAATCATCTTTGTGAAGAAAGTAATGACCAAGTTCATGGGCAATTGTAAAATACCGCCTACCCTCACTATCACTTTTTTTGATAGAAATCTTAACATCACCACTATTAGAAAAGTAAATTGCTCCAGATATGCCATCAAATTTTTTCATGTTTGGTAAAAAAGATAAAGAGATGCTCTCCTTTTTTAAAATGGTATCAAAAGGAAATGGTATAAGTGTATCAGGATTGTATCGTTCAGCGATTAACTCTCCTTCTGCCATTGCCTTTTCAATCCCTTGAACAGTACTCACAATGCTTTGCATATACTACAGTGTAATATATCTGAATCTTAAAGTAAAACTCAAGAAGGACTATTTTTCTGAGTAAGCACACCTAAGGAATGGTATACTACTACCCGTTTATATATGCGGAAAATACTGAATAAGTCACACACTGGTAGATGGAAGGACATTACAATATTCAACCTTATTTTTGAAAAAAGTACTTAATCTACCGTACATGTTTCTATTGTCTTTTTCCGCTTCGTGGGCAATGCGTCCGGCAAGTATTGCAGGAGATCGCTTAATTTTTCTCTCTCTCATTGTTTCATATCTCACCACATGAAATACCCTTTGTTTATAGGGTTTTAAGCAGATTTATTACATGCCCACCACATAAGATATCCTTTGTTTATAGGATATTTTTCCTTTTTAGAGAAAAAATAAGTAAATTTATTACATGTCCACCACATGAAACATACCCTGCAAATAAAGGGTATGTTTCTTATAAAAAAGCAACAAGTGTAGATATACTCATTCACTATGCCCAAAAAGGAACATATTCTTTTGGTTTTTCAGACACCTTGATCTTTTCTTTTTTTATTGCTTCGTTTATAATCATTGTTGCTGCCCGATAATTTTCATCATCAATTCCCAGTCGTTTTCGTAAGGATTTATTTGTCATCCTCTTTCCTTCAACGTGTAGAAGGACACAATGTTGATAGCACGCCCGAATTCGCTCTTCTCTGCTCATACCTCTCAGGTTTCTGTGAGCATATAAGGTTACTTTTGTGAAATCAGAGAATGCCTCAAATTTTGGTGCAGGAAGCTGATAAAGCTCAATATCTATAAGTGCTCTGTCAATTCCCATTCCTAACTCTTCACAAATACGAATTTGTCGCATAAAAGCAGCCATACTTTCGTTGCGTGAACGTGGCGGGTGATCGATAAATCTGTCGGTATCAATCAAGGGTTTGCCTGGGTTGGTTATCTCAATACGATTATCAAAAATTTCTACCATTGGACCAGTGCCAGTGATTGACAGGTCTTGGTGGATCAATGCGTTAACGACAAATTCACGAATAGCGACATCTGGATACATTTTGTGCTCTTTGCGAAACGATTTTGAAATTTCTTCATTAAGCGGTAGTTTTTCATGTATATAATCAAACACTTTTTCAAATGCGGCGGCATATCCAAGGGGTTCTTCATATTCTCGCTCTCTTGCTTTTTTTGTATCTCCTTTGTAAGTGATAATTCGTATCTTCTTCCGCATAACAGATTGAAAATTCGTGAGATCTTTTGCAAATAAGATTGCGCCAAGATTCAATATATCATATTTTTCCCCTCTAGATGCTTTTTTTACTAAATTATGCTGTATCATTTTCTCAACAAATCCAGATGTTTGTGAAGGTGTCCTTTGTTTTGTAAGTGTGAAGTATGCGGAATGATCAAGCAAATCAAGGAGTTCCGAAACTGATAGATTATCTTTTGCTATATTTTTCTCAAAACTATTCTTATTGACATTGGTCCATATTCTGCGCTCTTTTTCCTCGTGTTCATTTAGTTCTGTTGTAGAGCTACCAATGCGAACATACGAGACGCCTGAGAAAGCAACTGGTTTTGTTGTTACTGCCGGAATCTTAAATAAAGCGATGCGCTTGCCCTCATAGGCAAACTCATGTATTGAAAAATTAATTTTTGGATTGATTCGCTGATTAAGCCAGAACTCAATTTCCACGGAACCAACTTTTTCTTGCTTAGGGCTATAGGTCGTGCCTACAATTTCATGTGTTTTGTCCTGCACACCGAAAACTAAATAAGCGAACCCTTCTTCTGTTAAATTAGCAGAATTTGAAAGGGCTGATATATCCCGATCAATTCTTTCTTTGTCAGAATTATTTTCCTTAAACTCAACCGTTTCAGTCTCCTTTGGAAGGGAGGTGAGGGTTTGGATGAGATCTTCAAGTTCTCTCTGCTGCATATATGTCATATTATCACCCCTCTTCTCTATTTTTTAACTGTAATAGATATTCATTCATAAGCACTTCTATTGTAATACATTGTAGTCATATTGTCATACACATTGTCATAACTTAGGTATTAATTTCGAGTAAACACACCTAAGGAATGGTATACTACTACCCGTTTATATATGCGGAAACTACTGAATAAGTCACACAGCAGTGTGCACACAATCGCCCTCATACTGGGTAGCGTGAGCGTATTCGGGTACGTATTGTCATTTTTGCGGGACAGGGCATTTGCGCACTATTTTGGAGCGAGTGAACTACTAGATGTGTATGTGGCAAGTTTTAGAGTACCCGATCTATTGTTCATTGTGGCAACAGCGTTCATTTCGGTCTATGCGTTATTGCCGATGTTTGAAGAAAAAATGAAGCAGGGGAATAACGAATTAAAAGAGTTTATAAACACCTCATTTTATTTTTTAGTAGTTTTTTTGATAGTAGGCAGCACGATACTCTTTTTTGCTATCCCTCCCATAGGGAAAGAGTTGTTCAGAGATTTTTCACCAAAAGGGTTTGAAACCTTTGTGCTCTTCAGTAGGATGTTCCTCATACAGGCATCACTCTTTGCAATATCAAGCTTTTTCGCCGCGATACTACAACTCAAACGAAAATTCCTCCTGTATTCACTATTAGCATTGCTATATAACGTGGGTATTATCATCGGTGTTGTCGTACTCTACCCAGCGTTCGGCACAATAGGGCTTGCATTTGGAGTGCTGCTTGGGGTAGTAATTAATGTCGGCATACAAATGCCCATACTGGCACACAACGATGTCCTGCCGCATCTGGCACCAACCAAACACACCGTGCGGGAGTGCTGGCGAGCGGTGAAAATATCAATACCACGAGCATCAGCCCTACTGTCACACACCATCACACACATACTTGTTTTCAGTGTGGTAGCAGGCATTTCTAAAGGAGCGCTCAGTATTTATTACTTCGCTGAGAGTTTAAAAGCGGTGCCAACCGTGCTAATTGGCACGGCATATTCAGTCGCAACGTTTCCAATACTGGTAGCACACTTTACCGAGAACAATATGACCGCATTTCGCTCAGTGATAGAAAACGCACTGCGGCGACTATTCTTTTTTATCCTCCCAATTATTACATTTGTATTTATCCTCCGGGAACCACTCATCAGTGTGCTATTTGAGACAGGGTCTTTCACCGCGGAGACAACAGCAATAACAGCCGTCATTGTAGGCGTGTTCATTATTAGCGCATTAACAATGAGTATTCTGGTTATTTGCGCACGAGCACTATATGCCTGTGGTCGCTCACTCTCAGTATTCCTCATATTCGTCACACTTTCTGCAATCGAAATCATATTAATTTACACTATTGTGCCATTCATGCAGCACAACCAAAATGTCACAGCAGTAATCCAACAAATCACAGGGCTGGAGTCCGCCGCCTACGCCACCCTCTTTGTTGCAACCTTGATTATTGTAGTGCCAGAGATATTTGCGGCAATAACAATAATAACCGTGCTAGTACGCCGCATAAACCAAGACCTCAAGCCACTGCTTCAGGCATTCACACAGAATATAATCGCAGTCGCGGCATTAGCAGCAACAACAATAGTATCAAACACGCTCTTTTTCAAGGGTATGCAGTTCAACTCAATCGGTGGCATCGCCGCTATCGGAGGCATGAGTATCATCGGAACAATAGCATGGTTTGCAACACTACGCCTCCTGAAAAACACAGAAAGTGAAATACTTAAAGAAAGAGCGGTGAAAATTATTAATCGTGTATGGAAAACATAAGAAATTTTTCAATTATTGCGCATGTGGATCATGGGAAATCAACCCTCGCTGACCGCCTGCTTGAATATACCGAAACAATAGAAAAACGAAAAATGCAGGAGCAGGTGTTGGACAGAATGGACATTGAGCGAGAGCGGGGAATCACTATAAAAATGCAACCGGTATCCATTGTCTACCGGCAAGACGATGTATCATACACATTAAATATCATTGACACGCCAGGGCATATAGATTTTTCATACGAGGTATCACGGTCGCTGAAAGCGGTGGAAGGGGTGCTGTTGTTGGTTGATGCAACACAAGGAGTACAAGCGCAAACACTGTCAGTACTAGAAATGGCACAAGAATTGAATCTAACGATTATACCAGTATTAACAAAAATAGATATGGGACACGCACGAGCGGATGAGGTGGCGCTTGAAGTCGCTGACCTGCTTGAGTGTGATATGGATGAAGTGTTGCTCGTGTCAGGAAAAACGGGCGAAGGTGTAGAGGAATTACTGAGGGCAGTTGTTGAGAAATTTCCCGCGCCACAGAAAGACACCGCAGATGATGCACGGGCATTGGTATTTGATTTTTCATATACCAATCATACCGGCATCAATGCATTCGCACGAGTATTTGGCAATACATTCAAAAAAGGTGAGCGACTACTGTTGCAGGAGATTGATACCACATTTTCTCTGAAAGATGTTGGTATATTCAAGCCAGATATGGTATCTACCGAATCCATACAAGAAGGAATGATCGGCTATTTCACCACAGGTATTAAAGAGCCGGGCATTGCGATTGTCGGTGATACCATTGCCCACGCCCGCTCAAATGCACCACCGTTTCCTGGGTATCAGGAGGCAGTGCCGGTAATATGGGTATCACTCTACCCACAAAATGCGAATGAGTATAACGCACTACACCATGCTCTTCAGGAAATGCGGTTAACAGATGCAGCATTTTCATATGAAGAGGAGCGGTCAACAGCGCTGGGAAAAGGATTTCGGTGTGGATTTTTAGGAATGCTACATTTTGAAATTATTACCGAGCGGGTACGAAGACAGGCAGGAATAGATCTGGTAGTCACTGCACCGAGCACTGATTTTTCCGTAACAACAAAAAAAGATGAGACAGTGATCATCGCAACACCATCCAAGTTTCCTGATACACACGAAATAAAAGCGGTAGCCGAGCCGTGGGTGGCGGTAGACATTATTGCTCCTGCGGAATATGTACCAACAGTATCACAACTATTGCAGGAATATGAAGGATATGTGCTACAGGTTAATGATTTTAAAAACAATCGCTTTATCGTACAGGGTGAAATGCCATTGCGAGAAATGATGCGACAGTTTTTTGACAGGTTAAAAAGTGTGAGTTCCGGATACGCATCACTCTCATACAAACGGATAGGGCAGCGGGAAGCGGATGTTACACGGCTGGACATACTGCTTGCTGAGGAAGAATTTCCAGCATTTGCAAGTATTGTATCGCGTTTGCGAGGTGAGCGTGAAGCGCGGGATATGGTAAACATCCTGCATGAAACAATACCCAGAGCATTATTTGTTATCAAAATACAGGCAAAAATGGATGGGCGTATCGTTGCCTCTAAAACCTTACCTGCTCTACGCAAAGATGTTACAGCAAAACTCTACGGTGGTGACATCACCAGAAAAATGAAACTGCGAGAAAAACAAAAAAAGGGAAAACAGAAAATGGGAGCAGCGGGACGAGTAACAGTATCGCACGACACCTTCCTAAAAGTCATACAAAAAAGGTGACCCAAGGCACCCGCACAACAACAAGTAACAGTATATATTTTGAATTAGTGTCTTAAAATCCTATAGTCAATTCCCCTTGAGAGGTAGCAGGGTTACCTGAATAGTGAAAAATCATTTTTCCGAGAAGGTCCATGCCAATAATAACGTCAAAACCCCTTACCTTTTCCTGTTTCGGCATACTGCTTACCTGAGCAAAATGTGCTTTAAAGTGAGTAACACCATAGGGAACTTCTCTTTGTTGACCACTTTTCTCATCATAAATTTTTTGCATTCCATACACTTCTGATACTGGTATACCAAGAAGAATGAAATATTGATTGCATTCTATCGGATGACCAGCAGTACCAACAGTACATTGCCCTGTTGGTTTTAGGCATAATCGTTCTGCAAGATCTTCGGTTATACTGCAATTAGTAGCACCAGTGTCAATAAGTGCACTCACTACGGACCGGTTCTCACCCTCGAAATTAACACGTTCAATATAAGATTTTACCTCTTTAGGTGATAATGACCGAATGTCTAAAATCACCGATCGTATAATAAATCTATTATCTTTCAGTGGTACTTTAAAATACGGCATACGCTGATATAGAGCCGAGGTCAACTTCTCTCTCACTAACTTGTTGGATTGAGTATAATTCGTCTGGAAACTTTTCTTTTGCCTTTACTATTGCCTCCTCGCCAGTGTCGCAAACATCCTCAACCTTCTTATCACGTATGATAAGAAACTTATCTCTATGTTCCTTAATAAGTTCAGGAAGATTTTTCTTGAAGAAAGTGTAATTCTCCCTCACCTCTTCCTCTATTTTTTCTGTTGAGACATCTGCCATAATACCTTACAGTATACCTTACATTAACAATATTTCAAGAAACATTCTTTTCCAATGCAGAATCCCTGCACTCAAACAAGGTTATACACTAATAGAAACAGGGCAGTGGTCGGAGCCGAAGATGTTTTGATGAATGGACACCCGTTTTATTTTTGCGTCAGTGTTCGGATCTACAAGGAGGTAATCAAGTCGCCACCCTTCATTAACATCACGAGGTTTAGTGCCACGGGGGAGAGAAAAACTAAAGTTATCCCAGTAGGTATACGCCCCTTCCTCTTCTGGATTGCGACTACGGTATGTGTCCACAAGATCTACTGCTATGAGTTTTTCCATGTGGGAGCGCACTTCGTCATTAAAGTGAGTGTGGTCGCGATGCTTTTCTGGCTTGGCAAGGTCAAGCTCACTACGGGCGACATTGAAGTCACCGCCAATAATGACCTGGTAACCGTCTTTTTGTAATTTTTTTGCATAGCTCGCAAGCGTAGTGAGAAACTGCAGTTTTTCCTGATACGCCTCTTCTGATTTTCCTCCGTTCGGCACATACACCGTGATAATGACTTTTTTATCAGCGAATGCACATTGTACTATTCTGCCTTCAGTGTCACTCCATTTTGGCATTCCTTTTGAAAAACCTGTAACAATCTTTTTATGCCGATCATGCACCCACATTGCAGTGCCAGAGTAGCCGGGTTTCTCCGCTGAGTTATAAAAATGAATGTACTCAGCATTTTGCAACTCTTCCGGCAACTGCTCCTCTTTTGCCTTAATCTCTTGAAAAAGAATAATGTCAGGATCTTCTTTTGCAATAAACTGCGCGAGCGCACCCTTGTTGTATACCGCCCGAAGGCCATTCACATTCCAAGAATATACGTTCATAGTTGTAGTATACCTTTTTCTGTGGTACAATTACAACATAAGTATTGTGAAGGAGATAAAGTCGCCATGAAAGATGAGAGTGTTACGATTGATTTTAAGTCCTTTCTCAAGCGGGGGAAAGAAATCCCGCTTGATGATGATCAAAAAGAGAAGATTAAGAATCACTCTAATAAATGGCCTTGAGAGACTTCTCTCTAAAGAAATCATGGCAAGGCTTAAAGAGCTGACCTTTGAAGAGCTCATAGACGTTATCACAGATGATGACGAATAGAGATTAGAGATAAAAGAGTGCATTGGGGCAGGAGTATTCCTGCCCCTTTTTATTTCCTCATATCACTCGGCTTCTGATGAAAGTTTTTATGCACCTCTTTGAGTCGCTTGTTGGTAATGTGTGTGTAGACCTGTGTAGTTTGAATATTAGCATGTCCAAGCATTTCCTGAACCGAGCGAATATCCGCGCCATTTGACAAAAGGGTGGTAGCAAACATATGGCGAAGAATATGTGGGGTCACCTTTTTTGAAATACCCGCCTGCCGTGCACGATTAGCAATGATACGCTCTATAGTGCGAGTAGTAAGATGTCCGTTGCCATCTCGTCCCACAAATAATGCCGGAGACATATCCTCCCTCTTGTCTCGGTAGGTATGTATTGCCGCTATTGCAGGGTCAGAAAAAAATACCACTCGCACCTTCTCTCCCTTGCCACGAACCGCCACCTCTTTTGCTGTCAGATCAATATCCCGCTTAAGCGTTGTCAGCTCTGAAACACGTAAGCCCGTTGAAAAGAGGGTTTCAATAATTGCACGATCGCGCAACTCTTGTATAGTTTTTCCATTCGTGACATCAAACAGCCGCTGTAATTCATCCGCAGTGATAATATCTATTTCCCGTGTGCCGGTTTTTGCCAACACCACTGCATTCGGTGAAAGGCATTCTCTTCCAGTGGTCTCAAGATATTTCAGAAACATTCGCAACGCGATAAGGTAGTAGTTCTGCGTAGTTTTTTTAAGTGCTCCTTTGCGATTAAGCTTAAGACGAAAGGTGTGCACTGCCGGCTCAGTTATCTGCCCAATGTGTTCTATGCCGACGAGATCAGCAAAGTGACTCAAATAGCGATCGTAATTTTCTACCGTTTTCAGTGATCTTCCGAGCCCAAGCTCAATGTGCTCTAAAAACAAGTGTTTTGCCTGAGTAAACCTCATACCACCAGTATATACGTCTATTATGTACGTAACACGTAACTTGATAAAAATACAGTTTTATGGTATAATTTATACCAGCAAAATCTTTAAGGAGAGAGAAATGAAACAAATACTTTTTTGTTTAATAATAACGGCATTTGTGGCAACAGACATTCAATCTCAAACCACAGGTATAGGGACAGGTATAGGGATCGGAATAAGGTCCAGCTCTATGCACCCACAGTACCCAATTGAGGTGCAAAAGCAGTCCATGCAGACAAGTATGGGACTGCAGGTAGATGGGGAGGCATTTTCCAGCTTCCTATTAGGGAGGGTTGATCTCATCGGTTACTCCTCCTATGAAGGGGAAATGTCTCAAGGGCTCCGAGGGTCAAATGCCCTCAAAAGAACATACGGCACCAATATCGCCGTAGAAGTAGAAAATGTCCTTGAAGTAATGGATGGTGAGGAGGGGCAGGGAATGAATTACCTTGCTTCGTCCTTAAGTGTCGTAAAGAAATGGAGAGTGATAGGAAGAGTGATGGAAGGAAGGATAAGCGGGGGCTATAATTACAACCCTCTTCACACATCACTGTTTTTGGTTAGAGTCGGTGTCTCAATAGACATACTGACGTGCAACCTGGGTGTCAATGTCTGGAAGGGAGAAACCTCAACTGTAACCGGGACATTGTCCAAGGAGATGGAGTTCTACAAGCTCACCTTTAGCACCATGACCGACAAGCAAAGGTCAAAAATGTGGCTAGGGGTGAGTATGCACTTTAATGACGTTTTGCAATAGGATCTTTCTTTAACGCCACGGCTTCTCAGCCGTGGCTTTTCTTTTGCTCTATTGCAGAGCATTCATTCAACCTGTATACTATATGCATGCTTACAAAAGAAGAAAAGCAAAAGCAAATTGAAACAGGGCGGATGCACACCTCAGACACTGGGTCGTCTGCTGTGCAGGTCGCTATAGTATCAAGTCGTATACAACAGGTGAACGAGCACCTAAAAGGCAACCACAAGGATAAACATTCCCGCCGTGGACTTGTTGGACTTGTTGAACAACGACGTAAGCATCTTTCTTACTTAAAAAGAAGAAATCCTAAAATATACGAGGGTCTTGTTGAAAAACTTGGTTTACGAAAATAGATGGCAATCTTTCTCAGTCAGCAACCATCAGAATTTTTATAGTCACATTTTTATCAAAGCGAATGCATGTAACTGCTTCATTTTACAAACTGTTTACAATATCTCTTGCGACAGTCAGGTCCTCTAAACACATTATGTATCTAACTTTCTTTCAATATGGTAATCATCAAACACGCTAACCAGCGGGTCGGCATATTTTTAGACGTACAAAATCTTTACCACAGCGCAAAAAACCTGTATGGTGCGCGTGTAAATTTTGAAGCCGTTGTGAAAAATATTGTAGCCAGCCGCACACTTATTCGCGCAATCGCATATGTGATACACACCGAATCTGGTGATGAAGCCGCCTTTCTTGATGCGTTGGTGAATATGGGGATAGAGACCAAGAGTAAAGAACTGCAGGTCTTCAAAGATAATGCAAAAAAAGCAGATTGGGATGTTGGTCTTGCGGTTGATATGATCGGTCTTGCTCCAAAGTTGGATGTCATCGCACTGGTTTCCGGTGATGGCGACTTTGTGCCAGCACTTGAATATGTCAAAAAGTTTGGCTGCCAGGTTGAAGTGGTCGCATTCGGCAAGACCTGCTCACAAAGATTGCAGGAATCCGCTGATGACTTTGTAGATTTATGCGCCTCTAAGAAATACCTTATTCGCAATCGTTAATAATATACTTACTAGCACTATATGCAACAAAAAAAATCCTTTACTACAACAATCAACGATGTTGCCATAACTGCAACATTCACTAACCTCGCCGAAAATGCCGGCGGCTCTGTCTTTATAGAAGCAGGAGATACAGTTGTGTTTGTATCAGCAACTATGTCAGAACATGAAGCAACACAAAATTATTTTCCACTCTCTGTTGAGTTTGAAGAGCGATTCTACTCAGTCGGCGCGATATTAGGTAGTCGCTTTGTGCGACGGGAAGGGCGACCATCACAGGAAGCAGTGCTGAACGCACGGATTATAGACCGAACCATCCGCCCTCTCTTCCCGAAGGAACTCCACAAAGAAGTACAGGTTGTGGCAATGGTACTTTCATTCGGCTCATACAACCCCGATGTACTTGCGGTCATTGGAGCATCGCTTGCACTCGGCACCTCATCTATCCCGTGGAACGGACCGATATCCGCTGTTCGGTTTTCACAAACCACGAATAACTGGCAACCATTCACCAACTTTGAAGAAGCAAAAGATCTAACCGACCATATTCTTTTGTGCGGCAAAGAAAATACAATCACCATGATAGAGATGGAGGGTAAAGAGGTTTCAGAAGAACAGATTATGCAGGTCAGCGAACAGGCAGTGCACACACTTGCCGACTTACAAAAATTTCAGCAAGATATCATCACACAGGTCGGACAGGAGAAAAAAGAAATTTCCGTCACCGAACTGTCCGCCGAGGCAAAACAAATTTTTGATACCATCATCCGCCCAAAAATAGAGCAGGCAATGTTTTCTTCTGAAATGAGTTTGGGCTCAGTACAGGAAGAATGGATGAAACTCCTTGAGGAAAAAGGCATCCCTGACGAAAGAAAGGTCACCGATTCATATTTTGAGGAGATGACTGATGCTCTGGTACACAGTGAGGCAGTCAAAAATAGCCGGCGTGTCGACGGAAGAAGTATGGACGAAGTAAGGCCACTATATGCACAAGCTGGTGGTATGTCCACGCGATTGCACGGCAGCGGTATCTTTTACCGAGGAGGCACACATGTGTTTACTGCATTAACGCTCGGCAGTCCGGGAGACGCGTTATCACTGAACACTATTGAAGACCCAGAAACTGATGAGCGATTTATGCATCATTATAACTTTCCACCATATTCAACGGGTGAAGTTGGGCGGATCGGCAGTCCAAAGCGACGAGAAATCGGACACGGAGCACTTGCTGAGAAGGCACTACGTAACGTATTGCCTTCTCAGAATGATTTTCCATATACAATGCGTCTAGTTTCTGAATGCTTCGCGTCAAATGGTTCCACCTCAATGGGTTCTGTTTGTGCTTCTACGCTCGCACTAATGGACGGTGGTGTACCGATTACCGCGCCGGTTGCCGGTATTGCCATCGGGCTGATGCAAGAAGGGGATAAGCACGTTTTGCTTACTGACATACAGGGCCCAGAAGATCATCACGGTGCTATGGATTTTAAAGTCGCCGGCACAAAAAATGGTATAACTGCAATCCAAATGGATGTAAAAATTGAAGGTATCACACTCCCGATCCTTTCTGAGGCACTGAAAAAAGGGCAAGATGCGCGACTACACATCTTGGAAACTATCACGCAAGAGTTACCTGAACCACGTACTTCACTTTCACCACACGCGCCACATATAGAAACAATTACTATTGATCCTGACTGTATCGGTATGGTTATTGGCACTGGAGGAAAAACCATCAAGCAGATTCGTACTGATACTGGTGTTGATAGTATTGATATTGAAGACGACGGAACAGTTTCAGTGAGTGGCAACAAAGAAGCAGTTGCCTCAGTAATACAGAAAATACACGACATGACTCGCTCATTTGAAGTTGGTGACACAATTGATGCCACCATCAAGAATATTACCGACTTTGGCGCGTTTGCGGAGCTCTCACCGAGTAAAGATGGCATGATTCATGTGTCTGAGTTCTCTCCACAGAGAATTGATACGGTAGATAGTGTGGTTTCCTCTGGAGATATAGTGCCAGTTGTAGTAAAAGAGGTTCGTCCTGATGGACGAATTGCACTTAGTGTAAAAGATAGAGATCCGTCATTTTTTGATGCAGTACTGAAGAATGCTGACCATACTCAATCGCCAAATCAAAAATCACACAACAATAGGCGAGGTAGAGGAGACAGAGGGGGCAGAGGAGATAGTAGAGGGGGCAGAGGAGACAGAGGAGATAGTAGAGGGGGCAGGGGAGGTGGAGGAGATAGGGGAGGTAAAGATAGAGGATTTTTTGGCAAAAAAGAAAGGAGGCACGGACGAAACTAATATGCACATAGCTACTGCACGACAGACATTGTAAAGAGGAGGAAAATGATCATGTTATTTTGAATCGTTCTTTAGTATATGTCTCTATCTCAGGAGAAAGAATAATCACTTGTCGGATTGTATCTAAAATATCCATCGGCAGTGGATCACAAGGGGGGGTATTTTTTCAAGTAATAAGTCAACATGATGAGTAATTATTTCATTACAATCAAAACAAGTATGTTTGGTAAGTGAGCAAATATCTGGATGTAGACCGCTTTGATACTCCTCCTGCGTAACTTCAACGACAGATTCCGCAGTACGCAAATTTTGCCTACGGGATGCAAGCTCTTTTACTTTCGCTACTTTTGATGTCGCTAATACCAGAGCAACAAAACCGTTTGAATCCACCCCAACACAGACCGCCCTATGCTGCTTGCCACCCAAACTTGAGACCATAACACTTCCTACCTTCATACTGCCATTTAGGTTGTTATTCCGAATGCCATTTTCGCCTCCTTCCGCTCTCGGTACAACTCTTCAGCATTTTTAATCTCTGCAACAGTTTGCTCACCGAGTGGATCATTCTCAATTGTACTGAAAAGCTCTTCTTCCTTAATTTCCGCCCATGCCCTCCCTCCCTCTGCTTTTTTCCCTTCCGGATATAAATGAGTTTTTTTCCATAAGTCCCGCAAGTCCGCTTTGCATACACTCCATATAAAAGTAAGTGTTTCTATGTCTGACGCTGAAAGCACCTTTTTATCAACTTCCTTTTTTGACATTATTTTTATACCTTTTTTCCTATTCCATGGTCGCCATTTTTCCTCAGAAATAATAAATGTATTCGCATATTGCACAGTTTCCGATTCCTGTTCTGTAGTACCTGCCTGAGTTTCAATGAGGGCGCAGGTATCTCGTGCCACAGGTCCCTTCTGTTTTGCAATATAACTGTCCGCGGTAATAGTCCGCAATGATTCCCTGAGGTGTTTTTTGTCAGCAAAGTATACCAACTTCAGCATATTCGTCTTATACAGCGAAACCCCCTCCTCCTCTGCCTTGCGAGCAAAAAAATTAAGTACTTGGACTGCTTTTTTGTATTGAAACATGTATAGATGTATACCGTAATCAGAAACAGTATACCAAAATAACTACACAACACAAGTCATTGGTATATGATATACATCACCAATACATACCGCAAAATCAAGGTATGATAAGTGTATGGCACAAGATAAAAAACAGATACCCAGTGATAAAAATAAAGTAAAATCTGACACATCTTCCTTGCAAGGTAATGAGAAAGCGACAAACCTGCCGCAAAAAGACACCATTGACCTCGCGTCTATTAACGCTTCAGCTGTTGATGAGTCCGGTGAATTTATGCGAGAGGGTAAAAAAAATGAGCACAAAAAAAATACCGTTGAGCAAGAGATACAAAATAAAAACACAACGACAGAAAAACTTCCAAAAAAAGACAAAGAAAACAAAAAAGAGTACATGGTACCCGTCTTGCGAACCTATCATCAGGACACAAGAGACATGGCACAAACAAAAGGTGGTGCCGAATTACGCACCATACTAGCAAAAGAGGCAGAAGAAAAGCGACAAGCGCAGGAAGAGTATCTCAGAAAAACTAAAGACGTCATGAAGGAGTCAGTGGTGTTGCGGGACAGGTATAAAAATTTCGTCCAAGGAAAACAAAAGCAGGGCGTTGGCACACAAACACCAAAAGCATCCACCATTAATGCCGATGCAAAATCCATCGATCAAGAAAACATAACTCGTATTCTCTCTGGAGCAACTGCATACATGCAATCAGCGCATGATGCTACCAAAGAACAACAAAAAGAGCCATCAGGAAAACCTGTCTCCGGTACAGCAAGTACCCCAAAAGGAGAACAGTCAAAACCTGCCACGCCAACTAAGAGTCCTGATACAAGGGCACCAAGCAGCACAGAAAAATCAAGCGATCCAACAGCAGAAAGGAAGGGTATTTTTGCACGAGCCCAAGGCAGAATACGCCCCAAAGATGTTTTTACAAAAGAAAAAAGGGAGTCACTAAAGCAGAAGCAGCAGGAAGTTATTGAAAAGGGAGCAATCCAGGACGCATGGAAAGATTTCAAGCAAAAAAAGAAAAAATTACAACAAATAGGATTAAAAGCACGGGATGTCCGGTCATATGCCACTTCTTCGGATGAGCCGGTACCGAACAAGCCACTTCGGAGACAAAATATGTTATTACTTGCCATCGTCTTTTTCCTACTCGCCGGGTTGCTTTTTTCTATTATATTCCTCGCACTGTCTCCTGCAGAAAAACCGATCGAAAACAGCAACGGCACAGCAGATATAACTCTGGTATCCGATGTGCTCAACAGTGAAAATCAAGTATTTGTAGATACATCAGATACAATAGCCCTATCTGATACATGGCAATCTATCACAGAAAAAAAAGGTGAACAGGACACAATAACAAAGTATGTGCCGTATAAGCCGGTTGAAGAAAAAGAATTGCAAATCAGCTTTGAGGATTTTTCCGACACTTTCAATGTGCGTTTTCCAGGAGGGTTACAAAACGCCTTTGACGATTACTATTTCGTCGGAAAATATCTGACACAAACTGAAGTAAACGGCATATTCATTGCATCAGTAAAAAAATACGGTGATGCATTTGTGTGGATACGGAACTGGGAAAAGAATGCAATCAACGCCTTCCTTGCTGTTTTTCCGAACTTCTTCCAACAGTCAAAAGTAAGTAATGTGATTGTTGAATCTCGTATTATTGATAACCAAGATGTTCGTGTGATACGAAACCCGTCAAGTCAAAAAGAGATTTTCTATTACTTCTTTGGCCGATCCATCCTAGTGTTTATTGCCGGTGAAGAATCCGTTATACCACTCATAAACGCAAGAATCCGTTCCACAAATACCTTTTAAGACAACGTTGTTCGGTGATTTTTTACTTTTTCACGCGACTGTACTATAGTGAGTATGTGAAAAAAAATACACAAAACACAACACACGCATACACCTACAGTGCCCAACGAATATCTCTGGCAGCACAAACAGTGCGAGTTGAGGTTGATATCTCCCCCGGTATTCATACATTCTCCATCATCGGGCTGCCTGATAAAGCAGTTGATGAGGCACGAGAACGAGTAGCCGCGGCAATCAAACATTCTGGACTCATCTCACCAAAACAACAAAATCATAAAATTGTTGTCTCACTTGCACCAGGTGATCTGAAAAAAACCGGCACGCTATTTGATGTTCCAGTCGCCCTCACCTATTTACTTGCCATAAAAAAACTCTATTTTAACCCAGAGAAAAAACTATTCATCGGCGAATTAGCATTAGACGGCAGTATTCAATCAACACGAGGGATACTACCAATCCTGCAACACGCAAAGAAAAATGGATTTGAAGAAGTATACATCCCTTTCGGCAATACAAAAGAAGCAGCACTGATTGACGGCATAAGCATCATTCCATGTAAATCGTTGCAGGTAGTTATAGCACACCTGCAGTCCGAGACAAACATACCCCCAACTATGCCATCATATATCCCCGAGAAAAACACCAACAACTATGTTGACTTTGAGTGTGTAAAAGGGCAGGAAAGTGTGAAACGAGCACTTACCGTTGCCGGCGCAGGCGGACACAATATCGCACTATACGGACCACCAGGTGCCGGTAAAACATTACTAGCAAAAGCACTTATCAGTATCCTACCACCACTCACAAAAAATGAATGTGTTGAAGTGACATCTCTACATTCAATCTCTCATAGCATCCCTTCCGAGCCGATTAGTACACCACCATTTCGCAACCCACACCACACCTCTTCATATGCATCAATTACAGGTGGTGGCAGAGCGCTACGTCCAGGCGAGATATCCCTTGCACATCGTGGTGTGCTGTTCCTAGATGAGTTTCCTGAGTTTGATAGACGGGTTATTGAATCACTACGAGAGCCACTTGAAGAGCATGCTATCACTGTCACCAGAACAAGTGGATCGGTCAGATTCCCAGCATCATGCACTCTGGTGATTGCATTTAATCTATGTCCGTGCGGCAATACAGGTACCGATAAAATATGTTCTTGTTCGCCATCGTCAAAAACAGCATATCGCCGAAAACTCACCGGACCAATCGCCGACCGTATTGATGTATGGATAGCAGTGGAGGCAAGCAACTTTGATGAACTAGAAAAGAAGCAGGTGCCACAAGATGCCACAAAAACAAACAGTATCAAAGCAGCAGTACATAAAGCACGGAAAGCACAGGCAAATCGGTATACGAACACCCACATACATCTCAACAGTGAAGCCGATGCACGGATTATTGAAAGTCATCTTGCGATGCCATCTGAATCGGTCTCTATACTTCAATCAGCTGCAACAAAACTCTCACTGTCTCCACGTGGCTATCATCGCACAATCAAATGTGCAAGAACCATTGCCGACTTAGCGGAAAGTGCAGATATTTTGCCGGATCATATTCTGGAAGCGGTTACCTACCGAACACCACCGATATAAACAGAGCAACGTACTGAGCACAGTTTGTATAAAAAACAAAAAACCCAGCAGTGTTTAGTAAACTGCTGGGTTGAGGTTTCAGGCAAATCCTCACTGCCTTTAAAGTTTAATCACTTAGGAGCATTCGTCTAAGATCTTCAGAGGCGGGATATATGGTTACAGTGCCATTTACCCGCAAGTACGTGTGGGCAGATATCTGCCCACGTGCCTCTGAGCAAAAGCGGGACACCCAAGATCGGATCGGTCTCTTGCTCCTATGTCGTGCACGATCTCTCCGGGAGGTGCCCTTCGGCATAAAAACCGATCTCTTGCCGAGGTTGTCAACCAAAATGATCCCACGATCAGCGGAACCATCAATCGCTTCCGTTTCCTGAGGTTCAGGGCTCAGCAACACACGCTCTCCATTTACAGAAATTCCAGTTCCTAACATACATTCTCCTTTTTTAGTTATTTAGTTAAATTACAACACACAACCCACACAAAACAACCATTTGTATCAGATATAGATTGCCTTATGTGGATTGTGTGTCAAAGAAAAACTATATATAGTATACAATATTTATCAAATTTCGTCAATTTTAAGAGAAAATATAAGAAAAATCCTTATTTTATAGGGTTTTTTGATAACTGCAGAGCATGTTTAAGGGCAAATTAAGTCCCTTTTTGCATACACATTAGAATATATCTACCTAATTATAATGGCAATACAGTGTCCTATGCCACCACAGCAGGGTGGTATTATAAGTACATGAGGTCTTCACATACACGGGGCTTTACACTCATTGAACTCATTGTCGCTATCGGATTGGCGAGTATTGTGTTGACCACTATGTTAAGCTTTTTTACCACATTTATTGGGCAGCAAGTGCGGGTACAGGATGAGAGAGTTGCACTTGAGACCGTTCGGTTTCTGTTCTCTGAGTTATCACGCGAGACCTATTTCGGGTATGACTACACCTGTGGGCAAACGGTAGGAAACACATGCCACTGCCTGGCATTTACTGATCAATTAAATGCACGAATAAAAATTTGGTATGACAGTACAAATAAGCAGGTAAAGCGAGCAAAAAAACTATTTGATCCAGACCCGAATACATGCAGCTCCTCTGATGGATGGGTGCCGTTTACTGACAAGTCCGTTTCGGTAACAAACCTCTCCTTTGAACTAGAAAATGACACTACAAAGCAACCGAGAGTACAGGCACAAATTGATGCGGAATATGTCATTGACGGCAATACAAAACAAATCTCATTCAAGACACAGATTACCAGCCGCATACTTGAGCCAGGTCAAAATATTCTGAGCACCTTTGTCAGCAGCTCCGAAAATGAAGATGCCTCAGTTGTGTATCACTATGCATATGGCCCAAGAGTGGATGAGTCAGGGCAGTACCTTGATGAGAACGGCAGTATCGTCACTAATCCAGAGAATGCTGAAATCGTATGTCGGGATGGATTAGGAAACACCTTTGTGGATAGTTTTTGTGAAGAGAGTGCAAAAATAATCGCAGCTGAATTTACTAACGATGGGCTCTATATCCTCGGAGATAATGGACTACTCTTTTTCATTCCACAGACATCCATAGATGAAGCGCTAACTGCAAGCGGGTCTGTTGGAGTAAAAGATGCGGTGTATAAAGTGTCTTCCAGGATACAGGATGCTGTTGTTCGGGTACTGGGGAAGTCAAACCTCAGCACCTGTCGCTTTTGCACAAACGATCCGCGAAGCATTGTGTCCATCCACCCTTCAGGAGGGCTCCTATACGCACGATCATACAGTGGTGTGCTCTATAGAATTGATAATGCTTCCTCAACCCGTATCGTAGAGGGTGGTGTCAGCAAGAACACCGTACGACACATATACAGTGATGCTAATCGAGTGCTTATATACTTCAGAAATACTGCCGGCAATCGAACGGTTCGCCTATTCAGTGGCAACGCCCCTATCTCCTCAGGTGATATTAACGGCGGGTGTAGTGAATTTGAGTATGTGCCGAACAACACATCCAGTAATCGTTGTCGACAGATATACCCAGACCCAAACCCAGACAACAACACCAACATCACACCGAGTGAAATTAACAATGTGTCTTTCAGATTCCTTGATGCATTGCAGGTTATCAACAACACAGTTTCACTCTGGTATCGGGACAGCGCCGGTAAGCACGTGGTATCGGCCGGCTCAAGAGCATCAAAATTAAAGCGAAGTGACGCAATTGCCAACGGAAATATTTTTGCATACGGCAATGGGTTGAATACATACACCATACTATGCTCAGATGGCACCGCCCTTTGTGCCATTGACAGCATACTTGATACCACAGTAACCACAATCGCAACAAGTGATACATCACCACTCACTGATCATCTGCATTTCAGGAACCTACCTATAGCTATTAATAAAAATGGGCGACTGGTATATTTTAGCGGTGTGAGAGCATCGGATACCGCGACAGTCATCTCAGTGTTCAACAAAAACGAGGCACCAAACAACAAGCAAAGAGTCTTGTGTGATACAACCGCAGAAAATGATCAGCAGGTTGTCTTTAACCGTCTTTCCAATAAGCACCCAAGTAAAAATATTGTAGCTGTGATAGGAACCTCGCTCATTTCTGGGAAGGTTGACGAAGTGTATCTCCTGGAGCCAACGACAGGAGCAAAAGAACAATATAGCGGCATAGAGTTAAATACCGTTTGCAGCGATACTGACCACATTGAGCGATACCACCTTCCGACAACAGCCGGACCAACTGGAGGGCTTGATATAGTGCGATTGCACGGGGTAGGGTTTCGGGACAAAAGACCGACACCATAAGAATTGTTCACATGCAGTACTACATACCGCAGAACACAAAAGTAAAGATGGTACCCATCTCTTTCTGCAATGAGTACACCACAGTTTTAACAAACGATACTCATTGTTTGGATACGTGAAGATGTGCTGTACCATTTAAGTAATGAGGAAGAGAGGACTAAAGAGTAAAATAAAAATTTGGTTTCTCCGTAAGTCAACACAAAAATTGCTACGGATAACTATTCGCATTGTGCTAGGGACAGCAATCATAATCATCATTGCAGCAACTGCATTACATCTACCATTTATTTCAGTGCAGTCAATTGCTATAGCGCCAGAATCTGATATAGATCAGACAGTACGAACAAAAATACTTACGTATGCAAAGAAAGCGCTCAGTGATAAGGTCTATGGAGTGCCGGGAAAAACACGATACTTTTTCAAAAAACAAGAATTTGAAAATATGGTACGAACAAATTTTTTACAGGCAGACGCCGTTAGTGTAAAATCAAATTTCTTAAATAAATGGCAGATCGTGGCAAAAAAAAGAACATCGTTCGGTACCTATTGCTCAGACACACAGTGTCTCATTATTGACACAGAAGGAGTTGCCTTTATGAAGACAGACATACAGGTTGGCACTACCATTGCCGTCTCTAATACACTACATCTCAGTGATCAGATATTTGATGACGGTATCTCAGCGATAACAGATTTTCAAAAAATACCTGAGATAGTGCAGTATCTTGAAAATGGTGGTTTTTTAGTAAAAAAGATATCACTACGACGGGATACAAAGGTGGTACATATTGAACTTGAAAACAGTATTGGTATTTGGCTTGATATCAGTGAGTCAACACACGACACAACCCGAGCACTCCACATCGTGTTTGAAGAAGTGTTTTCTAATCCAGAAAAACTGGCGGAAATTATATCCGTTGATGTCCGCAATCCATTAAGTATTCTGTATGAAAAAATATGAAAAAAAAGATTCTTTCTGGGATACATTACCACGCCCGTTTTTTGCGCTTGCACCCATGGCAGATGTAACAGATACCTCTTTCCGCACGATGTTTGCAAAGTATGGAAAGCCAGATGTATTTTGGACAGAGTTTGTATCTGCTGATGGATTGTGTTCACCTGGGCGGGAGTCACTTAAAATTGATTTGCTATTTGAAGAAAATCAGCGACCGATTGTTGCACAATTATTTACAAGCGATCCAAAGAATATGTATAAAGCAGGAATGCTGGTAAAAGAGCTTGGTTTTGACGGATTAGATATTAATATGGGGTGCCCTGATCGAAAAATTGAAAAACAAGGATGTGGATGCGATATGATTAGAAACCCAAAAGCAGCAACTACCATTATAGAGGCGGCAATGCAAACCGGTTTGCCTGTGTCGGTAAAAACTAGAATGGGCTACAATCAAGATGAAATTGACTCATGGATACCAACATTACTACAAACAAACATTGTTGCACTATCAGTACATCTACGCACAAGAAAAGAAATGTCAAAAGTGCCAGCACACTGGGAGGCAATGAGTCGTATTGTTGCTCTGCGAGACACACTCGCGCCAAAGACACTGTTGGTTGGTAATGGTGATGTGATGGATAGAGCAGATGGTGAGCAGAAAGCACAGGAGAGCGGGTGCGACGGAATCATGATAGGAAGGGGTATGTTTGGTAATCCATGGCTTTTTAACAAAAAGGTTTCACGAAGCGCAGTACCAATCAAAAAGCAGTTGCGGGTAATGGTTGAACACACCAAGCTGTTTGAAGAAAAACTGCCAACAAAATCATTTAACCTGATGAAAAAACATTACAAAGCATATATTGAGGGCTTTGTCGGTGCTAAACAACTCCGCATGAAACTCATGGACGAAGCACAAAACGCCACCGATGTTGAGCAGATTGTGGATGCATTTTTGCAACAATAACAACTGACCATTTATGCATCAGTAGTACCAGGTTGTTGAGGTGTTGCCGTTTGTTTTGTTTGTTCAGATTCCGAAGCGCTATGTACATCTGACTGTGCCTTCGGCACCTCTTCCTGCTGCTTTGAAGCACTTTCCTTTCCTTGTTTTTGTTGTTCATCTTGCTGTGCTGTAGGTTGTTTTTCCACTTCTTCCTCCTTCTCCTGCTCTGGCAGATCTTCTTGCTGTGCTGTAGGTTGTTTTTCCGACCCTTCTTCACCTTCATGCTGTTGTACTTCACGCCCCTCCTTCGTCTTCTCCTGCTGTCTTGGCTCTGGCACCACAGCATCTTTTATAGATGCCACGGTATTACGAAGTTTTTCTCGGATTTGTTTTGGTGTTCTTCCGCGAAGGAAGTACAATTTTGCACGTCGAGTTTTAATTTTTTGTGATATTTCTATGCGATCTATGGTGGGGGTATACAGAGGGAATATCTTTTCCACCACTATGCCGTCAGTACCAACACGACGGACAGTAAATGTTGCACCCGGCTCAGTGCCATGTTTGCGGGCTATAACAGTACCCTCAAAAACCTGTATACGAATTTTATCCTTTTCAGTAATTTTTTGATGGACACGAACAGTATCTCCCACATCAAAACCACTCTTACGCCGCTTTTCTACATCTATCGGAGCTATTTGTTGATCAGTTAATATCATTAGAGTACATGATAACACAGCCGTATAGACACCACAAGAGCAGAATAAGGAACGTTGACGTGCGGTATACTGACAGCAGCATGTACAAACAAAAGACGGCATATTTTCTTGTTGTGGCGGTAGTGTTTGTGGCAAGTTCAATCATAAGTAGTACAGTCGTACTTGGTCAAACAAACAACGCATTAGTGACAAAAACACCAGAACAGTCAAATCTAATAATAGATTGTAGTTTTGGTGAAAGTGGAAAGGAGGATTGTAGTATTAAGCATTTTTTTCAATTGGCAAATAATGTGATGAAACTACTTCTTTGGGTCGCAATTACCGGGGCAGGGTTGCTTATTTTCTACAAAGGAACAAAATTAGCAGTCAATGTGTTTACAAAAGGTGGGCATCAGCAGGCAAGAAAAGAGGTGCAGGATGCACTCAGAGCAACATTAGTAGGACTTCTCTTCATTCTCAGCGCATATCTCATTGTCAAGGCCGGCTTTGATATTATCGGCTACAATCTAAACGATGGTGATCCATTTAAATATGATGAGTCATCACTACCAACCCCAGATGTTGCAAATCTGACAAAGTCCCCAACTCCTGATCCAGTTACACCAACAGAGCCCGTAGATACAACGCCTGCAACAGAACCTACAGCACCTGAGCCAGCGGAACCAACAGAAGCCACAGATGATCCGATAGAGCCAACAGAGTCCACGGGACCAGATCCGGGTCAACAGCAACAACCTACAAGTTTGCAGAGATGTCCCGGCTGTCAGACAGAAACAGCAAGTATTCTTGGGGTGAGTTTTAAGGATGCCCACGAGCTGTGTACCAATAAAAAAAATAAACCAAATAATGAGTTCAATCAAACAGACGCATGCTGGGTCAGTAAGGGTGTTGGGGAAAAGTTACAGAAACTTGCCGGGCAGAGTAGTGCGAAATGGCGTGTTACTGAAGCGTGTCCACCAACACTCACTCACCAGAACAGTTGCCATAAACCAGAAAACTGCACCTGTGTTGACGCAAACTTTACCACCACAACCCCGAACGCGACAAACATCGTTGCGTTCATACGAGCAGCAAAAGACAGCGGATTCAAGGCTGTATATGAAGTAAAAAATAAAAGTAGATATGATAACCTCAAAGGTCCTGTGACAAAAGGATTAGAGGCAGAAGGGTTTAGTGAAAGTGAAGCCCAAAAAAGGATTGATCACATTTCCACTATAGGCGCGGATCATTTTTCACTATATAGTCAATGAGACACTTTTTCATAGCATAGAGTATGCTATACTACCACCACGGAGTTAATCCACAAGGTTTTCTATGTCCTATGTCATTGCTGAATGTTGGACAAAGACAACGTTGTGTGATATTGCTTCGGTTATATAGGAAGTATGGCAAGAAAATCACTTATAGCACGTAATCAAAAAAGAATACGATTAGCAAAAAAATACGCGAAAAAACGGACAGAGCTCAAGGCAGCAGGTGACTGGGAGGGATTACAAAAATTACCGAAGAATGCTTCTCCAGTCCGAGTGCGTAATCGTTGTTTCATCACCGGGCGATCTCGCGGATACATTCGGGCATTCGGATTATCACGAATATGTGTACGGGAACAAGTGCAGAAAGGATACATTCCCGGATTAAAGAAATCATCATGGTAACAGACATTGTCGCGGATCTCATCATCCAAATAAAAAACGCCGGTATGGTGCGTAAAGAAAAAATTGAAGTACCGTATTCAAAAAAAAGAAACAGCATAGCGCAAAAATTGCGTGTTACAAACTATGTTGAAAATATTGAAACACAGGGACACGGTACAAAAAAACAATTGGTTATTACCTTGGCGTACAACGAAGAGGGTAGACATAAAGTAAACGATGTGAAAAGAATTTCAAAGCCAGGACGACGGGTGTATCTCAAAGTACAAGACATTCATCCAATTCGAAACAATCACGGCACCTTATTTCTTTCAACGCCAAAAGGAATCCTAACTGGAGGCGAAGCACGTAAAGGACATGTCGGCGGGGAAGTGCTTTTTTCAATTTGGTAATTACTAGTATGTCAAGAATAGGATCACAAAAAATAATAATACCCGACAGCGTGCAGGTCGCCTTTCAGGAAGGTATGCTAACTGTAAAGGGTCCGAAAGGAGAATTAACACGAAAAGTGCGGGATGAAATCTCATTCACTATCAAAGATAAAGAAATAGGTGTAGAGAAAAAAGCAAAAACCCGACTTGCAGACGAGCTATGGGGTACCTACGCTTCACACGCAAAGAATATGATTGCCGGTGTGACTGAAGGATATAAAAAAGAACTGGAGGTGCGAGGTATCGGCTACCGAACCGAAATGAAGGGGGCGCAACTGGTACTCCATGTCGGCTTTTCACACCCAGTAGTATTTGATGTGCCAGAAGGTTTGCAGGTACAGGTACAAGATGTTACTATAACCATTGAAGGTTTTGACAAAGAAAAAGTCGGACAATTTGCCGCAAAGGTACGACGGGTGAAAAAACCTGATCCATATAAAGACAAGGGCATACGATATGTTGGTGAGGTGGTACGAAGAAAACAGGGTAAAAAAGCTGAAACAGCAGATTAATAAAAACAAAGTATGAAACAAACAGCAAAAAAAATGTTGAGGAGAGTACAGCGACACCGCAGAGTTCGCGCAAAAATATTCGGAACGCAGGAGAAACCACGCCTCGCATTTTTTCGCTCAAACAAACATCTCTATGCACAAATTATTGATGACACTGTCGGCAAAACACTCATTGGCATTTCCTCCCTTAAAAGCAACAAAAAAGGTGCAATGGAGAACGCAAAGCAAATGGGTAGTAATCTGGCAAATCAGGCAGAAGAGAAAAAAATAAAAAAAGTAGTATTTGACAGGGGTGGTTTTATGTACACTGGCTCAGTAAAGGCATTTGCTGATGCTGCACGAGAAGGTGGGTTAGAATTTTAACTATGGAAGAAAATACAAAACAAACACCACAACAGGATACAAAGAGTGTCACCGATAGCAGAAGTGGTGCCGATACACAAGAGAAACCTCAAAAATCACAAAACAGTGATAGAGATAGGGGTGGAAACAGGAGAGGGCAACAAAGAAGAGGTGAGGGCAACAAAGGCGGTCAAGGCGGTCAAGGCGGTCGCGGAAAAAAACGACGATCCGCATTTGGGCGATCTGGAAAAGGTCGCGGTAGAGACAAGCCAAAATCAGAATTTGAAACACGAGTCCTCTCCGCAAGAAGAGTGTCTCGTGTGGTTGCTGGAGGTAGACGATTCAGCTTGTCTGTTGCAGTAGCAGTTGGTAATCGGAAAGGCAAGGTTGGCATCGGTACCGGTAAAGGGATTGATATGGCAGCAGCTATGGAAAAGGCGAGAAATCAAGCACAAAAAAATATGATTGAAGTGCGAATAACAGATGAAAAAAGTATTCCAAGCGAGGCGACCGGTAAGTACTGTGCTTCTGTAGTGCATATTCGTCCGAATAGAGGATTTGTCGCTGGTGGTGCGGTACGAACTATTGCAGAACTTGCCGGCATTGAACATATGAATGCAAAGATACAATCCAGAAGCAAGTGCCATCTCAATAATGCACGTGCAACACTAAAAGCATTCGCGTTGATGAATGGGTAAAATATACTACAGGCAACATACTAAAAGGCATATGCTTCACGAACTCTCAACAAAAAAGAAAAAGAAAAAGAAAATAGGGCGAGGTGGTGCACGCGGCGCAAAGTCCGGGCGGGGTAATAAAGGGCAACGGTCACGCGCAGGGCGACGCATTCGCCCTGCTATACGGGATGAATTAGCACGCATACCGAAACGACGAGGTCACAACAAAAATCGTGCACGAGGTGTGCGGAACAGGGATGCAGTACGAAGTGTAACCTTAGGGGTGCTAGAAAAAAACTTTCAGGAAAAGAGTATCATTACACCGAAAGTACTGACTGAAAGAAAAATTGTCACAAAAGTAAAGGGGCGTGTGCCATCAGTAAAGATAGTCGCACGTGGAGACATAACCACTCCGATAACGCTCAAAAAATGTAAAATTTCAGCAAACGCAAAACAAAAGGTAGAGGCGGCAGGTGGTACAATACAATAAACATGCTTAAGGGACTCAAATCTTTTTTCTCTGATACAGTACTGTTAAAACGCTATGCAGCAGTTATCATCGGTCTAGTAGTATTTCGTTTAATAGCATCGGTGCCGATACCACAGATAGATCAATCAACTATCAGTGCTCTACTACATCAAAACCAAATTCTTGGAGCGTTTAATATATTTTCCGGCGGCGGGTTATCAAACTTCTCCATAGCTATGCTCGGCGTGTTTCCGTACATTACCGTTTCAATCGTGGTGCAATTATTAACTTCGGTGTCTGCTAAAATACATTCGCTCTACCATGAAGAAGGGGAAATCGGCAGAAAAAAAATAGGACAATGGACTCGGATTATTACCGTTCCGGTGGCGACAGTAAATGCGATAGGTATTCTCTACTATTTACAAACACAGGGAGCAATCACAAATCTCCCCATTCCTGATTTCACACTCAGCGTGTTGTTCATTGTCGCAGGTACCATACTGACAATGTGGATTGGAGAATTAATCACTGAGTTTGGCATAGGAAATGGCATATCATTTATTATATTCGCCAGCATTGTGATAAATATTCCAACATTAATAACACAAATGATAACAACCTACTCACCGGCATTAATTGTTTCATACGTGCTCGGCGCAATTGGTATTCTGATCGGCTGCATGATTGCGGTATGGATGAATGAGGCAGATAGACCGATACCGATAACCTATGCCCGGTATGGCATGGGATATGGATCAGGCGAACGACGAGCAAAAACCTACATTCCTATTAAAGTAAACCCAATCGGCGTATTGTCAATCATTTTTGCACTGACAGTAATGGCATTTTTTCAATACGGCTTCAAGTTTCTAAGTGATCTTGAGGGATGGGGTATAGTACAGTCAATAAGTGCACATGTAGACGGGCTGCTGGCAAACGGTTTCTATTACGCAATACCAGTAGCACTACTCACCCTATTCTTCACCTATTTTCATACGCCGATTGTATTCAATACAAAAAAGATTGCTGAAAATCTGCAAAACCAGGGAGCATTTATTCCCGGCGTACGTCCAGGAGAGGAAACCGAAGCACACTTTAACAAGGTATTGAAGCACATCCTGCTATATGCAGCAATCTTTTTAGTTGCAGTTGCAGCATTGCCATACATGATAACCGGCTCAACAACGGGAACCTTTATATTCGCAATCAGCGGAACAGGGGCTCTGATTATCGTGCATATTATTTTAGATGTATGTCGGAAGACGAAAGAAAGAATAGGGTGATGGTGATACAGAATCATCCACCAAACTGAGATCTCACCAAACAAACACAATACCTACTATTGCACAGGGGCTTGTATCAAAAGTCCATCCGATCAATTAAAATGTGATATACTAACTACATCATTACTAACGTTCCTTATCAGTATGTATGAATAAGTGGATTATTTTTATCATCGTTGTTATAGTGGTTTCTGTGATCGGCGTGGGTGCAAACCTTTTTACAAACTATGCCTCTTCATATAAAGTTGACCCTACCAACAGCGAAACAGTAACACAACAAGAATCCGATCCGGTTATTCGTTTTGCAAATATCTCCGAATACTCCATCTCTCCGGGCGTGCTTGTAGTACACAATCGCGACTTCTCTATGAATTTTTTGGGAACACGACCACCGAAAGCATACGAATCGCTCGCCGAAATTGGTGATCCGTACGCAACTATCGCACTACTAACAGAAACCTCTGGTGTAAGTAACGTGTTTGAGATCGCCGCAATTGAGCCAGGAACAACACAAGAGATAACCATCCCACTCTCTAGTATCAGAGACAAAGAGGGATATGCCAATACAGGTAATACACTCATAAGTTACATGGCAAAGATAGCAGAAACCAACAACGGTGTAGTGTGGTTAAACGGATACCCACCCTATGACGCAAAAAATAACCAAACACAGCAGGAGAGAATCCTGGCAGAAATTATAGACATAGACACCAACACCAACAAGCCAGTACAGCACCACCCTGAATTTTATAAAGATGATGCAGTATCTGATGAAATTGTACAGATTACTGTACAACTATAAATGTGGTATACTCCTACCATATGCCGAAAAAGAAAAAGGTAATCAGCAAAAAAACAGTTAAAAAACCAACAACAAAGGCGATCAAAAAGAAAAGTGCAGTCAAAAAAACGACACACAAGACATCTGCCGAAAGCAGTAGTAAAAAAAATGGATACAGCGCAAGTGATATTACAGTATTAGAAGGACTTGAAGCAGTACGACGGCGACCCGGGATGTATATCGGGACAACCGGAGTTGACGGTCTGTATCATCTAATTTGGGAGGTTTTTGACAATTCACGAGACGAAGCAATGGCAGGGCACGCAAGCGAGATTGAAATCACCTTACTGCCAGAGGACGTGGTGCGGGTTGCAGACAATGGACGAGGTATCCCAACTGACACCCACCCAAAGACAAAAGTTTCTGCACTTGAGACAATCATGACCACACTACACGCAGGGGGAAAGTTTGGTGACGGAGGATACAAGGTGTCTGGCGGATTACATGGAGTGGGTGTGTCGGTTGTAAACGCACTTTCAACTGAGGTGTCGGTGAAGGTGCATCGGGAAAAAACATTATTCCAACAGGAATATCACCTCGGAAAACCAATCGCAAAAGTAAAACAAGTCGGCTCCACAAACAAACAGGGGACAGTAGTGCAGTTTCGCGCGGACGCATCAATTTTTACCAGCACAGATTTTAATGGAGAAGTATTTGATACAAAACGAATCAAAGACCATATGCGCAACCAAGCATTTCTGGTAAAATCACTACATATCCGAATCATTGATGCACGACAAGCAGAAACAAAAAACATTCTGGAAGATTCACTCTTTATACATGAAGAATTACCAGAGGCACCGACCTACTCATTTTTCTATGATAGCGGTTTAACCTCATTTGTACGACACTACAACAATCGTCAAAAACCGATACACCAAAACATTTTCTACATTGAAGAACAGGTTGGTGATGTCGGAGTTGAAGTTGCGCTACAGTATGTAGATGACATATCACCAAGGGTATTCGCGTTCGGAAACACCATCCCAAACGCCGAAGGAGGAACACATGTAACCGGCTTTAAGACCGCACTAACACGAACTATCAACGCATACGCAAAAGATAAAAAGTTAACCAAAGATACCGACAGTTTTACTGCCGAAGATGTGCTTGAAGGCATCACTGCTATTATCTCAGTAAAATTACCAGAAATTCAATTTGAAGGACAGACAAAAGCAAAATTAGGAAGTGTAGAAGCAAGATCAGCTGTGCAGAGTGTGTTCAATAAAGCATTCAATACATTTTTAGAAGAACACCCTGCTGATGCAAGAAACATTATAACAAAGGTGTCATTAGCACTACAAGCACGGAAAGCAGCGCGGGCAGTGAAAGACAGTATTTTGCGAAAAGGCGCATTTGACGGAATGACTTTACCGGGCAAGCTGGCAGATTGTCAATCAAGAAATAGAAGTGATTCTGAATTATTTATTGTTGAGGGAGAGTCGGCAGGAGGTACGGCAAAGCAAGGGCGAGATAGAAGGATACAGGCGGTATTACCATTACGCGGTAAAATACTGAATGTAGAGCGGGTACGCATAGACCGAATGATGTCCTCAGAAGAAATAAAAGCACTTGCCATCGCATTAGGAACCTCTATCGGTGACTCATTTGATATAGAAAAATTACGGTATGATAAAATCATTATTGCGACAGATGCAGATGTTGATGGAGCACACATTCGTACACTGCTGTTGACTTTGTTTTTCCGCCACTTTAAACCGCTCATTGATAATGGAAATGTATATTTCGCACAACCACCGCTTTACAAAGTAGTAAAAGGAAAGGAAGTACGGTATGTATATTCAGATCAGGAACGGGATGAAACACTTAAAGAGTTTGTAAAGAAGAAAACAACAAAAACAGCAAGTAAAAAAACAAGCCCTGCCGATGGAGAAGAGGCAAACACAAGTGGTGCAACAGTGCAACGGTACAAAGGACTTGGTGAAATGAATTTTGAGGAATTACGAGACACTACTATGAACATTGAAAACAGGGTGCTCAAACGAGTATCTATAGAAGACGCTGAAAATGCAGATAGAACATTTGATATGTTGATGGGTAGTGAAGTTGCCCCACGAAAAGCATTTATACAGGAAAATGCAACATATGCGACAGTAGATATATAAAGCATCTTTGCTGCATAGTGCCTTAAAATCACCCAATTATATTCCACAGCAGGTGTGCAAACGGCAATTTTACCTATATAATAAAAAGTATATATGGAAGAAGAAATAAACGAAGAAAACGAAGAGATGAAATCAAATGAAGAAAATGAAAATGAAGAAGAAAATAAGAATCTGCACGCCATTGAGCGATCTGGTTTACGTGGAGCCACTTCACGATCAGGCATAAAAAAAAGACGGTCAGTAAAGGCAAGAAAAAAAAGTAATATCAGTGTAAGGACTGCTCAAAAACAACCGAAACGAGGAAAAAAATCCAACGCCGGAAAAAAAGCAGCAATATTCTTCACACTGCTTGCAATCATTGTAGTATTCTTACTGACAACAGTATTTGCAACAGCACGATTGGACATAATACTTTCCAGCGCTGAAGTTTCTGTAGATGGAGTATTCCATGCAGTTCGTGAACCGGCACAATCAAAAGATATCTCATATCAACGACTTGGTGCGTTTGATGTCACACAAGAAGCACCAATAACAAATGGGACACGAGAGCGACAAAATACACGAGCAGAGGGCACTGTACTACTGTACAATGTCAACCCTTCTGGTGAAAGCTTGGATTTGATCAATCGCACACGACTACAATCTGAAAACGGCAAGATATATCGCCTCATCGGAAAACACATTATTCCAGGAGGCAAAACAACAGGAGGTACATTTGTGCCAGGCAGCAAAGAAGTAAAAATAGAGGCAAATGATTTTGGTGATGACTTTAATTTGCCGAATAAAGGTACGCGACTCTCTATACCGGGGCTTGCAAAATGGAAAGAGTTTGCAGAAACATATGCCGTAACCTCAAGTAGAATTGTTGGTGGTTTCAGTGGCGAACGGTTTATTCCTGACCAAGATGAAGAAGCAAAAATACGACAACAATTACGAAGAGATATAGAGAAAAATCTTCGCGATGAGTTGACACAATCAGTAGCAGAAAACCAACTTACTAAGCGAACAGTATTTGAAGAAGGAATATTTATTGAATTTGAGTCCTTGGAAGATGAGCAAAATGGCAACGTGGCAATGATTCGTGAAAAAGGAACACTCCATGCGATAGCATTCAGAGAAACAGAACTTGCCGCACTGCTGGCAAAATACACACCGTCGTCAATACAGTCAGCAGCACCAACGCGCGTTAAGCCAAAAGATTTTTCTGTGAAAATTGAGAAGGGGGATGAATTTAAAATTGTTTCTTCAACAGAGTTCAGCTTTCGCCTGAGCGGTTCAGCAGATCTCTGCTGGGACATTGACACAGCATTACTCACCGATGATATTGCGGGGAAAAATCGCAAAGAAGTCGCAGACATTCTAACCAGTGAATATTCACAGGTAGCACAGCACACAACACCAGAGATATTTCCCGCATGGCGCAATACACTGCCGGCAAACAAAGAAAAAATAAAAATTGAGATACAGCATACTCACCATAGATGTGCTCCAGACCAAGAAAAACCAGAGAATGAGTAAAACATACTCCCTATAATTAAACGACCCCTTATATTTTTTTGTAAGCAAGGTGGTGATAGAGAATTACTGCCGTAACAGTTGTAATGTTAAGGGACTCTTTAATGCCATGCATGGGAAGATGGACATGCGTTGAAACAGTATCACGAATAGCAAATGACACACCCTCTGTTTCATTGCCGAAAATATACAGTGAATCTGCAAGTGGAGAATGTTCAGTATAGAGAATAGAGGTGGGTGTTTGTTCCACGACTACAGGTGTATGATTTGGGTGTGCATCAAGGGCATCTTTTGCTGTTGCATACTGCTGCCATAAAACAGATCGCTCCGCACCAAGCGCGGTTTTTGCAATCTTGTTATTTTCCCGACCCATCCTATCTACTGGTGCGGGAGTATAACCAATCAACAGAACTGTTTCTGCATCAACAGCATCCGCAATTCGAAACACACCACCGACATTCAACACACTACGGACGTTTTCCAAAAGAATAATTGCCATACTATATAGTAGTACAGATGTGCCTGTCCTACATGACAGATCTTAGGAAAGGGTAATGTGGTATACTACGAGCCATGAGTGGCGGGAAAAAAAAATACGGAAGCGTGCATCCGATTTCAACACTGATGCAGGAAATTGTGAGTGTTTTTAAGAGATTTGGGTATGAAGTTGCTTCAGGGCCTGAGCTAGAAACAGCATATTATAATTTTGAAGCACTCAATATCCCCAAAGGGCATCCAGCACAGGAGATGTGGGACACCTTTTGGATTAAAGGGCAAGAAGAAAAATTACTACGGACACATACTTCACCAGTGCAGGTGCGATATATGGAAAAACACAAACCACCAATTCAAGTAGTGGTACCGGGTAAGGTATTTCGAAATGAAGCAACTGACGCAACACATGAGGTGCAATTTCATCAGGTGGAGGGATTGTGTGTTACCGAAGACGCAACATTGGCACAAATGAAAGGAGTGCTCAGCGTATTGTTACGAAAGTTGTTTGGCAACAAGGTGCAGATACGGTACCGTCCGAGTTTCTTTCCGTTTACAGAACCAAGCTTAGAAGTGGATATGAAACGGGAGAGTGACAAAAAGTGGCTTGAGATACTAGGATGTGGAATGGTACACCGACAAGTACTTGCGCGAGTTGGGATAGATTCACAAAAATATCGCGGATTTGCATTTGGTATGGGAGTTGACAGAATTGCAATGCTACGACATGCGGTTGATGATGTACGACTGCTGTATAAAGGAGATATGCGACTGGTTACTCAATTTTGACTATGAAAAGTATATATAGCCATCAATGGCTACAAGCATTCTTTGATGAACAATTGCCATCACCAGAAGAGGTTTCAGAAAAATTACTAAAGCACTCATTTGAAGTAGAAGAAGTGCGGAAAACAGGCAGTAATGACGCGGTGTATGAACTGGATATTCTGCCAGATCGATCTGTTGACTGCCTTGCACACTACGGTATTGCAAAAGAAATTGCAGCAATATTTTCACTACCACTCAAAAAGCAATACTTTCAGGAACAGTTTTCATATAACAGTGCCGCAGAATACATACATACAGAAAAATGTGATAGATATACAATATTAAAAGTTGAAAATATATCACTTTCTGAGACGCCGGCAGAAATACAAAAACACCTTGAATCAATCGGACAGCGATGCATCAATCCGATTGTTGATTTATCAAATTACATTCTTTTTGACATTGGCCAACCAATACACACATTTGATGCACAAAAAACATCAGGACAATTTAGAGTGCGACAGGCACAAAAAGAAGAGACGATAGTACTACTCGGCAATGAAGAGATAGTATTGCAAGTTGGTGATGTAGTAATTGCTGACGCGGCTGACAATCGTGCCATCGCACTCGCTGGGATAAAAGGTGGAGAAAAGACAAAAGTAGATGAAAACACAAAAGATATATATATAGAAATCGCTTCTTTTGATAGTGTAAGTGTGCGAAGAACAATGCGACGTACAGGGCACACATCTGATGCCGCACTACGGTTTTCGCAAGGACTTCCTCCGGTAGTGATTGGCTATACCGCACAACGAGTGGCTGAGGTGTTTGGTGCATACGGCTCCATCATTAACTCTGTAGATCACCACCGTGTGTCATTACCGAAACAACGAAAAACTGGTGTTTCAATAACAGAAGTAAATAATCTACTTGGCAGCACCTACACACAAAAAGAAATTGCCAGTGTCCTGGATCGACTCGGTTTTTCATATGAATATGTTGATCCACGAAAACAATTTATTACAGCTGCAAAAAAACAAAGCGGCAAACCATACAAATGGGGTGCGTCTGTTTCTCGAGATGCCCCCGACACGTTTGATTGCTCTTCATTTGTATGCTGGTGTGCGGCGCAAGCGGGAAAGTCAATACCACGAATGTCAATTAATCAGTACTTTTTTGCCACACCAACCACTGATCCACAACCAGGGGATATCGTATTTTCTGTTTCATCTGATAAAAAGGCAATTACACGCAATGAAAGTGTGTTTGAGGAAGGGTTTCCAGTACTGCCAGGAAAGAGTGACGCAGGAATAAGTCACGTCGGTATCCTACTTGACACTGATTCATATATTGGTGCCCAAGGGGGTAAAAAAGTCATGATTTCTAAAATTACTGATGAAAATATTGTCGGGTTCGGACAAATTTGGGATGATAAAAAACGATTTGCCGTTACTGTTCCAGTTGAACGGCCTGATATACAAGATGAAAACGATGTAATTGAAGAAGTAGGGCGTATACTTGGATATGATGCAATACCAAGTACTACACCCACAGGTGGTGGGTTGCATTCAATGTGGATACAAATACGTAATCGTTTTTTCCCGAAGAGCAGCGAGACACATACAAAACGATTTTTAGTGTTGCGAGCGCTGCAAAAAATCGGGTTTTCTGAGGTGATGACCTCATCATTTTGTGTGAAAGATAAGATATGTGTCTCCTATCCAGTCGCAAAAGATAAAGGGTGTTTGCGGTCATCACTGCGACCAGGAATAGAAAGAGCATTAGTACAGAATGCATACAATGGCGAACTAGTAGGTTTGGACACAATACAAATCGCAGAAATCGGAAGCATATTTACTGAAGAGGGTGAAAAAGTGCACCTTGCGCTTGGGGTTCAGGAAACAGTAGGACGAGCAAAGGCAAATATAACTACTATTGAAAAGATGATACGACAAGTAGTAAGCATGCCCGGCAGTTTTGAAAATGGGGTATGGGAGGTGGCTCTGGAAGAAGTGCAAGTACATAAACCTGACAGCACCATATCGCCTATCAGCACGGTGCAATATGTATCACCATCAAAGTATCCATTTATATTACGGGATGTGGCAGTGTTTGTACCAAATGGAGCAAGCGTAACAAACACTGAAGCACTGCTACAGAAGAGCGGTGGGGACTACTTACAAAAAATAAACTTGTTTGATTCATTTGAAAAAGATGGCAAGCAGTCACACGCGTTCCGTTTGGTGTTTCAGTCAGACAGCAAAACCCTTGACGACGAAGTGGTAAACAAGCAGATGAACATCGTGTATGAGGCGTTAAAACAAAATGGGTATGAGGTTCGATGAGCTGCCTATTCTTTGCTTTTTTGTATACTGCTAAAAGAATCTAAAATGTAAAGGGAGGAACATTGATGCCACGCATTGAATCTATGGATATCGTCTTTCTAGTCTGTGCACCAGAGAAAATTCGCTACACCGACACAAATGCAGGATTTATATGTTCATATGGTGCCTAATGTGCAAGGGCAAGGGTGATAACAGTATGCGCACCGTTTGCGATAAGTACATGACGAGCCTCAGCGAGTGTTGCACCGGTAGTGGTTATGTCATCTATAACAAAATAAATCGTATTTGAAAAAAGTTGATCAGTTGTAGCCATAGCACCACTCACATTTTTGAACCGATCGGACCGATTTCGCAACCTGCTTTGCCTATTGACCTGCCGTGTCCATGTGAGCAAATCCCTTTTGTCCTGTATGGGCAGTGTACTGTCCGACAGATGTGCATAAAGTACATCAAATATGACATGTAGGTGGTTATAGCCATTACTCACTTTTCGTTCTTCCGTTATTGGGATAGCACAGAGCGCATAATGCATTTTCTGAAGCACCTCCATCTCTTGTATTTCATCGTATATATATTCCCGCAACATATCCGCTGCCACTTCAATACTCTCTCTGTGCTGCTCATATTTTATCGCGTACAGGAAATCTTTCACTGAAGCACTATTGTACGACAGCAAAGCAAAATGCCCCTTGTTTTGTATTGGCTCTTTCTGACGAGTGATCATCAGAACACCTCGTTTCTCTACTGCGGCACTGTGTTTTTTCTTCGGAAATACTATCTCAAACAACACCTTCAAACACGCAATGAGCCGATATTTTACTGTCATTATGATGTATACTATATACTAAATACTTTTAAATACAATGCCAATACCAAAATTTCTTTCATTCTTAAAGGGAGGAAAGCATAGTGTTATAGGGATAGACATTGGATCATCCTCAATAAAGGTAGTACAGATTCGACAAGAAAAAGGAATTGCCGTTCTGGAAACCTACGGATCATTAGCAATAGGGCCCTATGTTGAAGGTGCGGAGATTGGACAGCACGCAAACGCTAGTGAAGAAGTTTTATATACTGTGCTATCAGCATTATTACAGGAAGCAAAAGTTACTACATCATTGGCGTGTGTTTCTATACCATTTCACTCCAGTTTAATATCGCTTATTGAGGTACCAGCACTCTCTGATGAAAAAATAGCACAGACAATTCCGTTTGAAGCAAAACGATATATACCGGTACCACTTGAAGATGTATCACTGGATTGGTTTGTGGTGCCGCAAGCATTGCTGAGCAAAGATAACGCACCTATTTTTGAAGATGATATTACACCCATTAGCCAACAAGACGATAAACGAAAGGTGCTTTTGATTGCCATTCACAATCACGAACTCATCAAACATAAAAATATTTTAAACAAAACAAAACTAAACACGCAATACTTTGAGATTGAGATATTCAGCACATTGCGCTCTTCAGTGTATGATGGTGGATTACCGATTATTATTATTGATATAGGGGCGCGATCCACAAAGTTGTATGTTGTTGAACACGGTATTATTCTTCGGTCATTCTTTATCAACCAAGGAGGACAAAGTATTTCACAGGCAATAGCAAGAACAGAAAACATACCGTTCAAAGAGGCAGAACACAGAAAACGAGAGTTTGGTTTCAAGATAGAAGATAAGGACACACGACATGCTATGGCACTTATTGTTGATGAAATTTTCACAGAAGCAAATAATGCAATCATTGATTTTGAACAGCGATATCATCAGTCCGTTTCTAAGGTTATACTAACCGGAGGTGGTGCATCTATGACAGGGCTGCTGGAGGAGGTAAAAGCAAAAACGAAAATCGGCGTTGAGATAGCAAACCCGTTCGCGCGCCTGCGGCATCCAGCACTGCTGTCTGAGACATTAAAAGAGAGCGGGTCGGAGTTTTCAGTGGCAGTGGGGGCAGCGCTACGAGCTCTGGAAGGGTAGAGATCGCCACAAGAGCACAAAGAGGGATATGCTGAGGGATAGTTTATAAAGATATACTATAACTATATGCAAAGCAAGCAAGGTATGAATATCAGACGGAGAGTAGTGATAGGTATTGCCATAGTGATGGTAATAGGAGTGCTGCTATATGTGGAGCACCCGATACTGCGTTCAGTAAAACACGTTGCAGCAGGTGTCGGCATTGTTGATTCACAACACACGGTAGTTGGTATGCAAGATATCCGCTCTGTTGACCATGTTCGAGGAGATGCTGATGCTGACGTAGTACTCATTGAGTACTCAGACCTGGGTTGTATCATGTGCGCGGCAATGCAGGAAAATTTTAAGAAAATTGTACGGGAAGAAGGTATTATGTTGGTGTCACGGCACCTCTATCCACATAAAAAAGGAGCTGCATTTGAAGCGGCAGTTGCTGCTGAATGTGTAGCAAAGCATGCCGGTGAAGAACCCTTTTTCCTATTTACTCAATATGTATACAAAAATCAAAGAAATATTAGCGATACAAAAATGTTGGAAAGCAAGGCGATTGACCTCGGAGCGGATGCACAGGAGTTTCAGGAGTGCATAGCAACTGATATGAAAGTGCGTGATCGCATAGAAGAGGACAGCAGTGAGGGGTGGCGGTTAGGTTCTCGCGGAACACCATATATCGTGGTAGTGTACAAAGATCGACCAGTTGGGATTTCATACGCAAACGAATACAGCAAATTTTTGGAACGGGTGAAAGTATTGGTGGCAAAAGCAAGGCCATAACCGCATTAAAAATATGGTATAGTATAGACATAATTATTTAGTAAGTTATATAATACATAAACAATATGAACAAAGAAAAAGAAAATACCACTAATAGTATGATCACTGCCTTTGCGGTACTCATTGCTATAGCAGCGGTCTTCTACGCTGGACTAATGCATGGAAAAAGCGGAACTGTAGCAGTAGCACCTCCTGCAGGTGGAGGAGGAGGAGAAGTAGCGCCATCTGAGCCACAAGTAGCACCGGATCTTAACATATTAGCGATACGTGACAGCGATGCACCCCAGGGCAATGGAGATATAGTATTGATAGAGTATTCAGATTATGAATGTCCGTTCTGCCAACAATTCCACAAGACAGCACAGGCACTAGTAGACAGTGGGGAAGTAACATGGATATATCGACACCTACCATTACCATTTCACGCAACCGCCAAAGATGGTGCGGTACTTGGGGAATGTGTTAAAACACACAGAGGATCGGAAGCATTCTGGACATACACAAATAATGTATTTGCTGCAAGCACCTTAAATCTTGAAACATATAAAGCGCTTGCGCAGGATATTGGCATTTCTGAAGCGCAAATAGACGGCTGTCTCGCGACAGATAGTAATGAGCAAAGAAGTGTTGAACAGGATATACAAGATGCACAGAAAATGGGTGTCAATGGTACGCCGGGATCATTCTTAGTCAATACAAAAACCAAAGGAGTACAATCTATACCAGGTGCACTGCCAGTAGACCAGGTGCGAAATATGCTGAAGGCAATACAATGATAGAGCAATTATCCTTAATAAGTTTTGCAGTAACCATATTTGCAGGAATTATCACCGTCTTTCTGCCATGTACATATCCGATGGTGTTAGGATACATTGCGCTTATCATCGGCGATGAAGATAGTAATAACATCCCGTACACACTCACCACAACAACCTGGTTTTTTATCGGTTTTGCAATAACATACGCCATATTTGGTGGCGTTGCTGGCTTATTTGGGCAGTTTAGTGAGACGACGGCGCTATTCAACGAAATAAAGCCGATAGTAATAATTGTTGGGGCAATATTTTTTATCATTGTCGGACTGGTATTATTACGTGCGGTACCACTGCCAGAAAGGTTGCTCAACAATAAATCATTTCCAATACCGAAAGCACTCTCGGTACATTCGTGGTGGGGCATTGTGCTGATCGGTGCAATATTTGCCGCCGGATGGTCGCCATGTATCGGTCCAGTACTTGGTGGCGTACTAACATTAGCAGCAAGTTCAGGGTCAACAATAACAGGAATGTTGCTATTATCTGCATTTGCTCTAGGTATTATGCTACCGCTCACTATCCTTGCACTCATATACACAAAAGCTGCTGAACGGCTACAAGACATACCAAAATTTCTCCCAAGCATGCGAATTATCGGCGGATTATTGTTTATTGCGCTAGGGGTATTTTTCCTCATCGGAGATCTGTCGGTTTTCAGTAAGATAGGGCCGCCAGAGTTTTTACAAAAATTCCTATAACAGCACAGGTCAAGCACCTTATGCGTGTGGTAGTGGTTTTTCAGGGTATACTTGACACCATATGCGAACGCTATTTCTTTTCTATGCATACATTGTTTTTTTGAGTGGATTTTTAATGCTTTCTCACACTGCATTCGCGCAAGTGCAAGGGAGTTATGATGCATATGAAATTGTTGTAAGTGAGTCGTACCCGTCACCAGGTAAGTATGTTGATTTCACCATCAGATCTAACAAATCATTTATCTCCAGTATTCAATTGGTCACATGGTATGTTGACGGCACTGAGCGGGCAGAGTACACAAACAAGATGGAGATTACCGAAATTGCCAGCAGCGCACCAAAGCGAGTGAACGCACGAATACATTACTTTGATTCACAAGGCGACAAAAGATTTATAGATATTTCCAGATGGATACGACCAGTTATTTTTGATGTGTTGTGGGAGGCGGATTCAGTAGTCACGCCACTATATCGGGGACATCGGCTCGCAGGACCACAGACACCGATAAAGCTTTCAGCAAAAATACAGTATGTTGACCAAGATGGTGTTATATATACCGAGAGGGACTTTTCATTTCGTTGGATGATTGAATCACGATATCATAGCAGTCGGGGTCCCGGAGTTAGTAGTGTGGTGTATGAAGATGGTGGAAGTTATTTGAATAGGTATATCATTGTACAGGTTGAAGCAACACTCATTAAAAGCGGCAAGGTTGCCTTTGAAAAAATCATTAATGTTCCTATCATTGAACCGCGATTATTAGTATATCCACACACCTTACTATATGGACTTGCTCGAGATCGGGTTTTCTCCAAAAATCTTTCTCTCGGGAGTGAGGAAATTACGGCTTCAGTGTACCCATTTTACTTCAATCAGTCCGATTTTGAAAAAAATGCGATACAATACAGGTGGTTTGTAAATAACGAAACAAGCCATCTAAAGGAGGGTAGAAAGCTTGATATTTCTGTTCAGGGTGAGAACACCGAAATACCTATTCGTGTATTTGCTCAAAATGAAAACAAAGATTTACAACAATCTGATATTCAGTTTACTTTTCGTCTGTAGTATAGGGGGTCTTTTTGGTGGTGTCTTGTTTGCACAAGGTCCGATAGTTGACATACAGGAAACCAATGCAGCCGATGTTGAATTACCTGATAATCTAGGAAACACCAACGATAACAAAGATAGCGAAGATGACAAAGATGGCGAAGATAATGAAAACGAAACATCGCCACCAACAACCGTTAATCCTGCTCAGCAGAGTATAGCAGGGAAAGAGCCGTTGAGATTACACCTATACAGCAGTATTTTTGGCGCAGGAAAAGAAATTAAAGCAAGTAACAATGACAGGGAGTCTGTAAGTAGAACAATCCAAGGAATTTTTGGTCGTTTTTTTAGTATCATTTTCACACTTTCTGGGATACTTATGGTCATACTGCTGGCAGTGCATGGCACTCGGATGATCTATGCCGAGTTTGGAGGCAATGTTGCAGTTTTTTCTGACGCAAAAGGGCGAGTAAAAAGTGCTGCAATCGGCACCGCTATTCTGCTACTTTCTTGGGTTATCTTAAACTTTATTGCTCCATCCCTCCTGCGACCTAGGTTATTTCAAACAATCACAGGTCTACAGGAAGTCGGACAAGGTTCTGAATTATACTCAAACAATCTGGAAATTCCAGAAAATGGTATTGAATTTGACAAATCAAGTAAAAAACTAACCATAACTCGCTGCCCTGAAATCGTTGACACTAATTTTAGAGATCAATTAAATAGCATTAAAAAATCTTTGCAGCATGACACATCACCCATTCCATTGCAGTATTCTTATCAGGTTTTATATACAAGAGCGGTGAGTGATAGGGTATATACCTATAATGAGGAGAATGAAAATGAAGGGGCGAAGGTTATTAACTGCACGCCACCAAACAAACCCGATGAATCAGTAATACAACTACCAGATGACGTAGAGATTGTTGTTGCTTTTCCTGCTGTATCTATTGGAGTTGAAGAATCTGAGAAAGTACCAAATACAGACCAAACTGAAACAAAAGTTGTGCAGAAGAAATTTTGGCATGGACTACCATGGAAAAATAAAAATGAAGATGCACACCTAACCTCTCAGATACAATCATTCATCAAATCATCTGTTACAAATTGTCCAAATACACAATACCTTATTCATCCACCCAAAGGGGAGGAGTTAAGTGCTGCTTACGGAAAAAAGCACGGCGCTCAATTTAATTTTAAAATTAGTGGTGTAGACAATCTTAAGAGTGCAAGGTCTGATCAAAAGATTCACTTTATTGATCACACCTACAATGGTACAAATGGTATTCTTGCAGAATACACAGCATACGATAAATCATCAAAGGTCGTTAATAGTGATTTTGCTTTTTCAATTCAAAATAGGGTGAAAAAACTAGGAGATGGGTTTACTGTTGATTTTTACTTTAACAAGAATGTTCAAAAGTTTTGTATGGTATTCATAATACCGGCAAATACAGGTCCGCTACTTGATAAAGACAGTGCCATACAAATACCTCTTAGTACAACACACTGCTTTGATATTACATGGGGAGATATAACACAAGGCGATAAAACATATGAGGGTGGGATTAAGTGTGATAAATAGTTCTTGTCGCGATATACTAGTATCATATGACTCCTATAAAAAGGTTTACTATTGCTGTAATTGTTTTTTTAGTGTTTCTCGCATTACTTTTCGCCGGTATTTATGTATATTTCTCCGCAGAGCCACCTACTCCTGCGCCGCCGGAAACAACTACACCCACTCTTCCACAAGTGCCATCTCTCGGTCTTAATAACCTTGAAGCAACACAACCGAATCAAATCTCTTTTGAGCGCTCTGTTTCTAATGATGAGGTGGGGCAGCGGGATGATCGGGTGCGTACAATTCCACTATCCGATGAGCGTAATGATATTAATGACACTATCACCGAAGACAAGGAAAACATACCACGGCTAATACGACTCTTTAAGGGTCCAACAGCAGGGTATCGTGTCGCGAAGAAAGGAGATGGCTGGGAAGTGCAGGTTGTTGAGCAAGGGCGGGGAAATCGGTATGCAGTACAAGCTATTCCGTACTCTTTAACACTGACTGCGCGTGGTGAATTTACCCGAGCGGTTGAGGGGTATCCGTTTGAAAATGGTGAGGTGCTTGTGCTATATGAAAGTGCCGATGACGAATCCGTAATACGATCTGCATTTGTTCCTTTTTCTACAGTCAACACCAGTCCAAGTGTCCAGCGGTTTGAGGACAACATTCGTGTCGCAACAAATAATAAAAACCTCCTCTTTTTTATTCAGGTGATTGATGACAAATCAGTTGGTGTCATTGTTGATGTCTCAAATCCATCAAAGACACAAGTGATTTGGCGATCAGATTTCACCTCTTGGATTCCGCGATGGGGTAATGGCACGCACATCACATTGCACACCCCTGTCACTGATCTCATGAAAGGGTTTGTGTATCTTATTGATCCGAAAGGTGTTCTGCCCGATGAGCAATTCGTTTCTCTTGACTCAGGTGGATCGGCTTTGATGGACACAACAACAGGATATTTTATGTTGTTTGAAACAAAGGCGGATAATTTCGCCGGAAAAGCATCCATTACTAATCGAGACCGAAGCGTTTCTATTGACCTACCAATAACGCTACCTGAAAAATGTGATACAGTGAATGGAGTATTTGTATGTGCCGTGCCGAAATCTGTCCCTGCAGAAACCCTTTCTGGGTATGAAACAATGTTTCCTGACTCGTGGTACCAGGGGGACATTTCTTTGAACGATGTGATTATATTAGTGAATGCAGCAACAGGAGAAAAGCAATTACCACTCTCACCTGATCAGGATGAAATTCAACTCCTTTCTAACAACACTACATTTGACGTTGTTCACCCTCAAATAAGCACAGACGGAGAATTTCTGTTTTTTATAAATAAATATGACATGGCTCTTTGGATGCTACGATTATAGTGCACACACCACCACACGAAGCAATCTGCAAAACGCATAACACCACATGCAAAAATGGCTCTCTTCGGGTACCAGAGGCAAGCATGGTACAATTATGACAATGACTGTTACTAATACACCAGTACAAGAGTTTCAAAAGGACTTGAAAGAGTACAAGGAAGAGGAAGAAGAACGATTGATGGAATATCTTTCTGGTAAATATCACCACCCTGCCATTCATATTGCCGATATACAAGTAAATCCTAATGCACTCCAGCTCGTCAAAGAGGTTGATGCGCGAGAAGCAAAAATGGCGGCATATAAGCGATTAAAAGGAGTATTGACAATAGCAGTGAATGAGCCTAATAATAAGAAACTAGCAGAAATACTTCGCAATCTTGAGGAGAAAGGATATTCACACGAATTAACCCTTGCTTCAACAAAAACGCTGGAGCAAATATGGATGTATTACAAAGATATTATTACAACGAGTGCAACTTCACCAGGAACACTCTCTATCGCAAACGAAGAATTAGAACAAAAAATAAAAAGCATAGAATCAATTGAGGCAGTTCGCGATATGTTGCGTGATCTCAAAAAAATGAGCCGGACACGGCGAATATCAAAGAATGTTGAATATATTGTGGCGACTGCAATTGCGGTAAACGCATCAGACATACATATTGAACCGTCATCAGACGGTGGAGTGGTGCGGTATCGTATAGATGGTGTACTCACTGATATAACTGAACTCGGAGAACTAGAGTATAAACAGGTGGTTACCAGAATGAAATTGGTTTCCAGTATGAAAATAACTGCGAAAGGGGCACAAGACGGAGGTTTTGTGGTGCATCTTCCGAAGAGAACACTCAGTGTTCGTTCATCTGTGATACCAGAGGACGAAGGTGGCTCATTTGTGATACGGCTCCTTGATCCGAAGAATATTGTGCATAGTATTGAGCGATTAGGGATTCATCCAATGATGCTTGAGGTTTTTATGAAGCATATCAAACGACCGAATGGCATGATCTTAAACACCGGACCAACTGGCTCAGGAAAAACAACAACGCTATACTCATTTCTTAGTATAGTAAAAGGTGAGCACATCAAGACCGTTACACTGGAAGACCCAATAGAATACCGCCTTGAAGGTATCGTGCAAACAGAGATTGATGGAGAGTACTCATTTGCCACAGGATTGCGTGCTATCCTTCGGCAGGACCCTGATGTCATTTTAGTGGGGGAGATTCGCGACGCTGAAGTCGCACAAGTCGCTATACAGGCGGCACTAACCGGGCATTTGGTTTTTTCAACATTACACACCAATGATGCGCTCGGAGCACTACCACGACTTCTGCAATTTGACACAGATCCACAAACATTTTCACGGGCAATTAACATTATTATTGCGCAACGACTGGTACGACGAATATGCCCGACCTGTTCAGAGCAACACCCGTTAACGGACAGTCAGAAAACAGTAATACAGCAAATGATAGAAAAGTTTCCAGAGCAATATAAAGAAGATTTTGACTTGAATGCCATCAGAAGACCAAGTGAGGCGTCACAAAATTGTCAGGAGTGTAATGACGGATACAAAAAAAGAATCGGTGTATTTGAGGTGTTTGAGGTTAATGATGAAATTGAGCGAGTTATTCGTGAAGAGGGCGGCATTACCGCATTACGCACAGAGGTACGCAAACAAGGGTTTCCTTTTATGGAAGATGACGCGTTGTGGAAGGTATTGAAAGGTATGACCTCCTTAGAAGAGGTGTCACGTGTTATTGGTATTGTTATCTAATTGTTATATATGAGTATAAATGATATTGCTATAGAAAATAAACAATCACTAGAGCATTCTTTGGATAGTTTGCTGCGTCCTAAGCACTGGGATGACTATATCGGACAGGAGATGATAAAGAAAAACCTACACATCCTTATAGAGGCAGCAAAAGAAAGAGGGCAAATGCCAGAACATATCCTGTTATACGGCCCCGCAGGTTTAGGGAAAACAACATTAGCGTATATCATCGGCTCAGTGTTGGAAGTGCCAGTACACACTACATCCGGACCAATGATAGAGCGTGCAGGAGATATTGTTTCTCTTGCATCAGCAATGGAAAATGGCGGCGTATTGTTTATAGACGAAATACATAGATTGAGCAAAAATATAGAAGAGGTGTTATATCCAATAATGGAAAGCGGTAATATTTCTATCATTGTCGGAAAAGGGCCGACCGCTCGCTCAGTCGAGATCAATTTGCCACCGATTGTTATCATTGCCGCGACAACGCAAGTGGGAAGATTGTCTACGCCACTGCGCACACGATTTTCCGGCGGCGTTATGCGATTGATCCCGTACACAGAAGATGAGATTGCGCAGATCATCATGCGATCGGCATCAGTGCTGGGCATTACCCTGCCAGAGAAAGCCGCGAGCAATATTGCAGGGCGAGCGCGCAGCACACCACGAATCGCTAACTACCTTCTTAAGCGAGTGCGAGATTACGCACAAGTGCATACTGTAGATATTACATCTGATATAGTGCAGAGCGCTCTCTCAGAGCGTGATATAGATGAATATGGGCTTACTGCAGAAGATAGGGCAATGCTCAGAACAATCCAGGAATCGTTTAATGGTGGTCCAGTCGGTATCCAAGCGCTCGCCACCACTCTCTCAGAGGATGTGGGTACCATTGAAGAAGTATACGAACCTTTCCTCATTCAAGCAGGACTCATAGAGCGCACCCCTCGCGGCAGAAGTATCACCGAAAAAGGAGCAGCATATCTGAGATCTCTTTAATATCATATCGTATGGCGGGACATAATAAATGGTCTAAAATTAAGCATAAAAAAGCAGGGACTGATGCACAAAAGAGTAAGACATTCTCTCGGCTGGCAAAACTGCTGGCAGTAGAATCAAAAAAACATGATGGCAATCGCAACGCACCAGCAGTAAAATCGGCAATAGAGCAGGCAAAAGCAGCGAACATGCCGTCACAAAACATAGACCGAGCAATTAAGCGAGGCATTGAAAATGATGCGGAATCATCAGAAACAATTACCTATGAGATGTACGGTCCAGGTGGGTGTGCCATTCTCATCAAGGCATTAACTGACAACAAAAACCGCACCGCGGCAGAGATTCGGCACATTGCCACAAAAAACGGATACACCGTTGGCGCACCAGGATCAGCAGCATGGGTATTCAGCAACCAGGGAAGTAGCATCACACCGAACACAACAGTATCATTATCAGAAACAGATGCAGCAAAACTGAATACACTTGTGGCTGATCTGCATGAACAGGAGGACACACAAGAAATAGTTACAAACAAAGCATAGTATGAAAGTGCTCGCCATAGATCCAGGATACGGACGCATAGGGTTTGCAGTAGTAGCAAAAAAAGACGGGAAAACCAACCTACTTTTTTCAGAATGTTTTGAGACCGAGAAGGAAACGGCATTTGAAAGCCGATTGACCCAGATAGGTGGTCGGATACGAAGTATTATACAAGCATATCAGCCGAACTGTGCAGCAATAGAACGACTTTTTTTTTCAAAAAATAAAAAGACCGCCTTGCAGACAGCAGAAGTGCGCGGAGTATGTATCTACACCACAAAAGAGTATGGTTTAACGGTAATTGAATACACACCAAATCAGGTAAAGAACGCAATTACCGGGAACAGCAACGCCACCAAAAAAGATATTATTCGTATGGTGCCACGGCTCATTGCATTAAATGAGAAGAAGCGACATGATGATGAGTATGATGCCATTGCCATTGGCATTACTCATCTGGCGGCGGTGCCATTTCTTACGGACCAAGGATAAATGGAGTATCCTGTTAATACTGTGAAAAATTTTTTTACAATAAAAAATATCATTCTCTTGTCACTGTCAGTGGCATTTTTTACTGCAGGATACATAACACTTTTTTACACCTTCACCCCACTGCCGGGTGTAGACATACAAAACGTCGTATCTAAGCAGTCCATCATATTGACTGATCGGAATGACAAGTTTCTATTTGATTTTTCAGTGAATGAAAAAAGAACCTTTGTTCCATATGAGGAAATATCAAAAAATGTTATCAACGCAACCATTGCAATAGAGGACCATCTCTTTTTTGAGCATGGCGGTGTTCGCATTGATGCATTTTTACGCGCGCTTATTAACAACATACGCACACTGTCTTTTAGCCAAGGAGGGTCAACAATCACACAGCAGGTGATTAAAAATGTATTCCTCACCACAGAGAAAAAAATAGAACGAAAAATGAAAGAGTTTTTACTTGCAATAAAGTTAGAGAAACAATTAAACAAAGAGGAAATTCTTGAGATGTATCTTAATACCATACCATACGGCGGAGTGTCATATGGTATAGCAGAAGCGAGCAAATCATTTTACGGCAAAAAGCCAAGCGAGCTAACAATCGCAGAGTCAGCATATCTCGCAGCAATTCCAAAAGCGCCAACGTACTATTCACCATATGGGCAAAACAGAAGGGCACTTGAGGCAAGAAAAAATCATACACTCCAACTAATGTTAAAACACAATTTAATAACGAGGGACGAATATCGCAGAGCACGAGCAGAAGAGGTGTATTTCCAAAGTCAGGACACCTTTTCAATCCGCGCACCGCATTTTGTATTTTTTGCAAAAGAACAGCTGGAAAAAGAGCATGGCGCCGGACTGAGAAATCTTGAAGGGCAGCGTGTACAAACAACTATTGATATTGAGATGCAGGAAGAAATTGAAAAAATGACGCAGGAATTTTTAGAGACAAAACTGGAAGAGCAATTTAAGGTTGGCAATATCGCATCCGTCGTACTTTCAGCAAAGACCGGCGAGGTTCTTTCAATGGTCGGTTCGCGAGATTTCTTTGACAATGAAATTGACGGGCGGGTAAACATCATTACCTCACTTCGACAACCAGGCTCAACCTTTAAACCGATAGCATATGCAGAGGCAATTAAAAAAGGACTCACGCCACAAACTATTATTTATGATACGCCGACTCAATTCAACGCGAATTGTGAGAAAGATAGATTTGAAAGTACCAAGCGCGGTTGTTATGCACCAGTTAACTACACTGGAAGGTTTGTGGGACCAATATCGTTACGTGATGCGCTTGCACAATCCATCAACATACCAGCAGTAAAAGTGCTGTATATAGCAGGTGTGGCAAATGTAATTCAACAGGCAAGAAAAATGGGCATCACATCATTGACGCAAAACCAAAACCACTACGGGTTAAGTTTAGTACTCGGCGGAGCAGATATAACACCACTGGAAATGGCACAGGCATATAGTGTATTTGCAAATGAAGGCACGCTTGTGCCGTACATATGGCAATATGGAGAAGAGAAATCTGAAAAACAAGTGCTGGAGCGACATGTAACACAAGACATCACTGACATGCTCTTTGATGATGATGCACGAGCACCGGTGTTCGGCAGGGGTTCAGCAATGTATATAACCAACCCACCGGTTGCAGTAAAAACCGGCACCACAAACAACGCTCGTGATATTTGGATAGTTGGATATTCTCCAGATATTGTAGTACTGGTGTGGGCAGGGAATTCAGATAACACGCCGCTGGAGAACAACGCTGCCGGATTTCATCTTGCGCCACTACTAAGACAAATTGTTACAACAGTATCCGAGCAATATGGCGAGCAAGGGACGTACTTTACACGAAACACCATTCCACCAGAATTGTCTCCAGATATAGTGCTCGGTAGGATAGATACTGATGATCCACACACAATATTGCACTACATTCAAAGGAATAAGCCAACACAGCACGCTCATGATCCTTCTAAAGAGCCGCAGTATGAGCATTGGGAGTATGGAGTACAGTACTGGCTTGAGGGAAATGAGATACAGGAGGAGTATAGTCGCAACAGAGAAAGCTTGGTGAAGAACTTTTCTATACAATCACCACAATCAAAAATATATATAGATGAAATAACCACCATTGCAGTGAAGAAAATACCGGCAGAAAGAGTACAGTATGAATTTTATGTGAATGGCACACTTATCGGATCATCACACTTGCCGATGCTGAGCTTTGATCCAAGTAAGTTATTGGATAAAAATGAACAGGAAACAACTGTTCGTGTTGTCGCCAATACTGAAGAAGGGATATATGTAGCAGAAAAAATATACAAAATTGAGTAACAGGCGGTGCTATACTAACTTGTAGTATGAATAAAAAAAGGATTTTAACAGGATTGCAGCCGACAGGGGCACTGCATATGGGAAATTACTTTGGTGCTCTCAGACAAATGACTGATGCGCAGGATGAAGGGGAAATGTATTTTTTTATTGCTGATTTGCACGCACTAACAGATATAAGTAACGAGCAGGCGCAGCACAGTGCCACAGAGCGAAAAGAAAACAGCCAACATCTGCTCGCCGCGAGTATTGCATTAGGAATAGATCCGAAAAAATCAATTGTGTATAGACAGTCAGATTTTCCACAGATTGCAGAGCTGATGTGGATTATCAGTTGTATGTTGAAACATAATTTTTTAACAACAGGACACGCATATAAAGATGCAGCGCAAGAAAAACAAGATGTTGGGTTAGGAGTATTTTTATACCCTGCATTGATGGCGGCAGACATTTTAATCGCCGACGCACAGGTGGTGCCAGTAGGGCAGGATCAGGCACAGCATGTAGAATTAACCCGAGAAATAGCACGAAAATTTAATCATATTGCTCATGAGGACTATTTTACAGAGCCACAGGAGCAAATACAGAAGGAGGTTGCTATTATTCCCGGTCTTGATGGTGAAAAGATGAGTAAATCAAAAGGAAACACTCTACCAATTTTTGCTGATGAGGAAACAATACGCAAACGGATAATGAGCATTGTTACCGATTCAACGCCACAGGGTCAGCCCATCAATACAGAAACCTGCTTGCCGTGTATATATCTTGAGAAAATAATGCCACGAGAGGAGTATGGCACGATAGCAAATCGCTGTAGCAAGGGGGACAGTACCTATAAAGAGCTAAAAGAGGTGTTGGTGGAGCAGTATCTGACATACTTTAAAGATGCACGAGAAAAATATGAAAAAATCAGCAAAGATACAAGATATCTTGAGAAAGTGCTAGAACGCAACAGGAAAAAAGTAAGCACCCTTTTCACTAAACAGCTAACAAAAGTAAAGCAGGTTCTCGGTATTGTATAGGGTTTGACATGGTATACATTGTGGTATAGTGAAAGCATATGAATGAAAAAAATACTACGTCAAACACAAGTGACAAAAATTTTATTATTTTACTTTTATTATCAATTTTCATCGGTGGTCTTGGCATTGATCGATTTTATCTAGGCAAAATCGGCACCGGCGTACTAAAACTTATTACTTTAGGTGGCTTTGGGGTTTGGTGGCTTGTTGATCTGATTATCATTGTCTCCGGCAACATGAAAGATGCTGAAGGACGAGTGGTGCGCGCCGCCGGCAAAGTTACAATTGATGTCCAGTCCTAACAGTGAGCACATGCAAAAATACCTGGGTGTTGATATCGGACAGGAACGAGTCGGAGTGGCGATTTCCGACGACGAAGGGTCTATAGCATTTCCACTTACAGCATTGAAACGTCAGAGATGTATTGAACAGTTGCTGGCATTAATTACCGAACGGGGTATTAAAGCAGTGGTGTTTGGTGAGTCACTTGATTTAGATGGTAAAAAAAACCCAATTATGACAGATGTACAGAAAGTTGCAAATGCGGTGCGCGAAAAAGCAGAAGTGCTATTTGAGCCGGAACAGTTCTCCACACAAGCAGCAAAACGACTCGGAAAAGGAACTGATGCAGAAGCGGCAACAATCATTTTACAAAGCTATCTTGATCAAAAAAATAGAGGAAAAGAAGAAGATATTGATTTTGATTGAGTAAGGCAAACTGACCAATGCGTTGCATTGTGGTATCGTATAGATACAGGAGAGGTGGCTGAGTGGTCGAAGGCGCTCGTTTGGAGTACGAGTGTGCGGGTCATACCGCACCGAGGGTTCGAATCCCTCCCTCTCCGCCAATAAAAATATTTGCATTTCAAGAGTAAGTCATATCAAAAACAACATGGATAATGCTCTTAACTATCAAAAAATAATACAACAGTTTCCATGGATTGTCTCAAAAGAAGAAAGCTGTGTAATAAGCCCTGATTGCGACGGATTGTTAGGCGCACTTTTCATGTCTCAGCACTTAAACTGGAAAGTAAAAGGATTGTATGACGGCAAAGTTTTGCTAATAGAAAAAAACACAGATCCATCTTCTGTTGTGTATCTTGACGTAGAGATGTACAGAAAAAATATACGCAGTGTTGGGCAACACATGCTACTGCCAAACAAAAATGAGATTCCAGAAAATTGGGATAATTTTAAAAACTGCATTTCCGCAAACAACCTAAGAGGATTTGACGCTAAAAATGACTTTCAAAACAAATACCCATTTGGAACAATACATCTGCTCATTGCGATTGTCGGCAGTGCCATGCAGTTAGAGAAGAGTCCAAGTATTGTTGCACCGCTACTGTATGCCGACGGTACCTTCAAGAACATATTCGGATACCCAGAAAATAGTTTAAGTTGGTTTCACTTCCTACAAGCAACAAGAAATGACATATTGAACGATGTATTTTTCACACAACACACACCTATAGCAGAAAGTATGGAATTGATGAAAGAACTATTCGGTAAAATAAAGAAGATAGGTGGTGGAAGAGGTAGAGAAAAAGTAAAGATATCCGAGAGAGGTGGCGGAGAGACGGCAAACATTGTGAGAAGTGATAACCAAGCATATATAGAGAAGGAGGAGGTCAAAAAAAGCGAAGGGATTTTACAAATGCTATCTGATCTTACAGGTTGGGAATACAACAGTCAGTCCTGGTGTTGGGACAATTTTGAATGCATACAGTTTTCCAAAAGTGTCTTAGACAACACAACGAGTTTCAGGAGAAGAAACGAATTATTAACAAAAAATCCCATTTCTTTTGCAATAACGGCAACAAACAGGGTTGAGTACACTATTCCTCAAAGCGGAGTGTTTGATTAGGTAGTTCTTCCAACAATCGTTTCCGAGATAAATCACAATATTCTGGCGATACATCTACACCTATATAGTCCCTCCCCAACATTTTTGCCGCCATGAGAGTGGTGCCACTGCCACACATCGGATCCAAGACAACACCTTCTTCCGGACAAAAGCATTGTATGAAATCAATCGGTAATTTATCAGGGAATGTTGCAGGATGTTTATGCTTCAATCGTGTGCCATCTCCAGCAGTCAAGTATTCCCACACAGTACCACGACATTTTGTTGGGTTGATTGTTATATGTCGCGTATCAATCCTCTTACCGTTGGTCAACCTCGTCCCGCCACCTCGTATTGTCTTGCCGGCATGCTTTGATGGTATCTTTAAGCTCTCCTTATCAAAAAAAGCAGGTCTTTCTCCTTTCAAAAAAATTGGTATGTATTCATGGTCAACACGAAACCGCTTATTCCACCACGCACCTTCCGCCCCGTGTTTTCTATAAATAGCCGTCTCAAACAACTTAAAGCCGATATTGTCGCACCAGTCTATAATTGTCTTAAAAGAGGTCAGTGTCTTCCCAAAATTTTTCGTTTGGTCTTGTATCACCATTACTGCAATACCACCATCCTTCAAAACACGGAACACTTCCCGTCCAATTGCATGCAAATCAAGATCAAAGCCATTATAATCCCTGATACCATCGTACGGCGGTGATGTTACAACAATGTCTACCGCATTATTAGGGATATCATTCAACACAATTTCCGCCCGCCCACACAACACTTCATTTATCAACACCTTCCTTTCCCGACACACTTTCTGCTTGCCGGCAGTGCTTGTCATTTTGGTCATGTTTTTAGTATAGCAATAAAATGAGGGTTATATTCAGGTAAGGCGGGTGCTGGAGGCAGTTCCGCTTTTACTATATTTCTTACATGTTAAAAATTACAAAGATGCCTTTATGGAAGAGATGAAAAAAGAGTATGGTTGTAAAACAGTGAAAGAATGCATTGATAAAATGAATATGCTTAGTGATGAAAAAAATGGAAGCATTTGGTTAGAGGTGCTCAGCAAACTCTAAAAAGACAGGGTAAAATTATAGTAAGCGAAGGCATATGGAGTATAAAAAGAAACTAGAAAAGAAATTTTCAATGACTATATGTGCGACTAGCCCTTTTAGGCGGGAAGAGCGTGATCTGTTATCGCAAGTAATTATAGAAGAAATTAAACAAGGGGTTGATATTATTATTGACGATGTATTTGAATCACGGAACACTGACGAATACATTATGAGTGGTAGTGTTGTATCGGCAAAAAGAATGCTGAAGGCGATAGAAGATTATTTTGGATATAAGACTACACTCAAGAAAATATAACAACAGGTTTCCGAAATGCAGGTGGAAGTCCAATAGATCTGGAAGAGTTGTCAGATACTGATTATTACTCGGTGGAGTATTAACCGTGCAAGCAGGCATCCCAATCCCCAAACTTATCACAACAGCAATCAGAACACTCAAGATGACAAAATAGGAGATTAAAGGTAGATAAGATAGTGTGATATACTATTTCTGTTATATACATAAAATACATATATGGAGCGGTGTTTGATGGAAAATCTTGGTGAGAAAAAGGGGCAGGAGGTTCTTGTCAGTGGGAAAATTGCGGCGGTGCGGGATCACGGCAAATTATTGTTTATTGACCTATACGACCGGACAGGGTCAGTACAGTGCTTTGTGCCGAGTGCACACGACAAGTTTGCCGATGCACAGAAACTATCACCAGAAAGCGTACTTTCTCTGACTGGGGAGGTGCAGGAGCGACCGGAAAAGAATCGCACTGAAGGAGAAAACGGGGACATTGAATTTGTAGTGAAGACACTGACGGTGTTAGCAAAAGCACAAGAATTGCCATTTGATTTAGAAATGGCGGACTTGAACTTAGACACACGGTTTGACTATCGTCCACTGACACTGCGGCGAGATGATGACCGAGCGGTTTTTCGGGTGCAAGCGTTAATTGCACAAGGGTTTCGGGAGTATCTGACCTCACAAGGATTTGTTGAGTTTCAGGCACCGAAGATTGTCGGAGGTGATGCGGAAGGTGGTGCAGAGGTATTTCCAGTTGATTATTTTGATATTAAAGCATCATTGGCGACAAGTCCGCAACTATATAAGCAAATATTGGTAGGAGTGTTTGAACGAGCATTTTGTATTGGGAACGTGTTTCGCGCGGAAAAACACAGCACCTCAAGACATTTGAATGAGTATACAAGTATGGACTTTGAGATGGGATATATTACCGATCACACTGATGTCACGAACATGTTAGAGGGGTGTGTGCGACATATTGTCACCTCTATCGCGGAAAAGGCGAAACGGGAAACTGCCATCCTCGGCGCAACTATGCCGACACTACCTGAAAAGCCGTTTCCAATTATAAAGTTACTTGAAGCACAGGAGATTATTAAGACGCAATTTGGAGATGACTGCGTAGGGGAGCCGGACTTAACACCAGAACATGAGCGACAGTTGTGCGAGCATGCCCTAAAAGAACACAATTCAGATTTTATTTTTGTAACACACTATCCAACTGAAAAACGACCATGGTACACCTATGACGATGCGGATGACCCAGGGTACACAAAAAGTTTTGATTTGTTGTTTCGTGGGGTGGAAATTACAAGCGGCGGACAGCGAGTGCACGAATACGAAGAATTGGTGCGAAAAATCAAAGAAAAGTTACCGAACATAGATCCAGAAAAAGAATTCGGATTTTATTTACAATCTTTCAAGTACGGAATGCCACCACATGGAGGTATGGGACTTGGGCTAGAACGGCTTACCGCAAAGATACTCGGATTAGCAAATGCAAAAGAAGCGGCGATTTTCCCGAGAGACAGAAACCGAATTGATACTCGTCTATATGAGCAATGAACAGCAGGAGTACATCGTGTCGTTGGAGCAGTTTGAAGGTCCGCTGGACTTACTGCACCAGTTAATAGAAAAACGAAAACTGCAAATCAACACGATCTCATTAGCAAAAATAACAGCTGACTATATGAGATATGTTCGTGAGATGGCAGCAGTACCGGCAGAGGAAGTGGCGCGCTTTATTCATATCGCATCTATCTTGATAGTAATCAAGTCAAGGTCACTGTTGCCAGTTTTGGAATATACTGAAGAAGAAGAGGTGGATGTTGCCGAGCTAGAAGACAGAATGAAATTATTTGACTTCATCCGCATGCAAGTAGTGCCGGCACTGAACAGCTGGAAAAAACGGTCATCCGTAGTAGCAATACAGAGCACGACAAAACAGGTTATGTTTCTTCCTGATAACTCATGTACCGTGAAAGGGTTACAACGCAATGCGGATGCTGTATTACAAGGATTATCATTTCTGCGGGAGCCACCACAGAAAAAAGTCAGAGCAAAAGTGCGGATAGAGGAGATAATTGAGCGAGTGCTTGCCGCAGTAACAAAACGGGTGTCAGTATCGTTTCAGTCGTTATCCGCAAAAGCAGACAAGCAGGAAAAAATTATTTCTTTTCTTGCGGTATTAGAATTGATACGAAAAGATATGTTAACAGCAACACAAAACAAGCATTTTGACGATATTGTTGTTAGTAAGAGGTAAGAGTGTCGCAATTGATGTTTTTATGGGGGCTGTATATCATTAACGACATGAAGACATCTGTAGATATCAGAACATACAAGAAAGAGATTGTGCATCGGTTCGGTTTTCTATTTGTGTTATAAAAAATTACCAGAAAAGTTACAAAAGCAATTTGCAGAAAGAGTGGAGATGCTCAAAAGAGGTATATCCAGCCCAATGCTTAATGTTCATGGCGCAGGTTGGAGCGCATAAAGCGCAGCAAGATATTGCTCACACAGAGTATACTGATAGCACATGAAGGATGCACTGCAAAAATTAGAGGCGATATTATTTACCAGCGGTGCCAGAGTAACAAAAAAACAACTCGCAAAGCAAGTTAAGTGTGACAGCAAAGAGTTGGAGCGACTGTTAGGGCATCTACGGCAACAACGGGCAGACAGTGGAGTGATTATAGTTGATGATGGCACACAGGTAGCATTAGCGACAAATCCATCACTGGTGGATGTTATAGAAGGGTTACGAAAAGAGGAGGAGGCGGCTCCACTCTCCAGGGCAATGCAGGAAGCACTATCCATCATCGCATACGCAGGGCCAATTGCAAAGGTAGATTTAGATTTTCTGCGCGGAGTGAACACGCAGTACACACTGCGACGATTAATGATGCGAGGGTTAATTCAGGATACGCCGAATGCACGGAAGCGATTACTATCAGTTTCTGTTGAATTTTTATTACATCTGGGCATACAGCAAGTTGAAGAATTGCCAGAGTATGCAAAAGTTCGCAGAACAATTTTAGACGGTGTACAGAAGGTAAAAAAACGGACGGAGCAGGAAGAGGTATAGCAGGTAAGTAGTATAACCAGATATAATGTGGCACAAGGTAAAATCCATGTTGTGTTTGATATAGGTAGGGTACTATAGAGGGTATGGAGCGAGCATTATATCAGAAACACAGACCACAACATTTCAAAGATATTATAGAGCAGCCACAAGTAGTATCGGTGCTTGAAAAGGCAGTCGCCGGAGGCACGGTTGCACATGCCTACCTATTCACCGGACCGAGAGGAATCGGTAAGACGAGTGTCGCACGCATATTTGCGCAATCATTAGGGTGTAAGGGTATAGATATGTTTGAAATTGATGCGGCATCACATACGAGTGTTGAACACATACGGGAGATAACAGAATCGGTATATACACAGCCGGTTGAATCAGAGTATAAGGTGTATATCTTGGATGAGGTGCATATGTTATCAAAAGCAGCATTTAATGCTTTCTTAAAAACACTTGAAGAGCCACCAGCATATGCTATTTTTATGCTGGTAACAACTGAGGCAGACAAGGTGCCAGATACCATTGTATCACGGTGCATTTCACTACAATTTCGACAGCCCTCCCTCACCGCATTGCAAAAAGTAGTTGAATCAGTCGCAGAAAAAGAAACATACAAAATAAATGAACAATCAGCGGCACTAATCGCCTTAATGGCAGAAGGATCATTTCGAGACGCGTTAACATTGGTACAAAAAGTATTATTTGTAGCAGATACAGGAGAGATCGCACACGAGACAGTTGAAGAGGTACTTGGCGCGCCACGACATCAAGTGGTAAATGAGTATTTAGAAGCGTTGTCCGAGAAAGATGTTACCAAAGGAATTGCCGCATTAGAGACCATTGCCGAGACAGGGGCAAATGTGCCACTTTTCGCGAAGTTATGCATTCGTAAGCTACGATCAGCACTATTACTACGCGGCGGTATTGCAAATATAATAAATGAGTATAGTGAGGAGGATGCATCCTTTATCACACATTTATCCAAGAAAGAAATGGTAACGCTTGACCTTCTAAAAACCCTCATTGACGCATCATACGACATTCAACGATCCTACATTAAGACCTTGCCACTTGAGTATCCTTTGCTATCTTGAGTGACTATGACACATGCAAATATTTATATGCGTTGAATGGTGCCAAGAATTTCGGTAATAAGTCCTTTCATCTCCAGCCCGGCAAGAACGGCGGAAAGTTTGTGAGGGGGTAGGTTACTCTCTTGAGAAAGGTTGGTTTTCGTTTTTGGGCTAGTGAGCAAGCGGTATATTTTCTGCTCATCGTCAGTAAGGGTGGTGAGATCAAGTGTTTGTTGTTCCACAGGTTCTAATCCAAGAATTTCTACGATATCTTGACCACTCCTGATGACGTGTGCACCTGCATGTATAAGGGCATTAGCCCCAGCCCCAGTTTCTGAGAAAATAACATGAGGGACAGCGCCGACTTCTTTGTTATAGTCAAGAGCAAGACGGGTGGTAATACGAGTACCAGATTTCTCTGTGCATTCTACGGCTATAACGACTTCTGAAAGCCCAGCCATTATCCTATTGCGAGAGGGGAAAGTATATTTCGCGCCGCGAACATGTGGCTCAAGTTCTGATATAAGAGTGCCACCTTGCTCCAAAATACATTTAGCGAGCATTCTGTTAGTGCTCGGGTACATAACATCTTCATCAAGTCCAGAACCGATGACAGCAATAGTAGTAAGTCCTGCGCTGAGAGCCGCCTGGTGCGCTATGCCATCTATACCGATAGCAAGCCCAGAAACGATGGTGATAGGGTAAGGAGCGAGATCAGCAATAATTTTTTCACACGATTTTTTGCCATACTCTGAGTAACGGCGAGCACCAATCACGGCAATCATTCGTTTCGTGGCATCTATCGGCTCACCTCGGACATATAGTTTTTCCGGCACTTGCGGTATCTCTATGAGAGGTGCCGGATAGTGTTCTCGGGCAAGTGTTTGAATAGGGAAATCTGTAAACATACAGTATGTTTTAAGTATGAATAAAAGGTTGCACGCAAGTATAGTGTCGTGCAACCTTTAAGCAGGGCTATGGATTAGGTTCTACAGGTTGTTGAGGTTCAGTAGTCAAATGGGATATCGGGGATAGCATTCCTCTCTCATCCAAAGGAGAAAGATTTCCGACTTCCTCAATCACCACTGCAAATATTTTCTCTATAGTAGCAGCGGTTTTTAGAAGACCTTCCCCGACCATTCTTTGAAGTTCATTAATGGTAACTTTCTCTGATGGCGTTAAGCCATCTAAAGAAAACACATTAAAAAAAGTTACAATCAGGGTAGTTTTTGATTTTTCACCTTTTGACGCCTGTATTGCCCGAATAAATGAGCGCTTCACCTGTCGCGTAGAGGTTATCGGACCTCTATGTGGATTGATTAACTCATCGAGAGTAAGTTGAATAACTGCAAGGGCTCCGTCTTTATTCTTAGTAATGAGCATTTTGCCAATTGTTTCTGCTGCGTTCGAGCAAGAACCAATGTCTCGATATACAATGAGGTGTGCCTTTGCCGAATCCCATTGTTTCTTTGAGGCGAGATCATGCATGCTTTTCAGGACATTTGACTCAACCGCAACAACTGCACTTTCCCAGGCAGTGGGACGTCCTTCTGTAGCATGAGTCGCCTGCGCAACAGAGGGGAGTAACCCTACGGAAACAATGAGTAACAAAGAAGCAAAATGGGGTAACAATTTCATGTGTAACCTCCTGATAGTGACTGATGTGTAGTTTTACAAAAATATAACCCTCGCATGCAGTATACACGTTTGGCAAGCCGTTGTATACTACTTGACAATGGAGGTCAGTATATTGCTTAGCTTAGTATCCCTACTTATCACATGTATTGTGCTTGGGGTGATGATATGGCTAATTATACGTCGGGAAAAATCAGCTAATGACACAAAAACACTTGAAGCACAATTGCGTGATTTTCGTGAGACCCTTGATACACGACTACACCAGGGGTCTGAGATGGTGAACAAACAGATGCAGTCACAAGCAGAAGTGATGCACAAACAAATGCGCGCACAGTTTGACTCATCAAAGCAGTTGGTGGAGGATATCACGAAAGAGTTAACGGAGGTGAAGACAACTGGGCGGGAGATGCTGTCATTCACAGATCAGCTACAGTCACTTGAGCGGACACTAAAAAATCCACAACGGCGGGGTGTAGTCGGAGAGTATGTATTAGAGCAGGTGATTGCTAATGTACTACCGCCAAATACATACGCAATGCAGCACTCATTCAAAAATGGTGCACGGGCGGATGCAGTGGTATTTTTACGGGACAAGCAGATGATCAGTATTGACGCAAAGTTCTCACTCGATAACTATACGAAGCTGTTAGATGGTGATCTTAAAAATGCCGAAGTCACTGAAGCAGAGCGCAGGTTAAAAGAGGATATTAAGGCACGGATTCAGGAGACAGAAAAGTATATTTTGCCGAAAGAAGGAACACTTGATTATGCGTTTATGTTTATTCCATCTGAGTCATTGTATTATGACCTGTTGACACAAAAAATTGGTACTGGAGAGAGTGCGGAAAATATGTTGGAGTATGCGTTTAAGCAACACAAAGTAGTAATCGTCTCACCAACTACTCTGTTAGCATATTTACAAACGGTGAATCTCGGATTACGATCACTCAAAGTTGAAGAACATGCACAGGAGATTATTAAACGAGTTGAGGTGTTGCGGAAGCGACTTGAAAACCATATGCAAGCATTTCACGGTGTCGGAAAATCACTTTCTGCGGCAGTAAATCATTACAACAGCGCGGAACAGAAATACGATTTAATTGATAAGGATGTATTTAAAATTACCGGAAAGGGAGGTGAGTATAGTCGAGAGTTATTAGATAAACCGCACAGTAGCGAGCATTAAAAAACAGTATGTTTGAGATGCCCAATCCTAATAAAAAAAGAAAGTCGGGATACCTTTAGGTATCCCGACAATGAAAACGATTACACTATCAAAAAGTGTATAGCAGAGAAAGATCAGTCCATGTTCTGTGTTTATCGCCAAGCTCTTTAAATGCATGCAACCCGGCTTCAAACGAGAGTGGTAGTGTTTTAAGATCAAATAAGAAAGACCCATCCGCCTTCCCAAAAACTTTCCAATCCTGACTAACTGAGAACAAAAAGGTAGCAACAAATGCATCTACAACAAAGTTGATACGCTGAGTAACCGGAAAGGTTGCTGTAGATCCAGCCCCACCAACTATTGTAAAGGTGTCCAGCCAAGCATCCTCAGCAACTGCAATTCCAGTGAGGGCATATGGATGCCACTTATCTGTTTTAGGGTATCTTATTTTCACAGCCACTTCGTGGCAGTTATTATCATTCCACGGCCACCAGCTCGGCATCATAGATTGCATACGAATATAGTTGTACTGTACATCCGCATCATAGCCACGAATCTTTCTTTGTGTGTTAACAAAAATTGTTGTATGCCCAGAAGTGCTTAACATAGAGCGCAGTCCGACAAACTTTGCGGTTTCAACACCAAACACATACTCACGCCACTCTGCTGCAAGAGATCCTCCAACAGCAGGATCACTTGAAAAATGTGGTGTTAGGTATCCTGAAACACCCTTACTTTCGGAAAACACACCAAGGTACACATCAAGAGTGTCCGCATACCCAACAAATGGCGTGACCATATTCACTGCCAAAAACGCAACAAGTACCACAAAATTTTTTTGCATCATTTCAAATCTCCAATACAATTAGATGTATATAGCTCAACAAATAGCAATTCGGAAAACATTTCCGATACTGCCTGTAGTATAACAAAATACAGCGGACTTTGCCATAAGGGGTTATGATGTGTAGGCATTGTATGGTGTAGCATACGCAATTTTACTACTGCATGTAGGTGGTATACTTTGTATATATGCGACAATCATTTTTGGCGACACGGGTGCGAAAAGAAGTGCCAGTTGATGAGATGGCACTGAATGCACAGCTACTGATACGGGCAGGGTACATCCACAAGGCAATGGCAGGAGTGTATAGTTTTCTACCGCTTGGATTACGGTCATTAAATAAGATTATCAAAATTATTCGTGAAGAAATGGACAGCATCGGTGGGCAGGAAGTACTGCTGAACGGGTTACAAAATCCAGAAGTGTGGGAGCAGTCAGGACGGTGGAAGGGTGATGCCGATGAGGTGTGGTTTCGGACACAGCTACGAGTTGGCGGTGAATTAGGGCTTGGATGGACGCACGAAGAGCCGATTACTGATTTGGCACGACAGCATGTCAACTCATATCGTGATGTGCCATTTTATTTGTATCAGTTTCAAACAAAATTTCGTAATGAAGAGCGAGCAAAGAGCGGGATCTTGCGAACACGAGAATTTATTATGAAAGATTTATACTCTTTTTGCACTGATGAAGAGCAACACAAGGTGTTTTATGAACAATGCGCGGAAGCATATCTGCGCGTGTTTGAACGGGTTGGTATCGGCAAAAATACCTATCGGACATTTGCAAGCGGAGGAGCGTTTTCTGAATTCAGTGACGAGTTTCAAACCATAGTGCCTGCGGGTGAGGATGTTATTTATGTACACAAAGGTAAAAAGATTGCTTTAAATAAAGAAGTGTATACAGATGAAGTGCTTGCACGACTGGAATTGCAACGGGAGGAGCTTGAGGAACATCCTGCGTGTGAGGTGGGGAATATTTTCACACTCGGAATGCGGTTTTCTGACGCGCTTGGATTACTATATACAGACGGCACGGGTACTCAAGTGCCAGTGTATATGGGATCATATGGCATCGGCCCAGCACGACTGCTCGGAGTTGTGGTTGAGATGGTTGGATCAGATACAGGGATGGTGTTGCCCGCAAGTATCGCGCCGTTTGATGTGCATCTTATTGCATTAGGAAATTCTGATACAGTAGCAAAGGCAGCAGATGATGTGTACACACAGCTAACCGAGCGAAAGATTGAAGTGCTGTACGATGATCGAAACATATCTGCCGGAGAAAAATTCGCTGAGAGTGATATTGTCGGTATTCCGCAACAATTGATAGTATCAGAGAAAACATGCGCAGAAGGAAAAATAGAATACAAAGACCGGGCGACAGACGAGAAAAAAATGCTGGATACCGTTGTTGAAGGGTTACTACACGCTATATCATAGATATATGCACAGATTTATAGCATTAGATGTGGAATCAACAGGCGTAGATTTTTGCTCATCGCAAGTGATTCAATGTGGAGCAATATTTTTAGATGAAAAAATACAGCCGGTCAACACACGAGAATGGAATATCACCTATATGCCAGAGAGGTTTTCATGGGATAGTGCAGCAGAAGAGGTACACGGCATCAGTATGGAACAGGCAAAGACACATGGGGTTAATCCAGAAGTTTTCTTAAAAGAGTTTGAGCAAGAAATCGTGAAGCAGTATGGTATTGCTGAAGATATTGAACTACACATCGTCGCCGCAAACGCGCATTTTGATTATATAATGTTAGAGCGTTTGTGGGACACCTATCGGAATGATACCGCACTACCACTATCACGCCGAATGATGGATGTCACCACCTTGTCTCTGGCAGCATTGGGTGTGGCAGGGATGAGTAGCACATTGGAGGCATTGGGGATTGAAGAAGAAGAAGAAAAGCGACATTCAGCACTATATGATGCGGAGTTACATTTAAAAGTATTCCAAGCACTATTGACAGTACTACAACAGGAAGGGGTAATGCTTGGATAACCTCCCGACACAGCACCACATACGTCCCACCTTCAGCATATTTCCACTTGTTTGAGGATTTCTTCCCCTATTCTAGTAAGGGCTCTAATATTTCCACGACTTATACACAAAATACGCCATAGGAAGCAATATAAAGCATTTTATGTTGGTACACTACAGACATATCTGGTGTGTGTGTTTTGTGTTCAGATATTTTCATTATTATCTTTTATACGTTAATTATATTTATGAGACCAAAAAAAATATCAAGGAGTTTGTATACCATTGTAATCGGTATAGCTGCTTTCACAGCGTCGTTCTTAGTGATGGTGAGTTCTGTATACGCCGCTGACTTCAATGCTTCATTTTCTCCTGCAGCGGATGCAGTAGAGCAGGATGCAAATACTACTATTACTATCTCATTTGATCGGGCAGTGTATGTAGATGCTGAAGGAGGAGTGTTTACTGACACAACACTTAAAAATGTAGTTTCACTACACACCACCGATGCAGACGGCACCGCTATCCCGTTCGCTGCTTCTATAGATGCAGGCAACACAGAAATTACTATTGATCCGACTGACACTCTTTCAGGTGGGGCAGTATATATTGCGATAAGTGATGCGTATTATGACAAAAATGGCTTGCAAGGTGATGCTGCAAGCGCAATTTTCTCTATTGCTACAGTAGTAGAACCTGTAGACACCGCCGTACCAACGGCATTACCCTCTCCAGTAAATGGTGCTGTTGGTGTTGTTGGTGTTATTAATTCAGGTACCGATGTGGTGCCTACGGTAGGTCCTGCAGACACCACCGCACCAACAGTGTCATTCTCTCCAGTAAGTGGTGCTACGGTTGTTGATGCAGGTACCGATGTAGTGCTTACATTTGATGAAGCGATATATCAGGACACCAGCGAGACAGCATTTGACACCACTGCACTCTCAGGCCTCATAACACTAAAAAGCACTGACGCAAACGGAACAGACATTCCGTTCAGCGCTTCCATAAATGCAGGTAACACGAAGGTTACCATTGATCCGACTAATGACCTAGCAAATGGTGCAGTGTATGTCGCTGTAAGCAATGGCTACTACGATGCTGCTGACAATCAGGGTGCCACAGCTACTAACACATTCACTATTGCAGTTCCAATAGCAGACACCACCGCACCAACAGTGTCATTCTCTCCAGTAAGTGGTGCTACGGTTGTTGATGCAGGTACCGATGTAGTGCTTACATTTGATGAAGCGATATATCAGGACACCAGCGAGACAGCATTTGACACCACTGCACTCTCAGGCCTCATAACACTAAAAAGCACTGACGCAAACGGAACAGACATTCCGTTCAGCGCTTCCATAAATGCAGGTAACACGAAGGTTACCATTGATCCGACTAATGACCTAGCAAATGGTACAGTATATGTCGCTGTAAGCAATGGCTACTACGATGCTGCTGACAATCAGGGTGCCACAGCTACTAACACATTCACTATTGCAGTTCCAATAGCAGACACCACCGCACCAACAGTGTCATTCTCTCCAGTAAGTGGTGCTACGGTTGTTGATGCAGGTACCGATGTAGTGCTTACATTTGATGAAGCGATATATCAGGACACCAGCGAGACAGCATTTGACACCACTGCACTCTCAGGCCTCATAACACTAAAAAGCACTGACGCAAACGGAACAGACATTCCGTTCAGCGCTTCCATAAATGCAGGTAACACGAAGGTTACCATTGATCCGACTAATGACCTAGCAAATGGTACAGTATATGTCGCTGTAAGCAATGGCTACTACGATGCTGCTGACAATCAGGGTGCCACAGCTACTAACACATTCACTATTGCAGTTCCAATAGCAGACACCACCGCACCAACAGTGTCATTCTCTCCAGTAAGTGGTGCTACGGTTGTTGATGCAGGTACCGATGTAGTGCTTACATTTGATGAAGCGATATATCAGGACACCAGCGAGACAGCATTTGACACCACTGCACTCTCAGGCCTCATAACACTAAAAAGCACTGACGCAAACGGAACAGACATTCCGTTCAGCGCTTCCATAAATGCAGGTAACACGAAGGTTACCATTGATCCGACTAATGACCTAGCAAATGGTACAGTATATGTCGCTGTAAGCAATGGCTACTACGATGCTGCTGACAATCAGGGTGCCACAGCTACTAACACATTCACTATTGCAGTTTCAACAGGGTTTGTTGTAACTTCTACTCCCGAAGATGGCACAATTATTGAGGACAATGCAGTAAACATTACCATAACCTTTAATCAAGCAGCATATAGAGATATCAATAAAACACTATTTACTACAAATGACCTAGCAAGTTTTGTAGTGTTACGTACCGATGACGTATACGGATATGGCATACCGTTTGAAGCAAATATGAGCAATGACAACATGACCATAACCATTAATCCGATGAATACACTACAAGATGGTGCGGTATATGTAGCTATCTCAGGCGATTATTACAACGCTGACAAAGCACGAGGGGTATCCTTCAATGCCACCTTCTCAGTAGACACAGGAACACCACCACCACTTGATGACTTCTTTTCTCATCTCATGGCAACCTCTCCTTTCGCGTTACTGACTTCATCAGTCATTGTCAATACGTCAAATCCATCTATCCAAGCTAGTGAAGAGTTCCGAGAGGCAAGGCTCCAAGAGGCACTTTCATTGTTACAACAGGCACTCGAGCTACTTTCTATAGTGGTCGCTATAGATAGTACATCTCCTCCTACTTCTACCACCCCTCCTGCACCACCAACTGTGCCCACTCAAGATTCATCAGCAGGAACTGAAGAAGTAAGCAGTACCACCAGAGACACTACCACAGAAAGCAGTGATAGCAACATCCTTCCCGCTTCCAGTGACACTCCTTCTGGCAACGTCCCTACAGCAATAGTAGTTGAATAGTGTTGTTATCGCGACATGAAAACAGAGCAACAGTAGGGAACCCTACTGTTGCTCACCGTAGGTTATTGGCATATGAGTACAAGTAATACAACGATCAAGGAAATAATAGTACGAGAAATTATGAGTGTGGTGAGAAGTAATTTTGATACAGATATTACAAACACAAAACTAAACTACCCAAAAAACAACGAGCACGGTGACTATGCGAGTGCCATAGCAATGGAAGTCGGAAAAAAAATTAGAAAAAATCCATTAGAAATCGCAAAAGAGTTTCAAGAACAACTGGAAGGAAAATTTTCAGAAATTGATCGAATTGAGATTGCAGGTCCAGGTTTTTTGAATTTTTATGCAAAAAGAAAGTTTTTCTCAAGGCAAATTATGCGAGTGCATGCGTTGTCTGAGCGATGGGGGTGGGGAGACAGTTTTGCGGGAGAAGAGATATTGCTTGAGTACACAAGTCCGAATTTATTCAAACCGTTACATGTCGGAAATCTAGTCGGTAATATCATTGGAGAGTCAATAGCACGCTTGTTTGAGACACAGGGGGCAACTCTACGGCGGATCAACTACCCATCTGATATCGGACTAACAGTTGCAAAAAGCGTATGGGGTCTCCAGGAATCAGACGGTGATCCAAAAAGCATTAACGACCTAGGGTCTGCATATCGCTTTGGAAATGAAACATATGAACTTGACGAGGAAGCAAAGGGAGGTATTGAGGCAGTGAACCAGTCATTGTATACAAATGATAATACAAAGATTACCGCTCTATGGCAGCAGGGCAAAGAGACATCACTTGCACATTTAGATAAACTATGCCGTCAACTGGGGACACGGTTTGATGCAGTAATTTTTGAAAGTGAAGCGAGCCCAATCGGATATGCATTAGTACACAAACATACCGGTGGCAAGTACGGCATTTTTGAAAAAGACGATGGAGCAATAATTTTCCAAGGAGAAAAAAACGGGTTACATACACGAGTATTTATTAACTCACAAGATTTACCGACCTATGAAACAAAAGACCTCGGCAACTTTCTTTTAAAACAAAAAAAATACCCAAATTGGACACGTTCTATTACAGTTACCGGAAATGAGCAACGGGAGTATTTTCAAGTGATTATCGCCGCAATCCGTGCAGTATTTGAAATTGACAATAACCATTCGCTTGAGCACATTGCAACCGGTTTTTTAACACTTGCAGGTGGTGAAAAGATGTCATCACGGAAAGGACATGTACTTACAGGAGAGTCGCTATTAATAGATTTGCAGGAAGAGGCAGTTATACGGGCAAAAGAGACACGGGCAGATGATGTGCAATCTCTCGCACAGCAAATTGCTACTGCGGCATTAAAATATCAAATACTGCGTCAAACAGTTGGCTCTAATATTGTGTTTAATAAAAAGCAGGCATTTTCATTTGAGGGAGATTCCGGTCCGTATTTACAGTATTCATACGCGCGATGCCTCTCGGTAATCACAAAGGCGAAAGAAATCGGCATTGCTCATTTTGAGGAAGACAATTCAGCAGTACCCAATACAGTGTATCCAATTGAACGGCTTGTGTGCCGATTTGAAGAAACGGTTGGAACAGCAGTACAAACACGGTCGCCACATCATCTCGTCACACACCTTACAGAAATTGCATCAGTGTTCAATTCTTTTTATGCAGTTGAACGCATTGCGGATGCAAGTGATCCATATGCACCGTACAAAGTGGCGATTACGCAGAGCGTTGCACAAACGCTAAAGAATGGTTTATGGATATTGGGAGTAGCCGCACCAGAGAGAATGTAATCCAGAACAGATAGTAAGGAAAAGAGTTGAAAAAATAGTACAACCGCTTTCAGCACAGCACGTAAGATTTTCTGCGTTTTACGTAGTGTAAAACGCAGAAAGGCGCCTCAGTTCCTACTCCCCGTGAGAGGTGAGGTGCACTGTACCGAAGTACAGAACACTTTTCGGAATGGTGAGAACACCTTTCTGCACTCTTAGTATCACATATATTTTGTATTGTATAGCAGTAACCTGTGGATAACTTGGTTTGTTGTCTAATATGTAAAAATATATAAAACACAAAAAACCTCAACAGCGTGATGAACAAACATATGTTCACACTGTTGAGGTTTTCGTTTTCCGGCAGAAAGCCGAATAAACAACCGCTTTAAGGTGACTCAGTAGATAGCGTCTGGTATATAAGTGTTATTACTTGACCTTCTTCCAAATGCACCTTAAAGCGACTGTCTAACTATACTTTTTCTAAACTAATGTTAATATACCACATACCTATACTTTTGTCAATTTTTTATAGAGCAAGTATTCAGTAACACGCAAAAACATAGTGTTTGCAAGGATTTCTAACAAAAAATGACCTAACCACACCATCTCTGAGCAGGCGATAAAAACTTGTTAGAACGAATTTTTTATGGTATAATAATAAAAGATTTCAGTCCCTGTCCACTTCTGAAGGTTTTTTAAACCATCAAAAATGAACACACTGAAATTCATTTAAAAGGGTCTCACTTGACTAGAGCTCGCACAGAGTAATCGCTACGGCGGTAAGTGAGACTATCTCGGCCTCATCTAGCGAGGTCAAATATTGTCCGATTAACCTGCACAAGGTCAGTCGGACATTATTTTTTTACACTATACTATAAGCATATGCGCTTTCAAGTTCCACAAAATTTGGATGTACCAGACACTATTCTTTTGGGATTGGATTTTAAACAACTCATCTACCTTGGTGGCGCGCTCGGATGTATGGTATTTTTGTTTTTATTTACCGGAGGCATTATACCAACATTGATTATTGGCGGTCCGATAGCTATTCTTGCGGGGTTTTTGTCATTTTTTGTATACAATAATCAAAAGTTCATTACTCTTTTTCAGGCATTGATTCGCTTTTTTTCCCGAAAAAGAATGTATATATGGCGACAGGGTGCCACTGATATAGTGGTACAACGCACCAAAAAAGAACATGCTACTGTTGACGGAGAATTTGTACATCCAAATTCTTATTCACAGCGACAAAAAATTGATAAAGTGCGTGAGATGAGTGCCAATCTTGTTTTCTCTGACGAAGAAGGGGATACGTATGATAATCTGGACACTGTCCTATGAGCACAAACACCACCACACAATCATTTGTTCCTCTAAAAGATATTCAGAACGGCATTATCACGCGAGATGATGGTGTATTATGTGCTGTATTACTGGTCTCGTCTGTTAATTTTAACCTCAAGTCAGAAAACGAGCGACAGGCTATCTTATATCAATTCCAATCTATTCTGAATTCACTTGAAGTCGGCATTCAAATAATAGTGCAGTCACGACGACTTAATATCAAACCATATCTGCAATACCTTGAAGAAGTGTATGAAAAACAGACCATTGAACTGCTGCGTCTACAAACACGAGAATACATTAATTTTATTGCTGATTTTACAGAACGCAATGAGATTATGACAAAACAGTTTTTTGTTGTCGTTTCATATTCTCCCGTCTCATCCGGCGGTCTTGGTAGCGGATTACCCTTCTTCGGCAAAGATAAAAAAGAATCAGCATCAACGCAAAAAGTGACCGAGGAGCATGTAACACAGTTGTTGCAACGAGTTTCTTTTATTCAGAACAACATACGGGCATTAGGACTGCGAGCAGTGCAGCTCGGCACTGAGGAAGTTACTGAGCTGTTATATAAAACATTTAATCCCGGTGACACACAAACACCTCCTTCGGTGCAATGATATTTTTGTGCATCAATTTACTTGGTGTATTATATATGTTATATGGGTATTTTTGATGTGTTTGGTGGTAAACAAAAGAGCTCAGTTCAAATCGCTGATGAGGATGATTTCATTCCTGAGACCATGTTCAACCAAACGACTATCGGTTTGCGGGATGTTATTGCACCTCCAGCAATACAGATAACCTCGCGACATGTCTCTCTGGGCGGCAAGTTCGCACGATCTTTCGCAGTTGTGTCATATCCACGCTTTCTGAATGAAGGGTGGTTTTCCCCCGTCATTAATTTAAGTAAGGAGTTTGACATTGCTATTTTCGTGCATCCGATGGATTCAAAAGATGTGTTGCGAAAATTCCGACGAAAAGTGGCACAAGTTGAAAGCCAGATTATTGAACGGGAAAACAAGGGAGTGGTGCGAGATCCGAAACTTGATACTGCACATCATGATCTAGAAGAGTTGCGTATGCATATTCAGCAGGCGACTGAGCGAATGTTTGAGGTTGGGGTATATATTACTGTCTATGGGGAAACTGTAGAGCAAATTGATGAGGTTGAGAAAGATATGCGATCACTGCTTGAAGGGAAGTTAATTTTTGTGAAACCGAGTGTTTTTCAGCAGGAGCAAGGGTTTCGGAGCACAAGTCCATTCGGAACCGATCTGCTCTCTATACATACAAAGTTAAATTCTGAGCCACTGTCCAGCTTGTTTCCATTTGTTTCATTTGATTTGTCCGCTGAAAAAGGAATACTATACGGCATTAACCAGCACAACGCCTCACTCATTTTATTTGATCGCTTTTCTCTACCGAATTACAATTCAGTCACCTTTGCAACATCTGGTGCAGGGAAGTCATACGCCATGAAGCTTGAGGTGTTGCGATCACTTATGGTTGGTATTGACGTTATTGTGATAGATCCAGAGCGAGAATTTGAACGACTCACGCAGGCAACTGGTGGACGATATTTTAATGTTTCTCTTAATTCAGAACACCACATCAATCCGTTTGATTTGCCACCAGTTGGTGAGGATGAAAATCCTTCTGATGTACTACGAAGCACCATTATAAACCTTGTCGGGTTTTTCCGCGTGTTGCTTGGCAATCTCTCACAAGAGGACGAATCAATTATTGATCATGCTATTCGTGAAACGTATGCATTAAAAGATATTACCATAGAAGGCGGTTTTGAAAATGCTGATCCACCACTCATCTCCGATTTCGCACTCGTGCTTGCTGGAGTTGAAGGGGGTGAGAAACTTGCTGAACGACTGAGTCGGTATACCACCGGCTCATGGGCTGGCTTTCTTAACCAACCAACCAACATTGACATTAACCGAAAATTTATCGTTTTTTCTATACGGGATATGGAAGATGACTTGAAATCTGCTGCGATGTATATTATTACTCGATTTATTTGGAACAATATTAGAAGAACACTGAAGAAACGGTTGCTTGTGGTTGACGAAGCGTGGATCATGATGCAGTCGGGTGACACTGCCTCTTTTTTGTTTGGTTTGGTGAAACGAGGGAGGAAATATTATCTCGGTGTGGGCACTATCACCCAGGATGTCGGAGATTTTTTACGATCGGAATATGGAAAGCCAATACTAAATAACTCTTCTTTGATTTTATTATTGCGGCAATCAGCAACTTCTATTGACCTGGTGCAAGAAACTTTTAATCTTACTGACAGTGAGAAATACCTCCTACTTGAATCAGCTGTTGGCGAAGGACTTTTTATTGCCGGCTTGAAACGAGTTGCAATTAAAATTATCGCATCTTTCACTGAGGATAAAATTATTACCACTGATCCATCCCATCTACTTAATCAGCAACGTGCCATGCAGCAATCACTTGATTCGGTATGAACGCAGAGGGCAGGGTAAAATCTCTCGGAGCAGCTTTTGCTTTTGTTGGAGTTGCATGGCTTGCTGATTTAATTAGCACAGGACTAGCTTCCTTACAGATTTCCGCCTTTTCCGCCCTCTTTGTTGGACCTCAGGCGTTAGTTACCGGTGCCGTTGCACTTGTTCTCACTGCTGCAGATTTTCTTTTCGGCACTGAAATACTTGTACATATTGCAGGCGGTTTTGCAGTTTTTTTTAGTATTCAAATGCTTGTTGCACTGCTTACACTGTGTGTATTTTATGCCATCGTACTTATCTCTCCAAAGGGCACCTACACCCTCTCTGATTGTCTCATTGCTGCAGGTATTTTTCTGCTTGAAGCAGCACCGTTTCTTTGTATGTTTGTTTTTTGGGGAACGTTTGCAACGTACCTACGGAGACGGGAGATTTCAAAAGTTGCCTCAATGCTTCCTCAAACACGTGCGATCAGTGCTGTAGCAAAGGGAACAAATCTGTTAGGAGGCGGCAAAGATGGAAAAGGGGGAGCGGTTGGGGGATTGTTGAAGAAGGCGCTTAAAACATAATGGCTCACAAAAATAATCAAGCACTCTATTTCCCCTCTTTATTATTTTGAAGAATGGCGGACACATAGCTTTCCAGTTGGGTAGTAGTGAGAGAGCCAACACTTTCAAAGAGAAGTTCTCCACCACCTGATATAAATTGGATATAAGGGGTCTCATCAATTTCAAGCTTGCGAACATCATCTATTGCTTGCACTAATATTGCTTGCACTATCGGTGGAGGTTCCTTCCTGCATGCTTCAACACGGTCAAACGGGATGTTCAGCCGACTCATCAACATTTTATAGCGGTCGTGCGGATACTCAACTTCCATCACTCCGCCAATGAGAGATTCCTCTATAAATTTCCATGCAGTCATGCGCCCCTGTTCGCCTGCATGAAGGCGAACGCACTCAAGGGTTTGCGCCTTTCTAAGAGAGGTATCATTAATATGGAATCCATTTCGCCACACCCACGCCACCTTGCCAGAGACCCCCCAATCGCTCTTGATAAATGTTTTTGCATGGGTATGAAAATCTTTGCAATACGGACACTCAAGGTCACCGTATTCCACAATAAACAAATCTGCTTCTGGATTGCCGAACAGCAAGTCAATCTTCGGCTGTACCGGTCTAAAATATCTATCTTCTCGGGTGTCTATCATAACCTGCACAGCAGTGCTGTGTTGCATGAGAAGAACAACACTAATGAGTAGTGCAATCAGAAAAATAGCGACATCAACAACGGCGCCATGCAAATCCTTTTTTTTTGTCTGCACAGTTTTCATACAGTATCAGTATACCAACGGATTAAAACAAACTGACAGAAGCATCTTCAGGAGATTCTTCTTTTTTCCATCGGGAGGTGTCAATGGGTATGGTATGGACTAAGCCAAGATCATTATAGAGCAATTCCTCATTCTTAAGGGCATAGTCAAAAATATCTTTTGTAATACGAACATCATCAATACAGTACTGTTTCACCTTTTCAACCTCACCCTGCTTCCACAACTCAACCGCCTGCAAGCCATCACCACTTTTGTTGATACCAAGAGTACCTTCGGCAATCCAATCAAGACGAATTCTCCTACCAAGTGATTGACGGACACTTTCAAGCAAGTCAATGCTGTCATACTCTTTCAACAAATCCATCGGCGCATATTTATTTAGGAGGGGGGTATCAAAATGGTTGTTATTAAAACCGATAAGGGTGTCAATGTTACGCATCACCTCCCAAAGTTCAGGCAGATCCTCCTGTGTGTAGACGGTGTAGGCATCATCAAGGTAGCTATACACTGCGACAACAGAAAGCGTAAGATCCTCAGGGTTGCGTTTTTCGCTATTGAAAACATCAGAAGTTTCTATATCAAAAACGAGTCCTTTCATATAAACACATTATATGGCATCAGTGATACAAGTAACCACGTCATGTATTGTAGCAAACAGTTCGGTCTTTCTTGTAGATAGCACACGAACAGCAAATGAACCGTTTACGAATCCAATGACATACTGTGTACCCAGTCGTTCGTGATATTTATATCTATCAGCACTTTTTTTCTCTGGAATGACACCGATAAATGATACCGACATATGTTGTCGCAATACCGCCGCCGCCTGTATTCCTTTTGATACACTCTGTTCGTCAGACACATAGAGAGCCACTGTCGCAGACGAAGGTGCTGCTGTGAGGTTATATGCTTCAAGACAATCAAGCAACACAACATCACCCATGCCGAAGCCAACTGCTGGCAAACGATCGCCGCCGTATGATTCAATCAGTGTATTATAACGACCACCACCAGCAACAGATCTTGATGCAATCTTAGGATCTTTTGCATATATCTCAAATACTACGCCAGTGTAATAATCAAAACCACGAATAATTTTTGGGTCATATTCAACAGAGATAATATCCGGAAGCAGCTCTGTAACCTTGCGAACAGATTCCGGCATTTCATCCAACGCATCATCCAACGCGACGACAGATATGTCATGTACAGATAACTGTTCAGCAAATTCTTTTTGTGTCATTTTCTCTCGCTTATCCAGCAGACGCAAGGTATCTCGAAGGAATCTTTCTGGCAATCCGAGGTCAATAAGAGTGTTCTCTAGAGTAGTCCGATCATTAAGACGAACAACAAAATCATCTTTTTGAAACCCCATTCTCTCCATTGCCTCATAGGCAACCGCTATCACTTCCGCATCTGCCCATGCAGTGTCATCACCAAAAAGATCAACATTGAACTGTATATGCTCTCGTGAACGACCTTTTTGAGTATTTTCATAACGAAAAACACTGCCGATAGAGAACACTTTGAACGGGGTTTTAAACATCCTTTTTTTTTGCAAATCAACCGTCATTGTGCTAACACCAGGGGTGATTTCTGGTCGCAACAGCACATCGCGCCCACCTCTATCAGTAAATTGATATGTTTGCTCGGACATAATCTCCTCACTAGTTTTATCAGTATAGATATCCGCACTCTCAAGCACAGAGGTCTTATACTGACGGAAACCGTATGCTACCGCTGCGTCAGTCCATCCACGGAGCACCTGCGCAAGTTTTTCATGTTCCTGTGGAGAGAAAACTCGCATCCCTTTCATATATTGGTAGCATACCACATCATCGTTATGCTACTTGCCTGAAGTATAGGGCGACGACTATCTAAGTGTCATCTCTAGGGTATAATGACACTATATGTTACATGAAACATTGCGAAAAAATATGCAATCTGCGATGAAGGCAAAAGATACAATACAGCTGGAAACATTGCGCATGGCATTGGCTGCCTGCACAAACACGCTGATTGAACAGGGTAAAAAGCCAAATGAAAAATTAGAAGATGATGCGGTTATACAAGTCCTGAAGCGATTAGTGAAACAACGAAAAGAATCCGCTGAACAATATCGCAACGCTAATCAGGAGGAACGGGCTACAGCAGAAGATGCGGAACAAGCAGTGCTTAAGGAGTACCTACCACCAGAGATGTCCGAAGAAGAGATAAGAACAATAGTAACAGATAAGCAGAAAGAATTAGGCATAACCGAGAAAAAAGACACCGGCACACTAATGCAGGCAGTGATGAAAGAGGTGCAAGGAAAGGCAGATGGATCAGCTGTAGCAAAAATAGTGGGAGAAGTATTGCAGTAGGTGCCACTCTACATACAAAACACAAGCCGATCTCTCATCGCCACAACGCCCTTTAAACCAAGAGCCAAGAAGCCCAAAGGGTCAAGTGCTACTTGTCTGAGACAAACAGCCACTCACGGTCGGGAAACCAAGGATGCTTCGCATGAAAACTGCTAAGATCGCGATCACAACCATTGAGACTGACATAGAAGATGTGGGTAAAGCCGTCCGAGTCCAGTGGCTCCATGCCGACGAAGGCATATTCGTCATCGTCGCACTCCATGCGGTACTGGGGACCGACCCAAGGGGGGCAGGGGGTGAGCCCTTTCTTTTTTGCAGAGGCGAATATCTCTTCTATGTCGCCACCGTTAGGGAGTCCGAGGTCTTCTACCGTTACTTTCTTGAGTCGTACTTGTTCTTCTGGTATATCAGTGAGTTGGCTGAGGAGGCTGTTTGCATGGGTAGATATTTTATATCCCCTTGCTTTAAGCACCTCTATATACTCTTCTCCAGAGCGGTACTCAGCGGAGAGGTATACTATTCCTTCCTGTTTTTCTTTGTAGAGCACTATGTTTTCTCTCAATTTCTCTGTTTCAGAGTCAAAGGTTGTACGGAGTTCTTTTGTTTTTTCAGCGTCATATCCTTCACTCATCAGTATTGCTCTGTACTCATCTGCAGTATCCTGTAGTGCTTTGTACTGCTCTTCTAAAGATTCACAGGTTAAGGGTTTTTTAGTTTGCATATGTAACCAGTGTACAGCACCCTCTTCAAGAGCAAAGAGATCAAGGGCAGAGGGTAAAGATGCAAGGGTCAAGTGCTACTTGTCTGAGACAAACAGCCACTCATAGTCGGAAAGCCAATGATTGTCCGCATGAGCACTGTGAAGATAGCGATCACGATCACCGCGACCGACACCGAAGATGTGGGCCGCGCCGTCCGAGTCCAGTGGCTCCATGCCGATGATGGCAAATTCGTCATCGTCGCACTCCATACGGTACTGAGGGCCAACCCAAGGGGGACAGGGTTTGAGTCCTTTCTTTTTTGCAGCGGCGAGTACCTCTTCTGCGGTACTACCGCGAAGGAGTCCGAGGTCTTCTACCGTTACTTTCTTGAGTCGTACTTGTTCTTCTGGTATATCAGTGAGTTGGCTGAGGAGGTCGTTTGCATTGGTAAAAATTTTATACCCTCTTGCTTCAAGCGCCTCTATATACTCTTTCCCAGAGCGGTACTCAGCGGAGAGGTATACTATTCCTTCCTGTTTTTCTTTGTAGAGTACTATGTTTTCTCTCAATTTCTCTGTTTCAGAGTCAAAGGTTGTACGCAGTTCTTTTGTTTTTTCAGAACCCTGTCCTTCACTCATTAGTATTGCTCTGTACTCATCTGCAGTATCCTGTAGTGCTTTGTACTGCTCTTCTAAAGATTCACAGGTTAAGGGTTTTTTAGTTTGCATATGTAACCAGTGTACAGCACCCTCTTCAAGAGCAAAGAGATCAAGGGCAGAGGGTAAAGATGCAAGGGTCAAGTGCTACTTGTCTGAGACAAACAGCCACTCATGGGCGGGATGCCAAGAATTGTCTGTATAAAAACTGCTAAGCCAGGTACCACTAGCATCACGACGACTGACATGGAAGACGTGGGTAGAGCCGTGCGGTCCGGTCAGTGGCTCCATGCCGATGGCGGTAGATTTGTCATCGTCGCACTCCATGCGGTACTGGGGACCGACCCAAGGGGGACAGGGTTTGAGTCCTTGTTTTTTTGCAGCGGCGAGCATCTCTTCTGCAGTGCCACCGTTTGAGAGTCCGAGGTCTTCTGCCGTTACTTTCTTGAGTCGTAGCTGTTCTTCTGGTATATCAGTGAGTTGGCTGAGGAGGTCGTTTGCATAGGCAGACATTTTATACCCCCTTGCTTCAAGCGCCTCTATATACTCTTTCCCAGAGCGGTACTCAGCGGAGAGGTATACTATTCCTTCCTGTTTTTCTTTGTAGAGTACAATGTTCTTTCGCAGATTCTCTGTTTCAGAGTCAAAGGTTGTACGCAGTTCTTTTGTTTTTTCAGAACCCTGTCCTTCACTCATTAGTATTGCTCTGTACTCATCTGCAGTATCCTGTAGTGCTTTGTACTGCTCTTCTAAAGATTCACAGGTTAAGGGTTTTTTAGTTTGCATATGTAACCAGTGTACAGCACCCTCTTCAAGAGCAAAGAGATCAAGGGCAGAGGGTAAAGATGCAAGGGTCAAGTGCTACTTGTCTGAGACAAACAGCCATTCCCAGTCGGGATTCCAGCGCATGTCCGTAGGAACATTGTAAAACCAGCGACCATCAGCACGACCAACATGGAGGACGTGGGTAGAGCCATCCGAGCCGGCCAGTGGCTCCATGCCGATGGTGGTAGTTTCGGCATAGTCGCACTCCATGCGGTACTGGGGACCGACCCAAGGGGGACAGGGTTTGAGTCCTTGTTTTTTTGCAGTGGCGAGTATCTTTTCTGCGGTGCCACCGTTAGGGAGTCCGAGGTCTTCTGCCGTTACTTTCTTGAGTCGTACTTGTTCCTCTGGTATATCAGTGAGTTGGCTGAGGAAGTCCTTTGCCCAGGCAGACATTTCATACAACTTTCCTTCAAGCACCTCTATATACTTTTTCCCAGAGCGGTACTCAGCGGAGAGGTATACTATCCCTTCCTGTTTTTCTTTGTAGAGCACTATGTTTTCTCTCAATTTCTCTGTTTCAGAGTCAAAGGTTGTACGGAGTTCTTTTGTTTTTTCAGAATCCTGTCCTTCACTCATTAGGAGTGTCTTGTACTCATCTGCAGTATCCTGTAGTGCTTTGTACTGCTCTTCTAAAGATTCACAGGTTAGATCTTGCATATGTAACCAGTATACAGTATCCTCTTCAAGAGCAAAGAGATCAAGGGCAGAGGGTAAAGATGCAAGGGTCAAGTGCTACTTGTCTGAGACAAACAGCCACTCATCGTCGGGACTCCAAGGATAGCCCGAATGATCACCGTCAAGATAGCGAGCACGAACAAAGCGACCGACACGGAAGACGTGGGCATCGCTGTCAGAGTCCAGTGACTCCATGCCGATGATGGCAGTTTCGGCATCGTCGCACTTCATGCGGTACTGGGGACCGACCCAAGGAGGACAGAGGATGAGTCCTTTCTCTTCTGCAGCGGCGAGTATCTTTTCTGCGGTGCCACCGTTAGGGAATCCGAGGTCTTCTACCGTTACTTTCTTGAGTCGTACCTGTTCTTCTGGTATATCAGTGAGTTGGCGGAGGAAGTTCTTTGCACGGGCATATGTTTTATACCCCCTTGCTTTAAGCACCTCTATATACGCTTTCCCAGAGCGGTACTCAGCAGTGAGATAGAATATGCCTTCCTGTGTTTCTTTGTAGAGCACTATACTTTCTCTCAATTTCTCTGTTTCAGAGTCAAAGGTTGTACGGAGTTCTTTTGTTTTTTCAGAATCCTGCCCTTCACTCATCAGTATTGCTCTGTACTCATCTGCAATGTCTTGCAATGCTTTGTACTGTTCTTCTAAAGATTCACAGGTTAAGGGTTTTTTAGTTTGCATATGTAACCAGTGTACAGTACCCTCTTCAAGAGCAAAGAGATCAAGGGCAGAGGGTAAAGATGCAAGGGTCAAGTGCTACTTGTCTGAGACAAACAGCCACCCATCGCCATGATAAAAATGAAGGTCCGCACGATTACTGCCAAGCAAGCGACCACGACTACCGTGACCGACACGGAAGACGTGAGCATCGCCGTCCGAGTCGGTCAGTGGCTCCATGCCGATGATGGCATATTCGTCATCGTCGCACTCCATGCGGTACTGGGGACCGACCCAAGGGGGGCAGAGGGTGAGTCCTTTCTCTTTTGCAGCAGCGAGTATCTTTTCTGCGGTGCCACCGTTAGGGAGTCCGAGGTCTTTTACCGTCACTTTCTTGAGTCGTACTTGTTCTTCTGGTATATCAGTGAGTTGGCTGAGAATGTTGTTTGCATAGGTAGACAGTTTATACCCCCTTGCTTTAAGCACTTCTATATACTCTTCCTCAGAGCGGTACTCAGCGGAGAGGTATACTACTCCTTCCTGTTTTTCTTTGTAGAGTACAATGTTCTTTCGCAGATTCTCTGTTTCAGAGTCAAAGGTTGTACGCAGTTCTTTTGTTTTTTCAGCGTCATATCCCTCACTCATTAGAAGTGCCTTGTACTCATCTGCAGTATCCTGTAGTTCTTTGTACTGTTTTTCCAGAAGTTCACAGGTTAGATCTTGCATATGTAACCAGTGTACAGCACCCTCTTCAAGAGCAAAGAGATCAAGGGCAGAGGGTAAAGATGCAAGGGTCAAGTGCTACTTGTCTGAGACAAACAGCCACTCATAGTAGGGAGGCCAACGACTGCCCGTACGATGACTGTGCAGATAGCGACCACGATCATTGCGACCGACATCGAAGATGTGGGTATCGCCTTCCGAGTCGGTCAGTGACTCCATGCCGATGGTGGTATATTCGTCATCGTCGCACTCCATACGGTACTGAGGGCCAACCCAAGGGGGGCAGAGGGTGAGTCCTTTCTTTTTTGCAGCGGCGAGCACCTCTTCTGCGATGCCACCGTTAGGGAGTCCGAGGTCTTTTACGGTCACTTTCTTGAGTCGTACCTGTTCTTCTGGTATGCTTTTGAGTCCTTTGTAATTATTGAGGAGGACTTCTTTTTCAAAGCCAACTATCCTATACCCTCTTGCTTCAAGTGCCTCTATATACGCTTTCCCAGAGCGGTACTCAGCGGAGAGGTAGAATATGCCTTCCTGTTTTTCTTTGTACAGTACAATGTTCTCTCGCAGATTCTCTGTTTCAGAGTCAAAGGTTGTACGGAGTTCTTTTGTTTTTTTAGCGTCATATCCTTCACTCATCAGTATTGCTCTGTACTCATCTGCAATGTCTTGCAATGCTTTGTACTGTTCTTCTAAAGATTCACAGGTTAGCTTTTGTATACCTTCATTTGGCATATATACATAGAGTATCATATGCCATAATAAAGCCATATATGAGTATCAAATTTGAAAAATTTGTTGGGGGTAAAGAAAAAAGTAAAAATACATTTGACGATAAGAGTGAGAAAGCGATAGAGAAGACGACAGAGCAAAGAGAGGAGGAATCTCCCGAACTGCAAGAAATGAGAGAAGTGACCAGTAATTTTTTGGAAAAAAATAAAAAAATGTTGAATGAGTTTGCTGGTGGCGATGTGAAATTCAATATTGAGCCGGGCGGAGGATTTTACTTTAACCTCATGAGCAAAGAAGTAACACTTGACCACAAGTGGTTTCATGAGCAAGGGTATTCCGAGGAAGAGATACTTTGGATAACGCTACACGAACTATCACACTACCGTGATTTTACCGAATCACCCGAAGACATGTTGAAGTACAACGTTGACCATTGCATAGAAAAGGCACGGGGAATAGGCGATCATATGCTTGACATACTAGAGGAAAAATTCAGCGACACACACCATGATGCTATTGAAAGGTGTAAAAAAGAGATACCCGTTGGCACAAAAGGGGGGAGGAGGATACGGAGCATTGATCAGGCAGGCATGAAAGCGTACAGCACTTTTTTTAATATATTTGATGATGTGTTCGTAAACAATCAAGTGTCCCGCAGGGCACACCCGTATAACAGGAACACCGGGCGGCATCGGAATGCTATTGTTGACTTGTATAAACATAAGTTATTTCCAGGAGCAAAGTATGCTGATCTGCCTCGTCATTTTCAATTCCTTTACACACTCTTGCGGGAAGAGATGGTGCCAGATGAGCAGGTGGAAATAGGCGACGAGGTGCAGGAGATTTTAAACAAAAAGTGCGTTCGTTGGTTCGGCGAAGAAATGACTCCAAAAGAATGCGTAGAAAAAAGTATAAAGAAATCCAACGCTTACAGTGCAGCAGTGCAAGAGAGATACACGGCACTTCGGTATACCCTTGAGCCCATTTTTGCAGACCTGCTCCTCAAAGACCTTGAAGATTGGGAGCCGTCACCACCACCTGAAGAAGGAGAAGATGGACAGAAGCAGGAAGGCGAAGGAGAGGGTGAAAACGGAGAAGGTCAGCAACAAGAGGGAGAGGGTGAAGAAAGTGGCGAGCAGCAAGGAAGCGGATCAAACCCATTTGGCGACCCTTGGGAAGAGGAGTATCAAGATCACAGTAAGCATAGCCCCGATCAGTATGACTGGGATGAAATGATTGATGAGATGGAAAGCCGTGCGGAGCAGAAAAAAGAAGAGGAAAAAGAACAGGCGAACAAAGAACAGTGGGACAAAAAGACACCAGAGGAAAAGCAGAAAGAGTTAGCAGACAGAAAAGACCGGAATCTTGAAAGAGAAAATAGCTTGGAAAGTGGGGCGATAGAAGACCTCAGAGAGATGCAGGGCGAATTGAAACAGCATATACAGGAGTTGTCCGAATTTTGGCAGACGCTGTTGCAGGCGTACCGTACGATAGGAAAACGCAGGGTTATCAGCGGGAGACACCAAGAAGGAAGTGACATTAATATAGACGCCATTGTTGAGGAATATCCGCGGATACTGGCAGGAAGTGCTGAGAACGCCCGCATATTCAAAAAAATGACGCTTGAGCAGAAAAAAATCTCTTTTCCAGAGGAGGTAAATGTGCGCATCATCGGCGATGTGTCTGGATCTATGGACAGCCAGAAGATGCATATCCTAAAGCAAAGCATTGTGCTACTGGTGTCTTCATTAAATGAATTCCAAAAGCGTATTGACTGGCAGAAAAATGAAGATGGTGCAATACAAACAAAAGTTGACACGCAGGTGTGGGAGTTTGCGAATGAAACACAAGAAGTTAAATCATTCCGATCAGAAGATTCCATTGACGAAGATGTGAAGATGGCGAAAATGCTCGGAACTCTCACCACCAAAGGCAGTACAGACGATGCCAATGCGATTAAAACAGTATCCGGCGCCATACATACAGACGGTGACCGTGTACGCAAGATTCGTGAAAAGAAAGCGCTAGAAATTGTCTTTATGGTTACTGATGGTGGTTCTAACAACCCTAAAGAAGTACAGGAAGAGGTTATATCCTTAAACGACACCGGCGTGATAGCTCGCGCCTTTCAGATTGGCTCTGTTGACGAACATGAGAAAAATTCATTTCATATTGCATGGAATAGGAGCAATGAAACGCGGGGAGTGCTAATTGGTGAAGATATCGGACAACTCCCTGAAGCGCTTTCAGAGGCATTACGCACCATCGTTATCAGCAGTATGTAATACTATATCCATATGCAAACTAAAGAACCCTTAACCTGTGAACTTCTGGAAAAACAGTACAAAGCACTACAGGATACTGCAGATGAGTACAGAGCAATACTAATGAGTGAAGGATATGACGCTGAAAAAACAAAAGAACTCCGTACAACCTTTGACACAGAAACAGAGAAATTGAGAGAAAGCATTGCACGGTATAAAGTGGAAAAACAGGAAGGCATATTCTACCTCTCCGCTGAGTACCGCTCTGGGGAAGAGTATATAGAGGCACTTGAAGCAAGGGGGTATATAACACATGAGGCAAACTACAACCTCAGACAATACACTAATATACCAGAAGAACAAGTACGACTCAAGAGAGTAACGGCAAGAGACCTCGGAGTCCATAACAGTGCCGGCACAAGAACGATACTCGCCGCTGTAAAAAAGAAAGGACTCACCCCCTGTCCTCCTTGGGTCGGTCCCCAGTACCGTATGGAGTGCGACGATGACGAACATGCCCTCGCCGGCCGCTTCATTGTCAGTCGCAATAATCGTGGTGATCGCTGTCTTGACCGTATTCGTGTGGGTTATTATTGGGGTCCCGACGATGGGGTGCTGTGTGTCTCAGACAAGTAGCACTTGACCCTTGAGATTTTGCTTCCCCTGTCCATAACTATACTACAAATACAAATTCAACATAATACAAAATCATCTCTTAAAAAAGTGGTAGTATAAAAGTATTATTTAATAATAAGTATATATGAAAAAATTTGAAAAAGGGGTAAGAAAAAATGTCCGTGAGTATCAAACGCAACGAGAAGAGCAGGCGGTGGAAGATCTGTCAAAAGAGCACATTGATGAAGAAAATATTGCGAGTATCAAATGGCTCAATGAAGGGGGTTCAATAGGTGAGTACCTTGAGAGCATTGGCAAGAATGATAAGGAAGAAATGCCAGAACCCAAAAACGAACCAGAAGATCTATCAGAAGCACTAAGCGAAGACGAAAGGTTGTTGCTCGCCGAAAAAGCAAAAAACATGAAAAAGATTGGGGAGGACTACCGATCAGTCATCCTCGAGATGAAGTGGCTTGATAAAATTGAGCGAGAACTTTTGGAGAATGCTTGGAATGTTCGAAAGAAAGGGTATGCTAGTAAGGAAATAGGCGAAGCACTGCAGAAATTAAAAGAGAGAAAAGAATCTGCTGAGAAAAGGTTAGAGGATAATATGCAAGCCAATCCAGAGGCATGGTACGTACACCATCTGCTCACCTTACGAGGGTATAAGCGGTCACTCTTGAATGAAAAATTGGTCAGAACGCCATATGTGAAAGAGAAGTTTGATAAAGTATCCGAGAATGTCCGTGCAGCACAACCAGTGTTTATATCAGGACACTTAGGGAGCGGAAAATCACAACTCGCATTTCAAGTAGCTGAGGAGACCTATCGGGAAATCAACCCCGAAAGTAAAGAAGAGCATCCGTTTTATCGCATCTCCGGTGATGAAAATGTGACCAGATCTGATTTTTTTGGCCGATATGTGTTGAAAGGGTCAGAGAAAGATGAAAAGATAATGGAAGAGATACGAGAAAAAGCAGAAAAACAATTTGAAGAATGGGCAGAGAAGCAGAATGAAGAAACGCTACGAGAGAAAGGAAATCAGCAATGGGATCTCATACTGGCTGAAGTGCACAATAAGCTGGATACTGGAAATACAACCGAATTTGAATACGGACCTGTGTATAAAGCAATGGAAGAAGGGAAAGTGCTTGTGATTGACGAGGCAAATGCAATACCACACGAGACACTGATATGTCTGAACGATATATTGGCATCTGTGAGGATGACTCCCGGAAAAAACACCGTTGTGCTGCATCATAACGGTGGTAAAAAAGTTACTGCAAAGCCAGGGTTTAATATCATCCTAACTGGAAACCTAAACACACAGACAAATAGCAGTTATGTCGGTAGACAGACGCTGGACCCAGCATTCCTAAGCAGATTTACAAAAATGGAGTATGATTATGTGCCACAGAGCACTGAGGGCGGACTTGAGGAGGTAGACATGGGGGATGAGCTATTCCACATTATGCTTGCAAAAGTGATGGACAGACGCGGGAACATACATCTACCAAAAGGGTCTATGGAAAAACTATGGGAACTTGCAAAAACAGCACGAATTTTGCAGGAAAGTTTCTCAGGAAAACGAGAGCTTGAGTATGATGGTGTAGGAAAGAATCTTGAGAAAAATGTGCCTTCCATACGATCGTTGGTAAAAGTGTTTGAGGCGTGGGAGCGAGACGAGTACCGGCATACACTTGACTACCATCTAAAGGAATCGTTTGTTGATGAGATAGACGACGAAACAACTGACAAAGATTTTATTGAACAGTATCTGAGGAATCTTGGCGGGTTTTTTGAAGAAGGATATAACAAGCCCGTTGACAGAGATAACTTTGAGTTTATCTACAAAGAACAAGTAGCTGAGTATGCATTTGGTGAAGCGCCAGAGCATACCTATACAGAGGAACAAGAAGAAGCAGAGCCAAAAGAGGAGGAAAAAGAGATGCTACGAACAGAAGAAACTCTCAGAAGTATCGCAGTAGAACTTCAGGAAGTTGGCTGTAGTATATAGCCCCTTAAATAGGGATAGTATACACTAGACACATGCAAACCAAAGAACCCTTAACTTGTGAATCTTTAGAAGAACAGTACAAAGCACTGCAAGATACTGCAGATGAGTACAGAGCAATACTGATAAGTGAAGGACAGGATTCTGAAAAAACAAAAGAACTCCGTACAACCTTTGACTCTGAAACAGGGAATCTACGAAAGAACATTGTACTGTACAAAGAAAAACAGGAAGGGATAGTATACCTCTCCGCTGAGTACCGCTCTGGGAAAGAGTATATAGAGGCGCTTGAAGCAAGAGGGTATAAAATGTCTGCCTATACAGACAAACTCCTCAGCCAACTCACTGATATACCAGAAGAACAAGTACGACTCAAGAAAGTAACGGTAGAAGACCTCGGACTCCCTAACGGTAGCACCGTAGAAAAGATACTCGCCGCTACAAAAGAGAAAGGACTCAAACCCTGTCCCCCTTGGGTCGGTCCCCAGTACCGCATGGAGTGCGACGATGGCGAACGTGCCCTCATCGGCATGGAGCCACTGACCGACTCGGCCGGCGATACCCACCTCTTCCATGTCAGTCGCTATGTTCGTGGTCGCTGGCTTGGCAGTGATCGTACGGGCAGTCATTGGAATCCCGACGATGAGTGGCTGTTTGTCTCAGACAAGTAGCACTTGACCCTTGCATCTTTACCCTCTGCCCTTGATCTCTTTGCTCTTGAAGAGGATACTGTATACTGGTTACATATGCAAGATCTAACCTGTGAACTTCTGGAAAAACAGTACAAAGCATTGCAAGACATTGCAGATGAGTACAAGGCACTTCTAATGAGTGAAGGATATGACGCTGAAAAAACAAAAGAACTCCGTACAACCTTTGACACAGAAACAGAGAATCTACGAAAGAACATTGTACTGTACAAAGAAAAACAGGAAGGAATAGTATACCTCTCCGCTGAGTACCGCTCTGGGGAAGCGTATATAGAGGCGCTTGAAGCAAGAGGGTATGAATCCTATGCAGACAACCTCCTCAGCCAACTCACTGATATACCAGAAGAACAAGTACGACTCAAGAAAGTAACGGCAAAAGACCTCGGACTCCCTAACGGTGGCACCACAGAAGAGATACTCGACACTGCAAAAAAGAAAGGACTCAAACCCTGCCCTCCTTGGGTCGGTCCCCAGTACCGCATGGAGTGCGACGATGACGAATTTACCATCATCGGCATGGAGCCACTGACCGACTCGGGCAGCGGTACCCACGTCTTCGGTGTCGGTCGCAATGGTCGTGGTCGCGATCTTTACGGTAATCGTGCGGACCGTCATTGGAGTCCCGACGATGAGTGGCTGTTTGTCTCAGACAAGTAGCACTTGACCCTTGCATCTTTACCCTCTGCTCTTGATCTCTTTGCTCTTTGTTCTAATTTTTTATCTCTAAAGGGAATGCTATGGAAGGGCAATGATCATTGCACAAACCATTGTTGATTTGCACGATATGAGCACTTTGTATATTGGCTATATGGTACCATAGTTTTGATCGCCACCTTAGCTCAGTTGGTAGAGCAACGCACTTGTAATGCGTAGGTCGTCGGTTCAAGTCCGACAGGTGGCTCTTGGTTTAGGCATCCAAGTTGCGCACACTTTTTCTGGAGCCAGCATCAACAGAACTATATAGCAAATTGTGCAGTAGTAATGTGGTGGTACACTAAAGTATATGAAAATAGTGTTTGTGGGGGGTGGTACGGGAGGACATTTTTATCCGTTAATTGCGGTTGCAGAAGAAATTGAACGGTATGCACTGGAAAATCAGCTAGTGCAACCAAAAAAGTATTACCTAGGGCCGACACACTACGATGAAAAAGCGTTATACAATGCAGGTATTACATTTGTATTTTGTCCAGCAGGGAAAATGCGACGGACAAAAGACATACTATCCCGTATAAAAAACCTTTTCTCCCTCATCTCCCTCTTTTTTGGCGCATTAAAAGCGCTGTTTACCTTATTTGTGATTTTCCCAGATGTTGTGTTCAGCAAAGGCGGTTATGCCAGTTTTCCAATACTCTTTGCCGCACGAATATTGCGCATTCCAGTAGTAATTCATGATTCTGATTCAACGCTCGGGCGGGTATCACGGTGGTCTGCTACATTTGCAACACACATAGCAATTGCATATCCTGAGGCAGAAAATGATCTTAGTAAAAAACAGCAAGAAAAAGCAGCACTCATCGGCATACCAATTCGTCGACAGCTGCGATACAATCCAAACCCTGATGCACACACCATACTGAAGCTTGATCCCGACATGAAGACGGTAGCGATACTTGGCGGCTCAAGCGGGGCACAGTTTTTGAATGAAAATGTTTTAGACGCATTGCCGATTATGTTACGGAGATACCAAGTGGTACATCAGACCGGAAAAAAAATGTTTACTGATCTTAAAAAAGAAGCAGAGAGTTTTTTGCACGCCTTGCCAGATATGCACACCTATCATCCGCTACCGTTTTTAAATGCCTACCATATGCGAGCGCTATATAGTGTTGCGGATGTAATCATTACCAGAGCCGGGTCCGGAACCTTATACGAAATTGCAGAATGGGGAATACCAGCAATTATTATACCGATACGAGAAGAGGTAGCGCATGATCAAAAAAAGAATGCGTATGCGTATGCACGATCCGCAGGTGGTGTAGTAGTAGAAGAACAGAATCTTTCACCACACTTACTGGTATCGCAAGTTAATCATATACTGCAAAATAAGAAGGTGGGTGATGAAATGCGTCAGAAGGCAAAAGCATTTTCAACACCAAATGCATCAGAGAAAGTGGCAAAATTATTAGTAGATATACTGAAATCACATGAAAAATAATAATTACAATGATGTAGATATACACGTACCAGTAACACGCATTGCGCCAAGTCCGACCGGTGCACTACACATCGGCACTGCCCGCACAGCATTATGTAACTATCTTTTTACAAAGAGGCACGGAGGAGTATTTATTTTACGATTTGAAGATACTGATCAGGAGCGAAGTGAAAAGAAGTATGAAGAGGATATACTCAGCGCGCTACAATGGCTCTCACTCAAGCCAGATAAAATTGTACGACAATCAGACCGCACTGCAATATATAAAAAGTACATACAGCAATTATTAGAAGAGGATAAGGCATATGTGTCAAAAGAGATATCAAAAAAAGATCCAACACAAGAAGTGGAAATTGTGCGTTTCAGAAACACCTCGCCAAGCGTCTCGTTCATTGACACTGTTCGGGGAGATATTACTGTTGATATCAGTGATTTGGGAGATTTTGTAATAGCACGGTCAGTGGATGATCCGCTATATCATCTTGCGGTAGTGATAGATGACATGGAAATGGGAGTTACACATATTTTGCGTGGCGATGACCATATTATTAACACACCCAGGCAAATACTACTACTTAAAGCACTAGGTGGTACGCCGCCATCATATACACACATACCACTAATTCATTCACCAGGTGGGGGTAAGTTGTCAAAACGCAAAGATGCAACTGCAATAACAGAATTTCGTGAGCGCGGATATCTGCCAGAAGCGATTATAAATGCCATCGCACTCATGGGGTGGAGCCCAAAACACGACGACGAGGTTTTTTCATTAGAGGAATTGACTGCCATTTTTACACTGGAAGGGATACAGAAGAAAGAAGCAGTATTTAATGAAAAAAAACTACTCTGGTTCCAAAAAAAGCATATACAGCAAATGTCAGAATATCGTTTGCGAAAAATGATAGTGCCAGCACTAGTAAAACGGTTTCCGATGCGATCACGACTGCGGCCTCGGTCAATAAAAACAGTTCTGCATACTATGCGGGAAAAAGGCATGCCATTTGGAGAGGTGCAGTTACTCATTGACAACGGTGCATACGATTTTTATTTTAGAGAGCCAAGGTACGATGTGCAACTGCTACTACCAAAGAGCGACATGGCACGTGAAGATATGGCGCGTGAGGTGCTGTCAGGGCTGTGGGGAACCCACACGCTATTACAACAAATGAGCACTTATACAGGATGGAATGAAGAGTGTATACGAAAAAAGGTATGGGATTACGCTGAGCAGAAAGGAAAATCTATAATTCTGTGGCCATTACGGATCGCACTATCCGGAAAGGATAAGAGTCCAGGACCGTTTGCAATTGCGCAGGCAATTGGTAAGCGACAGACAATACGGCGGGTACAGAAAGCATGTGCACTCTTAGAGGGTATACTAAAGTAATTATGAAGGCGTGGTGTAGATACAGTATTGTATATTACTTACTTATTTATGTAAGCTCATTTTTTATTCTTGGCAATACAGTATTGCCAATCTATGTGCATAGTAGTAGTGCGACCATAACCTCGCCAACACCAACATCTGGTGTGTATACGCCGATAGAGAATGATGAAACAGAAGAGGGGGAAATTGTCTTGTTGCGTGAGAGTTCAGAAATTGCAAGTTTGCGCAACCAGATAGGGAGCAAAGAATCTCGCATTCGCAACGCTGAGGAAGAGATTCGGGGCATTAACATGCAACTCAGTCAAATATATAAGAAGAAAGATTCATTGGAGAGTAAATTAAACGGATTGACACTTACAAAAAGGAAAAATGAAGCACAGATACGTAAAACTGAAGATGGTATCCAACAGGGGCAGTTGAAATTGAAAGCACTGGATACTTCCATTGTTGACAACGCAGAAAACCTTGAGGTGCTCTATAATGTCTTGCGACAGAATTTTCAACAGGCAAATGAGTTTGAATTGCATGGAAAGACACTGCTCCTCATGCACACCTCATTTTCTGATGTGCTACAGCGAATAGAAGAGATTGAGCGGTACTCAAAAGCGCTACATACGCATTTGGAGTTTTTAGAAAATGAAACAAAGAAATTACAGCAGAATAAAAAAGATGTTGTCAAGAGGCGGGCAACATTGGAACAACAGCAAAAAGAGTTGGCAGACAGAAAGAAAATTTATGAATTCTCTATTAAGCAACAGGAGTTATTAGTGAAACAAACACGCAATGACGAGGCGGTGTATCAAGATTTGCTGAAAGAAAAGCAGCAGGAACGACTGGAATTACAGCAGGATATTTATGAATATGAGTCACGTATAGAGTATTTACGTGATCCAAAGACGGTACCAGGACCGAAAAAAGGGTTGCTTCGTATGCCGTTCAATATTAAGGCACCACTCACGCAGCAATTCGGCAAAACAGCATTCGCTATCGCAAATGCATTGCGATACGGCAGGCCATTCCACGACGGTACAGATTTTGGATTGCCAACGGGAACACAATTATTTGCCAGTGCTGATGGAATTGTCATTGGAACCGGCAATACCGATATTGTGTCAAGCTGTCATTCATGGGGAAAATGGATTGTGATTAAACATGGATTTGGTCTCACAACACTCTACGCCCACCTGTCACTTATAAAAGTACGGCTTGGACAAAAAGTGAAAGCGGGAGAGTTGATTGGCTATAGTGGCAACACTGGCTTCAGTACCGGCCCACACCTCCATTTTGGTGTGTATGATTCAAACGGTATACGCATTATCCCTTACGAGCGGGTATCAAGCAACGCACGATGTCGGGGTCTGATTGTACCAGTTGCCGCTCAAGACGCAAAACTAAACCCAGCAGAGTATCTGCCCCTATAAAGCAAAGACATTGCAAGCAGGGCACTGATTTGTGGCAACAAACAGCCAAAAACTATAGACCGTCACAGAAAACCACGCAATCTTTTATTTTTCCGGCACCAAGTCCATTGTGCAAAAGCAACCAAATTGCTATTTTCATGCGTATAACTGTGGTATACTATATAAACGCATATCTCAATGTAGTGTGTTTTAGTAAATGTGCGTGTACAATTTGTGTTAAGAGAGCGATGATGATCCTTACAATTTTTCTATCTATAGTTTTTTATATTTACTATACGAAACTATGCAACACAACAAACAATAGCTGCAAGAGATAATTGATTGACAATTTTCTCTTGCTCCAACCGTTTTATTTTTCAGAGTTTGATCCTAGCTCAGGGTGAACGCTGGCGGCGTGGATAGGGCATGCAAGTCGAACGAATTCTTCGGAATTAGTGGCAAACGAGGTAGTAACAGGTAGGAACTTACCCCTCAGTCGGGGATAACGCATCGAAAGATGTGCTAATACCCGATGGACTCTACGGAGTAAAATCTTTTTGCTGAGGGAGAGGCCTGCTTCGCATCAGCTTGTTGGTGAGGTAATAGCTCACCAAGGCAATGACGCGTAGGGGAGGTGAGAGCCTGACCCCCACCGATGGGACTGAGACACGGCCCATACTCCTACGGGAGGCCGCAGTCGAGAATATTCCGCAATGGGCGAAAGCCTGACGGAGCGACGCCGCGTGGTGGATGAAGGTCTTCGGACCGTAAACACCTTTTATAAGGGAAGAAGTTTATTGACGGTACCTTATGAATAAGGGGCTCCTAATTCTGTGCCAGCAGGAGCGGTAATACAGAAGCCCCAAGCGTTACCCGGAATCACTGGGCGTAAAGCGTCTGCAGGTGGTGCTGTTAGTCGTATGTTAAATCTCTCGGCTCAACCGAGAGCATGCATACGAAACGGCAGCACTAGAGGACAAAAGAGGTGTGTGGAACTCACAGAGTAGGGGTGAAATCCGTTGATACTGTGGGGAACACCGAATGCGAAGGCAGCACACTGGTTTGATCCTGACACTCAGAGACGAAAGCGTGGGTAGCGAATGGGATTAGATACCCCAGTAGTCCACGCCCTAAACGATGCTTGCTGGCTTTTTGAGGCATTGACCTTCAAGAGGCGAAGCTAACGCGTTAAGCAAGCCGCCTGGGTAGTACGAGCGCAAGCTTAAAACTCAAAGGAATAGACGGGGACTCGCACAAGCGGTGGATCATGTGGCTTAATTCGACACTAAGCGACAAACCTTACCGAGGCTAGAAACCTACACGACGACAATCCGAAAGGAATGTCTCCTTCGGGCGGGTAGGCAGGTGATGCATGGCCGTCGTCAGTTCGTGACTTGAGTTGTTCCCTTAAGTGGGGTAACGAACGCAACCCTCGTCGTCTGTTATATATGTCAGGCGAGACTGCCCTCTCACGAGGGAGGAAGGAGAGGATGACGCCAGGTCCGCATGTCCCTTGACGCCTCGGGCTGCACACGTGATACAATGGCTGCTACAACGGGAAGCCAAGGTGTAAGCCGGAGCAAATCCTAATAAAAGCAGTCCCAGTCCGGATTGAGGTCTGCAATTCGACCTCATGAAGTTGAAATCGCTAGTAATCGCGGATCAGAACGCCGCGGTGAATACGTTCTCGAGTCTTGTACTCACCGCCCGCCAAGTCAGGGAAGTTGAGAGTACCCGACGCCCCATCTTGTATGGGTCTAAGGTAAATTCAATGACAAGGGCTAAGGCGTAACAAGGCACGGGTAGCGGAAGCTGTTCGTGGAATAATTCAAATGAAACTTCTCCCCTGAAAAGGAGATGGATCAATCAGTCACCCATTTCTTGAGTGATTGGGACAATGGTACTATGTCCGTAAATCGTACTCGCTCTCCCGGATATGCGAAACCGGGACGGCTGGAGCAAGAGAAAGTTGTTATATAAATGTTGTGCGTGCCGGGCGTATGCCCAAGAGTGTGAAATGTATATAAATGTATATAAAAAAAGCAGAAGCGTTAGATCGCTTCTGCTCCAGTGGAGGTGTTCCTTATAAAATACAATAAGGAGCGACCATTGGTCGCTCCTTTTGGGAGTGGTGTTGCACTACAACATTACTTATATCACCTTACTTTAGAAAAAGCAGGCATCCAGAAAAAGAGCAGATACACAATTACCACGTGGGAAAAGTAAGCAATCCGTTTATAGAGCCGGATCGCGCTATCTGACACATCGTGATAGGGAATTATTTCGGAAGACATGTTAGCAAACAATGCTACTTGATACATCGCCAATGGTATCCAAGTAACAAAAAGGAGGAAATCAGCTCCAGCAAACATCTTCGTGTTGTCAGGAAGCGGATACCTGAGTGCCAATCTTGACATTGTGGCAGAGTAGAGTGCAAGGCCAATTGCCAGTAAGGCATACAACTGCACCGGCGCATAGTAGTCCATATAGTTCTCCTGCTTAATAAAATATTTTGTCCAGAATGTTCGTCCATATCTTGCGACATCTGGAAGAGAATGTGATAGCAACCGCCCAAACAATACCCACGCGCGCTAAGACTGACAAAAACTTGAAAGCAAAAAACCAAAAAAGTTCCACGATATTTACCTCCTCAAATCAAAATTACATATAGTACATAAAAACGAACACACTGAACAATATTATAATAGATTTTTTAACTTATGTCAAACACTGGTTGAGTTTGCGTCACCACGGAAGAGAAAAATATTTTGTATAAAAAAAGACCGTATGTATAATACATACGATCTTGATATACCCCATTAGTTTTCTTGTGGGGTGCGTTGTTCCGACACCTGATCAAGAACAACAATATGAAGAGTTTGAATCCGCTCTTCTTCACGTTCTACAGATTCTCTGAACAAAAGAAGAAGCGCTTCTTGACTACTGTTTGGGTGTAGAAACCCAAGATACACATACTCTCCGGTCAGTCCAAGGTCAAATTCTTCTTCAACGACAATGCCGTGCACATCAGCAACGATCGGACGCAACGTCTCTCTCAAAAAAGAGAGAGAAAAACCGGCCTCACGAATCAGTGCTTCATCATACACAGCGTCCATGAGGGTCTCATAATCTGGGTCTTCAGGGTCAAGGGCCTCACGTGCGACAAGACGATCTATCGTCACAGCGGTCAAAATGTCAATAGTCATGTCATACGCCTCCTCTTGAGTTGGCACATCATCAGAAGAGGTATCATTTTTGATTACCGATGTTTCAGCGGTAGTCATGAGTGTCTGGACACCACCCTCTTGACCACAGCCAAACGCAAAAATGCACAAAGAAAGAAGCAACAGCACATATTTCATTAGAAGTTTCCTTTCCTAATTAAGGTTATGTTATATGGTATAGGTAGGATACGACAGAAAGATACTATATATAGTATACAGGAAATAACAAGATAAGTCAAAAAAAACATCTAAATACTATCTTGAAACACAATGCTCAAACAGGGGAATGCTTGTGTAACATGCTATACTAAACAACAACTATAGACACATGGAAACAAACACAAACACCCTATCTGCTACAGATGTGGCTAAATACATCATCACTGCATTCTATAGCAAAGATAAAGAAATTGATGAAGGGGTCTCAGAGGGTGTATCAAATCTAAAATTGCAGAAACTCCTATATTTCTGCCAAGCATTTTCATTAGCTAAGTTGGATAGACCAATGTTTGAAGAAGATATATGTGCATGGAAATACGGGCCGGTGGTAAAGGAGGTATATGAAGAGTATAAGGAATATAAAAACAATCCATTGCCCAAGGCAGAAGTAAAGAAGCATGATATCAATGTGCCAAATGAAGATAAAAAGATAGTCAGCGAAGTATTAGAGACCTTCGGTGGTTACTCAGCGGTACGACTTATGGAAATCACTCACTCACACAAACAGCCATGGAAACATTATAAAAAAAGGGTAGAAAACGGAGAGCAGGATATTGTCATTCCACAAAAAGCAATACAGAAGTACTACAAACCGATATTATCTGAAGAGTATGCCAGTAATTGATCCTAAATTTACAGAAGAAGATTTTAAATACTCATTTGAAAGGATTAACTACAATTACAACCCACCAAAATTGAAGAGTGTAAAACTGGAGAAAGAAAATTTTAAAAAAATAGCAGAAGTGGTTGAAGCATTAAAAAATCTTGAAAGACGAAAGTGGAAAGAAGTGCAAAAATCAGAATATCTCTATAGTGGAAATCAAGCAAATCCGATAAAAGAAATAAAAGACAAAAAGGTTAAAGAAGTTATAAAAAATGCATGTGCTAAAGAAGCAGATTATTCAAATGGAGAAGAGTATTATCCATCATACCTTTCAGTAACACAAGAGATACGCATCTTCGGATACCAATGGAAAGGGGTATTCAATATAGTGCTTATAGATCTCAATCATGAAATTCACAAAAGGAAATAATTTAGAACTATAATAAAAAGGAGGGTATAGCCCCTCCTTTTACTTACTCTTGTAAGTTTTTTGTGCTAATATAGATATGTACACAGATATGAACTTTTAGTACTTTATTAAAAATAAAAAATAAATATGTCAAACTTAATAATGAAAAGAAAAAGTATTTCTTTGGCAGTGATATTGACGATATGTGCAATAACATCTGCGAGCGTGTTCACCGTATCTGCACAGACCGTTGTTGGACTTCCACGAACCACTGATGATTCTACACAAACCGTTGATGAGAATACTATTGATGATGAGGACGCTACTGATGAAGATACTACTGATTCTACACAAACTACTGCTGAGGTTGCACAAACCACCGATGATACTCAGACAACTGTTAGCGCAGATGATATTGATGAGGATGCTACTGATGATGAGGGGGATGGGTTCAACTTGCCTCCTTCGTTTCCAGCGGACTGGACCATTGAAGACATTATAGAACACCTAGCTGATCTGGAGAAGAATAAAACCAAAAAACTGTTCTTGAAGAAAGATGGAGAACCAAGGTTTATTGGTGTTGCAGCAAATAATGGTTTTAGTCGCGGGCACGAGGGATTAATCACTGAAGATGAGATGCGGAACAAGAAAGCACCACTTATATCTGCCCCAGAATTTACTGTAAGAGTTAAAACAAAAAAGATTAAATATGCACTTACCAAAAAGAAATCATGTGAAGAAGTAACCTACAGATCGAAAATACTAAAGGTTGGTGACCTTAAAGAAGATGGCATCTTCTACATCTGCGTGAGGGCAACCAAGGGTAAACGTGTATGGGAGATACTATCTCCTCTAATGATTGTCCGAAACACAACAGTGAAAGGATATGCATCTGTTGAATCTGATTCAGTTGACTGTCGTGAGGTTTCTGAAGAGAAATGGCTTCCAATGCTTGAAGCGTCAAGCAATGATGGTGTCCAGTACGTCTGTATGAGAGAAAAAGAGACCATAAAACATGATAAAGGTGTGGTAGGAATTGGTGGCACTCGTCACGACCTCTGGAAATTCGCTACCGACGACACCCCTCAGCACATAAAGGCATGGAAAGAGAGAGAAACAAAGGACTATATATGGCCTGTGCACTAAAGTATTGAAAAGAAAGAGGCCTTTTGAGTTGAGTAAAAGGAACACCTTCGCTAAAAAGCGAAGGTGTTCCTTGTTTAATTAAGTGTAGCTGTAGTATACCACTAATACCCGACTTTTTGCACTTTTCTCGGGTAATAGGAAAGGCAGCCTGCGACTGACTTTGATGCTATGTGTAGTACAGAAAGTGGGGATAATGATAAAACTTCGGTGTTTTGTAGGGTATAGTGCCGGTAATGAAGATGTTACATAAGAATATACTACTTGGTGTGTGTATTGGTTTTGTGCTTTCTATTGTGGCAGTTTTTGGCTTGCTGGTTGGAGGTGTGCAGAGTCAGACGAGGACACAGTGTGAATCATGGCTACAAGGGCTACTGACCAGTTCAAATGGCATCCAGTACATCTTAAGCAACATACACAACATTGTTGCCGAGCGAAACCGCGCATGGATAGCAAAAACACAGTCGGCAGGGAACACGTCAGAAGAGGTAACACCACAGACACAAGAGCCAAGTATACAAATAGTAAATATCGCCACAAAAATTACAGAAAAGAATGATGCCTACTACAAATTCTCATGGATTTTGACAGTAAAAAATGACGCTGATAGCAGCAAGTCATTTACCGCCAGAATAGAGTGGCTTGATAAAGACGGCTTTATCATAGACGACGACATCGCGCACGACCTTACAATCGGTGCAAATAAGGAGAAGCACTTTACCGGCTATACCTTGACTAATGCTGATGTAGCGAGTACCGTCTCAAATGTAAGAGCAAAAATCCAGGCAAACACAATAGTCACTGTCCCTACAGTAGACACTGTCCAGCCCGCAAGCGCAACTATTTCACAATAGCAGGCAGGTACACATATCGGTTATTCAAAGGACTCAGTGTTATCTTCAAGAAATTTGGTGAGGTTAACAATCTCTTTTTCATCATCTATTGTCTGAGAGTCCAATGCTGCCACTTCTTTTGTTTTATTGTAGAGATCGTCTTTATTAGATTTAAACTTATAGTTGTTTAATCTATAGAACCCAATCATACAAAGAATGGACGAGCGTTTATTGCCGTCAGCAAGTTTGTGCCCTTTGATAATACAGAACATAAGGCGAGCCGCTGCCTCATGCACAGTACCGCCAACCATACTCACTCTTGTCTGCACGGTCTGCTGCGCTGAAAACATTTGCTCTGCCCACTGTTCTTTTTCTGTAGGTAGAAACGCACCAAAAAGCCCGCCAGTTACATACTGCGTATTATATTCTTCCTCATACAAAAGCAACAGATCTCCCTTAGTAAAGAAATTCATGCTACTCTTTTGCGAGTCGTTCAATGACACTCCCATATTCTTTAACAGTATACTCAGCGGCGTGCTTAATTCTCCGCTCCCTCTCTTCTGGACTCAACTTGCCCGCACTTTGATTACTAGTAACATCAGCAACACCTGTCTTATTTGCATTTGTCTGAGTATCAGTAAATATAGCTTTAATTTTATTTAGAAAATGTTTCATAATGGTAATCCACCAATAAACTTTATATACACAACCAGTATAAAGGAAGTAGTAAAAAATGTATACACTTTTCAACAAGCACATATCACAGCATAATGGTGAGCATATAGCAAACGCATGGACAAAGGCAACCTATCTTTTTAATACTTCAAGAGAGGGTACAATATTTTCCACATATCTCGCATACCGTTGAAAATATAAAGATAAAAAGGTATAGTAGTAGTAGGCATAAACCTTATGTGGAGACCCAAGCGTAATGCCGGTTAAGTGTCGTATCACGGCACCGAAACATAAGTTGCTTAGAGAAAGGTCCGTCAGGGATCTTTTTCGTTTTTTACAACATCAACATTCTGGATAACTGCACTCTCCCAATATTTTAGGTTTTATATATGTCTCAAAAAGATGGTTTGATTTATTGTATTCAAACTTAGTATAAGTGATATTTGCAACCAAATCTGATAACTGAACACCATAACTCCTTTTGGAATCGCAGTACTCAATAGAAACACTCTGTAATGTAATTGATTGGTTATGAATAAACTCCACATTTAGGTAATCCTTCAATGAATATCTTGAACCAGTTTTTGTGTTTCGCTGGTCAACACATACAACTATATGCCTCTTTTGAATATTTTTTGCAATACATCTTTCAAACATCTTTTTCAAAGTGTAATTGAAGGCAAGTTCTTTAGAGTTATTCTTCAAAATAAATCTCTCTTTATAGCGCTTATGATTTGTGTCAATAATACCAAGCCAAACAGTAAATCGTATATTCCTCTTCTTGATCTGCTGTAAAATTTCTTTCTTTGAGTCATAATCCATTGCAGAGGATTTTATTTCTCTTAAATTATTTTTATTTTTTATAACTCTTTTTGCAAGATTTTTCCACTTCTTATAATCATCATCTGATTCAAACTGAACTGCTGCTATGATAAAAAACTGCTCACCTTTCCCTAAGTTTCCACTCTCATCTATAAAAATATCCGTCATGTTGTTTTTACAGCGCAGTATACAAAAAACCTATAAAATATTCAAATCAGATTATTAAATTCTCAATAAAAAGTTGAAGAAAAGACAAATTTATTGTTATACTAAACAATATGCGATTGCCCGTGGAAAAATAGATGGGGAATTGCTGTTTTTATATAAAAATACTATTATACATAATACATATATGAGCAAGATTATAGGGATAGATTTAGGGACAACGAACTCTGCGGTTGCAGTGATGGAGTCATCGGGTCCTGAGATTTTAGAAAATGCCGAAGGGGCAAGAACGACCCCCTCTGTTGTTGCTATCGCAAAAACAAAAGAACGATTGGTGGGTGTTGCCGCACGACGACAAGCGGTTACGAATCCAGCCAATACCGTATACGGAATTAAGCGATTTATCGGACACGCATTTGATGACAAGGCAGTGCAGGAAGATGTCAAAAATGCATCATTTTCAGTAAAAAAGTCATCAACCGGAGGAGTGTCAGTAGTGCTTGGAGATAAAGAGTATAGCCCAGAAGAAGTATCAGCCATGGTACTACGAAAACTAAAAGAAGACGCTGAAGCGCGACTGGGCGGAAGTGTAACCGAGGCAGTGATTACCACTCCAGCATATTTTAATGATGCACAGCGAAAGGCAACCAAAGACGCAGGAAAAATCGCCGGTCTTGAGGTAAAGCGAATTATTAACGAGCCAACCGCTGCCGCACTCGCATACGGGTTTGACAAAAAGAAAAATGAAAAAATCGCCGTGTTTGATTTTGGTGGCGGTACCTTTGATGTGTCTATCTTGCAAGTCGGAGATGATATAGTTGAGGTGAAATCAACAGGTGGGGATTCACACCTCGGCGGACGGGATATTGACCGTGAGGTATTAAACTATGTGGTTGCCGAATATAAAAAAGAGAGCGGTGTTGACCTATCTGAGGACTCATTAGCGGTACAGCGGCTTGATGAAGAGGTTGAGCGGGCAAAGAAAGAATTATCACAGTCACAAGAAACAGAGATTAACATTCCGTTTATCACGTCCACTTCTGCCGGACCACAACACCTACTTATAACACTAACACGTGCAAAATTAGAAGAGTTGGCAAAGCGGTATATTGACAAAACACTAGAGATTACAAAAGGGGTACTCTCTGACGCGTCTGCTTCAGTTTCCGATGTGAACGAAGTCATTTTAGTCGGAGGGCAAACACGAATGCCAGCAGTAATCAAAGCAGTTGAAGACCTCTTCGGCAAGCAGCCAAATCGATCTATTAATCCTGATGAGGTGGTGGCGTTAGGCGCGGCTATTCAAGGAGGTATTTTAAGCGGTGATGTGCGAGATGTATTACTGCTGGATGTTACACCACTGTCACTTGGCATTGAGACACTCGGCGGTGTCGCAACAAAGGTGATTGAGAAAAACACCACATTGCCGACCAGTGCCTCACAAGTATTTTCCACGGCAGCTGATAACCAACCCTCAGTTGAGATACACATTGTGCAGGGAGAACGGTCTATGGCAACAGATAACAAGAGTTTGGGACGGTTTATCCTGGACGGAATTGACAATGCGCCACGAGGTATGCCACAAATTGAAGTTGAGTTTGATTTAGATACAGATGGCATCCTAAATGTTACCGCAAAAGACAAAAAAACAAACAAAACACAGTCCATAAAAATAGAAGCGCGATCAGGACTCTCAGATGAAGATATAGAGCAGATGAAACAAAGTGCCGAAGCACACGCCGATGAAGATATAAAGAAAAAAGAGTTAATTGAAGTGCAAAATATCGCAGAGCAGGCAGTGTACGAAGGAGAGAAAATTGCAAAACAGGACAATTTGTCTGCTGACGCAAAGAAAGAAGTAGAAGATGCAATAACAAAACTACGCGCCGAAAAAGAAAAAGATGACAAAGAAACAATCCAACAGGCAATCACAGAAGCATCAGGAGTATTTGCAAAGCACCGACAGGCAAGCACCGAAGGACAAACAGCAGACACTGACGGCACCGAAACCCCCAGTGACAAGGACACCTCCGAAAGCAGTAGCAATGACACTGACAAAGAAGACGACAAGGCAGGAGAACAAAAAGAGGAATAACCCCTCTATACTACAAATATGAAAGATTACTACAAGATACTCGGTGTTGACAGAGGAGCATCCCAAGAGGATATTCAAAAGGCGTTTCGTACATTAGCACATCAGTATCATCCTGATAAAAAAGGAGGTGACGTGAATAAATTCAAAGAAGTGAATGAGGCATATCAAATATTGAGCAATCAACAAAAAAGGGCACAGTATGACGCCGGAGTGGACCCACGAAGCGCAGGTGCAGGTGGCTCTGACACCTCTGGCTTTGAGGGGTTTGATTTCGGCGGTAGTGCGGGTGGCTTTGACGATGCCATTAACCAGATGTTTCGTGAAATAATGAACCGTAAAGCAATGTTTCGTGAAGCAATGAACCGTGGAGCGAATATACAGATTGACCTAACTATCTCATTTGAAGAGTCAATATTCGGCACAACAAAACAATTCACCATACCATACCGAAGAAAAGCATCCGAGACAATTGAGGTACAGATACCGGCAGGAATAGAGCCGGGAGCACGACTGCAGTACGCAGGAAAAGGAGAGATATCAAAAGACGGGCAATCAGCACCAGGAGACCTATTCATACAGATACGAGTGCAAAGACACCCAGTGTTTGAACGCCAAGGTGGCGATGTGGTATGCCCACTACAGCTAACACCGAGTGAGGCAGTGCTCGGCACCACAAAAGAAATACAGGACATACGGGGCAACACACTCGCAGTAACAGTGCCAGAAATGAGCAGAGAGGGAACCCATATTGTATTTCAAGGAAAAGGAATACCACGACCAGCAGGCAACGACCGATTGATTGTATTCTGCCACATCGCATACCCCAAAAAACTCAGCAAAAAGGCAAAAGAAATACTAAAAGATCTGCAAAAAGAGGGGTTTTAGATAAATATGTTGCCATGTGATAAAAAGGTAGTAGGGGTGCGATGAGATCACAAAAAAATGGCTTGAGCAGAAAATAAAAAAAGAAACACTCGAAGAAAAGGCAAAAAGCATACCTTACCTCAAGAAGTTGTGGCAGATTTTAACCTAATATATTTATTAGGTAAAATAATTGCCACACCGCAGTCGGGAAGCTGACGATATTTATTGGCACATTATTGTCGCTTGGTGTATAGTGAGGTTTACGACAAGAGTATATTGCAATATAGAGGTTTTGGTCCATGAAGGCATTAACTTGGAGCATATCCACCTTCGCCAGGGGCATTTCACTCATTCATGTCAGTGCTATTTTGCAGGTTGGTCGGGCAGAGATAACTTATACGGCTTGCCTGAAAAGTCTATGACATATAGATACTTACTCTTTTTGAGTGTCTCAAATTGTTTTGTATCTATTGAAAATAAATTATGATGACGTTTGCCTGCTTCTATTATCCAATTAAAACTAAACGCATCACTTTCTTTTTTACTTGCAAGTGGCATTTCAAAGCCATTATCACTTTTGAAAATGGAAAGAGTGATGGCATTCCTGCATGCATTATTGACTTGAATATATAAGTACTGCTCTGACTTTCCATCTATCGCTCTTTTCGCCTTAAGGTGGTCATACAAACCAGATTCTCTGCAAATGAACAATACTACACCATTAAGCTTTATTCTGTAATTTAAATAAGTAAAAAAAGCAAGACATGCTGTAGATATTGCAGCGGATGCTGGAAAAACATATTGCAATAAGGTATGGCCAATAGCATATTTCAAAACAGATGGTGAGCAAATTATAGTAACAGATATAACAGCAATAACTGCCATAGATATAGTCATCAAATTGCACTTATCTAACAATAGTAAGTAAATTTTTTCTTTAAATGTCATCATATGAGTAAGTATACATAAAAATTAATAAGAAGTCAAAAAAATTATTTTTTATAGCAAGCAGTTACAAAAGATAAATTTTAACCTAATAAATAAACATATTTTTATACTTTTTAAGGTACTCAAAAAACGATTTTATTTTTTTATTTTGATTTTTGTAAAAATATTGAAAATAAATATAGATAGACCATGGTAAAATAAGAATATTATACTTTTTATCTACTGAAAAGCATATACAACAAAAAACAAAAATAGAAACATTATTATGATGCATTGACAGATTCTTAACAGTGCTGTATGCTATAAATATTATGACGACAAAGACAATAACAAAAGAAGATTTTGATGCACTTGTAAAAAGGGTTGCAGCAATAGAGAGCCAGATGTCTTCCAGCGAGGTGAAATCATCTATTAAAAAAAACCTAAGCAAGCGAGAGATCTTCTTGCAATATAGCTTGGAATCAGACGTAGAAAAGTGCCTTGCGATCATGTCAATACTGGATAATGAGAACAGTAAGGATGGGTTTGACCTGAAAGCGATTCAAGAGTCCTACAAAACCGTAAAAGAAAAAACGCCTGGAAACCCAAGTGATGTGATTGCTCGGTTGCACAAAAAAGGGTTTGTTGACGTTATCTCTGGCAAGCATAGGAATAGGATGTACTCACTGACCAACACAGGGCTTGAGGCGCTCGCAGAGTTAAGAAAAGAAGAAGAAAAATGAACACAGAAAACGAAAAAGTAATAATAAAACTCTTGGAGGAGATTAGAGATTTGTTAAAGAATCAATCAGTATCTGCAGAAAGAACAACAAATAACCCAACCAAAGGTGAGTTAAAACTTATCCCAAACGAATGGGACACTTTTTTTCAAGAAAAAGAAACAAAAAACTACTATTTTATCGTCGCTCTTGCTGTATATTATTTAACCAATGGCAGTAGTAATGAAGTCATTGAAAAAAAAGCATTAGAATCTTTTTTAGAGACGGAGGTTTCATTAATGAATGGGAGGAATATTGGTAAAGACATTCAGCACTCCATAGGGACATATGGGTATATAAGTGGTGCTGGGCATGGGAAATATAAGATAAATGCAACCACGAGAGAGATAGTATCACAACTCCCCAATGAAGATTCACTGAAAAACATTTCTAAAAAATACCATAAGAGTAAGAGAAAAAAACATGGCAAGAAAAAAACAGAAAAATAAACACCCTCTTTTTGCGGGCATTCCAAAGGAATTAGAAAAGACGCTGACCGCTGAATACAAAAAAGTGATAGGTAGGTATCAAAGCAGTGACTTTGAGCATCATGAAACATCTGTAGGAAAATTCTGTGAGGTAATACTGCGAATTTTTGAATATATTTTAACAAAAAAATTCACCCCAATAGGCAAACAGATTTCTGATACTGGAAAGATTATTAATAATCTAGCAAACAATTCAGGTGCTGATGTATCACTAAGAACAAAAGTTGCTCCATTGGTTAAAATCTTGCTCGGTTTTCGTAATGAGAGAGATGCCGCACACCTCGGCGGGGTTAATCTGGAGCGTATTGACACTAATTTCACCTTCTATGCAACCAAATGGATATATGCTGAGCTAATACGACTATACAGCGATATGGATACCAAACAAATACAACAAAAGATTGATGAATCTGCAGATATTATGTTTCCTGACATACTCAAAGTTGGCAACAAGAAGGTCATTACTGACCCAAGATTGACCTCAGAAAAAGAAATATTACTATCTCTTGAAGATGGAGATAAGACACTTGAAGAGTTATTTGGCATGAACAAAGAACAAAATAAAACCAGGTTTAAAAAAAAGTTGGTTTCTATGGAAAAGCAAAAACTTATCCATCGTGACGACGAGGGGAGTTGCAGGTTATTGCCAGAGGGCAGAAAAAGGAGAAACAAAAAGCCCCTTTGATAGGGGTTTTGCCACCTGAGATAACCTCAAGTCACTAACAGTATATCAAAAATATATTTTTTCCGCAAGAAGTGTTGAAAACCAAATTATCACCTTATTTTACACACCTCTTGAGAGCCACTCCGCCCTCTAATATGCACAATTGTTGTACTTCAGTCGAGAACCTAATTGCCAGAGCGTTGATGCTGTAAAAAAACAAAAAAAGTCCCTGACGGACCTTTTTCTAAGCAACGTATGTTTCGGTGCTGTGATACGACACTTAACCGGCATTACGCTTTCTCGTTATTCAATATACAAAATACTTTTGCAACACTTGGAAGTCCTATCTTTTTTTAGATAGGATTGCATAGATATGTTTGGATTCTCACCAGAAAATAATCTTTCAAAATCAATATTCCTTTTTTCTGCATACTCTTTGATTGTCATCTTCCTGTTCTTTTTCATAGCGGTATTAACAGTGAACCTATTAAAAAGTGTCAATTAGTTTCAATTAGTAGTATATCACACACCAGCAGGGCTGAAAAGATTACTGATGTATTCAACGGTATACTGGTAAACATAACTGAAAGTCCTACCACCTCTTACAAGGTAATTACAAAATAAATATGATACGAGAAAGAAAACACCACGATCCGATTGATGGATCATTTAATGATGTTTTACAAACCATTGCGGGTCAGGATGTAAGTGATTTACACATATCTGCTAAACCATTCGTGAAGTGGGTAGGAGGAAAGCGATCAGCATTGCCACATCTGACTGAACAAGCAAAGGTCGGCTTTACCGGATATTATTGTGAACCATTTGTTGGTGGCGGTGCACTTTTTTTTGAAATACAGCCAGAGAATGCCCACCTGTCCGATATAAACTTCACGCTGATAGCAACTTACAGTGCAGTTCGTGATACTGTTGATGATGTTGTACGGCACCTAAAACGGCACAAGAAAAATCACAACAAAGAATACTACGGCAGAGTGAGAGCAAGATTGAACACAGAAACAGATCGTGCAAAAATTGCGGCTATATTCATATACCTTAACAAAACTTGTTTCAATGGTCTGTACAGAGTAAACAAGTCAGGCGGTTTCAATGTTCCTATAGGGTCTTATGAAAATCCGTCAATACTTGATGAGGATAATCTGCGTGCTTGTTCTGCGTCCTTAAAAGACACCGTCATAGAACAAAAAGATTTTACGCAATTGAAACCAAAAAAGAACACCTTTTACTATCTTGATCCCCCGTACCACACAACATACAGTCAGTACAACGGTGCAGGTTTCGGTAAGGAGGAGCATGAAAAACTTGCTGATTTTTGTAATGAAATAAACAAAGTTGGATCATATTTTCTGCTCTCAAATAGCGATACACCACTCATACGCTTTTTATACAGCAAGTATACTATAGAGGTAATACAGGCGAGCAGATCGGTGTCCTGTAAAGCACATCAACGAGGAAAAGAAAATGAACTCATCATCAAAAACTACTGATACAGGCGGAACAAAGGCAAACAAAACTGGAGAAAGTTTAGAGATGCTTATTGAAAGTGTTTTGATAGGCAAAGGGTATACAGAGTTCCGGGATCACAAGAATCAGTTGTATAAAAACATCAGTTTGATTGGTGGAAAACAGTATTCAAAACAAGTACCTATCGGAACTACAATATATGAATCTCCAAGGAAGTGTGATTTTATAGTTTTCAATAAGGAGTTGTTTGATGATGGATTAGTCATAGAATGCAAATGGCAACAGTCATCAGGATCGGTGGATGAGAAGTATCCTTTTTTACTGCACAACATTATTAAAGCAGACGTACCAACAATAATACTACTTGATGGAGGTGGATATAAAAAAAAGGCAGTGGAGTGGTTGAAGGATCAGGTCAGTCCTGATCGTGCCTTGATTGGTGTGTATGCCATACAAGAGTTTCAAAGAGAGGTCAATAACGGACTGCTGGGGTAATTAAGTATATAATTCCTCAATAAAAAGATGGCTACTATAATATACTTTCACTACATAAAATCCTCTTTAGATATAGGGTTTTTGTAGTTCTATAGCCGTTTCGCCTTATGAAATAAGGGTTAAATCCTTATAGGTCTGATTTTTAGAGATATAAGAGTATTTTTTGTCTGATTATTACAAAAACCACCCTTATATGTATGAAATTCGATGCTATAAGAGCATTTTTAACATTTGCCCATCGCCATATCCACGAAATTACACCTATAAGCAACTTCCAACAGATTTTTTACTGACTCACTCCTGATTGAAAATATAAAGGATGGTTGTCGTTGGTTGAGATAGTATCAGCACTTGGTGTGTAGTTAGAGGTTCACAGCACGGATATAGTGACATCTAGAAATTTTTATTCATACAGTGTCGTTATTAAGTACTACCACCCAAACAAAACAGACAAAAAAAGCAGAGATAGAAACAACACAAAGGGGATTGTGCAAGATAAAATAGCGGCAAAACGAACTGATTTATCAAAAGCATATTCCCACAATCTAAAGAGGATATTCACCACCAATACCATTAAGGGCACTGCAGGCAGCGTGAATGGTACGACATCACTATCATAGAAACCGGAAACATCACTATCATAATAGAAACCGAAAACATAGAGCAGGAGCAATGACATTACACCTATCAAAAATGCAAGCGGTATCCAGCAAAACAACCAACGCAACACAGCTTTTAGAACACATTGTATCTTCTCTTGTTTCATGGTATGTTTAGATTATACTTCACAATCCAACCTCCGAACATTTAGAAAATACCAAGATTGAACAAAATTTCTTTTGCCTGAAACACAAAAATATACTACACTATGCGTACACAAAATGTCAGATAAAACAATAAATAAGTTAATAAATATCGGAGACGGCATTATCAGCAAACCTTCAAAAGTAAAGGTTGCCCTAATACAATCACAGGCAGTGCTTGATAAGATATGTGAGTTGTTTGAGTATGCTGTAGAAATAATAACATTAGCAGAAAATAATACAAAAAATAATAATAGATATGCAAAAACAAATGCAGTATTGCTCAGGGTTTTACTGGAAGTACTTATAAAAATACTTCTAATCAAGAAACATGTTTCAGAGTACAAAACTATGGAAGAGCAGGAGAGGGTAGTTAGGGCTTTTGAATTAAAATTTTGCAATGAAGGGTTACGCCATTGGAAAGCAAGAAAAAAATCTCTGAAAGAGATGAAAGAAAATCCTAAAACAACCGAACAGGATCTTAAAGATATTGCAGAAACTGAGAAAAAAATCAAAGAAGGGGAGTCAGAAGCTAATGCAAAAATACAAGAGCACGAGAAAGAAATCAATGACAATCCTTTGTTAAAATCAATTGCAAAAAAAAGCATTTATGAACAAGCAATACAAGCTTTTGAAACTGAGGACACTAAAAAAGAACGATATGTTTTTTCAGCGCTTTATCAAAATTGTAGTAGGTACATTCACCCAAACCACACTTTCTCCAAGGAGGAAGAAGTGTCAAAAGATTTAAAAGAGATAGAAAGGTATTTCGCATCTATAGTACTTGAATTTGATCACCTTTCTGAAGTATTAAATGCCGAAGATAGAGAATGCTTGTGGAACATAATTCGAAATAAGTAATTTACTGTTGCACTAGATTATTAAATCCATGCACTAAACAAAAATCTCTTTTACAAAGAAAGGTTGTCATTGGTTGAGATGGTGCCAGGTCGTAAATGGTGTGGCAAGATAATTGCTGTATTTCAACCAAGAATCTAATCGTAAGTGGCGCGATTGCTATAGACACCCTTTTAACCGTTTTGCATGGGGCAAACCTTGCCCTTGATAAAAAAGGTCAAATTAGGGTACAGTAAAGTATGTTGCTATACACCAAAAAAATTGAAGAAATCACCTATCAGGATGTGATTGATTTCTGCGAAGAAAAACACCGAGAATCAATACATCTTGATTACAAACGAGAAATCAATAATGCAAGTTTGCCAAAAACCATGGCTGCTATGGCTAATACATGGGGAGGGGTTATTATAATTGGTGTTGAGGACAAAGATAGTACACCAGAATTGCCTGTACAGGGTATTGCTTATAAAAAGGGTCTACGGGAGCGAATTAATAATATTGTGCTTGGAAGAATCACCCCTCCGATTTTCCCTGAAGTGCAAATTTGTTCAGATGAAAAGGAAGAGAATGCTTTGATTGTGATCAGGGTACCGCAAAGCGATACAACACCGCACGCAATCAAAGACAATACAAAGGTGTATATCAGGACTGATACAAGCAACGAGCCAGAAGAGTTGGCAAATGTTGACAGGATACTTTGGCTTACTGAAAAGCGCAAAAAATCCACTGAATTAAAAGAATCTTTTTATCAATCCGCAAAGGAAAGATCTGTTGTGTTATGTAAAAGGTTCAAACAAGACCCAAGGTGTATAGATACCTCTTTCAGTATTGTCCCGCTGTATCCATTTGACATACTGGCTGACTACCAGGAACTCCCTAATAATATATTAACAAAGATGCAGGTTAGTAGATGGGGCGTCGTCCAGTTTCCACTCCCACGCAACAATTCCGACTGTATATTTTCACCAGTGCAACATGGGTTTTGTCGGCTTTTTCAGCACTCTATTCTTGGATTGCTCTACGATGAACTGAATCAATATGGTTTTTACTATCACAAAACAAAAATTCGTTCTAAAAAAGACACAGAAGGCGGGCATGATGTTTTTCATCTTGGGCACTTATTATCTCGCCTTGATCTATTCCTCGCGTCAGCCATAGAGTTTTATGCAGAGATTGGGTACTGGGGCTTTCTTGAATTAAAGGTATCACTGGACAATATTGAAAATGTTCCATTTGGAAACATCCCTAATGAAACAAACTTAAGTTTAAAGACCGAGGAACCTTTTAATAATGGCTCAGTTGATGACTCCATTAATCTTACAGAGACAATCATGTATCAGAATCTTAAAAAGAATTATACTGAATCACTTTTTGATATAGTAAAGAGAGTGGGATGGGCGGCTGGATTAGAAAATGTTAATACAAACGATATGCAACGTTACTATGATGCTTACAAAAATCATTGATTTCAATACCCAAACCGGACTATAACCAGAGGGCAAGGTTCAACCCAAAAATAAGGTAAAGAAGGGGCGCGGTAAATACACGATTAATCGTGCATTTGCGTACCAGCCGACACTGATATATACTGTTCCTGAAGCCCCGTCTACCTAACGGCGGATATTATTAAGATAACAAAATGCATATGGAAAAGGACTTTATTTTTAGCACGCTTTTTACTATCGAAAGCGCTGAAGCGTTATTGGGGTTACTCCTTATTGGGTTCATTCAGTTGGTGCTGGCAACGATTATAATGTCTGTTTCAGTATTTGTGTTTGGACTGTTCGGAGTGACTTTGCATTTTTAACAAAAAAACATGAAAACACAAATAAAAGAATACTTGGATATACGTGATACATTGAGCACTCTTAAGGAGAAAAAGAAGGAGATGGAGGATAGTATCGTCAAGATAATGTCCACTGAGGGTGTGAAAACAGTAGATGTCGCAAGCCGTTTGGTCTCCTTAAAAGAGACACGTGACTTTGTGTCCGCCTACTCTATCAGGGACGCAACAAGGAACTATTAAACGACCAAATACATGGGCGGGAACACAAGAGCCACAAGTAATATTGTGGCTTTTTTCAAACAAATATGAAAACAAAACAACAAACACTCTTTATACACACCTTAGATGTTAGTATGATTGATGTCTACTATAGGAATGCGTTTCATTTTAGTGTTCCAAAAGATATAATTTTGCGTTTGCACAAAGTATTCAACATAAAAAGGGGGCTAGGAACAGAAAAAACGCCTGGGATTATAAGACAGATTAGAGATGGTACTCGCAATGATATTACATTTTCTGATTTAAAAAGAATATTCAAAGAAAAATGGTCATACATTTTTGTGCCAGAGGAAAAAATTATTAAAGCGGAGAAGTATAGGATGGAAAATGTAAAATATTATGGCCATATAAGGAGTGGTGGAGGCGCTGAACAGTATTCACTTCAAAGGATAAGCCAATACATATCAAACAATATCAGTTATGGGGTGGAGAACGGTAATTTTATTGGACTTCTGCACAAAAAAAGTCCATGGGATGCTGCAGTGACAGTGAGAGAGATACTTAACCTTACCCTGTCAGAATTTCGATCAATCAAAGAGCCCAGTCAAAGATTCAATTACGTAATGGAAAAAATAAATGGTGTCGGCGTGCCAGTGTTCAGGTCACACAATAGAAACGGCGTCATGCCTGAAAAACTACCTGATAGCGCTACATTTGACGGCTTGTCTGTGATTTCTGAATCAGGTAGATCTGCTGCAATATTGGTAAATTCAAAAATAATTTCTTTTGAGAGAAGGATAGTAACCGCATTGGCATTGTTACACTCAATTGGCATTGGTAGCAATGCCATTGCTTTGTATCACAATGACGAATACAGGGAAATAAAAAACGAATCATTTGATTTTGTGGGCTTTCTTCTTTTTGATGATAAAGAAATCAAGCAATTACAGGAGAAAATTGTTTCATGGGAGGACGCAAAGTTGCTCGCAAAAGATTACGGTGTTTCACCCTCCTTCTTAGTATGGTTCTTGTTCTGTAAGAGTGATAAAGAAAGGTATGTGAGTATCTGTGAAGAAAGACCGACTAGTCCATCTGATGAAACGAAAAAAAAGAAAAGCAAAGGGGGTCAATCTTTGATGAAAGCATTTGCTCATTTTTATCCGAAGGAATTACTTAGTAGTAATCTTAATAAGGTGGGGGAGAAAGAAACAGCGAACCTTATTTCTTTTAGTGGCGACAAAAAGGATGCTAGATTGTTTTTGCGCAATGTTAAGCGTGAACATGGCCTATGAACAAATTCATTTTTGACAGCTGTGCCCTAGTTAAATTAAGCGAGGAAAATAATTTTGAGGAACGTATTGATTTTATGTCTATATACACTGTTGGAGTATGTAAAAAAGAATTTATACACGATTACATTAATATTGCCAAAGATATTTCACCAGAGGAGAAAGAGAGAGATATTCAAAATCGTCATAAATTGTGGAGCAGTATACCCCAAAATAATATTATAAAAACCAATAGTGACATTCAGTTCGCTGGGCACTTAAAATCTGCATTTGCTACTAATATTGAATATGACATAATGAACGGAAGAGGTATATGTGACGCACACATAATGGCCGCTGTAGAACGTTATCCCGGTGAGTACACTTGCGTGACAAATGACAAGAAATTACAGAAGGCGCTCCTAGAAAAAAGATTTTCTTGTATAAACTATAAGGAGTTTAAAAGGCAGTCAATGAATAAAACGGACTAAAGGTTTAAAAAATGTAGGAATGTATAAAGAGGGGAGTAGTTTTATGCTGTGTGTTGGTTTTGATGAAAAGTGGTGGTGGCGCGATTGCTATAGACACCCTTTTAACCGTTTTGCGTTGGAATAGGTGAGGTTTGTGCAATCTGTAGATGACGATATAGACAAAATACAAGAAAAAACATGCAAGAAGATGGCAAAGAACATTTTGAAATTCCGACACTGCTTGGTATACTGAAACTATATGAAAATAACCATATCTCCACAGAAGGACAGTAGTATTACAGAGAAAATTGATGGGATTGACCTTGCCCCTTATACGATATTTGCTGGAGAAAATAATGCCGGGAAAACTCATTTAATGAATGCGATACAAAAGAAGATAAAAGAAAGCAAGGCAGGAAAAGTTATTTATATACCCGCAGAAAAAATTAATGCAGAGGAGCAAATGAAGACTAGTGCCATTTCTGACCCTATGCATTCTGCCATCGCTGAACTTATAAATATAACAGTTAAAAGTATGCCTAAAATAAATTACAAGGAAATAACCGAATTATTTAGTAGCATATCAGAAACCTTCAAAAATTTTGATGTTATTGGTGCCGAATTGCAACTAACTCAGAAGAAGCTTACTAAAGATGATGTAAAAAAATCCATTCATGATGCCGTTGTAAAGAAGGTGCTTGAAGCAAAAGTGTTAGACACGCATGACAAATCAAAAGATTCATCACCTTTGGCAATCGGAGATGCGAGTCAAGGGACACAACGTCTCATTGTTGCTTCTGTAATCCAAGAACTAGGGAAGGTCGGTGTAAGTGATGATGAAATATTTATTTTGTTTGAAGAACCAGAAATATACCTGCATCCACGCTTAAAAAAGAGTCTGTACGAAGCGCTCTCCACTCTATCCCGTAGCAAAAACAACAACATCAACATTATCATCAGCACACACGATCCATATTTCATAGAGCTTGGCAGTGGGCAGAAAATCTATGAAGTGTTTAGAAATCCTGAGAAAAATTATTCAACTGATGTGAAAGAGATGGAGGATAAATTTGGCGTATTGAATTACAGATCAGATGCAGAGATTAACTATCTGATTTTTGGCGTAGTTTCAACAGATTATTTTTTACAATTATATCAAAAGGCAGAGGAACCTGAAACAGAAGTTAAATTCAAAAAAGAAGAAATAAAGGACATCAAAATTTTTGATATAAGGAGAGGTGTGGCACATAAAACAAAAAAATCTAATAGAGAAACTGGTAAGCAAACACCTGAAATTACTGAAGATGTAAAGAAAGGTGCAATAAAATACCTGCGAGACATACTCCAACAGAAGCCCACCTCTTGAGGGCTTGAATAGATAAGAGAGTGCTTAAAAAACAGGAGTGAGAGTTTTGTGTTGTGCGTGGGGTGGTTGTCCGAGACGGTCGCTGGTTTGTGCGATTGTTGTATTTCAGGCGGGGATATGGTGCACTGTTATCGCTTGGTGTATAATTGGGTATATGAACGCACAAAGAAGAAATAGGGAGTATTGGGAGCAGCTCTTGAGTGGAAAAGAAGGTAAAATTGAGCACTTAGATGCAAAGGTCAAAGCACTTGAGGAGGAGCGTGAATCACTTCGGGAAGAGAATAAGAACAAAGATACTGAAATAGGAAATTTAACAAACGAAATAAAATCAAAGCGGTCTGAGGTGGACAATCTGTCTGACAAGAATGTCTCTCTAAAAAAACAAATAGACATCTTTCAGACGAAGAAATTAGCTGATGCTTTTGAAAAAGCCGGATCTGGGTATAGGGAGGATCGTGATAAATGGCTCAGAGCAACTACATTTATGGTATTGATGACTTTCGCTATCTCTGTTCTGTATTTTTTTTACTGTGTGAAATATAACATCAGTTGGGAATTTCGGTTGAGCGGATTGACCATAACTGGTGTTGCGGTCTACGCTCTCTACTTTTGTGCCAGGCAATATTCTTTGTACAGAAATTTATTTATTGATATGAAGCATAGACAAGTGTTAGCACAAAGTTACTATAATGTACTCAGAAGTGTTGAAGATCAAGAGATAAGACCTTTGCTAGCCAGTAAAGTTGTTGAATTTATCACAACCCCTCCACACACAAAAGAAGATAAAATGGGTACACCGCTTGAAATTGTCGCTAATGCTGTTAGCGGAGGGATGAATAAGATACAGTAATAAAACTAATACCACCCAAACAGTCTAGCCCAACAAAGCAACTCTGCAAGCAACACTAAGGGGATTGTGCAAGATAAAATAGCGGCAAAACGAACTGATTTATCAAAAGCATATTCCCACAATCTAAAGAGGGTATTCACCAACAACACTGTTAGCGGTACTATAAGTAATGCGAATAGTGCGATGCCAGAAACACTACCAACCATATTGAAAACGTAACACTTGTTAAAATGCAAGCGGTATCCTGGGGCGCCGCTTGATTTCAGGAACTTTCTCATCATCTCTGTTAACATACAGGGACAAGGCATCGCCATCTGCCTCGTAGGCATATGTTCCGACAAAAGTTCCTTCCATTATTTCTTTTGGTTTGGGATTTCCACGGAAGCAAGCTAGTAGGAATATATGGTCTGTGTTCCCTGGATAATCTAGCGGAATAAAGTAAGGGTCTTCCAAACATATGCCAATTCTATCTTTGTCTCTTTCAAGACTGCTAATGATATGATCTCTAAGTTCTTCAGCAATGCCCATACCGTCTTTTCTCCTGTATAAAGTATTTTCTACTCTATACAGTGCAACGAAAATAGTTGAGTGCCCGCTGTCAACAATAAAGCGTGTGTTTAAATCATCGGTTATATTCCCACTATGCATAAATGATGATAAGTCATCTGTGTACATGAAACCAAGTGGTGCACCAGAATATCCCCCAAATGATGCTCCCATCGCATAAGGGTTTTTACTTCTGTTTGGCATGTTTTCCCCAGAAATATGATATGCACCACTACTATGAAAACTTATTTTAAGAAGTTTTGAGTAACTTTTATGCCTTTCTACAACTTTTCCAGCACGCAACCTTTTAAGATAATAAACACTATCTGTAATGTTTGTATATTTTTTAGGAATGGTTATTGCTATTTCAAGATCTCCTTCCGCTTTGTCTGGAGACCAAAAATAGCGAAACAGGTTATATTTTTTCCCATTGTGCTCAAATCCTATTTTTCCAACCTTCTTTAAATCATCTTTGTTAACTTTATTTTCCTGGTTCATAAATGAATTATGGCACAAACGAAATATAATTCAATACTTATTTTACAGAGGGTATTACTAGTTGAGGTAGTTTTATGTCATAGATGTGCCAAACAATAGAAATTTTTGGCGGAAAAGGGTAGGTGGTGGTTATCCACAGGGGTGGTGTGGTGGGGATTTTGGGGGATGGTACACTAAAAACGTTAATAATTATAAGTAATATTTAAGTATGTTTAATAAAAAATACAAAAAAGGATTCACACTGATTGAATTGCTGATTGTGATTGCAATCATCGGAGTGTTGGCGGCGACAGTGGTCGTTTCTCTTGGCTCGCAAACAGATAAAGCCCAGCAGGGGTCGGTAAAGATCGGCGTATCCAGTATTAGAAACCTTGCGACAATTGCAGTTGTTGAGGGCAAAGTTGGTAACACATCACTTGGTGTTAACGACAAGGTTTGTGAACTAATACTTCCGCAAGTTTCGGGAGAAAAGGATGACTGGACTTGGGGCAAGGCCACTCCTGCTGCTGAGTGTAAAGCAAATGAGCCGCTTGGAGGTGGTGAGATTTGCTGTTCATCAGTAGCCGCTACAGGCAGTAGTCCTGAAAAGTGGGTGCTCTGGGGAGCAGCCGAAACCGGAAAAGTTTACTGTGCAGACAGCACTGGGTTTGCAGGAAGTGTTACGCTTGATCAAGATAGTGCCAGTGCCAAAAGCGTGGTAAAAAGTGACGGAAGTGACGCAGATGTGGTGCTTGAAACGTGCAAGTAATAAAGCACTTGTATGTTGCAAATATGGCAGCAAAACTTTAGTGGCACGAGGCACAGCGAAGGATTTACCTTAATCGAGTTGCTTATTGTCATCGCAATCATAGGCGTGCTGGCGGCAACGGTCGTGGTCTCACTGGGAAGTCAAACAGAGAAGGCACAAATCTCCTCAGTAAAAAGTGGTGTGTCCAGTTTGAGGACTATTGCGACCGTAACAGTTATTGGGGGTGGCTACGGTGCCAATGGTGTCTGCGATGAGATATACCCAAAGGTCTCTGGTGAGAAGACCAAGTGGACTTGGGGGAATGAAGGTACTGACGCTAATCAAATATGTAAAGCCGATAGTGTTGCTGGTGTTGCTGGAGAGATATGTTGTTCATCAAAAAATGAAAAATGGGTACTGTGGGCAAAGTTAAGCGGCAACGGGGCAGGCACCGGTGAGGTGTATTGTGCTGACAGCGGTGGATTTTTAGGTAAGTTTACTCTTGCCAATAGTGGCAATGATACCAGAAACAACAAGACAGTCAAAAAAGGAGAGGGGGTGGTAGGTAACAGTAATGCCGCCACAATTGAAAGTTGTGAGTAATGAACAATAAAGATCACTGTATGAAAAACTACTACAGGAAAAATCTCAATAGCAGTAAAGGATTTACCCTTATAGAACTTCTTATTGTTATCGCAATCATCGGTGTCCTTGCCACAACGGTAATCGTTTCCATCGGCACTCAGACAGGAAACGCTGGAAAGAGCAGTGCAAAATTGGGAGTGTCCAGTATCCGCACACTGGCTTTTGCTGAAACCGCAATAAACACAAACCTCACCGGAGATACTTTGTGCGACAACATCTACGAAAAAATCTCTGGTCAAAAAGACAGTTGGGATAAATGGGATGGAAGTGCTGTGTGTGCGAAGGGCGACCTTATTGGCACAAGCGGATTGAAATCAGGAGTTTCAGCAGGAGAGATTTGTTGTTATGCAAACCGTGGTAAATGGGTTGTTTGGGGTGCATTGCCAGACGCTGATGGAACAGGAGGTAGTGGGAACGATATCTACTGCACGGACTATAACGGGTTCTTGGGGTCGTTGAACGGAAGTCCTGCCAGCACAAGTGGAAGCAATCCGAGGTGCACATAAAAATCTGCCTAGTGTAAGTAACACAACCAGAGTGCGCTCACTCATCTGAAAAACACACGGAAAACTCCGTGTATTTTTCTTTTTGTGTTACTTTTATAAAAAGAGATGTGCATATGTGGTGTGCGGGAGGCAAAAAGCCTTAGCTGAATAACGATTTACTACGCTCTGTTCTGTCTTCATCTTTGAAATATTACACACCATTCCATACAGATGTACCCAAATTATAACATAAATAAAAAGAATAGAAAAAAGAAGATAACCAGAAAAAATAATAAGAATCCGATTACGAAAAATCTTTCCAAAAATAAGGCATAGATAGCAAGTGAAAGATATGAAGAAGGTTTTGAGCAATACGGATATAAAGTCAAGGGGTATTTCCCGACCCGATTTCTCCACATAGTAAGCCACAGTTACCAGGAATGGTAAAGCTGCCATGTTTCCTACACAAATCTTGAGTGCAAGACCATACTCTTTGAGAGGAAAAAGCAAAGATCCAAGAATAACATTTTTAATTTTTTTCCAAAGAGACATATGTCTATAGTGCCTGATGATGACGTATTAAAACGAAAAGAGCCCAGATATCCCAATGGGCCTGGAACTCTTCTACTAAACTACCAGTAGTATAAACGATCATTGTTTAAAAAGCAAACATTTGCTCTTGCGCAACAGTTGTAGGATATACTATTAACATAAGAAAAATATCGCTATTTAATACTATTTGTCATCTATAAAGAAAAATAAATAAAAAACAAGTGAGAATAACTCGCTTGTTTTTGCGTCTTGCGGTTTTCACAGGGTGATGTATACTAAAGGTATCGATAATAAATTTTAATAAAAACAATTTACCAAACAAAATTGTAGTTTATATTATAGCGGTTTTGATGATATTTGGAACCACCGCCTGTTGTGCATCAGTTCATCCGAGTATTCGTACAGCAATGATCCATCACAACATAGCACCGTTGGAAAACTGGGTGAGGGTAGTGTTAGGCGAGGGTAAAAGGAGAAGAAGAGCGGCAATCCAAGAAAGCATCCGTACTCAAAAAAACAAAAAATACATCTATGAGTAAGACAGATAAAAACATTGAAAGGGGAGAATCCGCTATTCAGGAAAAAGAAAAACTCACTTTTAAGGAAAACACTCTTTTTGTGATGGGTATATTAGCGGGTGTAGTAGGCGGCTATGTTGGAAGCCACCTAACAATATTCTCAAGGGACATGTTATTAAAAAACCCTTTTTTAAATTCAATCATTACTACTTTTATGGTTTTCCTATTTTCTACTTTTATATTCTTGTTGTTAAATCTCTATCAGGCAGAAGAAGGTCAAAACATGTCTGATTTCTTAGTGTCGGCCTGGAAGAGTGATTGGAAATGTTATTTGTTCTTTACCGTGTTTATCTGCGCTCTCACGTTTATGTACCTATACAGCAACGCCACTACTGCCGTGATGTAGGTCAAGGTATACTACTTGTATGCAACCACAAAAACAAAAAATGGAAACAATAAACGAAACCATAGACAGGTTTCCGTCGTATATTCTATACGCAGGATCTGGATCTGGCTTACCTCCCAAAGCTGGGCTGGGTTGGGTTGACAAGGACATTAGTATTAATAAAGGAAGACCCATTTTCAATTTCGGGTATTTTAATACCATTAATTAAATTCTTTTCCAGAGCAATCTGTAATATTTATCGGTTATTTTTTTGTTACTCTATACCAATATCTCACTCATTTTCTATCTTCTTTTCATGTTTATTATCCCTATTTCGCACACCATCTTTCTTGCTTTCAGGCAGGTCCAAAAACATCATAGTAACTTCTTTGGGCTCTGTAATTGTTTTTTCAACAATGAAGTTCACCAACAAAAACAATTTGTCAACAACCTCTTTTCCGTCTTTTCCTGTCAAATCAATCTCTCCACAATGAGAACCGCCTTCGTTTGCGGTGATACGTACAATATCTAACGCCTTTAAAACCATCTTTGGCAAACCTTTCTGAGCCAGATTTCCAATTCTTGCATATAACGAACCATCTTTTTCTCCAAGGTGCTCAGTTAACCTTTCAAGAGCGCATCGTAATAAGGCAGCAGCTGCTCTTGGTGATTGGTCTGATATACTTCTCGCCTCTTCATATAATGCTTTCACTAACCCTGGCATGTCAGAATGCGCCAGAGGGGAAAGCATTTTTCTTGGATAAACCATATGCCACTCACCCCCCTCACTAGGAATCCATAGGGCATATCTCTTGCAGTGGTCACATTGAGATGATATTGAAATTGGTTTCCACTCATTCCCATAATCCAGACGCTCTGCCAGAAAAAGATTTTTCCAGTCATGGTTGGCATATATACCACAAAAGGAACAATGAAAGCCATCTTTCCGGAACTCTGGTTTTTGGTAGGAATTATTATTCATGTTCAGTATGTTAGTACATATACAAAACCAAGTCAATTTCATACTTGGGAGCAATAATCTAACGCAACAAGTACGTTACTCAGGTACGGCACGCTTGTATATTGCAATATGCAACGGTATAGTGTAAAATTAAAAATAATGAGCAACGAAAAAACTAAAAAGATGCATAACGATAAAAATATGTCACAGCAGGGCGATATACAAAGAGACATTGCTTTGTTAATCCTTGGTGTATTGTTGGGTGTTGGTGGTGGTCTTTTATCAGATTATTTGACATTATTCCTTAAGGAAGACCTGTTGCAGAGCCCTATTAAAGGAGCGATGCTGGCTGCTCTTATGATATCTCCGTTTGTTATTTTCATATTTTTTCTGATATTTCGTTTCTTAGAAAGAGAGCGGCAGTCAGCAAAAAAGCATTTGGTGGGAGGGCTTATTGTTTTTGTGATTATTGTTTGTGTCCGCATGCCTGCATATCTTTATCAGAATGCGATTAAATATCAGCCGTCACAAATGGAGCAGGGAAGTCAGGTAGACGACATCACTACCGTGATGTAGGTCAAGGTATACTACTTGCATATGTCCGCTGTGCGTTTTTTTTCTTTGCGTGGGGGTGATGATGGGGGGTTTACACTGATTGAAGTATTAGTTTCCATTGCCATCATGGGGATTATTGTGGGGGTGGTGTTTGTTAACTACGCATCATTTACAAGCCATTCACTGCTACGGATACGAGTTGATGAGTTAGGAGAATATATTCGGTTTGCGCAAGAGCGTTCCGGCTCCGCAGAAACGTTCTCGCAAAACACAGTGCTGCCGACACAGGGGTTTCAGGTGGTGCGTATAAAGGTGCGGGACGGAATCCTAAAGGATTTTCGTCTTGAAAGGGCAGCCGGACCGTTTGCCGGTTTTGCTGAAGGGTCTAATTTCGCGACTGCACGGGATGGAGAGGTGCCAGGATCATCGACCGTTTCATTGGAGACAGCCGAACAATATTTTGTTGACGTATGCTTTATAGACGCTGACGCCGCTCCACGATATACCCGAAAGCAGTTGGTGCTGAACAGCGACCAGAGCTGCGCTTCCGATTCTATGCTTTGTAGCTCTCCCAATCCATTCGTAAGTGGGTATGACGCGACAAAAACAGCACGAAATAATTTTGATATCCATTTTTCAATTGAACAGCCGACCCGAGAGGTATATGTGAATGTAATGCCAGTTGTCGGGACAACATACACCTACAGTGCCATTGAGCCGAACGGCGCAACAAAGAGAATTTCAGACACGTATGAGGGGGTTCGTATTGCTTTTGTTGCCACAACCGGCATCACTGCTACACGGAGTATTGATGTATATAAAACAGGTTTGATAAGCACAAAGGCGACAGACGCACAAAACGGATGTTCCTAACCCTAGTGGTGCAAACTGATAGAGCGATTGACACCAGACATTGCTTTCAGTTGTTCAGTGTTGTGGTGCAGTGAGCAATAGGGGGGGTGCATTTAAGAGATAAAGATGACGGGAACAATGATGGGGCGTTTTTTAGTTTCAGTATAGAGATAGTTTTGTGTTTCACGAACAAGATTTCGTTTGATAGTGTCAAGATTTATCATTCTGTCTTTCCGAAGGGTTTGTTCCACAGAGCGACGGGCTACCATACGAGATCGGTTGATAAATTGTTGAGATTCCTTAAGATAGACAAAACCACGAGAGATAATATCGGGAGATTTTTTGACCTTCTTAAGTCGTTTGTTGATGAGCACAATGACAACAAAGATACCTTCTTCTTTAAGAGTAATCCTGTCATTCAAAACAACTGTTTGTGCAGTACCGACAGCATTACCGTCCACAACTATAACTTCTGTTGGCATGGTGTAATCCTGCATGGTGATTGCTTTACCATCTGGACTGATGTCAACAATACATCCATTATTAGGAAGGATGATATTTTCTTCAGGCATGCCAATATCGCGAAGTATTTGAGCGTGGGCGGAGAGCATGAAATGGTAACCATGAATCGGAGTAAAGAATTTTGCACCGATATTTTCATGTATCCATTTGAGTTCATCCCGATTAGCATGTCCACTGGAATGGACATCACTTGTTTGATACGTGATAAGGTCAACACCAAGTTTGGAAAGACGATCTTTAAGATTTTGCACGGGCTCTTCATTGCCGGGAATAATTGAAGAAGAAAAGACAACAGTATCTTTAGGGTCTAGTTTAATATGTCGATGGGTGCCACGGGACATCCTATCCATCGCAGCGAAATTATCTCCTTGAGCGCCAGTTGCGAGTATAAGTATCTTGTCTTTCGGATAGTCACCCATTTTGTCTGCGGGGATGATAGAGCTGAGAGGCATCTTGAGAAGACCTAATTCCGATGCAATAGTCAGGTTAGTGATCATTGATCTGCCCTGTACAATCACTTTTCTGCCACTATCAATAGCATGCTCAATAACCCTAATAGTGCGCTCTATTTGAGTTGAGAACGCAGAAAGAATAATTCTGCCTTTGGTTTCCTTAATTATCTTGCCGATAGTTTCCACAACACGTTTTTCAGGCAAGGAGAAACCAGGCCGTTCCGCATTAGTTGAATCTGCCATGGTGAGAAGGACATTTTTCTTTTTGATTCCCGCAAATTCTGCAACTTCGTCAGGACCAACAACGCCATCCTCATGAGTGAGCTTGAGGTCACCGGTAAATACAATCGCGCCGATGGGAGTGTCTACAACTATCCCCATTGAATCAGGGATAGTGTGGGTGACTGAGAAGAAGGTGAGTGTCATATTCTCACCGAGTTTAAGTACGGTGCTTTTCTCCACTTCATGATATTTAATCGCATCCTTGTTCTCAAATTCCTTTTGTCTATTTTTAATAAGTTCAATACTCAATTTGCGGGAGAATATCGGAGGATTGCCGATTCTGTTCATAACAACTGATATGCCACCAACGTGATCAAGGTGGGCGTGAGAAATAACAAGCCCTCGTATCTTTTCTTTCCGCTCTTCAAGGTACTGGACATTAGGAACAATAAAATCAATACCAGGAGTATCATTCTGGGCAAACTTCATACCACAGTCCAAAAGAATGATATCATCCTCATACTCAATGCCATACATGTTTTTGCCGATTTCTCCAACACCACCAAAGAAGAGAACACGGATCCCGCCTTTCTCTTGCTGAGGGATGTTAAGAGTTGATTCTGCATCAAACCCAGTAGTAAGCTCGCGTGAGCCGATGAGTCCACCTTGGCGACGAATAGGTTTTTGGTATAGTCCAGACGGTACTTTTTTCCTTTGCGTGTCGTTTGGTTTGGCAACTTGTTTTTTTGACACATTTTTCTTTGCGGGTGTATCTTTACTCTTTATGCTTGCGCTCTTGGCGGTGTCATCAGTTGTTTTTTTAGTAGTTGTGCGTTGTTTTTTTTCTATCATAGGCATTGGTACTTATTGAGTGAATATAACAGGAACAATAATCGGTCGTTTGCTGGTCTCGTTCACCAGAAAGGTTTGGACTTCTTTTTGTATTACTTTTTTCATTTTATCAATTTCTATTTGACCGGCTTCTTCCGCTTCTTTTTCAGCAGCTTTTTTAATAACAATCCGGACACGCGCAATGAGATCTTGCGACTCTCGCAAGTATATAAAGCCACGAGAGATAATGTCAGGAGATTTCTTAACCTCAAAAGTTTTGCGGTCAATGAAAACAATGATAATAAATATACCCTCTTGGGAAAGAGTGTTCCTGTCTTGTATCACAACTTCCTGTATCGGAGCGAGAGTATGTCCGTCAATGGATACCGCAGTAGTTTCCATTTGTTGTTTCTGTTTTTTAATCACCTGACCATCTGGGCTAATATCTACTATTGTTCCATTTTCCGGTATAACAAAAGAATCCTGACTCATACCGAGTTCGCGAAGTATATGAGTATGTGCATTCAACATATAGTGGTAACCCTGCAGAGGGATAAAGAATTTCGCATTGAGGAGTTGGTGCATCCAACGCAACTCACTCTTATTAGCATGTCCACTGCCTTTAACATCGCTAGTATCATAGGATCGGGTTATTGCGCCAAGACGGGAAAGGCGGTCTTTAAGGTTTTGAATCGCTTGTGCATTTGTGGGGATCATTGGTGAAGGAAATATAATAGTATCTTTTGTAATGACAGAAGTATGCCGATAACTTTCTCGAGAAATGCTTTCTAATGCCTCACAGATCTCATTCTCTTGGGCAGTAAAAGCAATAAATACTTTTTTCAAGTCATCCTCTTCTTTTTTCATCTCTTGTATAGGAATGAGGGCTTCTTTCGGTATCTGGGCTATACCAAGGTCAGAAGCAGTTTGAAGATTTTCCAACAGGAGTGATCCTTCTACATAGATTTTTTTACCTGCTCGGAGAGCTTTTTCCAATATCATTGCATTCCTTTTTATCTGAGAAGGGAAGAGAGGTGTCATCACACGATACGGTGCCTCTTGCATCATCTGATCAATTTCTTTAGCAATCTCATCATCGGTGATGGCAAAGCCAGGACGTTCTGATCCTACTGAATCAGCGAGAGAAAGAACAACCTCCTTTTCCTTTGCTGCCTGAAATACCTTTTCCTCTTCAGCACGAATAACCTCTTTGTTGTGACTCACCTTTAGGTTGCCGGTATAGGCAACACAGCCAGAAGAAGTTTCTACAAGCACACCAAGAGTGCTCGGTGTGTTGTCGGTAACACCAAAAAAGTGAAGAGTAATATCGTCGTTAATAGTAACTGACTCCGCTTTTTCTACTTCGTGAAATGTTAGGGTTGATTTTTTACGAAGGGTGCTTTGATGATTCTCTATAATTGCCTTGGTAAGTTTTCTGGCATATATTGTCGGGCTTCCTATATCACGAATAGCATGCGGAATAGCACCGATATGCTTCATTGAAGCGTCCGTTACAACGAGCGCTTTAACATCTTGTTTTCTATCTTTAAGATATTGAATATTCGGCATCACGGTATTCACGCCAGGGGTGTTGCTCTCGCCAAACATAGTGCCGCACTCCAATAGCACAATGTTATTGTTGTATTCAATACCGTACATATTTTTGCCGATTTCTGATATACCGCCGAACACAAGCGCACGAATCTCACCCCGATTTGGCTTCGGGATAAATACTTTTTTTGCTTTTTTGATGGGGGCTGCTTTGCCTTTTTGTCGTGTTGGACGTGGTTTTTTGTAACTTCTTTTTGGTGTTGCCATAGTCGTTGGTTAATTCTCAACAAAAGGTTTCCACACCTTCTCCCGTTGGGTGTACCATTTATGTACATTGATAAACCTATCGCTTGAATCTGTTATCCTCCCGATCTGTTGCTGTCCTGTTTGTAGATCCACCCTTTTGATATTCTTGGGTAGTATATAGAGAAAGTGAGGCGAATAAAGAAAAATTGCCGGAACATTTTTCGTCATCTCTACCTTAACAGCATCATACACTATATTCCGCCAGTTGTCATCAGGGGTTCGGGATAACTGCTCAATAAGGCGTTGTGGGGGAGTGAATTGCTCCAAGTCAGTGAGAAGATTATTAAGTGTTGGGCTACCAAAACTAGTGATTGAAGCGAGATTTTCACGGTTGCCAGATTTCCATAATGCGACCAAATCTTTCACAGTATTTGCTTCATAGCCGTAGAGTATGGCATCAAAATCCTTTTCTTGTATGGTAGTAACAATCTCTTTTTCTGGAACAGTTTTTGTTGTTACAGCAATGCCGAGTCGTCGCCATCCTTCCGTAAGCATATCCGCTATCTGCTGTGCTTCTTTAATATCAGGGATGACAAAAGAAATCTTAAGAGGGACGCCATCTTGTTCACGATACCCAGTAGCAGATTCAAAGTCCCAATTAATGTCTTCTAACGTCTGTTTGATCTCTGCGAGTGTTATGTCTTGTTCTTTTATGCTGACATCGGTCGGAAGTGGGTGTTGTATGGGAGTGGCATGCGTGCTGAACACTTGGTTGATAATATATTCACGCTTAACCCACTGAGAGAGAATGCTACGAAGAAAGGAGTCCTGAAGAATACGACCATCTTCAGCATTGAAGAATACACCAAAGACGCGGTTAGTATAAGCGGTATGAATCTCACCCTCTTCCTTTCTTTGCTTGAGGAGTGCCGTCACTTCACCACCGGCGATACCATAGACACTGTCTATAATGCCGGTCTGATATGCCTGAAGGAGATCAATAACATCCACAAAAAAGTGCAAAGTAATTTTTTTAATGAAGGGCCTGCCAAGAACATAGCCAGAAAATTCTTCAAGAGTTATATTCGTTGGGCGTCCGTCTAAGGTTATAGTTTCTTGATTATATTTGTACGGACCTGCGCCAATGTGTACACCTGAACCATTGTAGTTGCGTTGCTTATCTGTCGGTATTTTTTTCCAAACATGTTTCGGAAGAATAGGAATAGTGAATTGTTCAGGGAAGTGAAGGTTTCCTTCAGGGATAGTGAATGCAAGAGTCATGTCATCTACGTCCTCTACAACAACATCACGCCACGCTTCGTGAAGATGCGTTTTATATTTTTGTTCCTCTTGGATCATTCCGATGGTGTAAAGTACATCTGCTGTAGTTATAAGAGAGCCGTCGTGAAAAGAAGCATTTTTCCTGAGGGTGAATGTATAACGGTTTGGACTATCTTGCCTCCATGTTTTAGCGAGGTGTGGAATGAGCTCGCCGGCAATAGTATATTTGAGTAAGCCAGCATGCATGAGTGCAACGACATCTTTCTCTGCGGCATTGTCCGCATACAGAGGATTTTTGTATATCGGCACACCAATAACACCTTCGTTAATTTCTCCGCGACGAACAATTGTTTCATGTAGAAAAGTGTTGTTAAGGGCAAGAAGGAGAAAAAAAAGTTGCACGCAAAGAATGCTCATCAGAAAGAGTACGACGCAGGCATCTGATAGAGGTAATTTTTTGTATATACCCGGATGAGGGCGGAATGATATAAATGATTTCATTGTGCTGTTAATGATATAAATGATTTCATTGTACTATTAATTAATTGTACTATTAATTATATGCAGAAAGCGAATACGCACATATTCTTTTCACATATTCTTTTACAGCATATCGCGATTGCAAATGGAAGTTGTGATAGCACTTGGACTAAGGTGCGATGAATGGGAAAACAATACTAACAACAAAAATTGCTGCGATTACAAAAGTCGCCATGAATACTATTTTTTCTGATCCACGTCGCTTAGCGTTACCCGTTTCAGAAACATCACCACCACCGAATGCACTACCAACATTGGCTTCACCGTGCTGCAGAAGAACAGCGATGATGAGGAGTATTGCACTGGTAACCTGAACTGCTTGTATGATAAATGAGATACTCATAATCCTTATATGCCAATAGTATAGCATAAACGCAAAACACAAGTAATACCCACAACACAAAAATTTTTATACTGCACAACTTATACTGCACAACCTATACTGCACAACTTATACTACACAACACAGCATCCGCGAAGATCACTCCATTCAACACAATAACAAATAACTATCGCCTCATCCGCCGGCGAGAGGTACACGGTGAACATACACAAATGAAAACATTACATAGTTGCATTCCGAGTGCCTTTTAGAAAGATCGTAAGAGACAGTACTTTGCAGGTTGGTTAAGCCGCACGAGGAATGCAAGATATGCAATACTTCAAAACAGAGCATGTGCAACGGATATCCGAGCCAAGAGCCATCTGCCGGATTTGAACCGGCGACCTCTCCCTTACCATGGGAGTGCTCTACCGACTGAGCTAAGATGGCAATATGTTCAGTATAATACACTCCTAAACAGAGAAAAAAACAGCAAGAGCTCCGGGACATTGTTGGTTATCCACACGGCATTGTCAGGCATGTCATATATGGTTTAATATAAATAGTAGACGGGGAATGTAAATAACCCGGAGAAAAATTTACAGTGAAAAAGTTGTGAAAAACAACTATTGTAAAAAAAGGGTAATAAAATAAGCGCATGTATCTACCATAACTCCGGTGTAACGCCGGATGGTAGAACTTGCTTACCTCGTGAATTGATCCTTTGTGAGAAAAATCTTTTCTCACAGAATGTTCTTTAAAATTAACATTGTAAAGATAAAAAAGTACAATGTAAAACACAATACAAACACTTAAGAAATATAAGTGTAACACACTACTGTTACTGGTAATTCAAAAATATATTTTTGAATTACGGCGTGGCCGAAAGCCACAACACAAAGACAGCTTATGCTGTCCGTGGCCGAAAGCCATTATAAAGAATTGATGAATCTGGGGCAACATCAATTTCTTTCAACACTCTCTCATTCTAAAAAAATAAAGAGGGTGTTCTCAAAACCCCTCGATTTGACAAGGAGAGTTTATTTTTATAAAAAAACCTCGGTCAAGTCGGGGGGATTTTCTTTTGTAGGGGGAGGGTAAGTAAAAAAGTTTTCCAGAAGTTTTCCAGAAAAAGCACAAACGCAAAATTGGGCAAGGATAGGGTGGCGTGATACAATAAAAACATCTATAACAGCGATATTTTTAAGAGGGAATATGAAAAAAAAATTGAGTAAAAAAAGAAAATCGGATGTAGCGAAAAAAAAAGAAAAGAAAAAGAAGAGTTCTGTGCACGCTAAAAAGAAATCTGCAGTAAAGAAAAAAAAGCAAACTGTAAAAAAGGCAGTCGCAAAGAAAAAAAAGCAACATACCAAACCAGTAGAAGTACTTGAGGATTTAATCGACACTGCACAACAAGAGAAAAACTTATACGAATCGATTCCAAATAAGTATAGAAAGAAAATCAAGGATATGGTTAACAAGTGCAAAAGCAAGGGGTATGTAACATCAGAGGAAGTGTTGGAGTACGTCGGGATGGAAGAGTGCGATAACACAGGCGATGTATGGAATTGCATTGAAGGTGTATTAAAAACAAGCTGTGTTGATCTGGTAGAAAATGAAGGATTGCTCCAAGAGGTCAGCTTGGAATCAGATCCGCGATTTCCTGAGTTTGATCCATCTTCATATGACTCTATACAAATGTATCTGCGGGATATTGGAAAGTACCAACTACTCAGTGCAGCAGAGGAGCAGACACTGGGCAAAAAAATAATGGCACGACGAGATGTATTAGAAAAAAGAAACAAGAAACGATTGACATCGGCACAAAAAAATAAGATTTTGAATGAGGGGCTTGAAGCGCGTAATAAATTAGCCACCGCTAATTTACGACTAGTGGTTTCTATTGCAAAAAACTATGCTGGCAGAAGCCGTGATTTGAGTTTGCTTGACTTAGTGCAGGAAGGTTCAGAGGGATTGTATAAAGCAGTTGATAAATTTGAACCACAGCGTGGTTTTAAATTTTCAACGTATGCAACCTGGTGGATTAAACAATCAATTGTTCGCGGTTTGGCAGACAAGTCAAGAACAATTCGCATACCGGTACATATGTCAGAAACAACACAGCGATATCAAAAAGCTATGGTGCAGATGGAAAAAGATTTAGGGCGCGCGCCAACAGTGCAGGAAATAGCAACCGAACTTAGTATTGATCCAGAAAAAGTGTACATGATACGAAGAATATCGCAAGATATTGTGCAACTAGAACGACCGCTAGGCGGGGGCGGTGATGAAGAAGGTAATACACGCATATCTGATACAGTTGAAGATCATGATCAGGAGACACAGGAGAAAATAGTTTCAAAAGATATTCTGAAAGATCAAGTGCAGGGCATCTTAAAAGACCTTTCACCACGAGAGAGGCAGGTAATAGAAATGCGACATGGGCTAGAAGATGGCATACAGCATACCTTAGAGCAGATAGGGTTGGCACTCGGCGTAACTCGTGAACGGGTACGACAAATTGAATCCCGAGCACTTGAAAAACTTCGAGCACACACCGAGGTTAAAAAACTGGAGAGCTATTAACGGTATTCAGCTTTTTAAGCCCACTTTATGTATGGAGGGTGAGGTATATGTGTTCAATGGCTTTAACAGCATCACCAGCAGCGATATTATTTTGGTGAAAGAGTCCGTCAGTACAATCGCCTGCTGCCCAGATGCGGGTGTGTGATGACTGTTGCGTTTTTGGGTCTACCAGTATTCTGCCAACCGAATCCAGTGATACTAGATCCTTAATAATAGAAGTTGAAGGAATAAGTCCAATTTCAACAAAAATACCCTCAACAGCAAGGGTGTGTTCTACACCATCTTTTTCATAGGAAAGTCCCTGTACCAACATTTCGCCAAAAACAGAAGATGTCTGTGCATTGGTAATGCCAGTCATATTCGGATGGGAAAGAACCTTTTTGACCGTAATCGCATCCGCCTTGTCATACGCTGGGCTACGGTGCAGGAGAGTAACACTTTTCGCATATGCAAGCAATTGGGCGGCAGTTTCAAAGCCAGCATTACCACCACCAATGACAGCAACATCCTTATCTGCAAAAAGCGGACCATCACAAGAGGCACAGTAGGTAAGCCCCTTATGTTCAAACGTATCAGCACCTGGTACGGCAAGCTTGCGTCTGGTTGAGCCGGTTGTCAACAAAATAGTACTTGTTTTGAGTGTGCTACCATTTGCTAATTCCACGATGAACACACCATCTTCTTCTGTTACTGATACTGCCTTTGTCTCAACAATAGAGAACCAGTCACTCTCATATTCTTGCAAATGCCTCTTGAATGAGTCGGCAAGATCAGTCCCACTAATACTAGGAGTGCCAATCCAATTTTTAATATCAGCAGAAACAACGCTTTGACCACCAAACGACTCTGTCACTAAAATAGTTTTCAGTTGTTTTCGTGCTGCATACACTCCCGCTGCGGTACCTGCTGGACCGCCACCTATAATTACTAGTTCTAATGCTTGCTCCACAGTTTTCTCCATCCTGTTTTTTTATTATCCTGCTCATCACTCATCACATACTCATCATCAAGCAGTATAGCATCATCCGAGGCATCTACATCAAACACATCTGCTTCATCTGGTGCAGTGTACCCATCCAAGCGCGCAGCAGCTGGCTTCAATCTTTCGGAAGAAGGAGTTTGTATTGATACCACTTTTTTTGATGGCGCAGGAACTGGAGCCGGTGGTTGTGCAGGGGGTGTGATTTGCTCTGCATTTGCTACCACACCAGAAGCGCTCTCTGCTTCAGGTTCGGGTTGGGACTTTTTAAAATCAGTCGCTATCAAAGTGATACGCAATTCTCCCTGCTTCATATCCTTATCCGTAGAAGTACCGAAAATAATTTTTGCATTCGGATCAACGGCCTCTGAAATCTGCTCAGCGATAGTTTGAACTTCTCGCATAGATACTTCTGATCGAGTGCGCGATGCAATTGAAAACAAAGCACGTTGTGCACCATTAATGGAAACCTCCAACAGTGGGGAAGAGATGACCCTAGCAACTGCTATTTCTGCCTTATTGACACCTCGTCCAGACCCAAGACCGAGTAGCGCAGCTCCGGAATCTTCAAGAATGGTACGAATGTCAGCAAAGTCAATGTTAATATCTCCTGGCCTCATAATTAACTGAGCGATACCATTAACTGCCTGTGACAAAATCTCATCGCTGAGCGTAAATGCGTCCGCCATGGTGGTATCATCATCAGCAATAGAGAGAATATTGTCATTCGGTATCGTTACCATCGCATCAGTGATCTGTGCCAATTCAAGGAGCCCTTCTTCAGCAATCTGCTTCCGTTTGCCACCTTCAAAGGTAAACGGTTTAGTAACAACCGAGACAGTTAAAATCCCTAAATCCTGAGCGGCCTTTGCGACAACCGGCGCCGCTCCAGTACCAGTGCCACCTCCCATACCACAGGCAATAAAAATCATATCTGCACCCTTGATGACCTCAGTAATTTCAGAGATCGATTCTTCCGCCGATGTTCTGCCGAGCATCGGGTTCATGCCAGTACCAAGTCCTTGTGTTGAGCGTTTGCCGAGATGCACCTTTCGCTCCGCTTTTGATTGTTGCAAATCTTGTGAATCAGTATTTGCAACAATGAACTCAACGCCAGGTATGCCGACCTTAATCATATGATTTGTTGCATTTTTCCCTGAACCACCAATACCGATAACACGAATTCTAGCAAAGGTTTCACTTTCTGGTGGAGTCACTTTTTTCATATCGTACTATTACTATACACCATACGCACTAAAAACATCAAATCACCTTATTTTTGTTACCGCAGTATCTTTGTTATTGCATGAAGATAGCCCATAATTCTTTCTAAGAAAGATGGTTTTTCATACTGTATAGCAGCACCATAGTCCTGCCGAGTAATCACACTGCAGAGCGTTGCATACGAAGTGTGCCACGTCGTTTGGTGAGCATGCTGTTGACTCTGGATGTGATATGGTGTTTTTGCATAAAACGAATGAAGTCCGATTGCTTTTTCTACAAGCACTTCCATATCTGGGTACAACGATCCTTTGCCCAACAGCATGATGCCACCAGGAAAATCCTTTTGCGTATCTATCCCTTTTAAATAAGGAAGGAGATATTTTTTCAAAGCAAGTGTAATTTTTTTATTGATTCGTTGCAGGTCCTGTTTTTTGAGTGGTGGTTCTTCATCAGCAAGCATCATCTTTTGTTGCTCTGCTTCTTCCGGTGAGATCTTTTTTAGTAGTGCTATCGCATTAGTGATGGTACTGCCACCAAAAGGTATAACACACACACCTATCGGCATACCGTCTTTGTATACCGTTACATTAGTGAATTCAGTGCCAACATCACACATGACAATACCTTGTTCTTTTTGTCTGTCTGACAGCAATGTGCCATTAACGATTGCTGCCGGTTGTACTGAGCGAATTGCCGCAACATGTTCAGCGCTTTCTAAGAGTGTGCCTAAAAATGCAGCCGGTGCTAAGAGATATATGTACGTCAGATAGAGTGATTTTATAGCAGTAAACTCATACGGATCATAGAGAACCTCTTCACCATCTGCAACAAGTGAAACAATTGCAAAATAGGCGCATTTTTTATGTTGATGTGTTTGGCGTATGCGTTCTTGTATTTTTTCTTTCTGTGCATCCAGCCATTGCTCTGTGATATATATACCGCCACTCTTATTTTGTATATCCTGCAAGCCAATTGTTTTTTTGAAAAAAGAAATGTTTGGGTGAGTATATGTTAGCAAGATTTCATCAACATCATACCCTGAAAAAGATGATAGGGCATCAAGGGTTCTACGCATCGTATATACGAGATTTTTTTTGTGGGTGATGACACCCTGCCTTGACACACCTTTCACAGGCATCATTGCACCCTGCAATTCAAAGAATGGCTTAGACGTCCGCACCGGCTCATTGTACGAACCAACCAGCACTTTTATATGCATATTCCCCACATCCATCGCGACGATGTTTCTTTCTCGTTGCTTCATACAATGTTCTTGGTTATGTGTACATTGTAATATACCTATCCTCAAGTATCTCCATGTCCGTGCCGTGGCAATGTCCGAGAAGGTGTAATATGCCGTGGATATAGAGAAAAAGAAATTGTTTTTTTACCGAAATACAATGCTTTTTCGCCGTTTTCTTCGCCATAGTAGTATTTATGTATATCTCAGCAACAGTATCATCATTTGGTGGAAAGGTAAGAATATTTGACGGAGTATCTTTCCCGCGGTGCGTTTTATTTAGTTTTTGTGAAAATGCATCACCAATGCAAATAACATTGAGTGAGCAAATTTTTTGAAGAAGGTCGGTATAGATAGTGGTCATAACTGTTCGTGGCACTTGAACCTTTGTCTCGTTAAAAATATGTAACGTGTGTGCCATTGGAGGGCTACTTCCCACGTGCAGCTGGTATTTTTCCTTCACGGTACGCTTTTTCATACACCTCTTTTTTAGTCAGACGATTAATGCAATCTTTTCTTTTGATATTTTTTGATAATTTTCGCCCGTGAAATCGCTTTTGCTTTGCTGAGGATTGAATACCCGATGATCGAAAATGCTTCACAAAGCGGCGATACAATGATGCCGCCCCTTCATTATCATGCTTTGTCATTATAATACTATCTGCCATAGTGCATACAGTATAGCAGAAAAAGTAGGTATAGAAAAAGAGGACACGTATACTATGATATATAACATCATACGTATAGTGTCCTCTATGGTAAGGGTGGCTATGCCACCAAGTAAGGAACAATTTCGGAGGTGCCGAGGGCATCCGCGGTCTGCCCTGGGGGCAAGACACGAATTTTGGCATTGTAGCCGCGATCCACATCAAAACCCTCCGAGTACTTTTGACCAGCCGGAATTGTTCGGAAAAGTACCTCTTCACCTTCATCGTCTTCAATATGAACTCCGAAGGTGATCTCATTTGGTTGTGCCATACGAAGCTCGGCTCGGTAACGAGCGACGTCTTCGTCAGCAGCAAACCTGTCAAGTGAAAGCGTACAGCCAGATGCACGTAAGGCATCCTTCACTGCGTCTTTCAGTTCAGTGTTCTGAGCGACAAGTGCTTCCTTCTCTGCTCGCTCACTAGCAACCTGTGTTGCCAGTTCAGCACTCTGCTGTTCGGCAGCAACGAGTGCGGCGAAGCGACGTTTGGCGGCGACTGCTTCAATCTCTGCCGCCTCAGCGACTTTGGCCACCTCGTCAACAGAAACCTTCGCCACATCAAGGTTACTCTTCGCTGTTTCAAGGTTTACAGTTACATCAGCAACCTTTGCTTTAGCAACTTCAAACTCAGAAGCAAGACGTCCGATAGTAATGTCAGCGTTACGTGCCTCAGAGTTGAGATGAGTAAGTGCGTCTGCCGCTTTGCCATGTTCCACATCAGCATCAGCGAGTTGCTGTGCGAGACCGTCAGAGTCAAGAATCTTGACGCCATTGGCGACGGCTTCCGCTGCCGCGTCAGACGCCTTACTTGCCTCGACAAGCGTTGCCTCTGTTTTAAGAGCGGCCTTTGCGGCTTCCTCAACAGCGGTCCAAGCAGTATCAGCTGCACTAACTGCATCGCTATGCGCAGTGTGCAAGCGCTGCTGCTCTGCCTCTGCGACCTGTAGGTCGTTTTGGATCGAGGTTACTCGCTGCTTTGCAACAGCAAGATCTTCCTCTGCAACAGAGAGATTCAAAGCTTCCTGATCCGCTACTTTACGCTCTTCAAAAGAGCTGAGGCGAACCTGTAAGTCAGCAGAGTTTGCTTCCGCGCGTTCCGCATGTCCACGGAGTGTGGTGGCTTCTGCTTCAGCAGTCGCTTGCGCGGACTCAGCAGTATGCCGTGCTTCCACTGCCTCAGCGGCGGCTTTCTCAGCAACATCTGCGCGCTCGACCGCCTGTTGGGCGCTCTTTTCTGCGTCAGCAACTTTGCCGCCAACCGCCTTGGCTTCCGCCTTGGCAGTTTCAAGACCTTTCTTCAGCCCTTCTACGACCTTTAGAGATTTTTCGATCTCTTCTTCGGCAGATTCAAGATCTGCTTCAAGTCCTTCAGCCTCTTCCTCGGCTTCATCCAACTCATCCAACACCTTTTGATCTGGTGCCATGAGTTGCAGGACAGGCCCTGTCGTTGCTGCGGCAATGGCGAGAAGTGCAAGTCCCGACGGGAGTACCTCAGAGGGTATCCAGTCCTGGCTGAACATCACCGCTGCCACAGCAAGTGACGCGGCTCCCCCCCCTACAGCAACAGCTTTGGGACCTGGGCTCTCATACCCGCGGGCAATCACAAGTCCCGCACTACCCAAAAGTAACACGAGCGCTACAAGTATCTGGGTGTACAGTGCGGAACTCTTTGCGGCGTCAATTGCCGCTTGATTGAGCACCACATCAGGTGCTGAAAGCAACGGAACCACGCCAGGGATTTGCACTTCAGGTACCACCACCGTATCAGGTGTTTGTACTTGAGGCAGTACCACTGCGGGCGTTGTCGGATTAGCCGGACCCATAACTGGTTCCATCGGGCTGTAATTAAAGAGAAATAATGCGGCTACCGCAATAGCAGCAAGCCAACCAATACTAACAATTCTTTTGATATCCATTTCGTCTCCCTTAATGTAATTAAGTTTGTGTAATGTCCATCTGTGAGGGAGGCAACATGCCCCCTACCACAGAGTATACTACACGTACTATACCATAAAACAACAAATAATGCAAGTTTCAAAGTCGCCCCAAAACAACAAAAACCCCTTAAGATAAAGGGGTTTTTCGGCTACAACTACTCATAGCCAGTGGCTCCACACACTAAAAGATCTTATTTTTTAAGGAATTCTCTGGCTGATTGAAGGGCTTCCTCAGTCAAATTCACCATTCTGAAGGCCTTTGTATCGCTTTTACGGATACAAATAACATTATTTTCGGCTTCTTCTTGTCCAAAAACAATAGTATACGGGTAAGATCGTGCCTCATCGTTGAGTTGATCAGCAACTCTAGTATAGTGGAGGCGATGTGCCACTGGTATATTCGCATCATATAACTGAGAAATAACTCTCAAAGAACGCAAGCGAGCTGTTTCACCGGTATGAAAAAAGAATGCTCGTGGCCTCCTTGACCGAGATTTCAGTTGATGAGTACCCGTTGCTTTTTCAGGAAGTGTAATAGTGATTGAGGTTGCAGGTATCTTACGGCGATAGAGATGGTAAGGCAACGTATCATATCGAGCGCCACGGGCATACAAGGGTGTTTGTTCGTCATCAATCTCAAAGGCGGTGTGAATACCGTATCGGGTCAATTCAACAATATCAGGTGCGAGTTCATACGGTAGCTGATGCGCCTCAAGGTACTCTATAACCCGCTCAAAATGTTGCCGTGCCTTCTCTGAAAGCAATCGCAATGTTGGTGTGATATATTCGGCAACACCGGTGTGTTCGCCATGATGCAGTAAAGAATGCGCTTCGCACAACTTTTCATTATTGAGAAGTTTTTGACAGTCAGGGTGTATATTTTTTCGCACCTTCCTCAAAGTTTTTGACAATTTTGAAAAATACAACTTTGAATCATCAACGGTACCCATTGAATTGATACGAATACGGTACGTATCCGATTTAAGTGAACGGAATATATGACTGGCGCAAGAGAGCAGGAGTGCCTCGGCGTAGGAATCACGCACACCTACAACGGTGAGAGAGAAGTAAGTGGCACCAGGTTTTTTTGATGTGGTAATTGTTGACTTAGTATCTTTGTCTATGTTGCTGTGAAAGAGAAACATTGGCTCATATTCATGCGTATGCAACGACCGTTCAAAGTAGAACCGTAGTATGAGAGAAAGGTGCTGTAAATGTTTTTCATCCAGTTTTTTGCAGGGTGTAATTTTCATCCGTTTCATGTGCTTATAGCCCTTAAACACCTCATTGATCGGTCCAAAACCGTAGAGACCGGCAATCTTATGTGCCTTATCAAAGAATTTTTCAGGGGTAAGGGTAAAGGATCGCATAACAATATATATTATAACACATTACGTGCATTCTGGTCAACGCCTCCCGGCAATGTTGCCAACTCATTAAACGGGTACAGACGCAACACAACACGACCAATGATATGATCTTTTGTCAGGGCACCCCACACACGGGAATCCAAACTATTCATCCTATTATCTCCGAGGATAAAGTACTGATTTTCACTAAGTTGCATGGTCTGATTTTTATAGAGCGGTGATTGCTCTTGGTTGATATATGGCTCATGCAAAACAAAAGAAGTATTATCTGCAGTGGTGATTTCAATGGTGGTATCAGAAAAACGGATTTGCTCATTTGGAAGTCCTATTATTCGTTTCAAAAGATGTTTTCCTGGCTCTATCGGACTCTTTGCGACAATAACATCAAGCCGCTTCGGATCTTCTAAAAAACGATAAGAAAATGCATCAATAATAAGATAATCACCAGCTATAAGTGAAGATGTGGTTGTATCAGTAAAAGAGGCGTTAAATGACGGATACATTGATATGCCATTCACCAAAAAAGGGCGAAAACCAAAAAACCAGACAAAAAGAGCGGATACTATGCCGGCAACCATAACAGATATTTGGACAATATCCACGCTTCCGCGCCTCGTTTTTTTTTCTACGATGGTATTGTTTTGTTGTGTCGTATTACTCATACACCAGTAAACAATCAACAGTATATCACAGCAATTACCCCAAATCACCACTTCTGTCAACTTTGCGTTACCTAAGGTGCACCCACGTACCAAAAAATAAGATCATACATCTTCCTGTTTGCCAACAAGGTGTTCGCCAGATTAATTTGAAGTATCAAAGAATATAGTATGGTTAGCACTGTGACTATAACCATGTGTTACATGTATACTAAAAACTGTATGGACTTCTTGTTTCTTGGTTTGGGTAATCCGCCGGAATATCGGGGTACGCGACACAACATCGGCAAAGACCTGATTGAAGGGTTAGTGTCTGAGGATGGAGGTAAATGGCATACCGTGGCAAAGGGTAGGGTAGGGTGCTTACTGCTTGGCCCACACCGAGTCGCCTGTATGGTGTCTAATGGCTTCATGAACGAAACTGGACGGGATATGCAAGATGCATTGCTGGAAATTGATCCAACGCGATTAGTGGTGGTACACGATGAAGTTGCCTTACCAGTCGGTTCAATCCGTTTATCATACAACAAAAGTCCTGGGGGACACAACGGTGTTGCCTCGGTCGCTGATGCGTTAAGCACAAATGCATTTTTCCGTCTACGAATAGGTGTGGGAAAAGATAACGGCGACCTTAAAGAGTATGTACTAAAGAAAATACCATCATCTGACATGAATAGTATCACGCACACAGTACATACCACACTACCAAATATCATACTCAACCAACTGCCGGCACAGACAGCGCTACACAAAAACAAAAAATAACACCACAGTATGGATTATCCAGATTTTTCTTCCGATGCCTGCTGTGCTGCAGGAGCTGCTTCTGGCTGATAACGGTCTTTAGGCACTAAGGTAAGTTTCTGCCCACTTGGCTCAAGGTTAGTAATAACAAATTCATATGTTTTGCCAATTTCTAACGAATTTCGCAAATCACTTTCATCAGCGAAGTTTGAAATATGCACCAAGCCCGACACACCAGCTTTGATTGAAGCAAATGCACCAAATCCGCCATATTTAATCACCACGCCAGAGACCATATCACCGACTTTGTGTCGCTCATGAATCTCCTCCCACGGATTCTTATGCAATTCCTTAAATGAAAATGAATATTTATCATCTTCAATATCAATAATTTTTACCTGTACCTGATTGCCAACAGTACAGAATTTTCTCGGATCATCAACCAATCCCCAATCCATTTCAGAGATATGCACCAAGCCCTCAATAGCATTGTCAACAGTAACAAAAGCACCGAAGTCAACCACGCCAGTAACAATACCATTCTTAATGTCACCTACGTTATACTCATTTGCCGGCTTTGACTCTCCGGTAGATTTTTTGCCTGTTGTGCCATCTTTATGTTCTGAAAAAATAATAGTGTCATTATCGGGATCAACGCTTTCTATAGTTACCATCATCTTTGTATCCACAAATTTTTTAAGCTCGTTTAAGATACTGTCTTTATCTCGACTCAACACCTTCGGATATTTTTCCTCAGTGAGTTGTGAGGCAGGTAGAAAACCACGAACACCATTCCACTCTATAACCAACCCGCCACGATTTGCATTTTTAACAACCACCTCATACACCTGCTTATTGCGCAATGACTCCTCCGCTTCACTCCAAATAAACGCCTTTCGTGCCTCCTTGAGTGAAAGATCAATATAACCATCCGATGTTTCTAATTCAATAATTTGTGCAGAAATAGCATCACCAACATGCGTCTTTCGTAAAATATCCTTTGCGACAGAAAACTCTCTGCCGTAAATAATGCCAGTGCCAATCGGGGAGAGATCTACATATACAACCGACCGATCCACGGCAACAACAACTCCATCCACCACATCACCAACGGCATAAGTTTCGGGTGTTTTTATTTGTGCGCCCTCTGTTGTAGTTGCTGTAGACATATGGTTATATATTTTTGTAATATAATATACTGACTATATACAATACTGACCTGACATCATAATAGTGTCAAACCTGACATAGTGTCAAGAATAGTATACCGTGTATTTTTTATAAAAAAAAGCATCACATCTTGTTTGCGATAATACAGCCGGCAAGATTGCCTCGCGCGTCTCATGTACAAAATAAGAGATGTGTCTATCTGTCAACGTTGTACTGAAGCAAAAAATTTGGCATAGTGTAGGTAGAAAGGTGTGTAATGTTGTATGGTATGTTGATGGTATACTACCAACATCTCTCTATGGAAATCCATCAGACAGCAATCACTGGTATTGCCTTAAAATTTTCTGAAGGTGTTGTCGCCATTAACCCTCCTGAAAAGAGCAAGGGGGTACCGCCTGCTATTATCCTCTCCACCTATCCGGTACCAGTCGGCGACTGGGCGCATGTACTGAAAGCAGACAGCAGGGAACAGCAGCTATTTCAAAATGCTGGTGAGTATGAAAAAGAAAATATATACATCAAAGGGTTTAGCACGGAAACAGTAGTACAAGGTGTGCGTGTGCAGACAACAACATGGTGTATAGATGCAGAAGGTATTCGGGTGCTGGTGCTAGGCGACGTTGTTGGACAAAAAGAAGTAGCACAGACGATATCTGAGATTGGTGACATTGACATGCTCGTTGCATTTTCTCCTACAACAGAAGATAAGCGGATAGATGCAATCGGCATTGCTGGCATTGCTGTCACAACGCAGGCGCAACGAATTGTGCCAATTGGTAACAATGAGGCGCTAAAAAAGAAACTAGCAAAAGAAATGGGCGATAGTGAAGAGGTGACTGGTAAGTATACGCTCAAGAAAAAAGAGCTATTAGAAGGGAAGACAAAAGTGATTATCTTTTCGTAAGTAAAGACCTATGCATCCTGAGGAGTTTCTACAACGACAAAAAGAGCAGAGCGAAAAAAAGAAGCGGCGTGCGATGATTGCATGTATTGTAATCTGTGTAGTATGGATACCAATCGCACTCTTTTTATACAAACCTGCCTTTCTGTTTGAAAGAAATAACCAACCAGACACCATAAGCAATGATGGGTAATGTGTTATACTAAAACAAAGAAAGTATGGCAGAAGACACGGCAAATCAGGGTGCAAAGATTTTTAGTAAAGATATCACCGAAGAGATGCGTAGTGCGTATCTGGACTATGCAATGTCTGTTATTACCGCACGAGCATTGCCTGATGTTCAGGACGGCTTGAAACCAGTGCAACGACGTATTCTCTATGCGATGTTTGGCATGGGATTGCGACATTCCACAAAGACCCGTAAATCTGCAACCGTGGTTGGTGAAACACTTGGTAAGTATCATCCACACGGCAATTTGGCGGTATATGAGGCGATGGCAAAAATGACCCAGAACTTTGTTACGCGGTATCCTTTGGTAACTGGACAGGGAAACTTTGGTTCTATAGATGGCGATCCACCTGCGGCAGAACGATACACTGAAGCAAAGATGTCTGCGTATGCAGAAAAGATGATGGAAGATATTGAAAAGAAAACAGTAGATTTCGTACCAAATTATGAAAACACTATTGAAGAGCCGAAGGTACTGCCAGCAAAAGTGCCAAATTTATTAGCCAACGGAACACTCGGCATTGCAGTTGGTATGGCAACAGATATTCCGCCACACAATTTGCGGGAGGTGTGCGATGCACTGACACACCTGATCAAAGATCCTGATGCCACTACGGAAGACCTGTTAGAGCACATCAAAGGACCTGATTTTCCAATGGGTGCGATTGCATATGATAAAAAAGCCATAGCACAGGCATATGCAACTGGGCGGGGCGGTGTTTTGGTGCGAGGTGAAGTTGAGATTGTAGAAGATAAAAAAGGTGTCAGTTTAGTTATTAGTTCCATTCCGTACCGAGTAAACAAAGCGCGAATGATTGAAAAAATAGGAGAGTTGGTACGTAATAAAAAAATAGAAGGTATCAAGGATCTTCGTGATGAATCAACAGACGATATACGCATTGTCATTGAATTAAAAGCAAACGCGCAACCTCATCGACTACAAAACGCGCTCTACAAGCACACGCAACTGCAGGAAACGTATCACTACAACGTCGTCGGACTGCTCAACGGTATACCACAAACGCTAACCCTGCATCAACTGCTACAGGCATACATAGATCATCGGCGAATAATTGTTGAACGGGCAGTCAAATTTGATTTAACGCGGGCAAAAGAGCGGGCGCATATTGTAGAAGGATTAAAAAAAGCACTGGATCATATAGATAAGATTATTGCACTCATCAGAAAATCACAGGCAGTGTCTGATGCGCGAAAAGCACTGATGAAAACATTCACATTCTCCGAAGTGCAGGCAAATGCCATTTTAGAAATGCGATTACAAAAACTCGCGGGACTGGAACGAAAAAAAGTGGAAGATGAATTGGAGAATTTGAAGAAAACCATTAAGCGGTTAGAAGATATTTTACAAAGCAAGAAAAAAGTTGATGAAGAGGTAGGAAAAGGGATACAGGAAGCACGGGATCTGTTTGGAGATGACCGTCGTACTAAGATAGTAAGTCAGGCACATAACGCAGTAGCCGATGAAGATCTTATCCCTGAAAAACAGTGCATCATTATGATTACCGGGGGCGGATACATCAAGCGCACTACCAATGATGAATACAAACAGCAACGACGCGGCGGCATCGGCACCAAAGGGGCAGAATTGAAAGAAGAGGATTTTACCACTATCTCTATCAGCGCAAGTTCACACGACACACTCTACTTTTTCACTGACAAGGGTAAAGTGTATCAACTAAAAGCATACGAGATACCTGAAGCAAAACGAACCAGCAAAGGGCGTGCGCTGGTCAACTTTATCTCAATAGACGCGGATGAACGAGTAACATCCATAATACCAGTATCACAAGACACAAAGAAAAATGCATATCTTTTCTTTGTAACACAAAACGGGACAATTAAAAAAGTTACGATAGACCAGTTTGAGAATATCCGTAAGAGCGGAATCATAGCCGTTTCGCTTGATCGGGGAGACCAGTTAGTGAATACGATGTTCTGCGCGAACGAAGACACAATCATTCTGGTAAGTCGGGGCGGTAAGGCAATTCGCTTCACGGCAAAAGAAGTGCGAGCATCCGGTCGCTCTGCAAAAGGTGTCCGTGGAATACGGCTCGGAAAAGAAGACAGCGTTATCGGCGCGCTAGTAATACAGGAAGATGCAAAAGCAAAAAGTCGTCTATTAACTATCGCTGAGAAAGGATATGGCAAACAGACAAAGGTTTCATTATTCAAGATACAGAAACGCGGCGGTGGCGGTATCAAGGCCGCTGAAGTGACAACAAAAACCGGAAAGGTTGTCGGCATTCACATACTGCTTGAAAAATCAGATGATGAATTAATTACAATGTCTAAGAAAGGACAAATAGTACGGATGGCAACAAGTGAAATACCTGAACGTGGACGACAAACACAGGGGGTGCGGGTTATGAAACTGAAAGGAGATGATATACTGACTGCAAGCACTATGGTGCAGTAACTGTTAGTCAGGGTATGAACAAACAAAATTTTCAAATCGTTACCTATGTTGTATTCGGCTTTTTTGTCCTTGTCGGCTTCGGTAGTTTGGCGTTGTATGGTCTCCTGCAAAAAAACGAGCAAGCAACATCTTCAGAATCAGGATCGGCACAAAATCGGGAGCATATTGAAATTATTGTATGGGGAACACTGGATGCCGGCGTAGCAAATACCATACTTGGAAGGGCGCAGGGTGGTGTGGCTAAGGGATATGATACAGTGCAGTATGTAAAAAAGAGTGCCAATGCCATAGAAAGTGAGTATGTACGAGCGGTTGCATATGATGAACGATCTCCAGATATGCTACTGCTGGAGTCGGCTGAGGTACTTGCGTTTGAGCATACGGCATTAAAAACCATCCCGTTTGGGCACCATCCATTAACCACTGTTGCAGGGTATCAGAACCTATTCATCCCACCAGCAAATATATTCTTACGTCCAGGTGGCTATATTGCCCTGCCGGTAGTGGCGGACAGTTTAGTGCTGTATTACAACGAAGGCCTGCGCCGCCAAAGTAATCTACGCCAACTGCCGAAAGTATGGGAAGATTTTACTGAAAAAGAATATCAGGAGATTGCTGAGGCATACAGGAAAACTGACAAGGCAATAATACCACTCGGTGCCTACGGTAACTATGCCAATGCACCACATCTCTTTGCAACACTTATATTACAGGCACGGGAGTTTGGCACTGCCTCACCCTCAACAGAAGACCTTATCACATTTTATACAAGATTTGTCGCACTGCGCTCACCTATACAGACATGGGGTGAAACATTTCTAAATGCGCGAAGCATGTTTGTTGGAAATCAACTCTTATTTTACCCGGGATTTATTAGCGAATATCAAGACCTGCAACGAGCGAATCCAAATATTGTGATACAGGTTGCCCCATTGCCACAACTTGCTACCAACAGTGTAGCAGTAGTGCCGACAAAACTATACGCTCTTGCTATTCCGAAAAAAAACAGGCATCTGGGACCCGCACATCAGGTTGTATTTGATGTGGCAACAACAATACAACGGTTTCCGACAGAAATATTTCAAGCAACCTCATTACCAGTGCCAATTAACAATTTTGATCGCGCATCAAGATTGGCACTCACCAGTACAGACGAAGAAGCAAGAAAAATAGAAGCATTTTTCAATGCCACTACCACGTCTGATCAAGTATTCATTGACACGCTCTTTAGTAGCAGAAGTATACCACTCTCTCAAGGCATGATATCAGGTACGCTCAATGCACTAAAGAATGTCATCATCGGTATCCGCACAGCAAAGCAAGAGGCAAGAGTTATTGAAACACTGTTTGAGTAGATAGCCCTACCCACCACCAAATAAGCAACAGCAAAAACAACGATGGTATACTGCAACTAATATGGTACACGCCATTATACTGTCAGCAGTTGCACTATTTGTTCCAACCCTTGCATATGCGGATTGTGACCCCGATGTTATTTTTTGTAACCCATTGGAATATGATACACTCGGCGAACTCATACTGGCACTGACAGAGGGTATTACTATTATCTTAATGCCTATTATTGTACTCGGCATTGCCTACATTGGTTTCCGTATGGTGCTTGCCGGCAAAGAAAAAAATGCTGATTATACGAAGTGGAAAGATGCTTTTGCGTGGTCTTTGGTTGGCTTGTTTCTCGTTCTCGGCGCGCGTGGCATTCTCTTTGTAATTCAAAATACACTCAACGATGTGCTGGACGATGAGTATAAGGTGGAGGTTATTGGAGGTCAGGAAGAAGGAGAAGTATGAAAAGGAGTGTATATATAAAAATAATAACAATACCCTTGCTCTGCATTATGGCAACAAGCGTAGGCAACGTGTACGCCCAACCAACTTGGGAGAATCTCTCACTCAAGGGCATAGTAGATCTTGTCATTCAAGCGCTTGGCGGAGTGCTTATACCGCTTGCAGTAACTATTCTCCTCTTCATGTTTATATACGGTATTGTTCTCTACATGCGCGGGGCAAGTAAAGGCGACAGCAACATGGCAGACCTCGCCAAGAAACGTCTCCTTTACGGCATCCTCACACTCTTCGCTGTCTTCTCCCTCTGGGGATTTGTATATCTTCTGCGTACTATATTTACCGGATAAAAAAAATACCTAACACAACAGTGTGTGTTAGGTATTCAAATAGTAAAGATCATAGTTGTTAAAAATATCTCCCCCACGAGAGATTACGAACTTCTCGCTTCAGGTATTCGCCACAACAGAGCGTTGCTCTGCAATAAGAATGTGGAATTACATTCTTGATCTGTCGCTCTCTCTGCATCTTTTTGACCAGCGTGTCAAGAGATCGTACCTGCGCACGGGTCGGGTGATACTTTGAAAAATCACCAACCACGCAAACAGCAACAGATCGCTTATTGATACTCCAGTTGCCAGCGTGATAGCCGACATCATCCGGATCGCGCACTTTCCACACCTTTCCATTTGGCGTAATCAGGTAGTGGTAAGCAACATGCAACCCAACACTCTTACGCATCTTACGAAACTTCCGTTTATGCAACCGGGAAATCTCTGATGCAACCTGCTGTATATCATTGCTCGCCGTGCCAGCAGTGTGATGTACAACGATGGCCGTAATTGAGCGACGTGTGTTGCTGAACAATAAGCCACCTCCGACACTGCGTGTCGTACTGCCACACCCATACAGCAACAACACACAACTAGCAACGCAAAATAAAAAAAATACAACAAACCGTTTCACTAGTACACCTCCTGCTTACAAGTTACTTGAATTCAAACCCCACACCATATACCTATATGATAAAGCAAGAACAAGTGGTATGTCAATAAAAAACGCACACAATGTCAATGTGTGCATAGTATATAGACATAAAAGAATATGCCCAGACGCGATTGTCTGGGCATAATGGGTCTACTTAGTATCACTCACTGCTCAACCACACGATGGTTGGTCGGTTAAAAGTGCAAGGTCAGTGACGTTGGTCGCGTCCTTCCTTAAACACAGTGGGAGCAATTTTAGAAAGTAAGAATTCAACCAGGGGAGCGAATGAGCCAGAAGCACTATATTCGCTGACCACCCATGGCCTAGGAAGTAAAATAGGAGGTATGGTCTTTCACAGTTCGGAGATCTTCAGCGCAACCAACCAAGGCACACGCTTACTCTGACCTTCAACGAACGTTACTAAACACCTCAACACAATTAATTCCTGTGATCAAAGAGCAGGGTCCCGGTACGCGGGATTTCTCCACGCTTCCCGACCACTGATAGCACTATAGCACTTGCCATTATTTTTGTCAACCCTGTGATATAACTACATTGCCGGCAAGATTATTTGTAAAGCACAAGGCAGAAAAAACAAGATTTTATTGAGAAAGTGACTCCATTTTTTATCCACATACTATCTTTAATACATGGAAAACAGGATATACTTACTACATATGAATAGCATACACAACAATCAAACAATAAGCAAGATCTTTTTCATTGTAGCGATCATTACGAGTATAGTATTCCTTTTTACTCTCTCGCAACACACAGCATATGCCGATCCCTACCTTGTTAATAATCTTCCAATAGAACACTGCACAAACGCTGACTCACATACACACCCAACAGGAGGAGGTGCACCTATATGTGGCGGAACCATTGCATACGCAATAGGCAACTTCTACGAAGGGGCAAACGTGTTTGCAGTACTCTTACAAACAATGGTAGGTATTGTGGTAACCGCCGCATTCTTTTACTTCTTCTGGAACTTGGTAAAATACATTAGAGATGAAGAGGACAAAGAGGCAGCAAAAACAAGGATGGGCTACTCATTAGCAGCGATTTTTGTGATTGTAACCTTATGGGGTATCATCGGATTTGTGCGTGGAGTATTAGGAATTAATGCAGGGGAAGTGGTTGACGATCTGACCTTGCCTACAGTAAATTTCAGTGAAGGTGATACTACCGTATATAACTATACTATTACACAGCAGGATATAAACGCACTAAGTGCTGCAGGTCAGGACACCACAGGGCTTATCCCTGGGGCTGGTGCTGCAGAAAAACCCTGCTATACAAAAAGTGGAAGAAAGGGAATAACAGAATGTGTAGATCCAAAGCAATGCCATCATCTTACAACAAATTGTAGAAGAATATCTAAAAATGTAAACAGAGGAATCCAAGTGTATACAGGTAACTAAATATGCTGACACTCTCGCATGGAATGGTTTTTGCAGACACAGGAGATAAAGGTCCTGCCCTGCAAGAGATAGATAGAATACTATTCCTATTTGATGATTTTTCTATGGCAATAAGAGCACTCATTATCGTAGCTGTTACCTTGATTTTCCTTTATTTTTTCTGGGGACTAGTGGACTATATTCGCAAGGATAATGCCACATCGGAAGATGCAAAAAAGCGAATACTATGGGGCATTATAGGTATTTTTGTATTAGTAAGCATGTGGGGATTAGTGTATTTTCTACAAACTGCAGTGTTAGGAACAGGGGGGTCATCACAGCCCGATCCAAATATAGAATTCCGAAAAGTAGAATCGCTCTAAAACCTAATAAACCTTGTATACTAAACCTGTATGCTCACATACGCCCTCTCAGCAAAGAACATAGCCGACAACCTATTTGACCACATTGTAAACCCTTTAATGGCAGGAATGCTTTTCATTGCCATCCTATTTTTCATTATTATCAGTATAAAGCTCATTGCCGGTGCAGAATCAACAGAAAGAAAAGACCTTTTTGCCAAACTCGGCTGGAGTATTGTAGGCATTTTCATCATCACCTCTGTCTGGACAATTATCAGCTTTGTCGGCAGATTGGCAGAATCAGACATCCAAGTTTCCTTACAGCACCTCATGGAAACCACGTGCAGTTGACATGACCACTTTTTTTTGGTATACTTTTCCCAAGTTTGTCCTTTTGAAACAAGAAATTCACTCACAGTTTGCCTGCGTTACTGCGGGCAAAGGAGAAGATGATGAGAAATTTAATGATCGCGTTCGCACTGGCGATAACAGTGGCACTTGTGGCCGGTTGTGGAACTGTCACCCCTGAAGTAATAGAGGTCCCGGTTGAAACCACTCCGTCCGAGGTTACAGCTGTTGCAACACCTCAAGACCTTGAGCTTGATCTGAAAGTGATCGTGAAGCAAGACGTCCAGGTGAAGGCGGCAACCGCCATCGGAGTGCAAAAAGCACGTGCCCCACAAGTCGGGGAAATCAACGGGAATACCCGTCGCCCTGTGCGGCTAGTCATTCGTGGAAACGAGACATTTGACGCAAAAGGGGGAGCCAAAGTTGTTGGCGCCCCGAAACATGGATTCAGGGTCGGAAAAGAAGCATTAGTCGGCCTTGCTAACACAGATCGAGAAACTGATATGAAGGTCAAGGCGACCTTTAATCACCAATTCAAGGGGGGCTCCACGGTCATTGGGGCAACTAAGCCCGGACTGAATGTTGAGTAGAGTTCCATCCAATTGCCCTGAGAAAATACATAGTTTCTATGTTTTCTTTTCTCGGGGTGATTTTTTTATTACAAGACAAGGGGGCGTGTGCTATATGTTCTCGTAAGAATGAATCCATACAGCGTGTTAAGCAGTGGTATATTGCACGGGACAAGGTCATGGGTTGACAAATCATTTTTTTTGAGTATTATAATCATTGGTTGGTCATAGAAAAAAAGGAAATTTGAAAATGTTTTTAAAGATTAGTACGACAGCAGCTTTTTTGATTATGGTTCTCACCCTTTCAGCAGTGGCCATTGACGGTGTGTCCTTCGGCACAACAGCAACGACACCAGAAGTTGCCACACACGAGACGCCTGCCTCCGCAAATGAGGCGAATGGCGTAAATGACGTCACTATAGAATACTCTTCAAAGTTTAACGCTGAAGAGGGTTCCACAGTGGTCGTTGAAGGTGAAACAGAAAATGCCGCGGAGATCATCAACGCAATTAACGATCCAATAGTTAAGCGTCAGATCACCCTCGGCTTAGTTTATGGGAATGGACAGAAGGCGATTGCAGATCGATACAAAGACCTGCAATCTGGAGACCGCAAGGCAATAGAGAGCGCCATAAGCGAAAACAATCGAACCGCCCAGGCACTGACTGTCGCGGCGACAGATCCAAATTTGCCACTGGCAAAGATGGATCGAGTCCTGCAATCGGTCGAAGGGTATGCATTGGCAAACACCTATCTCCTCTCTCTCCTCGGTCAAACTGAGGTTGTAGAGAAAGAGGAAAAAAACGCCTTCCCACCCACAAATGGCGGGATGGACTTGGCAGACATAATCGTCTTTGCCGGCATAGTGATCCTGCTGTGGATAGCGTCCGGGAAAGTTCTCTCCATGGCAAAGTCCTGGAAAGAGAAGCGGGATGCCAAGAAGGCATCGGCTGCAGAAGAGAAAGAGGCCATGGCTGAAGCACTTCGTGAGAAACGCGCTCGTGAAACCGAAACAGCGGCAACGCCTCGGCGCAGAAACCGAAACCGGAACCGAAACCGGAACCGAAACGCCGATACCGATACTGCCGATACTGCGGAAGCCGTTGAAGCATAATTGATCCTTTAAGAACACCAAGCCCTCCTACTTTTATAGTAGGGGGCATTTTTTTATACTCCTAAAAACCCTAATACAAAAGGGTATTTCAAACATAGTGAGCATTTCAAGACATGTGGTACACTACTAAAAGATACCATCATCTACATTCAAGAGGGGTTGACAAAATATACTCAAAATGGTATATTATAGACAGAAATCGCTTTCTGAGCATCCTATATAAAGTAATATATATCGTTATTTTATATAGGTTGCACAGAGTGTGTAACCTAATTCATTCAAAACAAAAAATTTAGATCACAAAAGAAACAACTCCCGCCACGCGGGAAAAATCCCGCAATACGGGGGAGGAAAAAAATGAAAGTATTAGGATTGGTGTTGCTCGGGTTGGTGTTGATAGCATCCTCATTCGTGCTAAAAGCATGGAATGGGGAACATGTTTCCATTCCCGGCGTCAACAGAATCGTTGACGCTATCAAGAAGGTTGAAGTTGAAGAGGATTCGGATGAGGGCTTGGATGAAAATCTAGAGCCCTCCGAATCCGAAATCGAAGAGGTCAAACCTGATCTCTCCATATCCCGCCTCATGGTTGAACGGAATATGAAACAGATCATGACCTTTGAAGATGCAAAAGGGTTTCTCCGTGTTGGAGATGACGAGGAATACAAACATCTCGTCAGCGCCCTCTCCCGCTTTAGCGTTGAGGGCGGAGCCCAAGCGACACTTGACGCCGCAAGAGGGTCAAGGAATTTCCCCCTCTTCTTCTCAGTCGACCTTGACGAGAAGGTTGAAGAGGAGCCAATTCATCGGGTAGTGGGAATTGCCACGGTGGAGGGCTGCAAAGATCGTGAAGAAGCATACCCCATTAAGAGGGGCATGAAATGGTTCACGATTGGAAACAACCCGCTCGTTACTCCGGGCGAGTTACAGACCCCTTCATTTAAGACAATGAGAGAGTTTGTGGAAGTTGAGATCGCCTCTATTGTCGGATCGGCTGACAAAGAGGCAATCCTGGAAGCAGCTCAAAAAGGATTTGAGTCAGATCTCAAATTTTTTGAGATCCAGGCAACTCCAGGGATTATGTCCGCCAAAGTGTGGTGGGCATATAAGAAAGGGTCTGAACAGAGTATGCCTTCTGTTCGGTTCCTGCCCTACATGGAGCGTAGAGCAGTAAGTACCCACCCGGTCCACCAGGAAAGACGGAATAAGTTTGCCGAGGCATTGGACCTAGATCCAGATCGCCTCCAAGAGGCGATTGAAGAGATTGTCAAGGAGACGAACACTCGTCGGGCACTTGTCAGCTATTGGCCTCACAGGTCAAAGCTGACAGTAGAGGTGCCGTCTGTGAAAACAGACGTAGATATAAGGGTATTAAGCCCAGAAGATCTATGGAGGGAGTCTTACAGGGTCGGATCAGCACTGCTCGGGACCCAGGTCTCCATAGACGATCTGGAAACCCACATCCTCGACCAGCTTGGTCTGTATGAGGATGTAAAAGGTCAGAGGATCTACCAACACTCGGAATTTCCCAATAAATTCGTAAGATTGACTCGGGAAAGCAAGTCTGGGACAGAACCAAAAGTGTTGTCCTACCGAAATGTCCGCGAGCTGATTCCAATGGAAATTAAGAATCGGGCACAGCTCCAGGCGGTGATTCAAAGGGTCCTGGATCAAGACCCGAAAGAAACCCATTTCGGGTATGGATGTCTGCAGGGAAGAAAGGAGATCATGGAGGTCTTCTCTCAGTATCAAAATGGGTTTGAAAACCCATCTAATGCTTTTCCCTGTTATATGGGATATGACTACGCCGTAAGGCAAGTAGTCATGTTTCAGAAGGTGGAGGAGGAAGATGGAAAAACCGCCACTGCCAAGGAAACTGCCTCTGCCGATCCCGGAATCCTGGGATCATACGGACTCAGAGAGATAAGTGATAAGTCCGTGAAAAAGGTAAAGGATTTAATTTATAAGGATCACGAAGTCAGTATCCCTCTAAATACTGCCGCATACAAGCAGGCGGCAACAGATTTCATTAAGAGAGAGGGTATCCCCGTCAAGCTGGACGGAAAGAAGATTGTGGGGGGATACGTTCAACTTGACGTATCAAGAGATGGATTGGCACTAAGCGTAGTGCCAGAATAGCGAACATTTACACGTCCAACAGAGCGTGTGAACAGAATCTGTTATAGTTTTCCAAGGAGTTCTATTAAAAAACTCCCTCTATCGTAAACTGATACCGTTTACCTGATGAGTCCATGGTAGGACGAAATAGAGACACATTGAAAATCTTAAAAGGAAACATAGTCCACATAACGTGATAGTTTTTAGTCATGTTATGCGGGCTATGTGCCCGAAAAATAATCATCAGAGGTTCTGATGAAAAACTCAATTTTTACCCTGGCATTTTGCCAGGAAAGGAAAAGGAAATGAAATTTTTAAAATTGTTTGTTATGTTTGCTTTCACTGTGGTGGCTAATGTTACACTTGCTAATGCCGACGAGGTATTCCGCCTTGGGCATCGTCCTGATCCGGCATTAAAAAAAGGGCAGGCTCTAGAGACAGATTTGACCGTAAAGGTTGATCTGGGGACAGACATTGGCTCCAACGCCAGGATAGTAGGGCTACCAAAACATATCAGCCTAGAAGGGGTCCTGGAGTGGGTGGCTGGACTGACAGGGCAGGACCTCGGGGAAGACAACCCAGAGGTCCAGGAGGTAGCCCTTGAGGTCCTCCAAGCGAAGGAGGAAGGGAAGGAAAAACTGGAAGACGTAGCAACCATTGCGTTGCTGGAGAAGCTTCTTGAGAAGTACCCGGTGAACAAATCCCGGACTGTTACCTCCGTAGGAAACAGTGGTGTTGCCCACACTGCCGGAGGAGATATGACGGTGCATTATAACGCCCCCATAATCTCCTTGGAAGGGTCGGCCGGCACCAAGAGATTTCTAGTACGGGAAGAAGTTCGCCGCACTCGGCCGGCAATCATAGGGTTTCGTGCCCTCGGGACGCACCACTCAAACCACTCACATGAGTGGCAGGAGCGTCGAAGGTTCCGAGGATTGCGCCGATAATTGATCTTTTAACTCAGGCACTGATTCAGCAATGAATCGGTGCCAATTTTTTTATTAAAAATAAACGACCGCCACCCAATAGGGTGGCGGAATTGTGTTTAGTGCCGAGGAGAGGACTTGAACCTCCATGGGTGTAACCTCACTGCTATAAGACCAGTGCGTATACCAATGCCGGCAATCTCTGATTGACGCTGACTAGTAGACGCCACGAGGAGGCAGAATTTTTTGTGCCGGAGGTGGGACTTGAACCCACATATCTTGCGATACACGATTTTAAGTCGTGCGCGTATACCAATTCCGCCACTCCGGCTTATGCATTCAGTATAGCAAGTATGCGGAAATTGTAACTGTCTTTTGCGGTATACTATAAAACACCCATTCATTGCCAAGATCAGACCGTAGTTTGATAAACTTGTCGTTCGCAGAAACAAAAGAATACTGTGGTATTCTTTTACTGTCTGCTCACTCCGCCCATATCAAGCCGTAGTTTGATAAACTTGTCGTTCGCAGAAACAAAAGAATACTGTGGTATTCTTTTACTGTCTGCTCACTCCGCCCATATCAAGCCGTAGTTTGATAAACTTGTCGTTCGCAGAAACAAAAGAATACTGTGGTATTCTTTTACTGTCTGCTCACTCCGCCCATATCAAGCCGTAGTTTGATAAACTTGTCGTTCGCAGAAACAAAAGAATACTGTGGTATTCTTTTACTGTCTGCTCACTCCGCCCATATCAAGCCGTAGTTTGATAAACTTGTCGTTCGCAGAAACAAAAGAATACTGTGGTATTCTTTTACTGTCTGCTCACTCCGCCCATAGCTCAGTTGGTAGAGCAACCGGCTCTTAACCGGTAGGTCCTAGGTTCGAGCCCTAGTGGGCGGACATGCCGAGGTGGCGGAATTGGTAGACGCACTGGTCTTAGGAACCAGCGGGGTTACACCCATGGAGGTTCAAGTCCTCTCCTCGGCACTTATTTCAAAAATTGACTGGTGGTGTAGTAAACCTTAAAGGTGCTATCAAGAACTTGTCAAAATAGAAGAAATGGGGTATAATATATAGTAAGTTGATATTTTGATTTTGATTGGATTTGGAGAGGTGAATTGTGAAGAAAGTTTTGCTGATAGCAAGGGTAGTGATATGCTTGCTATCCTTTACGGATGCAGCCGCAAATTCTGATTCTGATAAAGAAGAAAGCGCAGTTTTTCTTTCCCTTCCCGGGTTTGAAAAGAAAATTGGAGTGGTGTTTGAAGCAGAAGAGGTTGAGATGGTTGCGCTGTACAGAGGAAACAATCTCTACCTACGCCCACTCAGCCGAAAGTTGCGATTGCTACTGGGAAGAGAAAAAGCGGTTGCAACCAAGACGCTTTCTCTGCCAGCGATGGTCGCAGATGAAGCAATGCATGGAGAGCAGAGAGCCCCTTCACTGCTAATCTCTGAAAGAGCGTTTGGCAAGTCCGCTGACACGTTTCTTCTCAATCTAAAAGGGAAGGTAATCAGTGGCAAGTTCCAAGAGAGCAGGGGAGATGAAACAAAAATGGGTATAGTGCTTTTCATGGGAAAGAAAGGCATGCATATCTACCGGTTCTCTGTTGGGAAGGATGGTGTTGATGTGTGGCTCAGCACACTCACTGAGCAGCAGTATAAATCTGCAAAAAAGAGTGTGGAGAAAAAGTTAAAAGCCGCCGGGCAAAAGCGAGCGGCAAAAAAGGTGGGTGATCTTTAGCTAACAGCATACCGTTATAAAACGGTGTGCTGTTTTTATTTTTCTATGGCAGAATACCAGTACTGGCGTGGTAGCCAAGTGGTAAGGCAGGGGTTTGCAAAACCTCTATACGCGGGTTCGATTCCCGCCCACGCCTCTGAAAATATCCTCTTGCTTGAAAGTGGTGATGGCGGTACACTGGTAATGAATGGAATGAAAAGCATGGTGGCGAAACTGTCCTCGGACAGTTCCATGTTTTTTGTTCATTCGCTAGTTGTTTTGTTCATTAGGAAGCGGTAATGCCTAGGCATTACCGCTTTTTTTATTTGCCACCATGGCAACAAGTACCATCTTAAAGCAAACAGGATGCCATCGGTGATTCAAGCATCAAAAGAAACCTCTTTTGCAAGGACGAAGCGAACGGCAGGGGCTATACGTAAGGCAGTGTGTTTCTTAAGATGATCACGACAATGAGATTCTTTACGTTTAAGAAAAGTGAGCACTGACTCTTGTTGCTCTTTTGGGAAGACAGAGCAATAGACCGTAACGGTTGTTCCTGCTTTGTTGAGGTCAATATACGATATAGTAATAAATGGCTCATCATTAGCATTTTCTTTGAGAAAATTGGCTATTGCCTGATGTAGTACGGTATGTGCTCTACCGGTGCGAAATGGGTTCTTTTGCATAGTGGTAAATATAGTACGTTGCTTTTAAGGAAGTGCAAATGCAGTGTCACTCACCTTCACCTCACCAGTGCCACGAATACGCATTGCAAACTGTGTTTTTTCACCAGATGCCATCTCCTGTGTACTATTTCGCTGCTCAATGGACTCAACGACAAACCGCCCAACAATGTCTTTATTTCTGAGAATAGCGATATGCTGTTCCACAGAAAAAGAGCCATTCTGTATTTGTGCGCCAACAATGTAGATGTTTTGCGCTTGCTGTTCTTCAAAAATACGAATAATGTCTGCAGTGCCAGTCGGATTTTGTATCTCATACGCTTCTTGTTTTTGTGTTGAAAGTAGCGTTGCCCATTGCACCACTTCATAGATAGTAGGGAAGAGGTTAATAGAAATACTACTCCGCTCGGCGAGATGCTTTGCCCGTTGATCGGCTTGGGTATGAAAACCAAGCACCTGTCCGCCCGACTGGGCAAGGGCGAGACGAACATCCTCTTCAGTTATATTTCCCACGCTACTTTTGATGATCGTAAATTGCACACCATCCGAGGCAACCGTATCAATCGCCTGTTGTATGGAGGAGAGTCCAGATGCAGTGTCTGATCGCAAAACAAGGGGGATAACAACCTTTTTTGTCTCATCTGCAGTATCCTTTTGACTACTGAGCGATTGATGTTTCTCTATCGCTTCAAGCGCCTCTTTTTTTGTCGTATACAGAAACACCGAAGTGCCAACCAGTGGGATAGCATTAAAGCCGGCAACTTGTACTGGCATAGACGGCTTTGCGGCAGAGATCATTCCTCCTTTATCATCTTTCATAATGCGCAACGGGGCGATAGTGTCACCAACACGAATATACTTACTCTGCTCCAGCACCCCTTGCAATACAATAACAGTGCCGGTTATGCCAATTTTTGAGTCAACCACTGCCTCAACAAGAATACCGACCGAACCATCTTTTCGGTCTTCTATAATTTCATATACATCAGTCGTAAGGAATATGAGCTCTACTAAGTCACTGATACCTTCGGCAGTGATTGATGAGACCCCAATCCACGGCACTGAGCCACCAAGCCCCTCAAGAAGCACCCCTGCCTGCATCACGGTCTGCTTCGCACGCTCTATATTCGCCTGCGACTTGTCAATCATGGTAAACACAATAATATGCGGCAATTGCTTCTCCTGTATCGTGGCATACGCTTCTGCAGTTTGCTCTTTCCACCCCTCTTCCGAGGAGATAACCAAAAGAGCGATATCAGCAAGATCAAGTCCATGTTCTCGCACCATAGAAAATGCCTCATGACCAGGGGTGTCTATAATGGTTGCCCTACGTTCCGCACCTTCATATCGGGCATGCAATTCATATGCACCAATGTGCTGGGTAATGTCACCTGCTTCAGACAGGTCATCATCTGCTTTACGAAGCGCATGCTGAAGGGTTGACTTTCCATGGTCTATATGACCTACTACAGCAATAATTGGCGGGCGTTTTTGTGTCATATTTGTGTCATAGTGAATAATAACAGTATACCAAGATATGCAAGAATAAGGGGGATTTTAGGTATTTTGATGCGATGCCGATCAACGCCTCTCCCCACGGCATGCCTGGGGTGTATTTCTTGACAACCTGACACAAGAATGTACACTGATGGTACATTATTACTATGACATGGTTAGAGTTTGCATCAATCGGTGGTGGTATTACGGTAGTTGCTACCTGCATTGCTGCCGTGTACAAAGTTGCCTTTTTTGCGGGCAAGTGGGAGGAGAAGGAAAAAGTTGTAGATGCCATTAAAAAAGAACTATCTAACATACAAAAATCTATTTTTAGGCTTGAGGTAGCTGTACAGATGCTTTCACAAAAAGAGGGAGGTGGCACAGAAGAATCAAACAGCCCAGTAAGATTGAGCAAAGCCGGCAGAGACATTGCAGAGAAAATAAACGCCGAAAAGATAATAGAAGACAGGTTAGAGAGATTGTCTGCCGAACACTTTTCCATCCTAGATATAAAATTGGACATAGAAGAAAAAGCACGAGAGGTTAGTCGAGACATCTATGAGGAATTAGACGAAAAAACACAGAGAATAGCAAAAGACGCTCTCTATGAACACGGATTCCCTATAACGCAAATATACTCAGTGCTTGCCCTTACTCTGCGGGATAAAATAATACAGCAAAAAGAAAACAAGGTGCACACAAAGGCATCTGTATAAGGATTTCTTACCTTAAAATACCCGCTAATGCACAAGGTTTGGGTGGTATACTGCCAAGTACAATATGAACATAGCAATAGGTATCGTTGGATTACCAAATACAGGAAAAAGCACCTTATTTAATGCACTAACAAAGAAATCAGTACCGGCAGAAAATTTCCCATTTTGCACGATTGATCCGTCTGTCGGAGTAGTGGCAGTGCCAGATGAGCGGCTTGCCACACTCGCAAAGATGTCTGCATCTGAAAAGGTTATACCGACAGTGATTGAATTTGTTGACATCGCAGGGCTAGTGCGCGGTGCCTCAGTTGGCGAAGGGCTGGGTAATGCATTTCTTTCGCACATTCGCGAAGTGGATGCCATTGCGCATACAGTCCGCTGTTTTCTTGACGATGCAGTAACGCACGTAGACGGCGATATCAATCCAACACGAGATATTGAAGTAATAGAAACAGAATTACTATTGGCAGACATGCAGCTCACCGAACGACGATTAGAGAAAATTGAAAAAGAGGTGAAACGGGGTGATAAGGTGGCAATAGCCGAAAAAGCGCTACTGGAGGAAGTGGTGAAAATGCTACAAACTGGGCGGATGGTAGCATCACTTTCACTCACAGAAGATAAAACAAAACAATTATGCGAATTAGGTCTTCTCACAGTCAAACCCGTGATGTATGTGTGTAACATTGGGACACACTATGATGAGAAAAGTGTAGAGCAGGTGCAGGAATGCGCAACACGAACGGGAAGCGAAGTAGTTACGATATCTGCACTAACTGAACAAGAGCTATCCGTACTTGATCCGCAGGAGGCAAAAGATATGCGCAAAGAGTTGGCGGTCGCAGGCGGTGGACTTGATGCAATTATACAGTCGGCATACAAAACGCTGGGCTATATCACATTTTTTACTACCGGCGAAAAAGAAACCAAGGCGTGGAGCATACCTGCCGGCTCTACAGCACCACAGGCAGGAGGAGTGATTCACACTGACTTTGAAAAGAATTTTATCCGCGCCGAAGTCGTCATGCATGACACCCTCATCAGTGCCGGCTCATATGCCTCAGCACGAGATAGCGGTGACTTGCGACTGGAAGGAAAGGAATACATTGTCCAAGACGGAGACGTTATTGTATTTCGGCATGGATAATTCACCATAACGTGCTGCTACTAGTAAAAGAATTTCAGCCGAATGAAAAATTTGAACCAGAGAAAGATAATATTCCAATGCAAATTTCTATGGGGGGCACCAGAAAGCACAGAAGCAACAGGATAACATTTTTGAGCGCGCATCAGAAAAAGAGTTCCGCATCATGGGTAGAGGCACTCTGTGATATACTGAAAAATAGACCTCAAGAGGGGCTTGTTCTTAAGTACAGCAAAAAAGTAGTTGACTACTAACGTCACGCAACCTTGCTACCATGGTATAAGGTGGGTGGCACATTCTCAGGAGGAGAGAAAATGAAACGATTAGTCATTATAGCGACCATTGTTGTCGTATGCATGACACATAGTTTTGCAGATGCAAATCCTAGTGATAAAGAACCTGTTCGGTCAATAGAGCCAACATTCGTTACTACCGAGAGTGACAACGATGGCTACAAGATCCCATTAGAGGAAGCACTGGAGTATGCGTCTGATCTGACAGGAAGAGATCTTGGGAAAGATAATCCAAAAGCCCAAGAGGTTGGCGTTAGGATCCTACAAGCAAAGCAGGAAGGAAAAGAGTACCTTGAGGACGGAGCAACAATAGGATTGCTGGAAATGCTACTTGAAAAGTATCCAGTCAATCAAGCTCAGGGTTCCAGTACCAAACGGATAACAATTCGAAGACAGGTAACCCGTACCGTACCAGCAATTCGTGGATTCAAGGCAGTCGGACTCCGAGGTGCACACTCAAGCCCTCTTAAACAGCAGGGAACTCAGAAACCTCAGGTAAATCAAACACCTGTTGCAGTAGTACCCACTACTCCCAGCAATGTCTACAAGATATCGGATATAAGCAAGATTGACAACATAAGAGCGCAGATTGCTGAGGACTATGGTGAGAGAGTTGCCGAAACGATGACTTCATTCGGTGTATACAAGGCCGGTGTAGAAGAGTCCGTCAAAGAAGGACGAATTGTAGCAACTCTGCAGGGCAGCCGACTAATCGGTGGGTATCTTAAGTTCGTTGTGTCTGAAGAAGAGGTATATTTCCGGGTATCTACTCTCCCTAAGGGAAGGTACCAGGTCTCAGATTTCAGCAAAATTGACAGTATAAGAGCGCAGATTGCTGAGGACTATAGTGAGAAAATTGCTAAAACGATGGCTTCAGCCAGTGCATACAAAGCTGGCGTAGAAGAGTCCATCAAAGAAGGAAAGACGGCAGTCGTCCTTCAGGGCAATGTAATAACCGGCGGGCATCTCAAGTTTATTATAGTTGGAGCAGGAGTAGTCCAACACGGAATAGTCCAGCACAACAAAAAAGAATAGCTAACTACTAACACGCCACCCATCCTTACTACAATAGTATAAGGTGGGTGGCATATTTTTTAAGATAGAAAAAAGAAACAATTAGTCACCAGTTGCAATTAGTACACGTATCATATACAGCTCTTTACGTTAACCAGAAAACCGCTGTTCTAATGCTTGCGTGAGAGTCGGGAGAATGCCACCTATGTCACCAGAAGAGAGACAGAGGATGACATCATCTTTTTGAACTTCCTCAAGGACTGGCGCAAGATCGCTCTTGAGGCGTACCGCAGCAACACCACTATCTTTAATATGAGCAAATAAATCCTCACCAGATACGGTAGTGCCATCTTTTGGTACAGGCACAGAATCAATATGGACAAACACCTTTGCCGCGTCATCAAAAAGCCCTTGATAGTGCTTAAGATATTCTTTTCTACGCCATGAAAGTGAATGCGGCTCAAAAATAATCAATAATCGTCTTTCAGGAAAATGTGTTTTCATTGCAACAATAGCGGATTGTGCCTTACTGTGTGATGAGCCAAAGCCCTCATACAATAAAACTGACGATTGTTCTGTTTTTTTATCTAGTCGGCGTCTGATGCCGGTAAACGAACGCACTTTTTGCTGCAGTGTCTCCGCTGTTAGAAGATTTTTTTCCAGTAATAAAGCAGAGACGCCGATGATGTTTTCTACGTTGTGTCGCCCAAGTAGGGTAGTAGCAAGATGGGTAACATGATCACCATTGCGATACAGATCAAAATGGGTCTCCTCCCCATAGGTGATATCTCTCGCATACCAATCAGTTTCAAATCGTTGATCAGTGCTGTAGGTTACTATCTTTCTTGATATACGTGGCAGTGTTTTTTGTATGTGCTCATCTTCACCACTCATAACCAGCCACCCATCAGTCGGCAGTGAATCTATAAGCTGAAGAAAGGGTGCTGTGTACGCTTCTTGAGTGTTGAATACGTTGAGATGATCATGTTCCAATGAGGTGATAAGCACATCACTCGCGTTATAGTAAAGAAATTTTGACGTAGTGTCAGTATTTGATGCGGGGTATTCATCTCCTTCAAGAATAAACAGGTCTCCCTTACCTGAGCGCGCATTTGTATCAAGATTATAAGGAAGGGCGCCAATGAAAAAACTGGGACCTTGCTCAAGAAGGCACCACGTCAGCAAACCTGTGCAGGTTGATTTACCATGGCTACCCGCGCATATAATATTGCGGGTGTGCTGTGTAAGGTCATGCAGCACTTCTGGAAACGACTGAATGGTAAAGTTATTATCATAGACAAAAGCAACCTCTTCATTTTCTTCTCTAGTGAGCCCAGCATGCTTGCCGACAACCACCAAATCAGCGTCCCTCGGCACGGAGTCCTTGCTGTGAGTTTTGGTATACGGAATATTGTGCTGTTCAAGATATGTGGTGATCGGTGGGTATGCGCCCTCATCGGAGCCACTCACCTTCCAGCCACGCGTTTTTAAAAGCTGGGCGACTGCACTCATTCCCGCACCAGCAATACCGATAAAGTAGGCCTTTTTTTTGCGCGATAGCACAGTAGAAAGTAACGACGTAAGCATATAGCAGTACTATACCGCACAATGATGATGGAGTATACGCAAATAGCAATCAGAAAAGCATAAAAAATGAGCCGGCGGATCAAAAGTTTTGCATTTAAGTAGTTTTTGTGTCATACTTAAAAGGTAATCAATTTATTTAAAGGTTACGTAGGTATTATTTAATTTTTTAATAAATTAATTTAGTATGAGTATAGCAATCAAACCATTAGGTGATCGTGTCCTTGTTGAAGCTGAAGAAAAGGGTGAAGAGACGCGATCCGGCATCATTATCCCAAAAAACTCCGAAGAAGGCGGTGGTGCTACTACTATAGGCAAAGTTATTGCAGTTGGTGACGGACGAGAAACTGACAATGGAACAGTTATCAAGCCAAAAGTGGAGATTGGACAAAGAGTTGTATTTTCATGGGGCGAAAAGGTAGAAATTGAGGGAAAAGAATACCACTTGGTCGGTGAAAGCAGTTTGCTCGGCATCTTAGGGACAGGGTAAGACAGCCAAAATAAGGCAGCAAAAAAGCCAAGATTTGATTTTTTTTGCCGTTTTCATTATAATGAAAATACTTATTATTAATCTTAAGGTGGTATTACAGTACTAAATATGGCTAAACAAATTATATTTCACGAAGAAGCACGCGCCAAAGTAAAAAAGGGTGTTGATGCTGTTGCAAAAGCGGTCGGGGTTACTATCGGACCGTTCGGGCGGAATGTCGCTCTACAAAAGTCATTTGGCGGGCCGACTATTACCAATGACGGTGTTTCTATTGCAAAGGAAATTTCTCTTGAGGACCCATTTGAAAACATCGGTGCTGACATCATCAAAGAAGTTGCCAATAAGACCAATGAATTAGCGGGGGACGGAACCAGCACTTCAGTAGTGTTGGCACAATCTATGGTTGATGAAGGGCTAAAGCAAATTGACAAGGGGGTAAACGCAATGTCTGTGCGGCGAGGTATGGAACGAGCGCATAAAATGGCTGAAGAGCAGTTAACACAGATGAAGCGGAACATCTCTAATGATGCTGAAGTAGCGCATATTGCATCAGTGTCCGCCGAATCAGAGGAGTTTGGAAAAATCATCGCCGAAACCGTGCAAAAAGTCGGCAACAAAGGAGTTGTTACCGTTGAGGAATCGCAATCATTCGGCATTGAGTCAGAGGTCGTGGAAGGTTTGGAGATAGATAACGGGTATATCTCGCCATACATGATGACTAATCCAGACCGCCTTGAAGCAGAGTACAAAGATGTACCAGTGTTAATAACAACCGAAAAAATCTCCGGCGTGAAAGAAATTTTGCCATTCCTTGAAAAACTGACACAAATGGGGACTAAAGATTTAGTGATTATTGCCGAAGATGTTGAGGGTGAAGCATTAACCACATTTGTCCTAAACAAACTGCGTGGCACCTTTAATGTGCTTGCGATAAAAGCACCTGGGTTTGGTGACCAGAAGAAAGATGTGCTTGGTGACATAGCAACAACAATCGGAGCGCAGGTTGTCTCTAAAGATGCCGGCATGTCTTTTGAAAATATCGGTACCGAGGTACTCGGCAGGGCATCCCGTGTTGTCGCAAAAAAAGACAGCACAATTATTGTAGGCGCATCTGATGTGAAACCGGCAGTTGATGAACGTATTCGCTCGCTTGAGGCAACGCTTGAAGAGACAGATCAGTCATTTGAAAAAGAAAAATTACAAGAGAGAATCGCAAAACTTTCCGGAGGTGTGGCAGTTATCCGTGTTGGTGCAGCAACTGAGGCAGAGATGAAATACCTGAAACTGAAGATAGAAGATGCAGTAAACGCAACAAAGGCGGCACTTGAAGAAGGGGTGATTGCCGGCGGCGGCGCAGCATTCGTGCATATCGCAAAACACCTAAGGGATCAGAGAGCAAATATACAGTGGAATGACGAGTACGAAGAAAAGGGATATGCAATCGTTACAGATGCACTTGAAGCACCATTGATGCGGATTGTTGAGAATGCTATTGGCGATGGCGAAGGAAAAGCAGTTGTGCGAAAAGTGCAGGATGCAGCAAGTAAAACAGCGGGGTATAATGCACTGAAGCAGTTGTATGTTGACGACATGTTTTCTGCCGGTATTATTGATCCAGTAAAGGTTGCACGTGGTGGCTTGCAGCATGCAGTTTCAACAGTTGGTATCTTTTTGACAACTGAAGCGGCAGTAACTGATATTCCTGAAAAAGAAAATAAGCCAGAGATGGATCCGGCGGCGGCTATGGGCGGTGGCATGTATTAGTGCCTGACAACCCTTTGACCACCAGCATGTTAAAAACGTAGAACAGCATATCTCGCATACTGTATACTATGCATATACATGAAAGGAAGGAAAACATACATAACATTGTTTGATTATGGATCAATAGTACTGTCATTTTTGATTTTTATGCTAGCATGGTTCAACGGCAATTTAACTGATATGCCATGGTACGGACTGCTCCTAACCATAGCACTCGCAACAGCAACGGCATTAGCGATATTCTCAATGCTGGATCTGCATGGACACCAACGGATTGCAATTGCCTTCAGTGTTATTCTACTCGTGTTAAGTGTTCCATCTTTAATGCATCGCTCCTACGGCTCTCTATCCATCCCCGAAGCTATAGTGTTTTATCTAAAGCAGGTGTATATTCCACTCCTCGCCGGCACAGCGCTATTTTTACTCCTTAAAAATAGACAACCACTATGGCAAGCACTGCTACGATGGGGATCTCGGATATATGCAGTACTCGGCATAATGATAGGAACAATTATCTTACACACAGAAATAACAAAATTTGCAGAGTCAAACAATGAGACGGCAGCTGCACTTGCTGTCTTGACAGCCATCGGCGTCGTGCTTGTAGTGGCAGGGCTGATTATAAACCCGCTGTATATCGTGTGGCGAAATGCTGAAGAGAGTAAGTAACAGGTAGTTAGTGACAACCTCGTAGGATGTAATACAGACAGACGAAAATAGCACCAAGGCATTCTTTTTCAAAAATATCCAGTAACGTATACCGCCTAATTTTTTTAAAGACAAACTACTTTTTCACCAGAAGGAGATGATACACTATGGGTATGAATACTACACCTGATATTCCGAATACTTTTCTCTCTCCGTATAATCATGAAGAGAATGAGAAAAAGATATATACATTGTGGGAGGAAAGTGGTTTTTTTAATCCTGACAACCTGCCGGGAGAACGAAAAAAAGCATATACCATAATCATGCCACCACCAAATGCAAACGGCTCATTGCATGCGGGACACGCACTGTTTGTAACATTAGAAGACATGATGGCGCGATATCAACGTATGCGAGGTAAAAAAGCATTGTGGGTACCCGGAGCAGATCATGCTGGATTTGAAACACAGGTAGTATATGAAAAAAAATTAGCAAAGGAGAAACGATCACGGTTTGATATGTCACGAGAAGAGTTGTACTCCGAAATATTGGCGTTCACAAAAGAAAACAAATCACACATGGAAAGACAGCTGCGCTCGCTTGGGGCAAGTTGTGATTGGTCACGAATGCTATTCACGCTTGATGATCGTGTAAAAGAACAGGTGTATGCGACATTCGCGCAACTGGAAAAAGATGGGTTATTGTATCGCTCTCTACGCTCGGTACACTGGTGTCCAAAACATCAAACAGGTTTCTCTGATTTAGAGTTAGAGCATGTAGAGCGAAAAGACCCATTTTACTATCTTCAATACGGACCCTTCGTTATCGGTACAGTACGACCGGAAACAAAATTCAGTGATAAGTATGTGGTAGTACATCCAGACGATGAGCGGTACAAAGCGTACAAGCACGGACAAAAAATATCTATCAATTGGATTAACGGCACTGTAGAGGCAACGGTGATAAAAGACGAAGCGGGGGACCCTGAAAAAGGAACTGGTGCAATGACCATCACACCATGGCATTCAAAAATTGACTGGGAAATAGCACAACGCCACAATCTGGAGGTGGAGCAGATTATTGACGAACGTGGGAAACTATTGCCAATTGCAGGGGAATTTGCCGGCATGAAAAGTATGGATGCTCGTGGAAAAATTGTGGAAAAAATGGGGAAAATGGGGTTAATAGTACGAATTGACAAGGAGTATACGCATGCAGTATCAGTATGTTATAAGTGTGGAAAAGAAATTGAGCCACAACTCAAAAAGCAGTGGTTTATTAAGATGAAGCCATTGGCAGAGCAGGCAATCACGGCAATTAACAACAAAGAAGTAGTATTTGTAACAGAGCGGCACAGGCGAGTTGCACTGCACTGGCTTTCACAAATACAAGATTGGAACATATCACGACAGATTGTGTGGGGCATACCGATACCGGCAAAAATCTGCACACAGTGTGATCATGGCATGGTTGACATTGAAAACACGATAACACAATGCACAAAATGTGGCGGTGCTGTTGAACAGGACCCTGACACATTTGACACATGGTTCTCCTCTGGACAGTGGCCATTTATTACCCTTGGATACCCAGATGGAAAAGAGTACGACACTTTTTACCCAACAGACATGATGGAAACCGGAAATGATATCTTATTTTTTTGGGTAGTGCGAATGATATTGCTAGGACTCTACCGTACCGGCAAAGCGCCGTTTAAGGAAGTGTATTTACACGGATTGGTGCGGGATAGTAAGGGAGAGAAGATGAGTAAGTCAAAAGGTAATGTCATTGATCCGACTGAGGTGGCAAAAGAGTACGGCACGGATGCAATGCGTATGGCATACATTGTCGGCAACGTACCCGGAGAACATATTAATTTCTCTTTGGATAAAATTCGTGGATATAAAAAATTCGCAAACAAGGTATGGAATATCGGACGGTTTATCTTGACTGAAACAAATGGGTGTGTATATACAAATGCTATTACAAAGCAAGACAAAGAGCACAAAAATTCATTTGACACACTCCTGCAAGAGATAACAGACGATATGGAGCAGCATAGATATCACCTTGCCGCTGAAAAAATCTACCAGTATACATGGCACACCTTCGCGGACAATATTATTGAAGAAAGTAAAAAGATTTTCTCAGACAGCAGTGCCGACATTAAGCAGTCGCGACAATCATTACTGCTGTATCTCTACGCTAACTCGCTCAAGGCACTACACCCGTTTATGCCGTTTATCACCGAAACCATTTGGCAACATATCCCAGAAGGAGCGTATAAAACACAAAAACTCCTCATCGTTGAGAAGTGGTAAGCACCACTTGAGTAACAGTATGAGCAAGGCGAGATATATAGTATGTTGCTGGTATAGTACAGGTATCCGCCACCTTAGCTCAGTCGGTAGAGCAACGCACTCGTAACGCGTAGGTCGTCGGTTCAAATCCGACAGGTGGCTCTTGGCTTGGGTATCCGTTGTACACACCTTTTGCCATAAGCGGCACTCCACAATCTTTCTTTTGCAGAGGGAGATATACAGAAACCCTCAGCAAAAGAAAATTGTTCCGTACCGCAAACTCATTGTATGTTCAACGTGTACCGCTCATGTATGGGTTGGGTGATATTTGTTTGGCGGCATTTGCACAGTGATGTGTGCATTGCGCACTTAAAACATATAAGGTAATATATATAGTATGAAAATAGCATTTTTGAAAAGGGAAGTGGTAGGTAAAAAGGTTGCGGGTCTGCGTGCACAAGGACAGACACCAGTTGTCTGCTACGGCAATCAGGAAAAGCCACAGTCATATACAGTCAATACAAAAACATTAAAAACAGCATTAACATCTGATAAAATGGTATTTGAGATAGACGGTGATGTATCAGAAAAGCAAGTAATGGTACAGGATGTCGCATATCATCCTATCACTGAGGAGCCACTCCATGTTGATTTTTTGTTTGTTGATGCAACACAAGAGGTGACACACGAAGTGCCGGTACACATTGAAGGTGAGGCACCAGCAGAGAAAGCATATGGAGGACAGGTGTTAGTAACACTGGACAAAATTGAAGTGCGTGCTCTGCCACAACACATCCCGAGCCAAGTTATTGCTGATGTCAGCGATCTCCAAGAGATCGGCTCCCGCCTAACAGCATCTGCCATACCACTTCCAGAGAATGTTACACTGGTAACGAATACAGATGAGATTATCGTGTCCATTATGGAAGAATCTCAAGAGGAAGAACAAGGAACAGAAACCGATGAAGATTACCTATCAAAAATTGAAGTTACCGGAAAAGGCGGTAAGAAGGAGGAAGAAGCCACCGAAGACGGCGACAAAGAAGATACCTCCACAGAGGAATAGAGAAAGCATTTCTATAAGAGCAGGCACTCTTTGCAGTGTTTTTTTGCTTTGCTTGGTAACATTGGTAGTACAGCATCCGCTCACAACATCTGCGGAAGAATGCTTTACCAATCTTGATACTAGTCGGAAGGCGCTGGAGAAAGCGCTTGCGGAGTGTCAGGCACAAATTGAAAAAAATGAAAAGATATTGCAAGAGCAAGCGAATGCGCGGAAGGGTACCGAATCTGATATTTTATTAATAAACAACGAGATTAACAGAGGATTAGTTCGCATTCGCCAAATTGATACAGCCATCGAAGCATTAGGGGAAGAGATTAATACTAAAGAGAGCACAATTGAAAACCTTGCTCAACAGCTTTCTGAAAATCAGCAATTTTTGCGTACATTGCTGCAGCGCATCAACGAATCAGAGCAACAAGGGTTTGCCAGGTTTCTGTTCTCAAACGCAACCCTTTCTTCATTCTTTAACCGTATTAATGAATATCAATCATTGCGGGAGACAATGGAAGATTCTATACAAAAAGTGGAGGTATTACAAAAGCGTTTCGCAGCAAATATTGATGACCTGCAGCAAAGAAAAGATCAGCGCGGATCAGCACGACAACAGCAACAGGCAACGGTAAGTCAAGTGCAATATCAAAGAAAAGAAAAAGAGCGTTTGCTTGATTTGCAAGTGACCCAAGAAAAACAAACAGTGGAAAAATTAAGTGGATATGAAAGCAGGGTTGCAGAAATACAAAATCGCTTATTTGAATTGCGCGGAAGCGGTGATATTTCATTTGGTCAGGCGGTGCAGTATGCCCAAGAGGCGCAACGAGCAACCGGCGTGCGACCTGCCTTTTTGCTCGGCTTGATTAAAAATGAGTCCGACCTTGGGAAGAATGTTGGAACCGGAAACTACATAACTGACATGCACCCGACTCGGGATGCGCCGATTTTTCCGTATATCGCAAAGTTGCTTGGATTCAACAATCCAAACGAGCTAAAAGTATCCGCAAATCCAGGGTTTGGTTGGGGTGGTGCAATGGGTCCGGCACAGTTTATACCGTCAACATGGGTTCAGTTTGGGGGGTTGATAAACACAAAAACCGGCACAAGCGCACCCGGAAGAAAACTTATACAAACAACACGCACATTGCAGGTGGGAAGCACTGGTGCAGATGTAAAGCGATTGCAGCAGTTTTTAAATCAAAACGGATTCACCATCGCGACAAGCGGAGAGGGTAGTCCTGGAAATGAGAGTAGTCGCTACGCCAGTAAAACAGCAGCAGCGGTAAGTAGATTTCAAGAGAAATACGCAAGCAGGATTTTACATCCGTACGGGTACACTCGTGGCACCGGCATAGTCGGCAACTCAACAAGAAATGCCATTAATCAACTACATTTTTACTCTGGACCATGGCAGTATAGGGCGGATAAAGATATCATACGAGCAAAAGCAGCTAATCACCGACCATCCAACCCATGGAATCCACGAGATGCCTTTTTTGCTTCCGCGACATATCTACAAAAACTTGGCGCCACAAAGGATGAATGTAATGCAGCGGCAAGCTACTATGCCGGACCAGGGTGGCGACTGGGAAGATACAAACAGCACGCATTAAACTACTGCAACGCAGTTGCATCCAACGCAAGAATATTCCAGAGAGACATTGACTATCTTGATGGTTAACAAGAAAAAAATACTTCCTGCTCCATACAACACTGTAGTGCTGACGGGTGGATTTGAACCACCGACCTTAGGTTTATGAGTCCTACGCTCTAACCAACTGAGCTACGCCAGCATCATTTGATATGGTACCACAATGCTATTACCCACTTCATGCTAACTCCTCAAAATTTTCATTTGATCCTCTGAGGCCTTTCTGATAACTTTCTTCATCAATTTTTTATGATCTCTTGCCGTCATATTTACAAAATCCCTAGATGCCTACTCTGCAGGTGATATTGCTCCACCATCCTTTTTACCACCATTTTTATCCTTCCAAAAAGAAAAAATCATAGAATATGCAATACCTCTTCTCTAGTAGTATACATCTTCTTTATAGTAAATTCAAACCTTCCTATAACGCTATACTACAAATAGCATGATTGCTATTGCACACACCATACGAAAGCGGTTAGACGGGGTAGGTATGTACCGCACAGTTACACTCGCGCTGTATTTTTTAGTCGCAACAAGTTTAGTGTTTGGAGTGATAGGGAAAGTGCCGTACAGTTTCATTGATCAGACAGCTTCACTTGCTACTGCGCTTGGTGTTGCTATGATAAGTAATGTAGCACTTGCTCGGCTATGGCGTGTATCCGCAAATCATGGCTCGGCAATAATAACAGCACTGATTATCTTTTTCCTTTTTGTCCCTGCACCCACACTGTCTGGACAATGGGTCATCAGTGCTGTTACCTTCATTGCGATCGGTTCAAAATTTCTCTTTGCATGGAAAAAGCAGCACATTTTTAACCCTGCAGCATTTGGCGCGCTTGCACTGAGTGCACCTGGAATTGTTGAGGCGACATGGTGGATAGGGACTCCATGGCTATTTGTACCACTGCTGGCAGCAGGGTCTCTTGTGGTAATGAAGATACGACGGTGGAACCTCGTGTGCTGGTGTGTGGGCACTGCATTTGTTGTATATATATTTGAAGCATGGCGACTTGGTACTAACACGTTCTCTGCTATACCAACCTTCTTTACCTCATGGCCAATATTGTTCCTTGCATTTTTTATGCTGACCGAGCCATTTACCACCCCGCCAACCAAGAAATTGCAACGGTGGTATGGTGCACTGGTCGGCGGATTATCCAGCGCCACTTTTTTTGCACCGTATATAGCAATGTCTCCAGAACTCGCACTAATTATCGGCAACCTCGCCTTCTATCCATTTTCTCTACGCCAAAAAATACACCCAGCGCTCATCAAAGTAAAAGAAATTACTAAAAACACAAAAGAATTTATTTTTAGAAAACCGGCTGATATGCAGTTTCATGCCGGACAGTATCTTGAATGGACACTACCTCATAAAAAGCCAGATAGCCGTGGTATCAGACGTTACTTTACTATTGCCTCCGCACCACATGAAAGTACTCTGCGCATGGCGGTACGGTTTTCTGAAAAAGGAAGCACATACAAGCAAGCACTGCAAAAACTAAAACCAGGAGATCACATCATTGGCAGTCAACGTGCCGGTGATTTTCTTTTACCAAAAGATACCAAGGCAAAGCTTGCGTTTGTCGCAGGCGGCATCGGCATTACTCCATTTCTGAGTCATTTCAGTCATATCAAGCAACAGAATATTCCACGAGATATCGTTTTGTTCTACTGTAACAACACCTACGAGGACATCGCATACCGAGAGATCTTCACCTCACTTGCTGATGCTGGATGGTGCAAGGTAGTGCATGTGTTAGCAGAAGAGAAGAGAAGCGGGTACATGCATGGATTTCTCACGGAAGGCAGTATTAAAGAGCATACCCCCGACTATCAAGAGCGAGTATGGTATCTTTCAGGGCCGTCCGAAATGGTGCGTGCATATTCACTGCTGCTCAAAAATAGTAAGGTGTCAAAAGAAAACATCATACGTGACTTTTTCCCGGGACTGGCATGACTGCAACAACTTTTCCGTGGTATACTACATCACACAGTCATATATCGCATATGCCCATCGCACTCATTATCATCGTTATCATTGGCGCAGCTGCCGGCCTCCTATTTTTTGTATTTCCAAACAAGCAATCGCCCATAGATCAGCCCCTAGATCCGCCGGTAGAATACACAACCACGTCCGACAGGGAAGCAGACACCATCTCCGCAGAAAAAAACACCTATAACAACGGCACATACACCGCAGACGCAGCATATTTCACACCAAAACGTGTACAGCACAATATCTCTGTTACATTGACTATCAATAACGATGTCATCACCGCAGCAGATGTGCTCTACGATGACGCGGAGGCAAAAACACCTAGCCACACAGGGTTTGATGGGGCATATGAGCAACTGGTACTTGGTGTAGAGATAGACGATCTTGACCTAGCACGGGTCGGTGGCGCATCACTGACCACTGTTGCCTTTAATGAAGCATTAGCAGATATTGCATCAGACGCATCTCTATAATGATACGAATTAAAGAAATCGCGGCACTAGGAACACTGTGGTGGTTTGACCTATTTGATGCACCAGAGGAAAGAGAAAAGGAAGTTACTGACTGCATCACAAAACGCCTTACTGTTTTTGAGAAGCAATACTCACGCTTTTTAAATACTTCCTTTATAGGGAAACTCAACAGAACAGGCATTCTTGAAAATCCTACTGACGAACTTATCGCTCTGTTGCAATTCGGGAAAAAACTCTACAAAGACACAAAAGGCATGTTCAATTTCCTATCTGCCCACACACAAGTTGCTCGTGGGTATGGGGCATCACAAACAGTACGCTCAAATGACAGCACAGCACCTGCAAATCCAGACATTGATCTCATAATAGATAAAAAACAAATCACACTACATCGGGGATCTGTTGACCTTGGCGGTTTTGGAAAAGGGTGGCTTATTGATGAGGTAGCCAATATGCTACAGACAGACCTTAGAATCAAACACTTCCTAGTAAACGGTGGTGGTGATATATATGCAACCACACTTCCTGATAACTCTCCTATTGACGTTTTCATTGAACATCCGACTAAACAAAAAAACAGCATTGCAAAAGTGCCTCTTACAAACCAGGGGTTCGCCGGCTCAAGCACACATAAACGCCGTTGGCGCAAATCCGACACAGCACACCATCACATCATTGCTGAACACACCAGTGAGATATCCGCTCACATCATTGCAGAAACTGCACTGGCAGCCGATGTTTTTGCAACTATCGCCTGCGCGACACCACCACAATCCACTCCAAAGCTATTGCAGGATAACAATCTTGAGTACCTGCTCATCTGCAACAGTGGCACTGCCTGCTCTGACTTTTTCAAGCAGCACCTGCTCACCACTACAGAATAAGCAGTAGCATCTTAAAAAACAGGCGATATACTGATAGTAATTGTTCATTCGCAGCGCAAACAAAAAACATTCGTTTCTTGATTTGTTTGCTCATTACGCGGGTATGGTTTAGTGGTATGACGTGGCCTTCCCAAGGCCAAAACGGGAGTTCGATTCTCCCTACCCGCACACAATCTCATAGTAAGTAATATTCCATAGCAGTTGTTTTCTCACATTATTTGCTCCAACAATATAGGCAATCCCTAGCCCAAGTAAATTTTGATTAAGTATTCCTCCAAAAATATTAAAATTCTGCCGGCAGTACAGAGTGCTTCAGTGATACTGGTATACTAAAATACATAAGAGATAGTCAAAACTAACATGAAAAAGAAGTTTTTAAATACCATTATTTGCGGTGATGTGTTGGATGCTATGAAACAAATACCAAGCGAATCGATTGATTTGGTGGTCACTTCGCCACCATACAACATCAAAAACTCTACTGGCAACGGTCTAAAAAATGGTAATGGTGGTAAATGGGCAAATGCCAAACTACAAAATGGTTACTCGCATTACGATGACTGTATGCCTCATGAGAAATATGTACAGTGGCAACGAAACTGCCTAGCTGAGATGATGCGGCTTATTCCTGAAGATGGTGCAATTTTCTATAACCATAAGTGGCGTGTGCAGGGCGGTTTACTACAGGATCGGCAAGATATTGTAGCAGGTTTTCCAGTTCGCCAAATCATTATCTGGCGTAGAAAGGGCGGTTTTAATTTTAATCCAGGATACTTCTTACCTACCTACGAAGTAATCTACCTCATCGCAAAGCCAGAGTTCAAATTACTGCCAAAAGCAAACGGATGTGGTGATGTGTGGGAGTTTACTCAAGAAATGAAGAATGGCCATCCAGCTGCGTTTCCATCTGGCTTAATAGAACGTATTATATCCTCAACCAGCGCACAAGTTGTCTTAGATCCATTTATGGGTTCAGGTACAGTGGCAGTTTCAGCAGTAAATTTACAAAGAGATTATATCGGCATTGATATTTCCCCAGAATACTGTGAGATGGCAAAACAAAGAATCAAACAATGTCAATCTCAACCAAAACTCCTTCTTCAGGTATGAGAGTAAAAAAGCAAAAGATATATACAAAAAGAGGGCTAACAGAAAAGTTAAAAAAGATTGTAGAAATGGAGTGGGTACCAAACACGCGGCACGGTAACGATGGCGGTGTTGGCAACACGCTTGAGGACTTGCTCGGCATTGAAGAGAATAATTTGCCTATACCAAATGCTGCAGAGTGGGAATTAAAGACGCAACGTGTCAATTCCTCCTCGCTTACAACACTGTTTCATTGTGAACCATCACCTCGCGCACTACGACTTGTGCCACAAGTACTCCTCCCCTTATACGGCTGGAGACACAGGGAAAGCGGCGGAAGGTACCCAAAAAATGAGATGAGTTTTCGTGTGACCATACATGGTCAATCACGTAGCGATCGTGGGTTTATGGTGAAGATTGATCGAAAAAACCAGAAAGTAGCTGTTTCTTTTGATGCTGGGAGTGTTGACGTTCGGCATAAACAATGGCTTGCATCCGTCAAAAAACGCGCAGGACTAGATGAGTTTGACCCGCAACCGTATTGGGGGTTTGACGACTTAGAGCATACAGCTGGGACAAAACTGCTCAATACTTTTTATGTACAGGCGGAAGTAAAAAAGATACGCAACAAAGAACACTACCATTATACAAAAATTATGATGTTGCAGAAATTCACTTTCACAGGATTTCTGAAAGCGCTGGAAGAGGGGAAGATACTTATTGATTTTGATGCTCGTACCAGACACAACCACGGCACCAAATTCCGCATGAGGCAAAATACTCTCCCAATGCTCTACGAAAAACAAAAAGTGATTCTGTAGTTGATATGTAGTACAATCTCCTACTTATATATTATTTGCAAAGACCTGTAAAACTTATTGTGCTGAAGAGCTTCAGATTTAATGTGTACAATAGTAGTACAGTATGAAAAAAGATATACCAGATTGTATTAAAAAACATCTTGTTGACGGTGAAAAAATTGAAAAAATATACAAACATCCACGAAGGATTTTTTGGGTGCGATATCTTATTGCAATAGTCCTCTGCTGGACAATCATTATTCCGCTAATAATTGTGATTGTGATAGAAGTACAGGTGCGATGTACTCATTTTGCAGTAACGAACAAGAGAGTGAGTAGGTTATTTAGTTTTGTATCAAGAGATTTTGTTGACACGAATTATTCAGATATTAAAAACGTTTATTATAAACAAAATGTTGCAGAAAGAATGCTTGGCGTTGCCAGAATATACCTAAGTACAGCAGGAACAGAAGGTTTGGAAATGAAAATTGGTCCAGTTAGTGAGTACATAGAGTTACATAAGTCAATAAACTCAAAACGTTTGGAGTAGTGTAATAACATCTTCATTTATCTTTTAGCAAATAAAAAATAGAGTACTGTGTGGTACAGTATAAAAATATGAATACATATCGTATTGCACGAAGTTACCAGAGCTCGATTGACTTCTGTGGAGAAAATTACCAAAGCTATAAAAATGCTCCTGACCCTAAAAGCGTATTGCCCATTGGCAATCTTAACTTTTGCTCAATATCTAAAAATAGGATTGCAGTTTTCGGTGAATTTAAAGGAGAAAATCACAAGATGGCACTAAAGGAATTTTCTAAAGAGGTGGATCAGTGGTTGCCAAAAATAATATTCATAGCACAAACATCCGTGGAAAAACAGTATGGAACTGTCTGTTATAAAGAGGGAGCAGGTCATGCAATTCTTTGGAGGGCGCTATATAGAAACGTTGGGAATAGCTTCAACCACCTCACAACTCTCCCTATATTGAAAGAATTGAGTGAGCAGAGAGTGTCAGAGGAGTTTTATTTATATTGGGCAGATGCATCAATGACACACAATTATATTGGAAAATTATCGTTGATGTTCTTTGCATTAGAAGCACTGGCGAAGAGTAAGGGAGATAAAGATGAGATACTTAAAGAAATTTTGGGAAAAGATCTCAAAGATAAGGCCTGGAAAATGAGAAATCAATTAGCGCATGGAGATCAGCGTGAAGGTGAGGTGTTATATACTGATATACATAAAAAGACAGTTGAGTATTTTAATAAGAATATATTAGAAAAGAATTGTCTCTCAGAGGATTTTATGTTGCCACAAAGAAACAGTGGATCTTTTATAAATTCCGTAAGTACAGTGTACTCACAAACTGAAAGTTTTGATCTTATCAAGATATTAAAATATTTAAACATGTATGATGTCAATCCTCTTGTCCAAGGATCATCGTACAACATAGGACCTGATAGCGAAGTTGTGGCGTGTGTGAAAGCATACTAATATTTACTACAATGGTTTGAGCACTTTCTCCTTGCCAGCACACAGAGATAAAAAATAATATGTCCGCACTACTGTACTCAAAAGAAAACCACCACATTCTTTTTACGGAACGTGGTGGGTTTTTCTTATGATGTCGCGCAAAAAATATTTTTTGCGTTTCATCTTTGTGTTCAGTTACCAAGAGTGGTAGGACGAGTGTCCGCACTTGTTGTGATAACCTTGCTGCTTTTTTCCAGCAAAACCTTCAGTACCATGCTGTTCAGCTCTATCAGCAAGCATGCCGAACCGCTCTTCAGTTATCTCCTCTGAGTCACCATGACCTTTATGACTTACATATTCATCACCAAGCAACTCTTGCAATGCCTGTTTCTTTTGTGTGAAAGAGGTATAATCGCGACCTTCTAGTGCTGTTTTGATCTCTTCTTTCAGCGCAAGCATTTTTGATTTCTTGGTAAATGCTGCTTCAGATAACTGGTGCATACTTCCGTCAGTAAGCTTAAGGTAGGCATCATAGTCGTCAGCGGTAAGCGCATCCCGAATCTGCTGTTTTTTAGCAATTTTTTGAACATGACTATTGAACTCTTCTTCAGTTAGTATAGATTGCTTATTTTTCTCAGTAACAGCCATAACATAAGCATCGTAGTCATTATCCTCAAATGCTGTGTGAATTGCACTTTTGGTTTCCGATGAGTGCATACTTCGCTTGGAGTGAACCTCATTTTCAGCGTACAAGGTAAGCACGAACAGCATAGAAACAACAAACGCAAGCGTAACACCAATCCCAGCGTACAACAACTGTCTATTTTTTAATTGTAACATAGGTTAAATATCATATCTTAATAATTTGTTATAGGAACAATCCTACACAGAGCAGTATACAGCACCACAGGAAAGAAATAACGCAGGGAAGTAGGTAGGGATAAACGGAAGATCGGTAGTATAGAATGAATGCCTCTTGTGTCCGCCCAGCAATATACGAATAACAAGAATACTGTATACTGCATACTATATGGAGGAAAGTATAGTGCAGAATACAGGTAATAACAGCCAGCCGTCAGTATTCTGGCTATCAGTTGACAAAATTGACCCAAATCCGTTTCAACCTAGAAAAGAGTTTGAAGATGGTAAATTACAAAGCTTAGCACAATCAATTCGGCGATATGGAGTATTGCAGCCATTAGTGGTCACAAAAAAAGAGGACGTTGCTGATACAGGTGATATGTCAGCCCGATACGAACTTATCGCAGGAGAGCGACGATTGCGTGCATCAAAAATCGCCGGGCTCTCCGAAGTGCCAGCAGTAATCAGGGTTGATATATCTGAAAATAACATACGACTTGAATTAGCAATGATAGAAAACCTTGAACGGGATGATTTGAACCCTATTGATCGAGCACGTGCATTCAAGCAGCTCATTGAAGATTTTAATATGACGCACACCGAAGTAGCGCAGCGGATGAGTCGTAGTAGGGAATACATATCAAACAGTATACGCCTCCTAACACTGCCAGAGGACATGATTCAGGCGGTAACGGATAAAAAAATATCGGAAGGGCATACCAGACCATTGCTAATGTTGGTGGAGACCCCCGATGATCAACGAGCATTATTTGACGAAATTGTAAATCGAAGAATAACAGTGCGGGATTCAGAGCTCATCGCGCGACGGCAAGCAAAAAACCGCGCACGAAAAATTGAGCATGATCCATATGTACAAAAAGCACAATCAGTATTGGAAGGTTTTCTAGAGACACGAGTGCATATCCGCTCACAAGGAGAGACCGGTGGCAAAATCGTAATTGATTATTTCTCTGGACAAGATTTGGAAGGCATTATCAATAAACTAGAAGATGCATCTGGAGCAGAGCAGGGTAGTACCAGTACAGACGCAGTGACAACCATCACTCTTGAAGAGGAAGAGGATATTGGGGAGACAGAAGGAACCGAAGACGAGATGTACAATTTTAAGAATTTTTCTTTGTAAGGTTACGAATACGAGCACGTGCCTCAGTTGTTTTAACCCAATCAAGCCATTTTTTGTTTACAGTCGCTTTCTTGCCAACTTTAATAGTAACCACATCACCATTCTGCAATTCATGACGAAGGGATACATATTTGCCATTAACAAATGCACCTTCGGCGTGTTTGCCAATATCGCCATGAATAGCAAACGCAAAATCAACAGGAGTTGCTTTTTGAGGCAGGTCAACCACTTCACCCTTCGGGGTAAAAATAAACATTCGCTCCTGTAAAAAATCCGACTGCATAGTATCCATAAAATCAGGGTCATCGGCGATTTTCTGCTGTGTTGTAGCAATTCTCTCTGACCACGGTATCCGTTTCGCACCTTTTTTATTGGCAAGCAATGTATCAAACCATTCCAGCTCCAAACTCACTATTCCATGTCGTTTATCTTTATACGAGAAATGCGCAGCAATACCAAACTGTGCATGCCGATACATTTCATGGGTGAGTATTTGCACTTCAAGAATATGTTTATCTATGAGTATCCGAGTATGAAGTGATTGGTAACCATTCGGCTTCGGAAGAGAGATGTAATCTTTAAGTGCCCCAGGGATAGATCGCCATTCTGCATGTAAAATACCTAACACGCTGTATGCGTCCGGCACAGTATGGACTAAGATACGCAGAGCTGCCAAGTCCTGTATCTGCTCAAGGGTGTATTTTTTGTACCGCATTTTCATATAGGTGCTGTACACACTTTTTATTCGAGAAGTAATGATGCTGTCAGTGATATCCATATCAGCAAGTATCTTTTTTACCTTCTTCTCTATAGCGGGCATTGAGATTGAGCCGATAGCAGTATCAATCTCTTTCTTAAGATCAGTGTAGGTTGAGGGGTCAAGATGCTTAAAGGCAAGCTCTTCCAATTCTGTTTTCAGCATTCCCATACCGAGGCGATCGGCAATCGGCGCATACACCTGTTGTGTCTCTTTGGCAATACGTTTTTGTTTAGTTTTTGGGACAGCGCCAAGAGTGCGCATGTTGTGAAGTCGGTCCATCAGCTTGATAATAATAACACGAATGTCTTTTGAGGTTGCGACAAGGAGCTTTTGCAAAGATTTTACTCGTGCATCAAGTCCTTGGTACCGCACCTTACCAAGATTACTCACACCGCCAACAAAAAATGCCACCTTTTTAGTGAATTCTTTTTCTAATTCTTTAGCAGAGGTATCAGTGTCTTCAAGTGTGTCATGCAGAATGCCGGCAACAACTACTTCTGCAGACATGCCAACCTCCGCAAGAAGCCGTCCAACTTCTAGCGGGTGTGTATAATACGGCTCTCCTGAATAGCGTGTCTGTCCTGCATGTTTTTTTTGAGCGAACGCACATGCTCGCTCAATCATTTTTCTCTCCTGCATAGTAGACCTCTGCTGCATAGCAGCAATAATATCTTTCGCTTCAATGTATGTTTCCTGTCTCTGAGGCATTACTGTAACTATACCGCATTAATAGGCAGATCCTACCAGCAACCAACAGACACCCCTCTTATTGCCCCCGTTTTGGTTCAAAGTCATTCAGTTCAAGGTAGTATTTTCCTTCTCGGGACTTTTTAATATCAACATTAATAAAACCATTTTCCTTCTGCTTTTGCTGCCCGATCCATGCGACCGCCTTTTCAACTTGTATGCCAAGCGACCCTACAACAAAATCAGGTGCATTATTATTTCTGCTGAAAAAAAGTCCATCCGCAAATTTTTTCTGAGTATCATGCTCCATGTGTAAGATAGTATAGCACAGATAATATGTAATCAAATAAAAATATTGCCAAAAGAGCAACAGTGCCAAAAAAGCAGAAGTGAGAGAAAGATTCTGTATACTAGTAGCATGAAAGCGACACGGACTGTAGCATAGTGGTAGTGTGCACGCATGGGGTGCGTGTGGTCCGGGTTCGATTCCCGGCAGTCCGACTGGGGCAAGGGCTGTTAGCTCAGCTGGTAGAGCGCTCGCATGGCATGCGAGAGGTCAGCGGTTCAATCCCGCTACAGTCCACCAAAGCACCCTTTACATTCCATGAAGAGTGAAAAGGGCAGTAGGAATAATTGAAAAAGAAAGTGACAAGGTGATGAGGGTGGCCATATTTTTTATTCTTTACAATATACGATTTGATATAACATCTGAGAAGTATCGTACACTGCATGGTATATGGAAGAGAAAGCAACATTTGCAGCAGGGTGTTTTTGGGGTGTAGAGAATACATTTATGAAACTACCTGGAGTGCTAAAGACACGAGTTGGATATGCTGGAGGCAGTGCCAAGAGCCCAACGTATGAAATGGTATGCAATGGCGATACTGGACACAAAGAGGCAGTTGAGGTTGTATTTGACCCCGAGCAAATAACATACGAGCAATTGCTGAAAACATTTTGGAGCATACACGATCCAACAACAGCAAACCGTCAGGGGCTTGATATCGGAGAGCAGTACCACTCAGTTATCTTTTATCACACTGACGCGCAAAAAGAAGCGGCAGAGAAATCAAAACAAGCACTGCAGGATGTGGGTGTATACAAATCACCAATTATGACGGATGTTGTACCGGCTGTGCAGTTTCATGAGGCAGAGGAGTATCATCAAAAGTATGTGCAGAAGCACGGTGCTGGCTCATGTGCGGCGTGACCACTTGCTCATTCACCACCGGTATCGGATTTTCTATACTATCTATACGAATAGTAATTTCATTGTTTCTGAATGAAGTAATGCCGCGAATTTTAACGGGGCGATACAGGGCAAGCAGAGGTTCGTATTGCTCTTCTGCTTTTTCTGCCTCTTCTTTATTTTCTGGAAAGAAGTAGACGGCCTCTAGTTTATTGTTGTGATCATCTTCAAGAGTGACAAAATACATTTTTCTGCCCGATTTGCTTCTGAATGGTTTGATGTCGCTGATGACGGCAGTAACCATAACTTTCTTTTTCTTTTCTCTGCGCTGGATATCCTGCAAATGCAATCCTTCTCGCTGACAGAGGTCAAGTGGGTGACCAGAAACATACACACCGAGAAGTTCTTTTTCCCAATACAGCTCTTGTGCTTTGCTAATCGGCATTTTTGCAGGTTGCAACTCCAGTGAGATAGTTGCCGTAGTATCAAAAAGAGCATGCTGCTGTTCAGCGCCCTTGGTGTCTTTAGTGCATTCTAATAGTAACGATATATTCTCCAACAGCACATCACGCTTATCAAACGAATCAAACACACCAGTTTTGATAAGTGCTTCCAAGCTACGTTTGCTAATGACACCATACGAGCCAATACGGATAAAGAAATCTTCCAATGTGGTGTAATGACCATTTTTTTCTCGCTCTGAAACAATCGCCTGTGCAACAGCACCACCAACCTGCTTAATGGTTTCTAATCCGATGCGGATAGATTCTTTGTCAGTAGCATTTTTTTCAGTGCTAAACGACACAGCGGATTCATTTAATTCAGGTGCCAGTATGGTAAGCCCAATACGTTTTGATTCATATACCAACTCTGCCACATTATCTGTTTCTCCTGAGACGGCGGTAAGGTGTGCGGTCATATACTGTGCGGGGTAATGTGCTTTCATATATGCCGTTTGATAAGCAACTTTCGCGTAGCTCATCGCATGTGCTTTATTAAAGCCATAGCCCTTGAACGGCTCAAACAAGTCCCACAATTTATTTGCCTGCGCATCTGTAAGCCCACTAATTTCTATCACACGTTTTTTAAATATTTTTTCTTGTTCCGCCATGAGTTCAGGAATCTTTTTACCAACTGCTTTTCTGAAAACATCCACCTCCTTCCAGTCATATCCAGCAAGTTCAATAGCAGTGTAGAGAAGGTCATCCTGATACACCAATACACCATAAGAATTTTTAAGGTATGATTCCATTTTGGGGTGAATATAAGAAGCCGGCTTTTTACCTTGCTTGCGTGCGATATACTCATCTATATTACCCATCGGACCTGGACGATATAGCGCGACAATCGCAGCGATGTCATACATAGAAGTCGGTTTCATACGCTTGAGCACAGAGGTCATGCCAGCACCGCCAAGCTGAAACACGCCGATAGTGTACCCCTTGCCGATCATCTCATAGGTCCTTCGATCATCAACAGGTATCTTCTCAACATCAACAGCAATATCCTTATCCTGCTGTGTTAGTTTCACAGCACCAGCAAGAATAGCAAGGTTTGTAAGTCCGAGAATATCAAACTTGAGCAGTCCTGCATCCTCCACTGCATGCATATCATATTGAGTGATAGGGCGATTGGTCACACCTTTCGGATCACGCTCGAGTGGGGTATAGGCAGCCACAGTATTCGGAGAGATAACCACACCGGCAGCATGTACCGAGATATGCCGGGCGTTACCTTCTATTTTTTTAGCAACACGAATAATATGCTGTACGGTTTCATCACCATTATGCAAGTCACGCAAGTCCTTTTCCTGCTCAAGCGCGGTGTCTATGTACATGGGCGCACCTTGCGCACCGGGCGGAATGAGTTTGGCAATGCGGTCGCCAGTCATATATGAATAACCAAGCGCACGCGCAGTGTCACGTACCGCAGCACGCGCCATCATCGTTCCGAGCGTACCAATTTGTGCAACCTTTTCTTTACCAAAACAACGTAAGATATAATCAATAACTTCATTTCGGCGATTATCAGCAATATCCATATCAATATCAGGCGGGGAAGGGCGAAATGGATTGAGAAATCGTTCAAAAGGAAGTTGGTATTCTATTGGGTTGACATTCGTGATGCCTGCCAAGTACGACACCATAGAACCAGCGGCAGATCCGCGTGTGGTAGTAAGAATGCCATGGTCATGCATATAATGAATGAGATTAATCACTGAAAGGAAGTAATCAGTATAGCCACGCTCGGTAATGACACCGAGTTCAAATGCAATTCGTTCTTCTATTTCCTTTGTTTTTTGAATCTCGCGACGAGCAAATCCTTGCTCCACGTAGTCACGAAGAATCTCCTCATGATCGCGGGCATCATCACCGACTGGCGGGTCAGGGAAGACCCAATTCCCGAGTTCCAATTCCCAATCAATACTTTCTATGAGATCAGAAAGATTTTGCATTGCCTCAGGACATGCGGTCTGACACCATACTTCTATCTGATCGCGACTTGGGAAAAGGAGTGCATCTTCAAACACCTCTTCCTCAAGGTTAGACAAGGTGGTGCGCTGAATGCGGAGAAGAACATCTCGCGCTTCTTTATCACTTTCTTCTAAGAGATAAATCAACGGAGCAGGAATAACACTGACAGCGTGCTCTCGCGCAAGTGCAACAAGCTCCTCTGTTGGAGCAGCAACAGCGGTACCATCTTTAGGTGTTGGGTTTTGCGGTGAGATGCCGATAAAAAGATTTTCCCCAAAGATAGTTTTATAGGCAGTGAGATGCCTCGTCGCTGTCGCCGTATCTTGGTGAATGAGCGACTGTTGTACCGGGTTGTGCAACGCAGGAAGAAGTGCAATGATACCTTTCTTACAAGCATCAATTTTCTCTAAAGTGAGGACGGGTATTTTTCCTTCTGCAAAATGTGCCTGTGTAGTTAACGCCAAGATATTCTGATACCCTTGTTTATTTTGTGCGAGCAAGACAATGGGTGTGTGTTGTGCGGTGTCGGCAGTACGAATGAATAGTGTAACTCCTAAGATCGGACGAATGCCCACATCCCGCGCTTCTTTGTAAAACTCAATTGCACCGTAAAGATTATGTGTATCAGTCAACGCAATCGCATCACATCCTGTCGCCTTTGCTTTTTCCAATAACGCCGGCACCTTCGCTATTCCTCGTAATAATGAATAGTGACTGTGAGTATTGAGATAGCCGAACATGTACAAGCAGTGTAGCATTTTTTGTCCGTGCGCCATATGTTGCACTGCAAGTCAAAGTGCGGGTTACCTATAACACTTGACTATATACTGATAATCTTTTCTAAAAACATCTACAGGAGAAGTATGTACAGCAACACATCAATTTCAAATATAATAGTGTAGAATAAAGTATATGAAAGGATGCGTCGGAATAGATGAAGTGGGGAGAGGACCATTAGCAGGTCCAGTAACCGTATGTGCGGTGCAGTGGCTAGATAGTGAAATGCCAGAAAAAATATTAACCGGTATTCGTGACTCTAAAAAACTTTCACAGAAAAAACGACAAGAGTGGTTGATACGTGCGATAAACACAATGGAAAAAAACAGTTTTCATTGTGCAGTGTTTTCTGTTTCCGCAGGAGAAATAGACGCATGTGGTATTAGTCGAGCGCTACACACCGCATCAACTGAAGCATTACTTAAATTACAATACTGCACACCGATAAAGCATATATATGCTGATTACGGATTACCTATTCCAGAAGAATACGACACAACACACATCATCAAAGGTGATGAAAAAAATCAACTTATTTCACTTGCCTCAATCATTGCCAAAGAATCTCGTGATAACACGATGTGCAAGATGAGCGAGCAGTTTCCTGCATACGGCTTTGAACGACATAAAGGATATGCCACTAAACACCATAGGGAGATGATCAAAGAACATGGACCAAGTCCGATTCATCGTCGGAGTTTCTTAGGAAATCTACTCGGGAGGGCATAACATCTAACGTAGAATCTTTCAATTTATCCACACAGATATTTCAAGGCAATGTTTTTTATTAGACCATGGTATCATAAAAGCAGAACGAAGCATTAAGAAGATGATTTGAAAAAAAACTCACCAAGAGAGATCGAAAATCTTTTTGGTGTTCGCATAAGATGAAATCTTGTGCGATGTTGATAATCATAAAAATATATGCGCAGAATTGCCGATACTTTTTTTCAAATCTGAACCGTGTACGTTTCTTTCTGAAAGGAAGACGCTGTGCCAGTTTCGTTTTTGGTCTTTGAATGTTGATATCTCGCTCAGAGCTTTCGGGAGATATTGACATCGATGACACCGGACGACTTAACCCAAGTCGCTGAGCGATTTGCAGGGTATATGATCTTTGAATTGTTTTGTGTGGTCGTGGGGGACCGTCAAGCATCAATCTCTAAGTTGATGCAAATAACAACATAATAATTTTTTTTATTATGTCTGTTCCTTAAGGTGCGGTCTAATGCCGTACAGTAGTGCTGCATACCTCTGGGTACCGTTGTATGCATCGCACTAAGTGCAGGATGTAAGATTGCCATGGATCCGGCAACTCATCCAAGCAAAGCACAACCATAACCCCTCGGCTGACCTCAATATCTTTCCTTTGGTCTGCCGGGGGTTTTTCATATTTTCATTTTTTATGCCTTCTAAGATATCCAAGGAAAAAAGTAATGACGTTCTCTCTCATGTACTACTGCATTACAAAAACAATCAGCGAACACTTCCGTGGCGAGAAACAGATAATCCGTATCACATCTTAATCTCAGAATACATGCTACAGCAAACACAGGCAGATCGAGTGGTGCCAAAATATATTTCCTTTTTAAAAAAGTTTCCAAAGGTTACAGCGCTCGCCTCAAGCACACGAAAAGAAGTACTCACACTATGGAGTGGGCTTGGGTACAACAGACGGGCAACCGCGCTACACGATGCGGCAAAGATACTTGTCGCCGAGCATGACAGCGTAGTGCCAGAAAATAAAGAAACATTACTCACCCTACCCGGTGTTGGTGAGTATACCGCTGGTGCCGTGTTAGCGTTCGCATACAACAGACCGGTCATTATTATTGAAACAAATATTCGCACTGTCCTACTGCATCACTGCATCCAAAAAAAGAAAGAGGTTGCGGATAAGACGATTAGTGTTTTTGTCAAACGACTACTACAAAATGCTCTTGAGCGCAAAGTGAGCCCTCGGATATTTTATTCCGCAATGATGGACTACGGTGCACACCTGAAATCACAAGGAGTACGAACAAATGCACGGAGTAAGCATTACACCAAACAAAGCAAGTTTGACGGATCAATCCGTCAGGCACGTGGCGCACTGCTACGCCTTTTCATCAGTACTGAAAAAGGTATCTCAAAAAAACAACTGCAGACAGTGCAAGTAGAGCGAATTAACGAAGGGCTAACAGGACTCCTCACCGAAGGAGTAATTGAAAAAAGAGGGAAGTACTACTACCTTGCAAAAGGTACGCAGACACCAAGATTGTAACAGTACACGACAATGGGAGATCGTTGAGGGCTGTTCTTCCTCTAACAAGAGTTGTATAGCCGGAATCTGTTTTTGCATATACCATTTTTCTCCTATATAATCGTCTTGGGGCACATACCCTAAAACTCAAATTACAAAAGGAGGCAAACATATTTTGTTTCATCGCTTTTCTTTCACGGTACTACTACTGTGTCTTGTCTGTCTATCACTACTATCTTGCTCTGGAGGTGAAAATCCATTAGATGAAGGGCAAGCATTAGAGTTGGAAAAATTTCGTCCTGATTTCACTGTTGTTACTGTGCATAAGACCACTGAGGATATATTTCGTGGTCTTCGTGAACGTAATATTACTGTCAGCGGATGGACAGAGGAAGCAATAAATGATCATCTCATACTCTCCGGAAAGCGAGAAGTGTATCATGTTGTCGTTCTCTCTATGCCGGAGATGGGATTCGCTGAAGATGAAATCGTCCAGTACGATACTATTCTTAAAAGGGCAGAAACAATGGGGCTTGCACCCATGACATTTGAAGTCGCTCTTGCACTACGGGAGCAGTTCCTTGATCAGCCCGATTATTCCACAGGAGATCGTCTTGGTGAGTTTATTGTGGCAATTGATCCACCGATTGTCGGTGTTGAAAATGACATCCCGAAGGTGCCTGTCATCACACGGGATGACGCATATCCAGACCCTGCCACCAACATCGGCCTTTGGATACTTCTACTAGAATTACTTATAGACGAGGATGCACGAGGTTTTCACCCCAATGATCCATTTGCATTTGGTGGAAAATTCGCCTTTCTTGTTCCTGATGAACTCAATCTTGACTTGATTGAAGAGCAGGAATAAGAAACAGAAGAAATGAAAAAGACCCACACCATGGTGTGGGTCTTTACTTTACTACACCTACTTCAACACCACCATCTTTCTAGTAAAAGAAACACCTTGTGTCTCTAGTGTATAGAAGTAGATACCAGAGGCAACCTGAGTACCGTGTTCATTCCTACCATCCCAGTAGGCAGCAGTGTCTTTGGTATCATAGGAACCTGAGGAAAGATGACCAAGAGGTATAGTTCTAACAAGGTGTCCTGAGACACCATAGATAGAAAGAGTAACCTCCCCAGCATTCTGCAAATGAAACGGTATCCACGTCTCAGGATTGAAAGGGTTAGGGAAGTTAGCAAACAGCTGGGTCTCTGCAGGAAGAGACACCACAGAAGGTGCTGCCAACGAAGCAGACACCGTTATCTCAACATCTTTACATGCCCGCACAAGATATCCAACACCTGGTCGCATGACACCATCACTATCCACGGTCAACCTCCCATTACGCAAAATCAAGAACGTTGAGTCAAGACACTGTACACCTCCTCTATTCACTCTATCTACAATAGTTGAGAACAAGGTATGGCCAGAAACACTACCAATCATATTGAACCCACTTTTCAACTGTAGTGTGTAAGAAGTTTGAGGGAAAAAGGAAATATCTAGTAACTCTCCCTCCGCTCTTCGTGCTGGTACGTACAGTAGATACCCTTCACCAAAGACAACCTGACTAACTCGTTCATGTTCTTTTTTCTCAGGATTCCATCGTCTCAGTATTCGAGTCGCTGGAAACTGCTCACTGTTGATAAGGACTCCTCTGCTACCAGTGCCAATAGGAATACCAGGCCAAGAGATCATGTTCTGACCTGGCTCCAAATAGACAGTGAGATACTCTGGCATCTCTAATCCAACATACTCAAAAATAGCATCCCGATACGCCTCAGCAAACCGATGTTGCCAGTACGGAGACACCAACTTTTCCAAGTTCTTCTGATTGTCAAGAAACCCTATCTCATTGAGGCAGCCGGGAACACCCTTAAGCGCCAGAAGTATTGGAATATGTCCTCCGAAGCCGGGGAATCGAGTGTCGTCCTCAAAGAATTTAGCCGTGCGGTTAATCATATATTTTTGATCCAGAGTTTCTCCCTCACTACTTTCTGTATCATGAGAACGACTAGACCAATTACCACGGGATACCATGTGCTTGTGCACAAGTCCAGCAAGGCGTTTACTCTTATTGTTGACACTTTGTTTCTTGAATGCAAATCCTATCGGTATTCCTCTGTTGTCAAGATCAGTATCCTTTCTGTCAGCCCAAAAGGTTTCAGTACCATCTCCCTTACCTTTATTACAGTGGATGCTGATGAATATACCTGCTCGAAAATCTATCGCATCTTCTGCTCTATTCTTTGGGTCACTCAGTGCACGAGTACGTGAATCTGGTCCCATGCGAGACATCCGCACATCCCAGGTGACACCAGTAAAGGTGTCACTCATGAGAAGAGCACGAAGCTTCAAGCCAACTGCAAGAGATATATCCTCCTCACGTATCAGCTCCCCGGTTTTCTCATGCACATGACTAGCACCATTGCCCTTGTAATGCCCTGGATCTATGTAGATACGATAGGTCTGGGCAATAGCACTCTGTAGCAACATAAAACACAACAACACACCTACACAACAAAAAACTCGTTTCATTAGTTTCCTCCTTTTAATTATTCTGTGACAAGGTCAGCGATATACAAATCTTCTTCGATACTAAAAACAAGACGACCATCCGGGGTCCAACCATGGAGACGCTCAGGAATATCAGGCGTATCAGTGAGTTGAGTTATACCAGTGCCGTCTATGTTCATAAGATAGATATCTGAGGCAAGAAGGATGCCAGTATCAGCTTCACGTTCTGTTACATGGTAATAGGCGAACTTACTGCTATCAGGGGACCATTTGGGGGTATCTGCACCGTAAAAACTGTATAGCGGACCAGTTCCATCAACGGCATAAATAAGGTAATGCATGATATATCCTGTTTCACCGATTATTTTGCCACCTTCTTCAAGCCCTAGAACCAATCGCTTATTCGGTGAAAGAGAAAATGGTCTGAAGCCAGGAATTACCCATCTGGCAGAGCCATCATGAGTTTTGATACCACGAGGGCCTTCTGGTGGGTAATCAAAACTATCGTCAAATATAACAGGGTCAGTAGGATAGCGAGCAGTAGCGTGACTATGAAGATTGGCGTAGTAGCCAATATCAGTATGACGAGTAACTTCACCTGTCTCAATGTTAACACTCTCAACCCATTGTTCATATTCACTAGTTAGACTTTCTGCATCAAGGTAGTATTGTCGCCTAAATGGGTAGAAAATGCGACTGCTATCCCAGGACCAAACAATTCGATTGGTAGAGATATATATTATATCATCAGGATTATCTCTTGAGTGTGTCAGCAGTGCACGCTTCTCACCAGATCCATCGGTTCTGGTGATGTAAAGATTTAATCCTCTGGATAACGACCATTGCCCATCAGGCGATACATTGTAGTAATTATCAACAGATGGATTTATGACCGTTACCCACCTTCCTTCAGACACCTCTTGAATATTCCCAAGACGAAGACGATCAGCACTAACATGCGTAAAGGGAAAGGTAACGACAGGTCGTGTAGGTACCTCATACCCTACCGGTGCACGACTCGGTAAAGACGATTGCACCAAGCTCTCTTCAGGTAATGCGGACTCTCTTACAACCTGTGCAGGAGAAACAAGTAAAAAAACAACGCCACCAACAAGCACAAGCAGTGCAACAGAAAAAACATATCGTTTTGTCTTAAGTAATGCCATAGTAAACTCCTTTGTAGTACCTAAAGTGTAACACGGCACCATGCTCTATGCACATAGTGCCTACTAGTAGGTTAAAAAATAACACACAGCGACATCATACAAATAGACGTGCTGTCCAAAGGGCAGGGTAGCATGGAAAGTAGCACACATAAAAGTTACAGAAAAATCCTGTATCGCCTGTCATAATGAATATAACGGTATTTTTACAATAATTGGTCATGAAACCTTTGAGGCAGTATAGGATGCTACCATAACAGTGTATGAACGCAATAAAAGCAGTTGATTTTTTTTGTTCTGGCGGGGGAATGAGTTTCGGCTTACAAAAAGCAGGTATTGATGTTCTTGCTGGTATTGACATTGATCCAAAATGCCAAGAAACCTATGAGGCAAACATAAAGGGATCAAGATATATCCTAGCTGATATTAAAAAATTAAAAGAGAGTTACCTGTCAAGAGAAATTAACATCAAGAGAAATGATGATAATCTTATATTCGTCGGATGCAGTCCTTGTCAATACTGGACAATAATCAGAACCAATAAAAACAGATCAAAAAAATCAAAGCATCTCTTGAATGATTTTCACCGCTTTGTAAAATATTATAACCCTGGGTATGTTGTCGTTGAAAATGTTCCTGGTATATTAAAAAAATACAAGGAAAGTGGGTTAGATATATTTGTGCAATCATTGCAAAAAAGTGGTTACACAGTTTATTATGAAGTGGTAAACCTCCATCACTATGGAGTACCAGAAACGAGAAAAAGATTTTCTTTAATTGCCAATAGGGTGAGTGACAAAAGTGTCTTTCCAAAAAAGACAAAAAATAGGCCTGTTGTTGCTGATTTTATAGGAGAAAAGAACGGGTTTAAAAAAATCTCTGCTGGTCATAAAGATACAACAAGATTTCTTCACACAGTGGCTGGACTAAGCGAAGAAAATCTGAGGAGATTGAAAATGACAAAAAAGGATGGCGGTTCACGAAATGTCTGGGCAAATACTGATTTACAGATTAACGCATATAAGCATAAGAATGGAAATACATCGTTCAGTGACACATACGGTCGTATGTCGTGGAACAGGCCAGCACCCACGCTCACTACAAAGTTTTTTAGCATATCAAACGGTAGATTTGCTCACCCAGAAGAGAACCGTGCCATTTCCCTAAGAGAGGGAGCAACCTTGCAAACGTTTCCAAAAAAATACACTTTTATTGGTGACAGCATCAGCCAAATAGCCCGCATGATCGGCAATGCAGTGCCACCATTTTATGCAAAAAAAATGGGGGATGCTATAATAAAACATCACAGGCATGTAACTTGAGGATGCTTGCTTTATATTTTATCTTCAAAGAACATTCCATTAACAAAGAGGGGTGGATTTAGAATATTTACTATGAATGACAGTTTGCCATTAATTTTTGACCCGAGGACTATAGGTGATTTGGGTATAAAGATGTATACACGATTGCCACACGGGCTTGTGGAGAGTATTTCTAATGCATATGATGCAGATGCAAAAAAGATTACGATTTCAATACAGCAAGATAAGAACAGTGTAAAGAGCATAGAGATTGAGGACGATGGTTTAGGCATGAGCCGTGAAGATTTAGCAAAGCGCTTTCTCATAGTCGGAAGAAAGAGAAGGAAAGAAGAGGAGGGCGATACCAGTCCAAACGGACGAAAAATTACTGGTAGAAAAGGGTTGGGGAAGCTTGCTATGTTCGGTATAGCAAATATTGTTGAGGTGAGAACAATTAAAAATGGAAAAATGAACATGTTTCAAATGGATTGGAGAGATATTGAGAAATCTCAAGACGACAAGTGTTCTTTTAAGCTAATAGAGAATGACGTTGATACACAGATGAGTAGCGGAACAAAAATCACTCTTACAGAGGTCAAAAGAAAGACAAAGATTGATGTAAAAGAGCTTGCAGTTAGTTTATCGAGGAGGGTCAACTTTGGCAACGATTTTTTGGTGGTAGTTAAAGAAGGAGATGGTAATGAGTACACTCTGAGCAACAAACTGAGAGTTGAGGGAATTGATATAGAGGGCGAGTTTCAAGTAGGGGATGAACAAATACCTGAGCAACACAATGTGTTCAAGGGTAAGATTAAAGGCATCATAAAAACTGCAAGATCGCCTCTACCGCGGAAAGATATGCAAGGTGTTTCTCTCTTTGCAAGAAATAAATTGGTTAATGAGCCGACTGCCTTCGGCAGTGCCTCAAGCAATTTCTTCAGATACATTACAGGAGAAATTCATATAGACTTTATTGAGGATAAAGAAGAGGACATGGTCGCAACGAACAGGAGAACTTTGGATTGGGATAACGAAGAATTAAAACCTTTGGAAGATTGCTTGAAAGATATAATAAACGGTACCGAAAAAAAGTGGCGTGAAATGAGGAAAGAGAGCGCTACCAAAAAAATATCAGAAAAGTTAAGTAGTATTGATTTTAAGAAGTATCAAGAGAATATTCCTGATGACAAAAAAGAACCGTTACGATCATTGTTTTTGCTTGCGGAAGAGCATCCAGATCGTGAAGAAAAAATAGTGAGCGATGTGTTGGAGATTGTTCCCGAATATGCAGAATTTCATTGGCGCTATCTCCATAAAAAATTGAAGAAGGAGAATAAAATTCTTGCAGACTACAAGAAGAAAGATTACACAAGCGCATTAACGAAAGCATGGGAAATATATGAAATGGAGTTAAAAAAGGTCAGTGGGGAGAAGAATATGAGTGGCGCAAAACTAATTAATGAATATCTTAGCAAAGATAGCAAAGATGGCAAAGATTGCGGAAGTTTGGAAAAAGTTCCACTAGATAAAGCTGTGAAAAATGATTTAGAGGAAAGTAATTTCTGTATAGCAAGAGGGTGCTGTGCCGCCGCAAACATAACCCGTCATCATGAAACAGCCACTAAGAAAAAAGAAGTAGATTTCTCAAAAAACATCTTTACTGATAAAGATTGCCTAGATATATTAAGTAGCATATCTCATCTATTGTACAGATTAGAGACAGATATCATAAAAGCTAAAATTCAAGAAAGAACACATACAAAATAAGAATAAACAGTAGTAACGAAGCGCTGAAATCTATGGTTATGTTACAATTGTAATATGAAAATTACCGCAATATTGTTGACCGTGGTTAATATTTTCGCTGCTTATCCATAAAAGAACCCCCCATTATACGGGGGGGGGTATTAAAAGAAGTTACTCCAGATCCTCATCCATGATTTCTTCCTGATCTTCATCGCAAAGTATAAAATTATGATCCGGCACACCATCATCAGGATCTGGAACGCTCACAACAGAATACCACCATTCAGGCACATCCTGTGGATCGTCAAAGCACTCAACATCATCAGATACAGCTATTTCTGACTCATCATCTGATATATGAACCGGGTCTTCAGAAAGAGCAGGTGTGAGTATATCAACACCTTTTTCACATCCAGTAACGATTATGCACAGCAACAGCATAACAATTGCAGTAAACATATGTTTCACTACATTTCCTCCTGTATATATGTAATCTTTCAAATCAATAATAGGCTCTGCAAAAAGTATGTCATGCTGCAAGTCCTGTGTCAAATACATGCACAACAAAAAACTCGTTTCATCAGTTTTCTCCTTTCAATTATTCTGTAACAAGGTCAGCGATATACAAATCTTCTTCGATACTAAAAACAAGACGACCATCCGGGGTCCAACCATGGAGACGCTCAGGAATATCAGGCGTATCAGTGAGTTGAGTTATACCAGTGCCGTCTATGTTCATAAGATAGATATCTGAGGCAAGAAGGATGCCAGTATCAGCTTCACGTTCTGTTACATGGTAATAGGCGAACTTACTGCTATCAGGGGACCATTTGGGGGTATCTGCAGCGTAAAAACTGTATAGCGGACCAGTTCCATCAACGGCATAAATAAGGTAATGCATGATATATCCTGTTTCACCGATTATTTTGCCACCTTCTTCAAGCCCTAGAACCAATCGCTTATTCGGTGAAAGAGAAAATGGGCTGAAACCAGGAATTACCCATCTGACAGAGCCATCATGAGTTTTGATACCATGCAGTCGGTAATCAGGTCTGTCATCAAACAGAATTGGGTCAGTAGGATAGCGAGCAGTAGCGTGACTATGAAGATTATCACTAAAACCAATGTCAGGATGGCGAGTAACTTCACCTGTCTCAATGTTAACACTCTCAATCCATTGTTCGTATTCAGCATTCAAAAAATTTTGACCAACCAAATATCTGCGTATCATCTTGTAAAAGACACGATTGCTATCCCAAGACCAAGCGGTTGGAATGAAAGCAGATCTAAAAATATACCCTTTGCTAGAATCATTTGCTTCTCTTGCAAAGAGTTCGCGCACTTCACCAGATCCATCGGTTCTGGTGATGTAAAGATTTAATCCTGTGAATAACGACCATTGCCCATCAGGCGATACATTGTAGTAATTATCAACAGATGGATTTATGACCGTTACCCACCTTCCTTCAGCCACCTCCCGAACATCTCCAAGACGAAGACGATCAGCACTGACATGGGTAAAGGGAAGAGTGACTACCTCTCGTGCAGGCACTGCATATCCCTCAGGTGCACGACTCGGTAAAGATGATTGCACCAAACTCTCTTCAGACACAGAAGGATCTCTTACAACCTGTGCAGGGGAGAAAAAAAGAAACACACCAACAACAAGCACAAGTAGTGCAACAGAAAGAACATATTGTTTTGTGGTACGTAATGCCATAGAAAAAAACTCCTTTGTAGTACCTAAAGTGTAACACGGCACCATGCTCTATGCACATAGTGCCTACTAGTAGATTAAAAAATAACACACAGCGACATCATACAAATAGACGTGCTGTCCAGAGGGCAGGGTAGTATGGAAAATAGCATGTAGTGTGCAGTCCAGAAGTTATTGCCAAATACAGAATATGTGGTACAATTAGTAAAGAAAGATTCTTTTTAATACTGTATAGATGGAGGTGTTTATTTTGAATCGTCTGTGCATCTTGTTTTTCCTTGCCACGTTCTGTGTGTTTATGGGTGGTTGCTCTGAACTATCTGAAAATAATCTGGACGAAAATAATCTGGACGAAAACAATTCAGGCATTGTGTGGATTACGTACGACTCAATTATTCCTAGCGATGACTGTACTCCTGTAGATGTTGTAAATGAATTTCTTCTTCAGGAAGGATATAGCTCACGGGTGATAAAGACATATTACTGGAACAATGGATATTCCGTAGAGAGGATATACCTTGGGTCAGATGTTGATCCATCTCCGTTACTCAGTGGTCTTGAAAACCTCCCTGGAGTTCTTTTGGCAGAACTTGATATGGATACAGAAGGTCTGAGAGAGGATGCGCCTGAGGGATATCTCGATGAACTAATTGTTGGTTAATCCCTTACCCCCCCCCATTTTTGCGGGGGGTACTTCTATTACACTTTAACTTTCAACACATTACCATACATCTTGGAGAGGTTGCTGTATATAATATGAACATATGATATTTCTTAAAAAAATAGTTTGTTTCTGTGCATTCTCAAAAAGGAGAAAAGATGGTATGCTAAAAAAAGAATAGATCAAAGCAAAGGAGGTCTAAGAAATAGTATTCACTCTTGATCTAAGTCATATCAGTCAGAACCGAAAGTGCATGGAAACAAAGGGTTAAACAACATTCTTCTAAGTATATAATGAGGTATATACAGCATGAATCATATCAAAGAACTTGACCGTGTATTTGCTTTGCAAAGCGTTACATACAAAGAGTGTCATGGACGTTCCTATGCTCAACGAATGCACACACTCAATCAAATTGATCAGTGTATACGTGATCAGTATGAAGACATCATAAAGGCGCTTCAAGAAGATTTTGGCACCAGAGATTACGACATGGCTTTTTTAGGGGATATCTATCCAGTGCTTGATCACGTACGACATGTACGAAAGCATCTCAAAGCATGGCTTCCTGACGAGCGACAATCAGATGGCTGGCTAGGACTATTGGGACAAAAATCCTACATTAGAAATGAGCCACTCGGTGTTGTGGGGATACTTGCCCCTTTTAACGCGCCGATAAGCTTAGCATTTGACCCTGCGATTGATGCGATTGCAGCAGGTAACACAACGGTGTTGCGATTTCCTGAATCAATGCCAAAGACAGGCACGTTGATGAGCACTCTAGCGAAACAATATTTCAGTGAAGACGTTATCGCAATCTGCACAGGTGACATAGAAACAGCAAAACATTTTTCAACCTTGGCATGGGACAAACTTGTCTTTACCGGCGGCTCAGAAGTAGCGAAACACATCATGGCAGCAGCGGCTTCAAACCTCACTCCAGTACTGCTTGAATTAGGAGGTAAGTCACCAGTGGTGGTACTCCCTGATGCCGATCTTGCTCTTCTGGCAAAAAAAGTAGCAAAGGTAATGCTTCTAAACGGAGGACAGGTATGCATCAGAGGTGATTATGTGCTTGTGCCGGAAGCACACCTCACACATTTTGTTGATCTGGTGAAGGATGCAATTGAAGTGTCATATCCATCATTGCAGACAAACCCTCAATATACCACTTTGGTAGGCGACGGAGCGTATGATCGAATACAGAGCTATCTGCAAGAACTCAAGACCCTTAATGCAAAGGTTATCTCTGTTGTTCCACGCGATGAGGCGTTGCCAGATGCAAAAACCAGAAAAATTCCTCCGACATTGGTGATAGATCCACCGCAAAGCACAAAAGTGTGTCAGGAAGAAGTTTTTGGTCCGCTATTACCTATCATCCCATATCAGAGCGTTGAGGACGCAATTAACCACATTAATCAAGGTGAAAAACCGCTCGCACTGTACATTTTTGGAAAGAGCACAGATCACATTAATGCAGTAATTGCACGCACTTCTTCCGGCGGGGTAACAGTAAACGATTTTTTACTACACGCAGGATCTCACACTATGGGATTTGGTGGTGTAGGGTACAGCGGGATGGGTCGGTATAAAGGAGGGAAGGTTGGATTTAGAGCATTTTCAAACCAAAAAGCAATAGTGCAACAAGGGTTTTTTGGAAAATTCTCCCACAACTTCATTCCTCCTCTGACGGATCGCGCGCGCCGCATCCTCTTCAAAGGAGTTGGCATCACTAAGTAAGCAGGGGAGACAATCTACTCCAGATATCAAAACCACTTCGCACACACATCGTGGAAGGGATAACCCCCTTCCACTTTTTATTTATACTGTATACCTGTCCCGCAACACAACAACAAGCATGGAGAGGGGGCTAAGTCATAGTACAAAAAAAATCAAAAAACAATAGCATGAACGATAGCGAACATACATCACGTATGCTATCTAGTGGACCCGACAGGACTTGAACCTGCGACCTCCGGAGTGCAAAACCGGTGCTCTAAGCCAACTGAGCTACGGGCCCCTATGCCTATACTATACAGCATAGTATAGGCAACACCATAGCACAACAAGTTTATACAGTATACTAAAAGAGTATGGGGATAAAAGGGTTTCTGACAAAAAAAATGATGGAGAGGCAGCTAAAGAATATGCCAGAAGAGCAACGAAAATTGTTCATGCGGATGTTTGAAGAAAATCCTGATCTGTTTGAGAAAATCGCAAAAGAAGTGCAGGAGAAGAAAAAAAACGGACAGGACGAAATGCTTGCCACCGCTTCAGTAATGCAGAAGTATCAATCAGAAATGCAGGGATTGATAAAAAAAATACGGCATACTACATAATGTATGGAAATTCCAATTACACTTCTTTCATTGACTGAAAACTATATCATGGGAGTACTGTTGGGTGCATCTACACTCGCAGTAATCTCATACGGTATCAGCTTGCGATTTGGGTACCCGCGGGAGGGGATAGGGAATGTACTGATTCAGAGCATCTATACACTCCTCCGCCTGTTTCATATTTTCCTCGCGATTTTAGTGGCACTGTACATTATTATATTTGGCATTATGGATGGCATTCCTGAGGTGTGGTATGAGTATGGCGTTAAAGCATTTGTATTGATGGCAAACGCAATCATAGCGTTCGGTATGGCACGATGGCACAAGATATTTCCTGTTGACCATTTCGCTCCGGCAATCGGTGCAGGATGGTACTTTTTAGCAACATACCATTCCTACTACAGCGCAGTAGGGGTGCAGGCAAGTGGTATTATTGACGCGATGGTGCTGTATCTCATATTGTTAGGGATTTTCCAGTTGCTATTTTTCGCACTACGATACTTTATACACCCTATCAGCAATAAAGAGGATGAAAAGAGTAATAATAAAAACACTGACACCGCATAACCATGAATGAGGAAAAACAAAAAATTCTCCTTTTGAATGCAAACCCAGTGCCGTCATCATTCTCATACGCATGCAGCAATGCGTACCATAGTGCAGCAGAGCAGGCAGGTGCTAAAGTAATGCGGTTTAACATTGAGGAGATGGATTTTGACCCAGTGCTACACAAGGGGTATGAGGAAATTCAAGAGTTAGAGCCAGATTTACTTAAATTTCAAAAGGCAATTCGTCTTGCAGATCATTTGGTGTTCGTGTATCCAAACTGGTGGAATACTATGCCGGCAAAAATGAAAGGGTTATTTGATCGGACATTTTTACCGAAATTTGCTTTTTCCTTTGAAGACAACACATTCAAGCCACTGCTCAAAGGAAAGAGCGGTCGGATTATCAATATCGTCGGCTCAGCACATCCATTTTTGCTTTGGTGTAGTATTGGCTCATACACAAATGAACTATCAAAAGGAATTTTGCGCACCTGTGGCGTGAAACCAGTTGCCGTTACCAGTTTCGGTCCGACCAGCGGGTCATCAGATGAGATACGTCAAAAATGGATTGATAAGGTACGGATGATGGCGATGAAAGATGTGCACAAAAATCAGTAGCATTGAGGGGGATCAAGGGGCAACAACAGCAATCAAAATCCACTATAGAAATTCTCAGTAATGGACTTTTCAATTGCACTATTGGACACATAACAAGTGCTCATTTTTTTGCTATCTAAAATAGTAGTGGCGACACGCTGAACATCCTCAGATGTAACAGACAAAATATCCCGCTTATACTCCTCACCATCTTCCGTCTTGCCACCTTGCGCACAGGCATGCATTTGCTCAGTCGCAATACTATTTTTACTTTCCTGCTGTACCGCATACAGCCCGAGAAGGAACTCCTTTGCTTTTTGCAGCTCCGCGTCAGGCACCGGTGTTTTTTTGATAAGTGCACATTCATCAGCAATTGCTTCCAGCACCTCTGGCATCCTCCTGCCGGCAATACCAGTGTAGATAGAAAATTCTCCAGCATGGGTCATAAAATCTACGTAGGTCTTGATGGTGTAACACGCCCCCAACTTTTCCCGTACCCGGAAAAACAACCTAGAGCTCATAGATCCACCGAATAGCACATCAAACACCTCAGCCGTATACCGATCCACGCTGTTGTACGACGGCGCATAGCCACCTATAACAATGTGAGTTTGTTCTAAGTCACTCCGCACCACAGAGCGGTGGTTTTCTTTTGGCAAAACAGGCGGTATAACAACCTGCGCGGTCTGCTGACCCACTATCGCACTATCATATAGTTTTTCTAACTCCTGCAACACGGCATCACGATCAAATTTTCCAGCTATAGAGATAATAGTGTTTGCTGTCGTGTAATGCTTTTGTAAAAAGCGAACAAAATCGTCCCGGGAAAATGAAGAAACTGATTCTGCCGTCCCCAAGACAGGGTGTTCAGCTACAGTACCATGAAATAGCAATTGACTCACCTCATCAAATGCTCGTGATAGCGGATCATCCCGATACATCACTATCTCTTCAGTGATTACTTTTTTTTCTTTAGCCAACTCATTTGCAGGAAACAAAGAGTGCAAGAAAATATCAGCAGTTAAGCACAGTATATCCTGAAGCCGTTCCGCCCGCCCAGACATATAATAGGCAGTGTACTCTCTGCCAGTATACGCATTCGCCACAATCCCAGATTCATCCATGCGTGTTACAAGCTCTGCATTGGTAGGATAGGTCTTTGTCCCCTTAAAGCACATATGCTCAAAAAAATGCGCCAAGCCATATTCATTTCCTGCCTCATGATTCGCGCCAATTGCCACACCAACCAGCACGCAAACCGTCTCCGCCCGATCATCCGGACTCAACAATACGGTAATACCGTTCTCTAATGTCTGTGTTTCAGTCATAGCTATACACTCCTTTTCTTAATACTGACAGCTCGTTTTTTTGCCTGCACGTAAAACGTGTAGAATAATGCGTACATAATCGGTGTAAGAAGGAAGATAGAAATAATCTGATCAACAATCGCCGAGAGCGTGTCTCCGGACGGCAACACAGCCAGCGTGGATAGCAGTAAAACAAGCAACGGGTGAATAATCATCGCTCCAGCTCCAGCCAAAACAATAGCAAGCACCATCATCCAAATAACAGTACCTTGAGTAAGTACAAAGGATTTTTTCACAATAGACCATGCCCTCGCTTTTTGATTTTCCAGCCAAATAAATACCACAAATACAGATCGCAAGCCAATAAAAAACGGCAAAAGAAGAAGAAGCGCTCCTAACAGTATACAGAACAACGCCAATGCGCCATTTGCATCATTTGCTATTCTCAAAGAAAGAAGTATAAGTAGAAAGCTCGGTATACTACTCACAACCAGCAGAGCAAGAAACAACGCTTGCGCCGGAATAGATCGCAAGCCCTTGGTAACCCCAAGCTTGATTGATTCCAGGAATGATGTATTACGAACCAGCACAAAAGCAGTCGTGGCAGAAGTGACGAAAGTAATAAGTAAGAGTAAAAACATCGCAAGAATGCTAATACTAATACCAAGTGGCACCATCCACGGAGCACCTGAAGACGTGTCCAAGAAAACTGAGAAAAAGTCAGGTGTAAAATAATTCAAACCAGTTACATAGTAGAATAACTCAGACACCGATCCAATACCCACTAGAAAAGTCGCTGCAACACTCACAATCAAAATTGCAACAATACGAACATAGGTCACAAAAAATATCTTTTTTGCGTGAGTAAAAATACTAATATTCTTCTTCATATATAACTGTACGATAGCATCTTAATAACAAACAAAACCAGTATACAGCAATCTAAAACCAGAATATATGCAGTGTAAGACAGGCATAGTGTACGCTATAAGTATGAAAGCAAAAGTAATACTTTTAGGAATGGTGGGCATGTTGATTGGTATCAGCTGGATAGCATATAGCATGCTCTCTATGCTTGCCAAGATAGAACCACAGGAACATGGTGACCCAATACCAGCAGGAGTGCATGCAAGAGAGCGACTAATGGCAAGGAACGCCATACAGACAAACCTTGGCAATTGGACCAAAAAAACACTCTCTGGTGTAATACAGGGATCCACACACCTATCTGATATCGGAGAACAAATTACTCACATCTCAGAGAAATTTTTAGGCACCCCGTATGAAGGGAACACCCTCGTAGGAAGTGCAAAAACACGTGAAAAGCTCACCGTCCATCTCGCCGGGTTGGATTGCTTTACGTATATTGATTATGTTGAAGCAGCCCGCCTGTCAGATTCATATGACACCTTTCTGAACGCATTACAGCACACCCGATATAAATCCGGAATTGTAGAGTTTCAATACAGAAACCACTTCTTTTCTGACTGGGTGAAGTATAACAGTGATCAAGTATCTGATGTGACAAAAGAGGTCGGGGGTAATGTGGCGATACCTGTTAAAAAGCAATTAAATCAGAAAAAAGACGGCAGTGTTTTTCTAGAAGGAATTCCGATACTGTCTCGTACAATCAACTACATACCGTCTACTGCTATTACCGACGAGAGCATGAAGAACCTTCGCACCGGTGACTACATTGGAATATACACAGACATTGACGGACTTGATGTGACGCACACCGGTATCTTTATCAAAAACAGCAGGGGAACATACCTACGCCACGCTTCCTCCAGAGAAAAAGCACAGCAGGTCATTGACGACGACTTCCTCACCTACCTCAAAAACAAACCAGGAATAGTGGTCTACCGCCCACACTAGTCCTACTTATATAGAAAAATTGCTAATTTGTCCGTGTGTAAAAAAAAGTAAAATATGACATACATAAAAATAAATCATTGTCATAACTACTAAATCGTAACTATATCATATAAGGTATTCATATTGCTGTCAATATACAGGATATTTTGCTTACGCCCATACTGTTCAGTGCAATATACCCTAAAAAGAGAGCAAAGAGTATATAGCATGCTGAACAGTTTTCAATAAGTTTTCCACAATGTCGGGGGGGGGGGTAAACGAAAAAAAATGAACCTGCAGTATAATAAAATTGGATTATAAAACATTATATAGCATAAAAAATTAACGTATGAAAAATTTAAAAACATGGCGGTTAGCAAGCGTAACAACCGTGCTTATCATTACTCTTGCTTTCTTTGCTTTATTAATTCCTACTTCGGCCTCTACTCAGCAACCTACTCAGCAATGTGTAGCAAATGGCTTGATATCTGATGTAAAATCATGGGCGGGAGAGGTACAACACGGACCTGTTCATGTCGCTAGGTGGATGAAAGTTCTGGCAGCATTCGGCGAGGACAACGGCCAAACACCAACCACGCTAAGCGAAGCTCGCAACATGTGGAGTCGCTTTTCGGCAGCGAGATGGGACCCAGTACTGGGCTCCATGTTGTGTTTGAACGCCAACGGCTCTTGTGTCTCCGATGAACTGCTAGCCAACGTACAGAGCTACATTGACGAGACCCAAAACGGTGCAGAGCATGTTGAACGCTGGACACGCGTCCGCGACACCCTTAATGGACAAGCAAGCGACGCTACTGTGGTTACTCTTGACGAGGCAAAGCGACTCCAGAAAGTCCATAACTCTTCTGGTAGATGGGATGCCGTAGTTGACGCCATTCTGTGTATGAAGGCAAAAGCCGCAGCCACAGCAGACCCAATTCCGCAACCTACTCCTGATCCTGCGCCACAAGCCGACCCAACTCCTGACCCCACACCAGAAGTCGTTGTAGTTGACCAAGCGCCGCAAGCACAACAACAGCAACAGCAACAGAATGGGGCACCATTTACAGTTATAGATAATCCCGGCAATACTAGTGGCAACTGCAATCAGGTGACTGCTTCGCGGACTTCTGGTGGCACTCCTGTCTACACGATTACCGTACCAGAGAGTGCGGGTAGGGTAGTTTGTTTCTTCAATTCTCCATCAACTGCATGGAGTAACTCACTTGGCACTGGCGGTGGTATTCATATCACTTACGGTAACACTGATCCTAATAGAATCATCATACGTCCATCAGTTGGCGATGAACCTTCTGGCGCTATCAGGATTGTCTTCGGGAATCATAATGACGAAATATACACTGACGGGAATAGGCACGAGGTAAATCTTCCTGCCGCCCTTCAAGGTCAGCTGTTTATCCAAACCACTGACGATGAAATTGTCGGAAGATTTGGGGGCGGGCCGATTGCGAACGATAATATTGCCGTAAGGGAGGGTGAAGAATTTAGGGGGTCATTTGGGTTGACCTGGAATACACTAGATATATCCGTTAAACAGATTCCTCCACAGGCGCCATTCAGAATTGAAGGTATTTCTGAATTAGAAGCATGGGGAGCTGAATTTACCTGGTATAACGGCACATATTCCAATGGTGTATTCACTCCCGATCAAAGTATGTGGGTATTTGATAGATGTTCTATAGGAGGTTGTGTCTATGACTTGGGTGAGAAGATATTTGACATCTCAGGAACTATGATAACTGATCCAAATGGGGATGTTGGAATCTATGCAATACGAATGCACAGACCAGAAGGTTGGACAAGAGTCCATAGGTTTACTCCGTTTAATATAATTCTCATAAGAGCGTTTTGCGAACTGCCTATTGTCTTTAATGAGTCCGACGAGTGGGTAGAAGGTAAGTGTGAGATTCCCAGCACTGTCAAGATAGCTGACGGCATCAGGACAAGCCACACGGCCACATACGAAGATATCAGTTATAGCATTAAGAACGGCCTTCTTTCTTATTCCGGAGGGATAAAGGATGATAATATACTCCGAAAGCGGGCATTGATCAGCAGGGATCAAATTGACGGCGTGACCCAGAGCGTCGACATATTCATCATCAACAACGATGATTGGAACTACATCTATACCTCAATTGAACGACGGGGTGGAAAAGCGTATGTGACTTTAGAGACCGGGCGCGAGATGTTCAAAGTAACCGATCTTACTCGTACTAAAGGAGCACCCATAGGATCAATAACCAATTCTAAATATAGTGTTAGAGCGATAGCTGCTGGTCAATCCTACGTTGGAAGCGATCCATCTAAGTTTTACCCTATTCTGCAAACAAATGCTATTGGTAGTGTGTCCGGGGCTTATAAGACCATGACTATAGAAATTGATCATGCAGGTGATTCCAACTGCGCAGCCAATCCTGATAGTTATATTGAGTTTCAGGGTGCAGTCTATAATGCCAACATAATACACCCGCACAATAACCGCGTCCAGTTCATTCCTGATCGGTTAGATATCTGCAAATAGGCACCTGAAAGGTAAGGGGGAGGGGATTTCCTATTCCTCCTTAACCCTCACTAATCCTATCAGCACTACGTGAAGGTTAAAGTTAAAACACACCTCTTTTACGAGGTGTGTTTTTTTGCACCAATCCCTAACCTAACAAAAAAGAAGGGGAGTCAGATGGCACATATGCAGTTTTCCACATCCGTTTTTTTTAATCTCTCTTTCAGTACATGCTACACTTGAAATAGTTCCTTCTTTTGTATGGGGTATAAACACACATTTACATTGTTTTTTGTATTGTTACTGTGCGCTCTTGGCAGCTTCTCTCTTATTGCCTTTGCCCAATCTCCTGAAAGCATTGTTGTTACTACCCATGCAGAACTTACCGGTCCCGCAGAAGATGGGTATATCAACCGGTCAGAGATTTTGTCAAATAAGATTTTACTCTCTACGCCGGTTGTCGCAACCAACGGAGTGACGGTTGAATATGCTGTACAAAAATCTCCAAGTCCTAGTACCACGTTTATCAACTGTAGCACGCTCACTAACTATAGTGCTTCTGTGCCTACTACCATAAATCTTTTCAGAGGCCTTGAAGGTGACGGTGTGTATTTTGTCTGTGTTCGGTTTCGTAAACAGGGGGCAGAAACTCTATACATCTCTCGTCCGCATGCTATAAAGAGAGACATCCTGTCACCAAATCTTCTGTGGAGTGACTTGCGTCACAGTGTTCATGCTAATGCTTCTTCCGTTATCCCTATAAAAAATGCTTTTTCCGAGGGTAACTCGTTAAAATTTACTGTTTCAGCGCCGGCAAACCCTGCGCTTGTCTCTGCCTCCATCGCACCTCGAGGTCTTCTTTTGAAGGGGATCAAGCCCGGAAATACAACCGTTAAAGTATCTGCTTCTGACAAAGCGGGGAATAGTGCTACTGCCACGTTTACCGTACAGATACTCTCTCTTCTCCCCAAACTCTCTATTACCACCCAACCCACCCTTATTAACAGCGCTGCTGATGGGTATATCAATGCGGCAGAGCGGCTACAACGAAATATCCCTCTTATGAGAGCTCCCACTGCCTCTTCTTCAGGGGCAGCGTTTGCATATGCCATACACTATTCTCCTTCTGAGATTACTGAGTGCGATGAGGGGATTAGTATATATCAGTTTCGTGTTCCTACCCCTCATTTTCTTACTCCAATTGTTGACGAAGAGGGTGGTACATACTACCTCTGCGCTCGTGCCTCTCAGAAAGGGTATGCTCCTGCCTATTCTCAACCTCTCAAGATTATTCTTGACTCAGTGCATCCACAATCCGTGCAGAAACTTCTTTCACGCTATAGTGTAGAAAAAGGGGATACCATTTCTTTTGATATTTCAGGAGAATTTAACGAGCCATCCACTTTCAAGGTAGTGCAGCTTTCGGGGAGTGCCAGAGTTACCATCTCACTTGTTGGGTCACAGCTCACGCTTGCCGCCCTTCCTTCTTCACAATTAGGGACTGCAGTTTTGGAGATTGCAGCAACTGATATTGCCGGTAATCCTGGTAGAAGCAAGAGGAGAATTTCAATTTTTGTTACGGCTCCTCGTGTTGTCATTGCTGAACACCCTGCGCTTACTCCTGTCGTTGCTGATGGGTATATTAGTACTGCTGATGTTGTCGCTGATCTTCCTCTACTAACTTCAGGGAAGGCAGATACTGAAGGGGTTACTGTTCGCTTTAGGGCTTCAAGTGTTAACTCCCGCACTGATAGAAACGCTTCGTGTTCTTTTGTAAGGTCCAGTAACCATCAATATAGCACCGACATCCCTACCACTACCAGCATAACTAAAAACGGACTCGTTGCGCTATGTATTGAGTTTTCAAAACCGGGGTTTGTTACATGGCATGCACCTCGATTTTTCATAATGAGAGATACTACCGCTCCAAAGAAAACCGCTCGTTCCTCTCAAGTCGCTATGGCGAAAGGGGGTTCCTTCACCCTCTCTCCTCATAAGTTCTTTGTCAAAGAATCCACTCCTTCTCACTTCACTCTTTCTTCAGTGGAGGATAGTGAAATTGCCACTGTGTCACTCTCAGATGATGGCACCACTCTTTCTTTTGCCGCTCTAAAGGAAGGAAAAACATCTGTATCAATACAGGCAGCTGATGTTGCAGGGAACACTACTACCCGCCAGCTTTCTCTTGTTGTTTCCTCTGAAATTGTTATCACAAAAGAGCCACGTCTCAGTGGTGTTGCCTCTGACGGCAAAATTACTCTTGCAGAGCGCTTTAGTGAAGATCCGGTGATTAACGGCATCGTTGTTTCATTGGAATCTACCGCCTTTTCATACGCAATGGTTCTCTCAACCACTCCTGTGACAACCTGCACTGCTTCCACAGGCACATACAAAGAAACCGTTCCAAATGCTGTCTCTTTCGTTTCTGACGGCATCTATTACCTTTGTGTTAAAGCTGCAAACTCACCTCTTAGTCCTGTCTATTCTGCTCCGTTACGCATTGCTGTATCTTCCGATGTGTTGTTCAAGATGCCACCACGGTTGCTTGGTGTTGCCTCTGATGGATTTATTAAAAACTCAGAATCAGATTCCGGACAAGCAATTATTGGCGGGATTGCCACACACGTTGCTTCTCCTACTATCACGTATGCGGTTATTCCTTCCTCCACTCCACCGGAAGAATGCGCTCTCTCCTCTGGCACCTATCAGCACACTCCTCCAAGCGCATTGTCGTTTTCAACGGATGGTACGTATTCTCTCTGCGTGCAGGTATTTAAAGGCAATTTCCCACCTTCATTTTTTGGACCCCTTATAATGCTTCGTGACACCAAATCTCCTACCATTTCAGACGTTAGCGCGCCTTCTGCTACAGCACTGTCACACGATATAACCGCAGTGTTTGAGGATACCACCTCAGGGCTCTCATACTATCGTGTGGCTCTTATTGATGCTTCCGATAGATGTGACAGCACCACAGAGAGGTTTGATGATAAGCAGGATATTTCCTCCGATACACGTGCACAATTTACTACTCCTGCCTACATGGTGTATGCTCGAAATAATAAGAGGGTCTGTTATGAAGTTGCTGATAATGCAGGGAATATATCATATACGCAATCCCGTATCATCCCCATCCGCTCCTCCACACTTACCGCAGAGGTAACCTTGCCAGACGGGGAAGTATTTGTTAATGGAGAATGGACTACTGCTGAGCACCTCACCGTTTTGATTACTGACCCTGTCTCCCCTCACGCTCTAACTATTGATCTTTCTCGCTGTGATGAGTGTCGCGTCGTCCCTTCTTCCCGTGAAGCTCTCGGTAATGGTGGCTTTCAGTTTGTCTTGGAAACAGGTAAGTCAAGTTCGCAACGTAAAGAAGTGTTAATCCTTACAGGAAATGATATCGGTAATCAACCACATTTTATTTTTCGGTTTGGGGCTGACAAGTCGGCACCAAGCAATCCCGCGTTTCCAAGTATTGTTGGGTTGAACAGTGGCGTGTCGGGCACGACTCTTCCTGCAACAGATGCAGGAGAGGTAATGGATGTTGGCAGCGGTGTATGGTCTCATAACGTGTACGGATTTGTTGCAGATCCGGGTGATTGTATTGCTACTATTGACACCGCATCATTTCTCCCATTGCACAGCTCGATAGAGGGCGAAGGTGCTTGGCTTACTGGCAGTGTTACAACCGAGATTCCTCAAGTGCCTGATGAGTCACAGAATGGTAAGTACCTTTGTCGTGTTCTTCAAGATCGCGTAGGGAACATTGCTGTGCGTGTCTCTGATATCCCTGTTGCCATTGATCTTAGCGCGCCTCGTCTTGTCGTTGACCCTATTCCAGAACATTCAAAATTACTTTCTTCGGCACAAGTAGACACTGGATATGCTCAGCTCGCCAATTTCTTTGAAGATACTTCTCCGATTACATATGCCGTCACGCTTCGCTCATCTGATTCTTCTGTACGTTTGGATAGTGCCGTACAGATTCACACTATTACCGAAAACTCGTTATTAGCTATCCGTTTTCTCAGTCCTATCTCTGTCATTGTAGATGTGCGCGCAACTGACGCCTTTGGAAGAAGTACTACAAGCTCCTTTATTTTCAAAGCAACAGATATGTTCTCTGCTACCGGCGCAGAGATTCCTCCTTCAGGAGATCGTATCGTGCTTTCGTTTAAAGAAGATATTGCTCCTGAGAGTGCTGTTTCAGCATTACTTAGCTCTGCCTTTTCTTTGAGTGTTACTGCAATTGATGGTGAAGGTGAGAGCGTGTCTCACATTGACCCTGATGGCGCTATTACAGTTGATGGATCAATCATATCACTCCCTCTACGTACATATTGGACGTTTGGTGATACGGTAACGCTTACATATACCGCCCCTTCTTCGGGCACAACACTACAGAATACAAGCGGTGCGCGTGTAGGAAGCTTTACCATTCTCATTGAGGATGTGGCAACACCTTCTTCTGATACCATAGCGCCTGAAGTTCGTATCTATGCCGAAAGTGCTCGTCGTGCCGGACTACAGAAAGAAGGGGTGTCTACAGACCACCTTTTTTACTCTTCTGTAGCAGGAGAGATTGTTAAAAAAATTCCTGTACGAGCAGAGCAAACTTTCTATGTCGTTGTTCGTGATAGGGTCTCTGGGGAAGTGCTTGTTTCAGGTGTTGATCAGGTTATTGCTGCACTTATCCCTGAGGATGACACGTGTCCTTCTGCTACTGCGCTCAAGGACGGCACTCTTACCACGGGAGAGATAGTACTTTCTTCAAAGTACGCCTCTCTTCCCACAGAGGCAGTTGTAGAGATTACTACAGATCTTTCTAGGCACACATTTTGCATACTTGTTGAGGATGGTAATGACAACACCCCCACACCTCCTGTACTAGAGAGTGCCGCCATCCCTTTTGGTACTATTGATACAACTATTCCTACTCTTGAGCGCGCAACCCTTGCAGAAGATAGCTCCGCTATTACACTTACCTTTAGTGAACCACTGACTACTACTTCTCCTTCTGTTTCCGCATTCTCCTTAAATCACACTGCTCGTGCACTTGATGGATCTGCGGTTTCCTACCTTACCTCTGTTGCTATTTCTGGTAATACGGTAACACTACCTCTTTCAGTGCATTGGGGTACAAGAGGCGCTCTTCGCCTCTCCTACACACCCCCTTCTATTGCGCCATTGCGTGATATTGCAGAAAATGAAGTCATAGCATTTGAGACAGCAGTGACTTTTCCTGAGTCATTCCTTGATGATGAGGATACCAGCGCTCCGTCAATAATAATATATCAAGAGAACGGAAAAGCTGAAGGACTGCAAACCAGCGGTCTAAAATCTGACACCTTTACAGCTGCATATAGAGCCCCTGCAAATGGTTCGCGCACTTCTGGGCTGTATAACAATGTGTTTTCCGATACAATATATGTCACGTCTACGGATACGTTTGATGGTGGTACTACAATAGGAACAGGAGTGGATCGCTTACTTATTGACGTTGTTCCTACATACACAACATGTCCTGCTACCGTTTCAGAATTTTCTGATACTACTACCTCCTTTGAGGGTATTGCCTCTGTGTCGCGCGCGCTTACTCTTAGTGCGACTCCAGAACATGCTGTTTCTCTCATAGGAAGAACGCTTTGTTTCTTTTTTGCAGACAGAGAAGGGAACACAGGAATAGTGGAGGTGTATGGACGCTCTTCGTCACTACCACTTTCTTCTGAGGCATCAGATAGGTATATCTCCCTTGAGGAATCTCGTTCAAGTAACACACTCCTTGCTGCAGTAAAACCTTTTTCTCCTAATACCACTGTTGCGTATGCACTCAAGCACTCAGCCGATCCTATTACTTCCTGCGAAACTGGATTTTCTACTTTGTTTAAGGCGGCTCTTCCTCGCATTACAGATCTCAAACAAGACGGTGATTACTATCTTTGTGTTCGTGGTACTCGTCGCCTCTCTGGTGATGTGGATGCAGTTGAGTATCTTCCTCCGCGTCGTATTCGTCGGGACACGGTGATACCTACTATTGTGCCTGATGCTACTCTTTCCTACGCCATTACCACTGGGACACCCGTTACTCTCCCTCTCACTGATGTCTTTAATGATGCGGTTCGCTACACAGTAGGGACACCAAGTGACGAAAGGGTGATAAGTGCCTCCATTTCTTCATTAGACATGTTGCATATCAGCGGTATTGATGAAGGGTCTGCCACAGTTGAGATCACCGGACATGATGTGGCAGGTAATTCAGTTTCTGAGGTTGTGAGTGTTGTCGTCTTTGCTTCTCGTATTAAGTTTATTACCAAATCGGTGCTTACAAATGATGCAACAGATGGGTATATCAGCGCTCCAGAATCTACTAAAAAGAGTGCTCTGATTACAGCTCCTATCGTTTCGCCCTTCTTCGCAAAAGTTCAATACGCACTAAAAACATCTACTACCGCTATCACAACATGTGATGCGGACTTTGGAACATATACCAGCACTCGTCCAACAGTAGCATCATTGACCAGTGATGGCACCTACTATATCTGTGTTATGGCTGCAACTGCCGGGCTTACTACACAATACTCTGAACCAGTTACCCTTGTTCGCGATACCACTGTTCCCGAGCTCCTCACTTCTGCAAAAACCTCCTACACCCTTACTGTTACCACCCCTGCCACCATCTCTGTAGACACACTCTTTGCCGGTGCTACTGAATATGCCGTTGCTGACCCAACAGACACCAATGTTGTTACTGCCTCCTTTACCAGTCCAACACTCACTATTACTCCTATTGACAGCGGTACCAGCAGCATTGTAGTAACAGGGCGTGACAGTGCGGGGAACAGTCATGACGTTACGCTTACCCTTGAGGTTTCCTCTCTCGCACTTACTGCAAAAACAGCCCCAACACTACTCAATGATGCGACAGATGGCTTCATTACGCTTAAAGAATCAACAGAGACGACTGCGCTTGTCTCCGCTCCTGTTACTACTCCGGCAGCAATAGCAAAGTATGCGGTGAAACACTCAAGTACAGCTATCACCACATGTGATGCAACATTCGGTACCTACAGCACTACGGTTCCTACCGCAGTAGATCTCAGCAAAGATGGCGATCACTACCTTTGTGCGCTCTCTGAAAAGAAGGGCTACATCACCATCTACACCACACCACTCAAAGTAGTCAGAGACACCGTCGCACCTAGCATTGTCGCAGATACTCCTCTTACCTATGCACATACCATTGAAGATGAAAGAACCATTGATCTCAGCGACATCTTCACTGGCGCAGTCACCTACAGTGTGGGAGCACCAAGTGATAGCAGTGTCATCAGCACTTCCTTCAGCACCCCAGAACTTACCTTTAATGCAGTCGGAAAAGGGGAGAGTACCATTGTCATTTCTGCAACAGACACTGCCGGCAATAGCACTGAAGCAACGATAACGGTAACCGTCTCTCTCTTCACACTTACCTTTACCAGTCAACCTACACTTGCAAACGATGCTGTTGATGGGTATGTGAATGCTCAAGAGAGTAGCGCCACTACTTCTCTTGTTGCCACTAGCGCTAATGCTGATGTAGCATTTACCTATGCTCTGAAACAGTCATCCAGTGCAATTGCAACGTGTGATGCGGACTTTGGAACATATACCAGCACTCGTCCAACAGTAGCATCATTGACCAGTGATGGCACCTACTATATCTGTATCCGTGCTATAAAAACTAAGTATGCTCCTCTGTACTCCACTCCTCTGAAAGTTACTCGTGACAGCATTGCGCCGCAAAGCGCTATTGGTGCAAAAACCTCCTACACCCTTACTGTTACCACCCCTGCCACCATCTCTGTAGACACACTCTTTGCCGGTGCTACTGAATATGCCGTTGCTGACCCAACAGACACCAATGTTGTTACTGCCTCCTTTACCAGTCCAACACTCACTATTACTCCTATTGACAGCGGTACCAGCAGCATTGTAGTAACAGGGCGTGACAGTGCGGGGAACAGTCATGACGTTACGCTTACCCTTGAGGTTTCCTCTCTCGCACTTACTGCAAAAACAGCCCCAACACTACTCAATGATGCGACAGATGGCTTCATTACGCTTAAAGAATCAACAGAGACGACTGCGCTTGTCTCCGCTCCTGTTACTACTCCGGCAGCAATAGCAAAGTATGCGGTGAAACACTCAAGTACAGCTATCACCACATGTGATGCAACATTCGGTACCTACAGCACTACGGTTCCTACCGCAGTAGATCTCAGCAAAGATGGCGATCACTACCTTTGTGCGCTCTCTGAAAAGAAGGGCTACATCACCATCTACACCACACCACTCAAAGTAGTCAGAGACACCGTCGCACCTAGCATTGTCGCAGATACTCCTCTTACCTATGCACATACCATTGAAGATGAAAGAACCATTGATCTCAGCGACATCTTCACTGGCGCAGTCACCTACAGTGTGGGAGCACCAAGTGATAGCAGTGTCATCAGCACTTCCTTCAGCACCCCAGAACTTACCTTTAATGCAGTCGGAAAAGGGGAGAGTACCATTGTCATTTCTGCAACAGACACTGCCGGCAATAGCACTGAAGCAACGATAACGGTAACCGTCTCTCTCTTCACACTTACCTTTACCAGTCAACCTGCACTTGCAAACGATGCTGTTGATGGGTATGTGAATGCTTCTGAACTGAGAAAAGCAGCATTTGCCCTTGTCGCCGCCGCAGAAACTACTCAGGATACAACGATCACCTACGCATTGCACTACCATGCAACCGATGCACTTTCTATTTGTGACGCTTCCTCAGGTACATATGCATCAGCACTTCCAACCACAACAGCACTTACCAAAGACGGCATGTATTCACTCTGTGCTCGGGCGGAAAAAGAAAGATACGATGCGCACTACAGTAGCCCTCTTGTGATTGTTCGTGATACCGTTGCGCCAACCATTGCTCAAGGAGCAAAGCTTGTCCACGCGGTCAATACCATCACTCCTGTCACCATTGATCTGTCAACCATTTTCTCAAATGATGCGGTGACATACGCGGCTGGCACTCCTTCAGACACTGCTATACTCACTACCGCGTTTGAGTCACCGAATCTTACACTCACAGGAATTGGCAACACGAGTGGCACCTCTACCATTACAGTTACCGGATTTGACCAAGCAGGAAACAGCATACGGGGCATCTTCACAGTCAACGTGACCGTATCCACAATTACCATTACAACACCGGTAACGCTTATAAATGATGCAGAAGATGGGTATATCAATGAGGATGAGTCAACGAATACGACCGCTCTTGTCTCTGCGGCAGTAACCACGCCTACCACTACGACTGAGTACGCGGTGAAACACTCTACCAACACTATTTCTGCCTGTGATGCATCTTTTGCCACCTATAGCGCTACTGCTCCGACTGCTGCATCACTTGCCAAGGACGGTGACCACTATATTTGTGTTCGCAGTAAGAAGGGAACAAATCTCATTTCATACCACACTCCTTTGAAGGTAGTGCGTGACACTTCTGATCCTTCTGTTTCGGCGGATGCTCCCAGCACCCTTTTTGTGATTGCCGGCAGATCTGAAACCATTGCCACTACTTCTCTGTTTACTGATGAAGCAGTGCATTTCAGCGCGGAAAGCCCCACTGAGACCGAGGTTGCTACCGCCAGTTTATCACTAACAACGTTAATTATTACAGGTGTCGCAAAAGGCAACACAAAAATCGTTGTTACCGGATTTGACGCGGCAGGGAACAGTACCGAAATCACAATCGCTCTTACGGTTACCGATGCTGTGATTACTGTCATAACTCCATCAAAACTTATAAATGATGCGGAAGATGGATGGATAAATACGGAAGAGGTAAAAAATAGCGTCGCCTTTGTCTCCGCTCCTGTCACCTTTCCCGCTACAACAGCTACCTATGCAATGAAACACTCTGCCGGTGCTATTTCTTCCTGTGATGCATCTTTTGCCACCTATAGCGCTACTGCTCCGACTGCCACATCACTTACCAAGGACGGTGACCACTATATCTGCGTTCAAGTCCAAACAGGCGGCCTTCCTACCGTGTTCTCTGCGCCGATCAAATTAACGCAAGACACTATTGCTCCTGTGGTGAGTGATGTTCCGGAAGACGACGGACGTAACCGCGTTGGACTTATTCGTAGGCGAGATATTGCAAAACACTTTACTGGTGGGACACGGTTTGTTACTGAATTTTCATGGGAAGGAGAGCATCAGCTTGGAGAAGTGGTTCGTACTGATGATGAAGAAAGATTAGGTCCGGGGTGGTGGTCAGCGCGCTTCTTTAGGCCTGGTACTATTACTGTCACCTATACCGCATTTGATGCTGCCGGAAACTCAGTTGTGACAGAATACGATATTATTATCCCCATCTTTCAGCTGGATACACACTTTCCATTAATCCCTGAGGAAGTTATTAATGATGGCTACCTCAATAAAGCAGAGCATGAGGCAAGAAAAGATGATCCAGACAATCAACAAAACCGGATTTTCTTCCCTTATTTGCGAAGTAACAAGGGCGCTGTTGGTGGCGGACTTCCTAGGGCAACAGTGGAGTTGCTAATCAAGAAAACTGAGACAGCGATAGTGTGTGAAGATGAAACGGATGGGTACATTCAAGTTACTGAGGATAATGTACAAGAAAGAATGCCAACAGTAGCATACTTTGCTACTCATGGTGAGGGGTCCTACTACTTCTGTACAAAGGTATCCCGCCCTGATGCTCCAGAACTCTTTTTAACAGGATATCTTGAGACCCCTTTTAAACTTATCTTTGACAGTACGCCACCAGCGAAGAAGTTAGATATTCCGGCACTTTCACTCTACAAAGGAGAGGACTCATCTCTTGATCTCACAGAATACTTTGTCTCTGAGGAGGGTATTACGTACAGTGCGGTTTCTGACGATGAGGATGTTGTGACTGTTTCAGTAACTGAGGCAACCCTTACGGTTAACTCTGAGAGTGTTGGAACTGCCACCGTTACCGTTTCAGGAACTGATGTTGCGGGGAACCCCCTTACGCTCCCTCTTAGTATCTCAATTGTTGCCGGTTTTGATTCCTAATGACGCAGAGGGTGGTTTAGCAGAAGAAAATGTAGTAATGGTAGCATGCTAAACCAAACCAAATTTTTGCGTGCAGTGCCTATCATGATACTGGGGATACATTTTCGGTAAAATGGGTAAAAACAAGTCAAAACCACAAAAATAATCGTACACTAAGAAACATGAAGAGCAACATCTGGACCCATACTACATGCATACTCACAGGCATAGCGCTTCTCCTCACCCCACTGAGCACCGCACAAGAATATCCGGAGCCCGAATTACCAGCGCAAGCACCGCCATATCAGATGCACGAATCTGAAGTTACTGAGGTAAGGCAGGATGGAAAAACCACAGAGACGGTTATCTACGACATCTATGGAAGGCATATAGAAATATCAGAGACACTCCCGCTAGGGTTTATTGCCGAAACATCCTACACTTGGTACCCAAATAACTACCTAAGAGAAGAAGGGTATTATGAAAGTGTCATACAAAAAGAAGAGGGAAGGTTATTGAGAAGTGGTACAAAATATGCAAGTTACACAAGAGAGTTTGACGAAACAGGAAAACGTACACGCTCAGAAAGCTCAGGGCTTCGCGTTATGCTACCACTACTCAAGCTCATAGCAAAAATCATCGGACAAGAGATAGATGAAGCAGAGATACAAGATTTGCTATAGCAAATAAGCCCATGCGTATATCGCATGGGCTTATGTTATTTTTGTCAGCATGGTAACCACCCTTGTTTGTAGGAAGTGACGACTTGGCAAATGTAGTTTTTCTGCAATGTGCGCGCATATGATATCTCCCATATGTCCCTTTGCCTTTTGATTTATTTCGCTAAGAAATCTAAATACTCTTTTTCCAAAGGTGCAGTCAAGCAGATGTTCAAGGAAATGTGTTTCTCCTGTAAAATGAGCTTCCTCAAATACACCGAACGCTTCCGCTTCTGTAGAAAATTTTTTCGGAAAGCGTTTTTTGATTGCAGTACACAGGTCTAGTGTGAGTATATGTTCTGAGCGATAGGTGTATGGACACACCAGGTTTCCAGATACATATGCAACATCTTCAATAGGGATTATTATGCCAGTTTCTCTGATAGCATGTATCAGATTTTTTCTGAGAACTCTTCTGCTCTCTTCTGACATTTGTTGAACGTATTGTTTCTGCGTCCTTCTGGTGATTTCACATGTTACCCCTTCTTCTAAATGCCAGAAATTTTTCTGCCATTCTTTTTCTGCCATGAAGTGGGTCGTTTCGTGTATAACCCCATGTACTAACGCGAACTGATTTGATGCCAATTGATTACTCAGCACAATCAAGTTTGCCTTTGGCATATATCCGCCAATCCACATAGATCCATATCCGTGTTTTGCCAATGACTCTCTTGGGATGATGAAAAGATTTCTCGAAGGCACAATCGTTTTTTCTTCTGACAGAAGATGCTTTACTTTATTGTTGAGAAATCTAAGAACGTTCTTTATAACTGCATCCTGCCAAGGTTGTATGCTTGAGAGATGTGTAAGCACCTCTTGCATCTTTTTTGCAGAATTAACTGCACGGTTTTTGAAAAACATCTTACATAACCTCCTCCACACAGGTTACTTTCTATACTCTTTATAGCATAATGTTGGTAGTCAGTAAACAAGTCGGGCAAAAGTATCATAACTTATTTTCATCAGTACTTTAGAAAGGAGATTGGAATGCAAAAAACAGGTGCATGACTGATAAGAAGGATGCACCACCTTTGCCACTCAAGCTCCCCAACTGGTGTGGGAGGAGTATTAGGAATTCGCCCATGTATCATTCCCTGACATAGGCGGATTTCCTTTGTTCAATTAATCCTATATTTTATTGCTATAATTTGATTATGGAAACAGAAATAAAATCAAGAAATAAAACTTTGGTTTTAAATGATGGTGAGAAATCTTTTTCTGAAGAATATGTTATTTCTATTGAAGAAAAGGTTCAACCAAAAGATGTAGAGAATAAAGTATTACATCAAGATGTTTTTGGTACACTTGATCTATTGCCAAATAATTTCGTCAATCTTGTTTTTGCAGATCCGCCATACAACATAGACAAAAAGTTTAATGATGTAACTTTCAAAAAAATGGATATACAATCATATGAAGAGTACACTGAAAAATGGATCTCAAGATTAAAAGACAAACTTACCTATGACGCATCAATCTATGTATGTGGTGATTGGCGCTCAAGCTCTGCGTTATATACTGTTTTGAATAAATACTTTAAAGTAAGAAATAGAATAACCTTTGAAAGAGAGAAAGGTAGGGGGGCAAAAACAAATTATAAGAACTGTTCAGAGGATATATTTTTTTGCACCAATTCCGATGCATACACCTTTAATGTTGAGACGATAAAACTAAGGAAAAAAGTCGTTGCACCTTATAGAGAAAATGGAAAACCGAAAGATTGGGAGTTTGGTCCTGGCAGTATTGGCTATCGGGATACATTTCCTTCAAATGTCTGGACCGATATAACAATTCCATTTTGGTCTATGAAAGAAAATACGGAACATCCGACACAAAAACCGGAAAAGTTATTAGCTAAAATACTTTTAGCGAGTTCAAATGAAGATGACATTGTTTTTGATCCGTTCCTTGGTTCAGGTACTACTTCTGTCGTTGCGGAAAAACTCAATAGAAAACATGTTGGGATTGAGATTGATAAACAATATTGTCTCATTGCTCAAAAAAGATTACGACAGGCAAGAAAAGATAAATGTATACAAGGATATGTTGACGGAATCTTTTGGGAGCGAAATGCGTTTAACTAATACTATATGGCAAAAAATATTTTCACACGAGGTATCCATAAGGATATTGAAAAACGGGTGCTAGATTTTTTGTTATCGCATCCAAATTTTCTATCACGACAAACACTAGATAGCCCGCGCGCAGTGGGGGATGCTATACAAAATATTTTGGAAAAAAACTTCCAGAAAATAATTGATGATTTATTAGGCAATGATTCAAATATAAGAGAGCCCTCTGTTTCTTTTGCAAGGCGCGCAATGGCTGATTTGGCGTTTTATGATAAAGATGGTAATTACTACATCGTTGATGTAAAGACACATAGATTAGACACCGAGTTTAACATGCCTAACCTCACATCGGTAGAACGCTTGAGTAGATTTTATGAAGATGACAAAAATAATTTTGTTATTTTAAAAATTGACTATGAGATTACAAATAAAAAATTTATGATTAAGCAAGTTCTATTTAAACCAATAGAGTTTTTTTCATGGCAGTGTCTTACCCTTGGTGCTTTAGGTTGGGGTCAAATACAAATTGCAAACTCCAACATTATAAAAATCAAGGAAAAGCAATCGCGCAAAAAATGGATGTTGGAGATGTGTGATACTCTTTTTGAGTTCTATCCAAAGGAGATCGCTAAAATCAATGAAAGGATTGAATATTTTCAGAAGGTGCGAAAATTCTGGAAAAATAAATAACAAATTGATTAAGGAAATCCGCCTATGTCAGGGAATGATGCATAGGCGAATTCCTAATACTCCTCCCACACCATCTCACCCTCGCTTTTCTTTTTCAATTTTCCCGCCGCCCCTTTTCGCACGCTTATCGCAGGGCTGTGCCGGTGAAGAACACTAGAGCAGTAAAAGGTCTGTGTAGTGTGTTTTTGCGACTACGCGCACTTGAAAGGCAAAAGAAAATGTGGGTGAGATGGCGTGGAAGGTGGAGCGTGCGAAGTGTCTTCAAGATGTTTTTCAAATTCAAACACTATTCTGTCTGGCTCCGCGGGCGGGATTCGAACCTGCGACCTACCGGTTAACAGCCGGTTGCTCTACCGCTGAGCTACCGCGGAATATACCTACATAGTATAGGATACTATATACTATACACGCAATAATCTGAATCCTGAAAAACACACCCACAGCACGCCGGTGATGGTTGTAGGGTTATCCTTACTGTGTCTGCTCTGTTTCAGTGAGTTGTGTTTTAATCTCCCGCTGTTTTTCGCGGACGAGTTTCCAAAAGAGGGCTTTTGGATTAACGTGCCAAGATTTCGCTTGATTAAATATATCGCGAATTTCTTCTAGAGTAAATTGGTGAGTTTGCCCGAGAATTTTTTTAAAGTGTGTATCGTCAAAAAGGGTATCACACACCATCTGGATAAGATGCGCGCGCTCTGAAGTCGGGCGATTCTGATTGCTGACCATAAAACGCTCTATATGACTGCCAATGGTATCCATACACACTAGTATAACGTATTGCATAAAGAGATGCAGGTGGTGAATATGGTATGCTATCTACATAACACGGTATATATGGGTATTTTTTCGTTTTCGCGGAATATTGGCATAGATATGGGGACTTCTCGGACACGACTATATGTGCCGTACAAAGGTATAGTATTTGACGAACCAAGCATTGTAGCGCTGGATAAAAAAGAGATGATTTGCATCGGCAGTGATGCCAAAGAAATGATGGAACGAGCAAATCAGCGGACTGAAGCGCAGCATATTATCATCTGTGGTGCGATACAGGATGAAAAAATAGTTGAGCAATATTTACGGAAGGTTTTCAAGCAATCAAACGGCATGTTTACATGTATCCGGCGGGATGCACTAGTCGGCGTGCCAACCAGCGCAACCAACATGCAACAAAGATCAGCCATTCAAACCTGCAGGCGAGCAGGTATGAGACATGTATTTACTGAAGAGAATGCAATTTTAGCAGCACTTGGGGTTGGTATGCATAAAGATGAATTACATGGACGTATGGTTGCTGACATCGGCGCAGGTTTAACAGAGACGGCGGTCATTTCTCTAGGAGGTGCCAGCAGCAATAGCACGGTACAAGTTGGTGGCAATGACATGGATGCATCTATCGTGGCTCATGTGGAGCGACATCATCAACTGCTCATCAGTAAGGGCACCGCACGAAGGGTGAAAGAAAAGATCGGGTCTGCGATGCAGGTAGTCAATCCAAAAGAAATAAAGGTAAAGGGAGGGGATGCACGAAACAAACTGCCACGCATAGTGCGGGTTACTGCTAATGATATTGCTGATGCAATTCGTGGAGAAGTCAAGATGATTTTAGATGCGATAGCAAGCGTATTTCAAAGCACGCCACCAGAGTTAACCTCAGATATTATTGACAGAGGGTTGATTTTGACAGGTGGCGTGGCAAAACTACACGGACTTGATATAGAGATCAGCAAGCATATTAACGTGCCAGTCCAAATTGCTGATGAGCCGGAGCATGCTGTAATACGGGGAATCGGACGAAGCATGCAAAGCGGACATTTGGATTTTCATAAATGGGTTATAAAATCTAAATAGATACATATATATGCCTTGCCTGTGGTATACTCTTGGTAATGAAAATCGTGCTATTAGAAGATATAAAGGGGCTTGGGGTACGGGGTGATGTATGTAGTGTCGGTGACGGATATGCATTGAATTTTCTCATACCAAAGAAAAAAGCCCTTGAAACAAAAGACGCACAAGGCGCGCAAGTAGCACGGCAAAAAACAGCACAGGACCAGCAACGAGAAGAGCGGGCTGAAGAAGAGCAAAGTATTGTAAAAATGCTACCAGATACAATCACACTACAAGTGCCTGCAAACGACCAAGGAACACTGTTTAGTGCCGTTACCGCAGATACTATCGTACAACACCTTGGCAAGCAGGATATTCCAACCGCACCACAGCAGTTTTCAATGGACCCGATTAAAGAGGTCGGTGAATATACGATACACTACAAGCAGGGTGAGAAATCAATCACCGTGATTATAGAAAAAAGTGCATAAGTATGAACACAAACATTGATACTACAGTAACAACAATTTTTCAGCCGTATAAGGGTATTCTTGCGGCAGATGAGCGACCGTCATCTATGGATCGTCGCTTAGCAGAACATGGTATCAAAAGCGGAGAGTTGATGCGAAATCAGTATCGAGAAATACTCTTTTCAACACCAAATCTTGAACGAACCATCAGCGGCATCATCCTATCAGAAGATACATTTATAAAACACACCATGGGTGATGTGCCGACCAGAGATTTTTTGCAGGAGATACGTATTGCAGTCGGTGTTAAAGTTGACGGTGGGTTAGAGCCATATAAGAGCAGCGATACACTCAAAAGAACAAAAGGGTTAGAGGGGTTAGGCGAACGCTGCAAGCAGTATCAACAACAAGGAGCAACATTCACAAAATGGCGATCAGCAATTCCAGTTGTTGGTGCAACAGACGAATTCATAAAAGCCGTGGCAACAGATATGGCAGCATATGCACACTGTGCCTTAGCCAATGAGTTAGTGCCCATCATAGAGCCAGAATTGCTGTTAAGTGGCGATCACACTATTGAGGCAACTGAAGAAACTTTCAAAAAAGTAATGCCAGCAGTGCTTGCCGCCCTTGCAGAAAAGAAGTGCAATCCACAACAGTGTATTTTAAAAACATCATTTATAACAGATGGATTGACAGGGGGTGTGCAACCGGCAGAAGAGGCGGCAAGGAGGACGCTAACAGTATTCAAAGAAACTGGACTCAGTGGAAATAAAAGTTTTTATGGCATTGTCTTTCTCTCAGGTGGGTTAGAGTCAAAAACGGCAATTGCATATATACAGCGCATTAAAGCGCTTGCTGAGCAGGAAGAGTTTTCAACACCACTTTCATTTTCATATGCCCGAGCATTGCAAGAACCAGTACTAAATGAATGGAAAGGAAAAGAAGAAAATATACTAAATGCACAGTTAGCATTCACACAAACATTGCAACATGCCATTAAAAAATATAAAGGAATTGAAGAAGCGCCTCAATGCAGTGCCTAGATGTGTAAAATTGACTGTAGTAAAAAAGGATACTATTATGAGAGATGAAGAGTATGGTTGAAAAGGAAATAATTATTAATGGGTATAAGGTACGGTATGGCGAAAAGCAAAGTAGCGATGCATCCGTAGTATATGTGTTCTTGCATGGGTGGGGGAGTGAGTATACTATCTTTGAGCCACTGTTCAAAGTAGTTGACTGTGCAGTAGCAATTGATTTTCCTGGGTTTGGCGGAAGCTCACCACTACAAGAGCCGTGGACATTAGCAACATATGCAGCAATAGTGAGAGAGTTTGTAGAAAAAAAGGTAGGCGACAGGAAGGTGGTATTTATAGCGCATTCTTTTGGCGGACGAGTGCTATTACAGATGTTGAGTCAACAAAGCAAGATCTCATGGATACAACAGGTTATCTGTATAGGAATACCATTTACACGAAAGCGAACAAGAGCACAAAATTTCATACAAGCAATATTACGAACAGCAAAAAACATACTGCTACTGTTACCAAGGTCAGCAAGGGAGAAGATGCAAGAGTGGGGGTATGATATTATCGGCGCACAGGACTATGCCGATCTTAAAAATGAGGTAATGCGAAAAACCTTTCAACACATCATCAATGCTGATATGGAGTATCTCGCACAATCACTTCACAAGTATAATACTGTCTTTATTTGGGGTACGGATGATGTCGCCGCACCAATCACAGACACTGAAGTAATTGCACATAGAGTCGGTGCAACCATGCATCGCATTGAAGACGGAGATCATTTTCCATTCCTTGGTGAGACCGAAGATGCATTCAAGACCATTTTCAAAAAAAGTATAACCATATGATTGTACAGAACCTACTCTACATCTACCAGTTAGAACACTACGATAAAAAGCGATTTCTACTATTCGCGTACAAAAACATAAACTGGTTCAGTTTACGAAAACGGACGACACTTGATTGGACGCACCGTATCGGATTAATTTTCTCTGTGTGTTTGGTAGTAATAATGTTGCCGGCAATGATTATCTTTTTGACGTACGGATTACAAACAACAATACTGTTGCTACTATGCTGCCTTGTGTCATTGCCAGCAATAATCGTATTTGCTGACATGCTAATAGCACCACTGGTTATTGTTAAAAAAAATAATACCTTGCTGCTGGCAAAAAGGGTAATTCAAGAAGGCAAGCGGAGAAAATTAATAACCGTTGGTATTACTGGCAGCTTCGGAAAAACCAGCTTGAAACACATTCTACTAAGCGTGCTTCAAGAAAAATACAACACTTTTTCTTTCCCGGGAAACATAAATACTGATATTGGGATAGCAAACTACATACTGAAGCACAAAGAAGAAATCATAAAAGCAGAAGTGTTGATTGCTGAGATGGGAGCGTACAAAAAAGGAGATATTAAAAAAGTATGTGCGATTGTTAAGCCGGATTACTCATTAACGACAGCACTTGGTGAGTGTCACTTAGAACGATTTGGCTCATTTATGAATATTGTTTCCACTAAGTTTGAGTTAGCGAATGCAACAAAGAAAAAGGCATTTCTGAACATAGACGACACACACATTAAGCGATACGCTCAAACAATGGTAGATCAATCTATCAGTGTGGTAAAGGTCTCAAGCAGTGAAACTATTTCAGATGTAGAATCACTTGATAATTTTAGAGGTATATCATTTACCTATCAGGGTGAGGGCTTCACCACAAAATTGGTAGCAAGGTATGTTGTTAACTTGGCGGCATTGGCATTTGCGCTTGCGCAAAATCTTGGGATGTCAGTGAAGGAAATAAAAAAAGGATTTGAGCAAGTCAGCTACATGAAGCACCGACTGGAGATCATACGCAATGAGGCAGAAAACAGGATTGTAATTGATGATAGTTATAATGGGAATTATGAAGGTTTTTTAGCAGGATTGGCAGTGCTTGAGCAAGCAAAAAAGCGAAAAGTGGTGCTAACACCAGGAATTGTTGAACTCGGTACAAAACGATCAGAACAGGTACACACAGATCTGGCAAAAGAGTATGCAACAAAAGTGAATCTTTTGCTACTTGTAAAAAATAAAAATACAGAGTATATAGTAAGGGCATTACGAAAGATAGGGTACAATGCATTCAAGGTGTATGACACCACACAAGAAGCGCATGATGACTTGGCGAATGTTTTAGAAGATGGGGACACCATTTTATTTCAAAACGATATAACTGATAATTACACATAACATATATGAACACATTAGAAGAAGTACAAGATAAAACCATTGGTGTTTTTTTCGGTGGGCAAAGTCCTGAACACGAAATCTCTATTATCACTGGTGAGTTTATTATTGCTGAAATGAAAAAAATGGGACTCACCGTAATAGCGGTGTATGTTGATAGAGACGGAGCGTGGTATAGTGACGAAAAAATAACAAAATTAGCATTTTTTAAGGAAGAATACACAAAGGAGTTGAAAAATTTACCAGAATATTACCTCAACCTTGGACGATCAAAATGTAAGTTAGCACTACAACAAAAAGGAGTTTTTAGTATTGAAAAGATAGATATAGAATATATTTTTCCTGCATTTCACGGACTGTACGGAGAAGATGGAACAGTGCAGGGATTAGCAGAATTTTTTCAAGTGCCGTATGCGGGGTGTGGTATATATGCCTCGGCAATAGCAGTTGACAAAGTATTGACTAAGAAAATGCTACAAGCACTAAATATCCCAACCACAGACTTTCTTACAATATATAAAGAAGAGTACAAAAAAAATACCAATGCAATTGAAAAGCAAATACAGGACACACTCGGTCTACCAATTTTCGTTAAGCCGGCGCGATCAGGGTCTTCCATCGGCATAACAAAGGTGAAAAAGAAAGAAGAATTGCAGGATGCATTAAACCTCGCGCTATACTATGATCCGAAAATAATTGTTGAAAAATCGGTTGAAAATATCGTTGATATTACATGTGCAGTAGTAAGCGACGGTACGGAAATACAAGTTTCAGAAGTGCAAGAGTCCTTATTTAAATCAGATTTATTTGATTACCATGTAAAGTACCTTGAGGATGGTGGTGCACAAACTGGTAACGCAGAATCAAACCTAGTTATTCCAGCAAACATTTCAAAAGAAAACACGGCACAGATTAAAGACATTAGCAAAAAACTGTTTACAGCATTAGAGGCAAACGGCACAATGCGTATTGATTTTCTCCTAAACAAAGAAACAAAAGAATTATTTGCAAACGAGATAAATACACTGCCGGGCACACTGTACCACCATCTCTGGAAAAAATCCAGCATAGATACTAATGTGGTACTAGAGATGATGCTCAAAAACGGCATGCACCGCTGGCAGGAAAGCCAGGAAATACACAACGATTTTGCAACCAATGTACTTACAAGTGCTCATCAAAATAAGTTGCGTATTAAAGAAAAAACCTCTGACATGTAATGGTGCCTGCCGAAGAATATCAAAACCAGAAACAAGATCAGCCAGAGCTAAATCAATTTGAGATGCCACAATAATGTAGAACTACTGGCGCAAGGTTTTTTGTTTTTGCGCAAAATGCGTGAAGAAGATAATAAGTATAAACCCAGTCATTGCCATAAGAGGAATGGTAATATAGCCGAATTCTATGAAATAGTATTCAGAGCAGGATTTTGCCATGCCAACTGCATCACAGCCAGGGGTAATAATGGAGTATAGTCGTTGACTAAAATAGTGATACACACCAATTCCTAACCCAATTACACTGAGTGCATAGACATATATTTTATTATGATACTCTTTTCGTTTGATCATAAGGAACAATATAATAACGAGCGGAAACATAAAAATTCTTTGATACCAGCAAAGAGTGCAAGGAAAGAGGTGATATACATAAGCATAGACAAGCGGACAGACCGTTGACAGGACTGCAACACCAAAGGCACAAAATAATCCATTACGATGCAAAAAATGCTTGATGCGAGCAATGACCTTTTGAACAAGTGGAATCTTAATATAATACAAAATAAAAAAACAAGCCAAAAAGAAATGTGCGCCTACAGTAAACAGTGCTAATATTTTTGAATAGAGAAACACATCCATACCCATAATATAACATATATAACATAGAAATAAGACCCATCTACCAAGGTAGATGGGTCTTGTCATTTTTAGGATTCAAGGAAAGATCGTACTTTCCTGAACACTGATATGTTAGGATAGCAACAAGCACCGATAAGTCCAGTGATTGCTAGTATCGCAATAAAAGAAAGCAAGGAAACAAGAAATATCTTACCCAGATTATCAGCGGCAAGAGCGTTTCTTGCAAGATCAAAAACGAAAGGAGCGCTTTTTTCTTTGGTGCTATAAAAGACATCCTTCGGTCTCAATGCACGTTTATCTTTGATAAGATTTCGTGCATGCGCGTCTGCTTTGCCTTGCTGAGACCACTGAGCAATATATTGCTCCAAGTGACGTTTGCCACCTGCTTTCTGCAAAATAGAATAGTATGTGCTATCTATCCTTAGTTTGTACAAGTTCTCTCTCGCTTTTGTTTTAAGGTGGGTAACTTCAGTCGCATGAGAAAAAGCATTCAGAACATCGTAATACCCAACAGCGTAGCTCTCCGCAAGGAGATCATACAAATATACCCTTTCTTTTCTGCTCATTTCACGAAAGAGCTTTTCTGTCAGTTTATGTTGATGTTCAAGTGGCAACGTTCCTGTTGCCTCATTCATAAACAAAAGCCAAAGGGCGAAAAAGCATAAAAGGGCAATAAAAATTATATGCCGTAACTTCAAGTCAGTACACCTCCATCTCTAATCAAGTGGGCACCACTTTACATTATTCTCATTATACCAAAAAAATAAACTTTTTTCTATTTTGACAAATTTGAATAATCTGATAATATAATAGCATACATATTTAGCAACTTCACACAAAAAGACCTTATTTACTACTAGTAGTAAATAAGGTCTTTGATGTTTTAGTGCTCAAGCAACATCCGCATTCTTCTGAATACGAATACCTGTGGAAAACAATAGGCACCAATGAGTGAGACAGTCGCTGCCACTGCAAGCAAAGCAAGCAAGACAACAAAAGATATTTTGCTGATCTCTTCAGCGCCAACTTGGCTCAAGTCAAATTTTCGCAACCTTGACTTTGAAGACCGTGCTGGTTTTGGAGCTGCCTTATGAACATAGTGAACATAAGGAGGGAACACATCTTTTGCTTCTAAATAGTATTGATGGCCATGAATTGGTGGGGTATACACCTCGCCAAAGAATAACGTCCCCCAGTAACAACCATATCCTAGGTTCAGCTTTACACTGAGTGCAGGATTGCTTTCGTTCACCCATTTACGAAGAGCAATAGAGTTACCGTGAATCATTCCGGCTTCTCGTCGTCCAACAATAAACCGAATTAGGTGGTGTTTATTCTCACCTTTTGCCTGGCGTAAAATAGAGTAATATATCTTGTTGCTCTTTAGAGCATGTAAATGCTCCTCAGATGCTAACAAGCATGTACTCACCTCAGTATAATGAGTGTCGTCAGAGAATCTTAATAATTCTGAGTAATACCCTACAGAATAATTTTCCTTCAAAACAGAATTAAGGAATCGGGCTTCCTCTACATTCAAGGACTGGAAAAACTTCTGAACAGAGGTATGCTCTGAAAGAATCTCTTTAGATGCAGCCATTTTTTCCCCAGTCACAGAAACGTTCCGAGAAAAGGCATCTTGCTGAACTAACGTAAATAAAACAAAGAGAAAACATGCAATTACACATTTCATCAATCTTCACCTCCATGCACTATTATGCCAGAATAACAAGAATATATCCATTTTTCTTGGTATACTACAAAAAGTATGAAAATCCTTATCTCGCAGGATATTCCTGATGAAGGACTGGCATTGCTAAGAGCACACTTATTGCAGCGGCACTAAAAAAGCAGCATCATGAAATTTGATACTGCTTTTTACTACATATCTATGGGGATTATTGAGAATTTTGATTCTGTTGAATCAAATTTTCAATTTTTTTGAAACTAGGCGTACCTTGACCCTCTCTAACACTCCTCATCATTTCAGAAAAACATTCTTCCTTTACTGCTTTTAAAATAGATAGTTGAGCACTGTTAGGATCTTTAATATGCTGGATTCCAACACTCTCTTCTTCCTCATCATAGGAATAATAGAATAAAGCATTCTCAGAGATCACTAAACACTTTCCACCTCGTATGTAGGCAGAAGAAGCATCAGATCTTGAACTACTACTTAGAGATACACCACCTGTCTCAGAAATTTTTGTCACTCTAATCTTTTCAGGATCCCAATTAAAATGTTTGCCTGCAGTAGCACTTTCAACCTTAAAATACATAAAAGGTCGTTGTTCATCATGATTTGCAGGATTTTCACCACATCCCATTACAAAAACCTCCTCTTTGTAAGAAATTTGAACTTAATTTCGATAGATCTCAATATTTTCTACTCTCTAACAAGTATAGCATACTTTACTGGTATACTATAAAAAGTATGAAAATCCTTATCTCGCAGGATATTCCTGATGAAGGACTGGCATTGCTACGTGAACATGCTATTGAGATGCACGTCCTCAAAAAAAAGACAGTTCGAAAAAGTACACTTATTGCGGCACTAAAAAAAGAAGCATACGATGGGATGATTACACTATTGACTGATACCATTGATGAGGAGGTTTTGGATGCAGTCGGCACTCAAATGAAGGTGATAGCAAATTATGCAGTCGGGTTCAATAACATAGATGTGCAAAAAGCAAAAGAGCGTGGAATCACCATCACAAACACACCAGGGGTATTAACTGAAACTGTCGCAGAGCATACATTTGCACTTATTTTTGCAGTGGCAACACGAATTGTAGAGGCAGATGCATTCGTACGAGCAAAAAGATTTACTGGTTGGAAGCCAAAATTGTTACTCGGCATTGATTTGTCGGGAAAAACACTTGGGGTTATTGGTGCGGGGCGCATTGGTTCTCGGGTTGCAGAAATAGGAAAGGCACTTGGCATGGAAATTATATATCACGATGTACAAAAAAATAAAATGTTAGAGGAAAAAACAGGTGCTGAACAATGTGGCAGCCCTGAAGAGGTTTTACGAAAGTCAGAAGTTGTATCAGTACATTTACCACTAAATGATATGACCTATCATTATATTAACGCACATACATTGTCCATGATGCAGTCAAACGCAATATTAGTAAACACCTCACGAGGAGCGGTAATTGATGAGAAAGCATTGATCACCACACTACAAAAGCAAAAAATATTCGGTGCCGGTCTTGATGTATTTGAAAATGAACCAGACGTACCCGCCGCTCTTAGAAATCTGCCAAACGTTGTTTTAACACCACATATTGCATCTGCAAGCATTACAACTCGAGCGAAAATGGCGAAAATGGTAGCAGAAAATATTATAGCAGTATTGCATGGTGGGAAAGCTCCGAATGAAGTATAGCGCAGGCACAGGATTGGCAGGTGAGGTGCATATATGGTACACTGCAAAGTAATGAATAGAATGCGAGTCACAAAAAGCAAACGGAATAATCGACGTTCACATCATAGTATATCAGCGACCGCCCACACTACTGATGAGGACGGAACAGTGCGGATGAGGCATCGAGCAAGCCGATTAACAGGTATGTATCGGGGGCGAAAAGTGTTAGATAGTACGCAGAAAGCAGAAAAAAGAGTACGATCCAAGCAGGGAGATGATACCGGAGAAAAGAATACTGTTGAACAGGTAGCGGCACCAAAATAGAATGAATATATAGGGCGTAGTAATGAAATATCCCCAAAAAGGCAGTCAGCATATCAACACCACCTAAGAAAGATATATACTATTATCGTATACCTATGACAACATCAAGACGCGACGCGCGCATAATGATCATTCAAGCGCTCTTTGAAAGTGACTTCCACAGACGGGAGCCGAATGGCGTGCATATGGTGGACATGTTTAACGCCATTGCCCGAGAGCATAATCCAGCATTGGTTGATAACGATTACGCAAAAAAAGTACTTGCCGGCATTGCTAGTAAGTACTATGAAATTAATGCCATCATTGAAAAAGCAGCCACCGATTGGCCACTAGATAAGATTGGAAGTGTGGATCGAAACATCTTGCGATTAGGCGTATTTGAACTTTTATTTGGAAAAGATTTAGAAGTGCCAGGACGAGTGGCACTCAATGAAGCAATTGAAATTACTAAAATGTTTCTAGGAGATGGTGCACGACGATTTGTAAATGGTGTGCTCGGTTCTATCTACACAGAAGTAAAAGATCCAGCAGAAGACGACTATGTACCAAAAAAGATGCAACATAAAAAATCAGTCGGAGGGGTTATTTTTAGGGCTGATGAAGATGGTTCACTGTGGTTTGCTTTTGTTCACGATGTGTTCGGCAAATGGACACTTTCAAAGGGTGGATTAGAAGAAAAAGAGTCAATTGATAGTGGACTGAAACGAGTCATCAAGGACGAAATAGGTATTACTGTTGAGGTGATAGAAAAAATTGGATCCAATGCATACAAAGCACATCCACCAACTGGTCCAGTGCTGAAAGAGGTTGCGTACCTCCTTGCAAGGACTGATGATGACTTACTTACCTTGAAAGAAACCGAAGGACTAGATCAGGCAAAATGGTTCTCATTTGATGAAGCAAAAAAATTATCCTTCTATCCTGATTTACGGCAAATTATTTTAGATGGCATGACGAAAGCGATTCAAGAATATGCAAAAGGATAATACACGTGACAGCGACATAGTACAGAAGATAGAGGAGAACATCGGGTATCGTTTTACTGATAAAAATATCATCTTGCAAGCCCTTACACATCGTTCCTACACCAACGAATACCAAGAAACAATACATAATGAGCGTCTCGAATTTTTGGGTGACGCAATACTACAGCTAACTGCAACGTGTAAACTCTACACGCTATATCCTGATGTGGCAGAAGGGGAGTTGAGTGTGTATCGATCATTGCTGGTGAAAACAGAATTTTTAGTACAGGTAGCAGAGAAGTTAAAAATACCCAGTTATTTGCGGGTCTCAAGTGGTCAGAAGAAAGATCTAAATACTGTGAGTACTGGATTATTTGCTGATGCGGTAGAAGCGATCATCGGTGCAATATATCTTGACGGAGGACTAGAAGCAGCAGAGCAATTTATTTTTGAAAAAGTATTAACTGACATACAAGGGTATCTATCACAAGCACCATTGCAGGATGCAAAAACAGCATTGCAGGAATATACACAGCAAGAGTTTGACATAACGCCAGAATATATCATGATAGACGAATCTGGACCAGATCATGCCAAAACATTTACCATTGGTGTCAAAATTGGCGACAGCATGCATGCACAGGCAATTGGGAAATCAAAGCAAGAGGCAGCACAGAAAGCAGCAGAACAAACACTTAAACGCTATAAAAAATAATCATAACACAGTACATTTGTCAAGTTTTACATAGGTTAACTATATCACAAAAAAAAATATCGTCAACGGTTGATTTTTTTTATTTTTTTGGTATTATAGTAATAAATGACAGCGTTGAATAAACCTGAACCTTAAATTTTTCTTGGTCGCAATTGACGACCTAAAAGGAGATCACAATGATCAGGAACCTTTTTTTCTTGGTCGCAATAGTAGCGACCACATTTGTCCTAGGTTGTGGAGTTGAAGGAAATGAAACCACCAGAGCCAGCAGTAGCGGACTTATCATCGGTGGCACTGAATCTTTGGAGGTGACGCCCGAGGTCGGCATTTACAAGACGACCGTCACAAAGGGTGACTCGTCTGAAACAACGTTCCACCTTGAAGCGGAAACCCCTGTGTTGAAGGACCTCGTTGTTTACGTGACGTACAACAACGGTGAAGGTGAGTTCATTGTGATTCGCGATGGACATCACCAGTCGGAGGCCTTCGACTTTATGATCGATGACACAGAAGTGAGCACGGTTACTCTGCAACCCGATAGTGAAAGAGTAAAAGTTTCGCTACCGAAATTGGCGAAGAACACAGAGAAAATAGAAGTAACCGTTGAGTATAATTTCAAGAAGTATCCTTACGTGGTCAAAGAGAATGATGCTTCTGTCTCAAGATAGTTCCAGATAACCAGTAAGGTCGGACAATACGTACACTACAGTATGTTTGCCGACCTTATTTTTTTACTTTGATATTGGTAAGCAATAATGCTACACTAACCACGGAGAATATCTACATCACATTTCAAACTGGAGGAACAGAAAGTGAAGTTTTTACAAAAGTTTTTGATATGTTCAGTATTGTTTCTACCACTTATTGTTGGCTGTGGTGAAAACCCTACCACCCCCGGTCTCATAACTGACAGTGGGCAGGATCAAACTCAGATACTAGGTAGGCAACCGCCACCAACACGATCATCAAGTGTCGGAGAAAGTGGTGATGATACCACAGCGACGGCACGAGCTGTTGATGGAGAAGAGGGCGTAAACTTTGCTGATGGCAAGGTTGCCTTGTCTCCAGTATTGCTGGAACAAGAGGAATTTATAATCTCAGGAGAGATCAAGACAGCAGTCAGAGTAAGAACAGCTCTTGCTCCTTCAAAAGGAACATTATTCATTCTCTTACGATTATCCCGTTGGGCACACGCAGAAGATCTTGCTCCGATTAAATTTGACGACGTAGTCGTGACCATTCGTAAGCACGACACTACGTCATTGTGGTATTTTCCAGATCTATGGCCTGGAACAACGGACATGATATCTATAATGCCTTTAGAGATGCTTGAAAAACAAGAGTTACCGCGAGCAACCGCAGAACTACATACAATCACAAAAGAGCATAAGTTTGTGCCGTATGAACCGGTTGTAAATCACCAACACCTCGTGTTCTCCCCGCCCAGGTAAAGGGCAAAAACAATAAAAAGACGAACAACAGTTCGTCTTTTTCATTTTTTGAAAGATGATACAATACTGGATATATGTATCTTAAAGAGTTAAGGATTGAGGGATTTAAGTCATTTGGTAAGTCAGCAGTACTATCGTTTCCAACAAATATCACTGGCATCGTCGGCCCGAATGGATCAGGAAAATCAAATGTTGCAGAAGCATTTCGGTTTGTACTAGGTGAGCAGTCAATGAAGAGTATGCGCGGTAGGCGTGGAGGAGACCTAATATTTAACGGCGGCAACAGAGAAAGCAGGGCAAACCGAGCAAAGGTGTCCATTGTGTTTGACAATGCCAATCACCTGCTTAACAGTCCATTTACCGATGTATTAGTATCTCGTACAGTGTATCGCAATGGCACAAATGAATACACAATTAACGACACGCAGGTGCGACACCGAGATGTTGTTGAGTTGTTAGCAAAAGCAAATATTGGCTCCACTGGACATCATATTATTGCACAAGGAGAGGCAGATCGCATTCTACATGCCTCAAACGAAGAGCGTAAGGAAATGTTAGAAGATGGACTAGGATTAAAATTATTACAATATCGTCGCGCTGAAGCAGAGAAAAAACTACAACGTGCTCAAACAAACATCACCGAAACTGATCTTATATTACGTGAGACCATGCCACACCTACGTCACTTGAAGCGACAGGTTGAAAAATATGAAAAAGCAAAAAAAGTACAGAAAGAACTAGTACAATTGTATGCGGTATATCTTGCACATGAAACAGCATACATAGCAACAACTAAATGTGCAGTAGAAAACACATTTGACACAGTAAAAGAAAAAATTGATGCCGTTACAAAAGACATAGCAAAAGAAAAAAGGAAAGCAGTGTCTATTCAAAAGGCAGAGGAGGTAAGTAACCAAGAGAAATCAGCAATAGATGCACTTCGTACCATACGAGATAAAAAAGATATCTTGAGTCGGGAAATCGGACGGTTAGAAGGTGAACGAATTGCATTAGAAAATGTAACACAAAACACCAAAAGTGAATCCATAGATCGAAAAGCGCTTACTCATTTATATAAAGAATTGAAGCATCGTTTTATGACAGAGGATGATTATAAAACAGTTATTAGTTACGCACTAGAGCAATTGCAAACAATGCTTGGAAACAGAAGTGCAATGCAGCAGGAAGCAGAGAAACGACTCGCAAGATTAAAACAAAAGGAGGAAAAAGCACAAGAAGAAATGAATGTGCTACAAAAAAAAGAGCGAGAACAGATGTGTGCACAGGAGACACTCCGCAAAGAGAAAGAGCGAGAGATTACTACCACTCGACGATCAGAAAGAAAAGTACTTATGCTCATTACCAAAAAAAATACCCTTGAGCAGGAGCTTTCTGAAGCACAACACACACGTGACATGCTACATGAAGACGAAGAGAATATACAACGGGAAATAACCGAAGGTTCAATACTCATTGGAAATGCAATTAACAACTATAAAACCGCAATTGTCCTACAAGAAGCACAAAGTGAAGACCGAACAAAACAAAAAGAGCGACGACGAATTTTAGAACGAAAAAAGATTGAACTTGAAACAGTGGGTATGGGAGGCAACGCCGAAGAATCCTACATTGCGTACCAAGAGACGTCCGAACGAGTTAATTTTCTACAAAAGGAAAAAGAAGATTTATTGCGCAGCATACAGGATTGTGAAGAAGGTATAAAAAAAATAAAAGAGGAGGTAGATATCAGATTTAAGGCAGGGATACAGGCAATCAGTAGTGAGTTTGAAGGATTTTTCAAAATTTTATTCGGTGGAGGAAAAGCAGCAGTTGCAATTGAAAAGCAAACCATTACAAAAGAAAGGGAGGAGCCCGAGGTGCGAGCTGGTGTAGCAGTGCAAATAGCGTTACCACACAAAAAAATCAGCACATTAGAACAGCTTTCAGGTGGAGAGCGCGCACTGGTTTCAATTGCATTATTATTCGCTATTTCGCAGGTAACACCACCACCATTTTTAGTATTAGATGAAACTGATGCTGCATTAGATGAAGCGAATTCCAGGCGATATGGTGATATGATAGAGTCATTAGCAAAACGATCACAGCTAGTCCTAATAACACATAACCGAGAGACGATGCATCGTGCAGGTGCACTCTATGGCGTAACAATGGGGATAAACAGCATATCAACACTACTATCAGTGCAGTTTAATGGTACAACAAGCATGGCAAAATAAAAAACAAGTATGAAGCAGAAGAAGCAATCCGACACTAATAGCGTTGTAATGTATGTACCAAGAAAGAGCAAATACACCTTGAGAGTGCGGCGATCATCGGCAGGACTTGGACTCTTCACTGAAAGCTCAATAGAGCGGGGAAAATTTGTGATTGAATACCATGGTACGATACTAACCAAGACACAGGCAGATGAAAAAGGTGGTAAATATCTATTTGAAATAAACAGCAGAAAAGTAATAGACGGTTCCTCTCGCCACAACATCGCACGCTACCTCAATCATTCATGCAGACCAAACTGCGAAACAGACATCGTAAAAGGTAAAATATATATCTATGCCAAACGAAATATTAAGGAAGGCGAAGAATTAACATATGACTACGGTAAAGAATATTTTGATGATTTTATAAAACCATATGGATGCAAATGCTTAAAATGTCTGGGGCAATGATCCAAGTTAGGATATGCCACACTTGAATAATTAAAGTATAGAGATATAGTTATACACATAGTACACAGTTTTCACAAGATAATAAAAAATCTAAACAGTACACGATCAATTGTGCATGGTACCATGCTGGTGATGCAGTATGATTTTAGTAGTTTTTCTGCAAGAGAAGAAGAAATAATTCTATGGTTGAGTACTGAATATGCTCAAATACAATCAGGAAGGATCACAACAGCACTATTAGATCGGGTTATGGTTTCCGCATACGGTGCAAAAACGGCATTACATCATTGCGCCGCCATTGCCGTAGAAGACGCAAAAACAATAGCAGTTACGCCGTATGATGCAACACTACTACCTGAGATAGAAACAGCATTGCGAGAACAGGCACCATCTGTAAGTGTGGCAACCGGCGAGACAACGGTGCGAGCAATAACACCTGATTTGACCGGAGAGCGACGGACAATATTAGAAAAAACCACACGGGAGAGAACAGAGGAAGCAAAAAAGTCCATTCGTGGAATACGAGAGAAAATACTAGCGGATATTAAGCATAAAAAAGCAGACGGGGATCTATCCGAAGATGAAGAATTTGCAGCTAAAAAAGAATTACAGGAAAAAATTGACATGACAAACAAGAAAGCAGAAGAAATGTATGAAAAAAAAATACAAGACATACAAGCGTAGCATATGGCAAACACATCAAGAGAAAAAAAGGAAGTTAGAAGCAATGACACAAGCATTTTACAGAAAAAAAAACTGCATCAACAAGTAGCACGAAAAAAAAAGGAAGCAGGGGCACTGAAAAAAAATACAAGATATTTTTTGGGATCATTTGAAAATCAAGTAGGCATTGACCTCGGTACCGCAACTACCGTTGTGTATGTGGGAGGTAAGGGAATAGTGATGCGGGAGCCAACATTAGTTGCAGTAAATAAGAGAACAGATCAGGTGGTTGCCGTAGGAAAACGAGCGCGACAAATGATTGGACGAACACCAGAACATATAGAAGTAATACAGCCAATACAGTTAGGGGTTATAAATGATTATGAAATAACCGAGCAGTTATTTGAACATATTTTTAGAAAAGTACAAAATGCATCACCAAAGATTTTCAACCCTTCAGTGATAATCGGAGTTCCATGTCGCACCTCGCAGGCAGAGATAAATGCAGTGCGAGATGCAGTTATTGATGCAGGGGCACGACGTATGGGCATTGTATATGAGCCATTTGCAGCAGCAGTTGGCATAGATTTACCGCTAATGAGTGAAACAGCAATTATGGTGATTGATGTTGGTGGTGGTACTAGTGATGCGATGATCCTTGCCGGAGGGGAAATAGTCGCTTCAAGCAGTATGCGAGTCGCAGGTGATGCATTTGATACAGCAATTGTTGAAGGGCTTAAGGAGAAAAAACAGATTATCATTGGGGGGCGGGTTGCAGAAGATTTAAAAATTGCAACCATGCAATCAGCAAATGAGCAAACGGTGTTCAGTGTGCAAGGTAGGAGTAGCAGTACCGGACTACCGCTTGAAGCAAAAGTATCATTTGACGAAATTATTCAATTTCTTGAACCACACTTGAGGAAAATTGCTGAACATATCGGCATGTTCGTAGGGCAATCATCACCAGAAGTACAAGCAGATTTAAAAAATAATAACATATATTTTGTCGGCGGTGGACCTGCAATACACTCATTCCCTAAAAAAATTGAGGAAATACTGAATCTGCGTATAGTAGTGCCAGAAAACACAACTGGACTTGTCGCACGAGGCACCGCGCTAATCGCACAAAGTCCTGAGATGTATGAAAAATATTTTCTCACGTAATCTGCAGTATTCACTATGCAAAAACAAAAACAGATAACGAACAAAATTAGTTATGTAGTAATGGCCATTCTTCTTGTAACATATATTCTTTTTCCGTCATGGTACAGGACTGTTTCACAAAGGTTGTTTAGCATACTATATACACAACATGCACAATCGTTACAAAATGATATACCTATTGCCAGCAGTAATACGGTACCTAAGGAGTCCGAACTACTGCCAATCTTTGTTATGGCCCGGCCACCACAGACACCGTATGATTATCTTATTACCACAGTGCCAGAACATCAGCAATTTACAAAATATAAAAAAGGAACTTGGTATGTATATGACGAGACAGTAAAGCCGATAGGGTACATAGAAAAAGTGTACCCAACACTATTTATAGTAACATTATTTAGTGCGCCAAAAAGTAATGAAGTATTTTCAGTAAACAACTATATCTCTCGCAGCAAGGGTGAGGGGGGTGGAGGATTTTCTTTACAAATCCCTATAGATATGGCAGTAACAATCGGTACACCAATCACACATCAGGCAACAGGAAAAGTAGTCAGCACTGTCATTGCAATTAACAGTATTCCAGAAAAAAATATACAGAAAGTTACTGGTGTATTAAAGAGAAGTCCATTTGAAATGGCAACATTGTATGTGGCACATAAATCAAATGACACAATAGTGTCAAAACCTGTTGAATCAGCAATTGATACGGCAAAATCTATCGCAACAGATGAGCAACATACACAAGAAGAAGGAAAAAATAGCAACGCAAAAGAAATAGTATCAGAATAAATACGTATGCATCATATACATATGAAAATTATTGGTTGCGGATTATTAGTTATAGGAATTGGTATGGCACCACTAGTACCATTTTGGGGTTTATTAATCATACCGTTTTTACTATTGTGGTATAAATTGCCAGCAAGTGCATTAGCATTCTCTATCTTACTTGATTCTTTTTTGGTACCCGGCTCTATTGCCCCACCGTGGACATCACTCACCCTGTATGTAATACTTTTCCTACCACTCTGCATATATCTACGATATACTACCAACTTATGAATAACGCATTAAAGAGGATGGGTAGATTGCTCAAAAAAAGAAAAGGGATCCAACATGCTCATTTGCATGAAACTTACATTGATAAATCTATCCCTGATAAAGAATTCTCAGTACAAGATGGAGAAGGACATCTACACAGATCTATAGCAAGTAATCAGCTATATTGGCTTGGTGGAGTATTCACACTCCTTATGTTGCTCATACTAGCTCGAACCGGTTATTTACAAGTTATAATAGGGAACCAATATACACGTATCAGCGAAAACAACTCATTTGATCGTATAGCAGTATTACCAATTAGGGGAAACATATATGACAGAAACGGAACAGCAATTGCTTGGAATACAGGGAAAAGTGGTGATACCTTGCCGGAAAGAACATACCCAGGAGAGGGATTTAGTTCACTCCTCGGGTTTGTACGATATCCAAAGCAAGATACGTCAGGTAAATATTATCGTCAGGAGACAAAAGGAAGTGGAGGGTTGGAACAAAAATATGATTTTTTGCTTGCCGGCGGGAGCGGGTCAATCATATTAGAAAAAAATGCAAATGGAGACATCATCTCAAAATTATATATAGAAGAGCCAACAAATGGTGAAGATGTGGTAGTGTCTATTGATGCGGATATTCAAAAACTTCTTTACACAACACTCAAAAAAGTTGCAGAGGATCGAGAGTTTCAAAGTGGATCCAGTGTCATGCTAAACGTACAAAGTGGAGAGATTATCGCGCTAGTGTCATATCCAGATTTTGATAATAATATACTGGTAAGTCAAACAGAAAAAATACCTACAAACTACCTGGAGCAACAGGATGAAGGAATTTTTGTTCATAGAGCAGTTTCTGGACTCTATAGCCCCGGTTCAACAGTAAAACCGTTTTTTGCCGCCGCTGCATTAGAAGAAGAAATTGTTACACCAAATGACATTATAACGAGCAAAGGATTCATCACAGTGCAAAATCCGTATAATACAGATATTGTATACACCCACAAGGATTGGAAAGCGCATGGTGACCTCACTATCTACGATGCGATAGCACAATCATCAAACGTATACTTTTACTATGTCGGTGGAGGTTACGGACACATAGATGAAGGGCTCGGAATTGATCGTCTGAATTTTTATGCAAAGATGTTCGGCTTTGGACGATCAACAAATATCGGCATATTTCATGAGCCGGACGGGTTAGTACCAAATCCAAAATGGAAAAAAGAGCGGTACGATGAGGGATGGACCATCGGAGATACATACAATACTGTCATCGGGCAGTATGCGTTTCAGACAACACCTCTACAACTTGTGCGAGCGACGGCAGCAATTGCCAATGGCGGCATTTTTCTTGAACCACACTTACAAAACGGAAAACAGTCAAAAAAGGTTCGACTGGCAATATCAGAAGAAAGTTTAAAGATGATACGAGCGGGAATGCGAAAAACCGTTATCGAAGGAACGGCAAAAGCATTGCATACTAACACATACACCCTCGCAGCAAAAACAGGAACGGCACAGATAGGCACAAGCGATATATTAAACTCACTTTTAGTTGGATTCTTTCCGTATGAAAAACCAAAATATGCGTTTGCTATTGTGATGGAGAGAAGTGAACAGGAAAGTGGTGCTATTGCTACTGCAAAGATGTTTTTTAATGCCATCGCAGAGCAGTATCCTCAGTACATACACGGTGAATAATCACCTCGCCATAATCGTATAGCAAACAATCTAGAATCTTTTAATGGAGGCGAGTGATAGGATTGCAGCAGATGCATTCTCAACAAAATAGTCATTCTTCAGTTATGTCAACAATGACGGGACGGATGACATTCTTGTAATCGTCAGATTGCATGCTAATGCTGGCAGTTCGCTCACCACAATTAAAAACAATATGATCATTAGCGAAAAGTTTTTTATCGGCGTAAACAGTAAGATTAAAAAGAGTGCCGAATGGCGGAATTGCACCAGGAAGTATGCCATCTGTAATAGTTGCTAATTCCTCCAATGTGGCAAAACGAATATCTTTGGTGCGAATCACCTTACGCAGTTTACTGTTCTTAAATTTTTTATCACCAGGCACAACCACTTGCACAAAACCGATATCAGTCAGCAGGATGAGTGCTTTCGCACCCTCCGATAAAGAATAATCCTTTCTGATGAGCATCATTTCCTCGCTAGTGATACCTGCCTCATGCTCAATAAAAGTGTAAGGGACAGCATGCTCATCAAGAAGTGAGCGAATAGATGAAACAACAGGATGCATACAATACCATAGTTATACTGATTCAATCGTGGCAACCGTACGATTTCTTGCTTTGCCAGTAAAGGCAGTTTTTCTACGTGTGATAAACCGAACAACACCATCCTGCAAGGCAAACAAAGTATGATCTTTGCCAACACCAACATCCTTGCCAGCCAGAATGCACAAACCTCGTTGACGAACCAATATCTCGCCAATACGCACCTGTTGACCGTCACCTCGCTTGATACCAAGAAACTTTGGTTTTGAATCACGTAAACTTTTTGCGGATCCTCCCGCCTTCCTATGTGCCATACTATTGTCAATACTTAGTATACCGTATATGAAAGATATATTCAATAAGTGGTATGAGGTGCTAATCATTGTGTTGGTGGGGGTGGGAGCATTCCTACTTGGTGGATTATTCATACATTCATTTCATAACGCAACAAAGACAACAGCCGATATACATCTGATGCCATTGGAAGTTGAGCAGCAAAACAATAGGAAACGAGTGTACGCATCAAAACAAGGTAAGCGGTATTATCCATGGTGGTGTAATGCGGGTAATACTATAGTCAAAGAAAATAAGATATGGTACAACACACCAGAGAAAGCGCAGGCAGAGGGGTATACTCTCGCAAAAGGGTGTCAGTAAAACAAAGCATACTTCTACAATGTTCCTGAAAGGCATGCCATATGTCTTTGCATAGCATCCGAGTAAATTGATATCCATTTTGTATGGCATTGAGAGTGCAAATATCTGATGAGTAATGGGTCAAAATGGTGTCAAGGGGCAAGGGTTAGTTTTTACACAAAACAATATTGAAATACCCCTGCTAAATAAGGATATTTTTCTATTTTACATAAAATTGTGGAAAAAAGTGGGGATATGTGGAAATAAATGGTTTATAGTAGAAGCGTGGTGGGAGGAAGGGGTATACACACAGCTATGGAATTTTATTTGACAATGGACAAAAAGAGGAGGTTTGCTGTCCCGACAAAGTGTCGAAAGCTACTTGGAACGACACTAGTTATCAGCCGCGGACTTGATACATGTTTAAATGTGTATGCAAGCAAGATGTGGGAGAGTGGCAAAACAAAGGCACAGGTTTTGAACAAGCGACTTTCTATTAGTGCAAAGCACAGAAAGTTGTCACGATTTCTTACAACCGTTGAACAGATTGCCGTTGATAGTGCCGGCAGAGTATTGATACCGGAGCATCTTGCACAATTTGCGAATCTAAAAGAGACCGTTGTATTTGTCAGCACTGAAGAAGGATTTCAAATATGGAGTTCACAGGAATGGGAGAATGAAGGCATGCCAGACCTACACGAAGCACAAATGCTTGCCGAAGGGGAAGAGTTTCAAAAATTGAGCGATTAAAGGTTGACGCTACTCATGCACCATGGAAAAACACATACCTGTATTAGTGCAAGAAGTGCTTGAGCAGATGGCAATTCAACCGAACAACATTGTTCTTGACGGCACAATCGGACTTGGCGGGCACGCAAGAGATCTAGTGCATGCAATGCAGAATGGAATATTTGTAGGAATTGACGCAGACAAAAACGCATTGACAACAGCACAGCAGCACCTTATGCCATTAGCGAAAGGAATAACGGCACATTTCGTGGAAGAAAATTTCAGAAATATTACAGCTATCACAAAAAAGTTAGCAATAGCAGGATATGACCGAGTGCTCCTTGATTTAGGATGGGGATCCCATCAGATACAAAGTGGAAGAGGATTCTCTTTTATGCACGATGAACCATTAAACATGTGTTACGGCACACAAAAAAATGCATGCACGGTAACAGCATTTGATGTGGTGAACATATTTGAAGAAAATAATCTAGCAGATATTATCAAGGGATATGGCGGAGAACGATGGGCAGTGCGTATAGCAAAGCATATTGTAAAAGCACGCGCCATATCACCAATCACCACAACAAAACATCTTGCAGATATTGTGGCAGGAGCGATACCAAGACGACTTCATCCGCGGCACATACACGCAGCAACCAGGACATTTCAAGCAATTCGCATAACAGTAAATGATGAAATCAATACGCTCAAGCAATTCCTTGCAGCAATACAGCCACTCATGCAACCGAAAGGGAGAATTAGCATCATAGCATTTCACAGCGGGGAAAGCAGGGTGGTAAAACAAATATTTAAAACGTGGGAACAGGAGAACATTGGAAAACGATATACAAAGAAAGCATACAAGCCAACGCAAGAAGAGTGTATGTCTAACCCTCGCGCACGAAGCGCAACATTACGAACCTTTATTGTTACTTAAAAATTATATGAAAAAAACACGAAAAGGAATTTTTATTCGCAGCAGCATCACAGGCATTGTAGTTACGTTATGCATCGGAGTCATAGCATCACATATGTATTTTGTATATATGAGTGGGCAATATGTGAACACTGCAAGACAGACAGAAGAAGAAATATATTTTGTGAGAAATCAAATTGTACAAATGGCGAGTGCAGGGGTGCAAGAGATAGATATGCACAATGTAGTTGCATCCCATCTTGTCATTATAGAGCCAATGACGGTTTCAGCTGCGCACGTGCCAGAGTAGTAAGTTTGAAAAGTAGTGGCAGTGGATACACAAGCTGATTGTATCAACCTACTGCTATGCTATACTATATACATCATGTTAAAAATACGGCTACAGCGTATTGGTCGACGAAACAACCCTTCATATAGGGTTGTTGTGATTGATTCTGCAACAGCAGCAAAAAAAGGAAAACCGGTTGAGTTATTGGGAACATATGACACAATACGAAAAACAACCTCATTAAATAATGAGCGGATACTATACTGGCTGTCAACAGGAGCTCAAGCATCAGACACAATGCACAATATTTTAATCAAAAATGGGATAATAGAGGGAGTGAAAGTAAATACGTTACCGAAAAAAAGTCCTATTGCAAAAAAGAAAGATGACAGTGCCAGCATTGATCAAGAAAAAGCAACAACAAACAACGCACAGGCATCTGACACTACTGTTACAAATACAGAAGATAAGAAAACTGAAGCATCAGAGTCAGATACACCTAAAGAGAAAAGTACAGACAGTAGCACTGACACCAGTGAAAAAGAATCGCAAACATCACTTCCACAAGACACTCCTTCTACGGAAGGATGAAATTAGTTATTGTTTAATAAAATAGAAAATATGACACAAGTAAAAGAAGAGGCACAGTTTCTCAAAGAAATTATCCAAAGAATTGTTGATAATCCTGAAAAAGTTATGGTAGAGCAGGAAGTTGATAAGCAGGGTGTGAAATTAACACTCAATGTTGATCCAAATGACATGGGGAAAGTTATCGGCGCACAAGGAAGAATGGCAACTGCAATTCGAACTATTATGCACGCATACGGTGGTCAACATGAAGCAAAAGTAAGCGTTATTATAGAAGAACCAGAGAAGAACGAAATGTAATAGCTGCTATGTTGCGGGTGCATATCATAACACTGTTTCCAGAGGTGTGTAAACCGTATTTCCAATGCTCTATCTTAGGAAGAGCAGTTGAGAAAAAGATAATTGAAATACAGTATTACAATCCCATTAATGAAGTGCCGGCACTAAAGCGCGTTGACAGTCGTCAATACGGCGGAGGACCAGGTATGGTTCTCAAAGCAGAACCATACCTTCAATGTTTTGAAAAAACAAAACAATATAAGGGAGCAAGGAAAGTGATTTTCCTCACTCCTGGTGGTGTATTGTTTACACAGAAAAAAGCAAAAGAATATACACAATATGAAAACCTTATCTTTTTCTGTGGACACTATGAAGGCATTGACGAACGTGTCGCAGAAGCGACATGCGCAGAGCACGTATCCATCGGGGCATATACGCTTACTGGTGGTGAACTACCAGCAATGAGCATCATTGATGCAGTGGCACGGGAAACGCCCGGAGTGCTAGGAAATGAAGCTTCACGAGAGGATGTTCGAGTGGCAGGCAGTAGTGTGTACACTCGTCCAGAATTACTGAAATATGACGGAAAGGTCTATCGCGTTCCAAAAATACTACTTTCAGGACATCACAAAAATATAGAAACCTATAGAAAAAATAAACTTGACAAATAGTATTTCAAGTGTTATGAATAGATTTTTTTACACAATACCTTGCATGAATGCTTTTTAATATGTTAGAATTAATATGCCCACTGTAATGAAGCAAGATAAAAGCAAGCAAGCAGAAGAAGTCATAGGAAGTGTTGATGAAACACTCCCTAATACGTTATTTAGAGTAACAGTGGAAGAAACAAATAAGCAAGCACTTGCTTATTTGTCAGGGCGTATGCGTATGAATCGCATTAGGGTCCTTGTAGGAGATAAGGTGTCTCTTGTGTTAGATCCACACGGCGGCAGAGCAAGAATTGTCAAGCGTCTTTGAGAGGGTGGCAGTAAAATATCTATTTGTAATTATGTATGAAAGTCAAAACTTCTATCAAAAAAAAAGATAAGAACGATCAAATTGTACGTCGAAGTGGTCGCCTATACCTTATAAACAAAACAAATCCCCGCAGAAAAATGCGACAAAAATCAAGTCCAAAAAAGAAAACACAAAAACGCCGGCGACCAACTGCCCACAGGAAACGGCGAAAGAAAAAATAATATTCTATGCGTATTGTTGGAGTAAATATACCTGAAAAAAAACATTTGAGAATCGCGCTCATGGCGGTGCACGGCATCGGTCAATCACGAGCAGCAAATATTCTGGAAGATTTATCCATAGACCCGACCAGCAAGGTTAGGGATTTAAACATGGATCAAGAAACTGCAATTCGCAAAAAAATTGAAGAATATACTGTTGAAGGTGACTTGCGTCGAACGGTAGCACAGAACATCAAACGACTAAAAGACATACAGACCTTACGCGGACACTTCCACAATGTTGGATTGCCAGTTCGTGGCCAACGAACAAAAACAAATGCACGAACAAGAAAAGGTCCTGTGAAAACCATGGGCTCTGGACGAGTAAAATTACAGAAGAAGTAGTATGGGAAAAAAGCGAACAGCAAATAAAGTTGAGCAGAATAGGGGTGATTCAGGAAAAAGAACACGTGTTCTTTCTAAAATTCCAAAAAAGAAAATCAATAAAGGCATCATCTTTGTTGAGGCAACTTTTAATAACACCAAAGTGTTATTCACTGAACCAAATGGCAATGTAGTAATGTGGGTAACCAGTAGTACGCTTGGCTTCAGTAGTGCAAAAAAGGCGACACCGTATGCGGCGGCAAAAGTTGCAGAAGCAGTTGCCGAAAAAGCAACAGCAGTAGGTGTTAAAGACGTAGATATTATCGTAAAAGGTGTTGGAAGCGGAAGAGAATCAGCGCTTCGTTCGTTTCTAAACAGGGGTTTCGTCATACACTCCATTCGCGACAGAACACCAGTACCACATAACGGACCACGTCGCAAAAAACCAAGACGTGTATAATGGCATTGCAAAGAAGAAACAGACAAAACATCTATGAAAAAAGTAAAAAAACATAAAATTAGCAGACGGTTACAAGCACCACTTTTTGAAAATTGCCAAACACAGAAATTCGTCCTACGCGAACAGCGACGTGTTCCAAAGCGACGAAGAGGTTCAATTTCTGAGTATGGAAAACAACTAGCTGAAAAACAAAAAGTGCGTTATGTGTATAGCATCTCTGAACGAGCACTGAAAAACTATGTCAAGAAAGCAGTTGCGAATCAAAAAACACAAACTGAAGAAGCACTTGCCGAAATTTTAGAGCGACGATTAGACAATGTAGTATACCAACTTAATCTTGCGCCAACCAGGCGTATGGCACGACAAATGGTTTCACATGGTCATTTTACAGTAAATGATCGAAAAACGACTATATCCTCCTACCAAGTACGTGACACAGACACTATTGGAATTCGGGAAGGGAGTATGAAGACAAAATTATTTGAAATGTTGCTTGCCGGAAACACAAAAAAACCACGTGTCAAATGGGTTTCTTGGGATGGCAAAGTGCGCCAAGGCAACATCACCGAAAGACCTATGCTTGGCGAGATGGTATTTTCAATTCCGGCAATACTTGAGTATTATTCCCGCTAGATTACAAATAAACTTTTTTATATGACAGAATACATAAACATTGCTATTCCTTCCAAGCCAGAGATAGTGCAGGAAACGGACACAGAAGGAACATATGAAATTTCAAGCTTATACCCTGGGTATGGTAATACCCTTGGTAACGCTTTACGAAGAATGTTGCTATCCTCCATACCAGGAGTGGCAATCACCACAATCCGCATACAAGGTGTGCCACATGAATTTTCAGCATTAGATGGTATAAAACAAGATGCGCTCACTGTCGTTGTAAACATGAAAAATATTCGTGTAAAAGCAAACACAGATACTTTCCCGCAACAAATGATACTAAAGAAGAAAGGAAAAGGAGTTGTCACTGCTGGAGATTTCGAAACACCTTCACAAATTGAGATTGTGAATAAAGATTTAATCATCGCAGAAATCACTGATGAAAAAACAGAATTGCACATAGAAGTAGATGTGCAACAAGGTATTGGTTTTCGTCCGCGGGAAGATTTTTCTGAAGATCCTGAAGTCGGATCAATTGTCGTAGATACAATATTTTCTCCAGTCAAACGATCATCGTATGAAGTGGAAAACATGCGAGTCGGTGACAGGACTGATTTTAATCGGCTCTCTCTATTTATTGAAACTGATGGCACCATTACCCCTCGTGAAGCATTGGAAAAAGCGTTGCGTACCATGGTAACACAGTTTGAAGCCATGCTTGGTTTTCAATCAGAGAATAATGCAAAAATTGAAGAAATAGAAAAAGAGGCAAATGAAAATATGAAAGTAATAGCAATACGTGATCTCGGCTTAAGTGCTGCGGTAGTAAATGCATTGGAAAAAAATAATATACAAACCGTTATGGATGTGTTAAAAAAAGGAATAACTGGTGTTCGAGAAATGCCAGGTATTGGCACAAAGGCAGTTGAAGAAATAACCAATCGCCTTGAGGAACGGGGAGTAATCCTGAAAGATATAGAATAAAATAATACGTATGGCACATCACAGAAGAGGGAGAAAATTTGGACGAACTAGAGATCAGCGGAAACAGCTAATGCGCTCTCTTGCACGATCTGTTATACTGCATACGCGAGTGCAAACGACAGAATCACGAGCAAAAAGCATTCGTCCTTACCTTGAAAAAATTGTTACCAAGGCAGCGATCAACAACATGACAACGAGAAGATTATTACTCAGTCGTTTCAATAACGACAAAGCAATAGTGAAAAAGCTGCTTGAAGAAATAGGGCCAAAATACAAAGATCGAAACGGTGGTTACACACGCATCACAAAAATTGAGTGTCGTCCAGGTTCAGGGCGAACAGTTGCAGTGATTGAATTCGTATAAAAAAACAGAATGATACACACACAAGAAAAAATAACTATAAGCGCGACAGGAAAACGACTCGGATGTCTTGCAACAGAAATAGCAAATATGTTGAATGGCAAACATACGCCAGAATATACACCAAACAAAACACCTAATATACTAGTAGAAGTTGCTAATGCCTCACAAATGCAAATTACTGAAAAGAAAAAAAACAATAAGATATACGAACGATACACTGGATATTTTGGCGGGAGAAAAGAAATAACCCTCGCGCAATTAATAGAAAAAAAAGGGTACAGTGAAGCGTTACGTAAAGCAGTGTATGGCATGTTGCCCAACAATCGCCTACGAAAAACAAAAATGAAAAAATTACAGATTAACGAATAATATATGCTACAAAACCAAATAGAACGAGGGGGGTACATAGAAACTGTCGGGCGGAGAAAAACTGCTATTGCGCGTGTGCGCATTTCAAAACTTACAAAAGAGGTCATTATAAATGGAAAACCTATAGAGAAATATTTACCAACACAGGAACTCATTAAAACAGCAATGCAGCCGTTTCACAAAAAAGAAGAGTACAAAAAACTCTTTGGAGCAACAGTAATCATTAAAGGTGGTGGATCATCAGCACAAGCAGAGGCAATACGACATGCATTGACACGAGCATTCGTCAAGTATGAACCAAAAGACAGAAAATTTTTCAAAGATTTAGGATTGTTAACACGAGACCAACGAAAGAAAGAACGAAAGAAGTTTGGATTAAAAAAGGCAAGACGGGCACCACAGTGGAGCAAACGATAACCACGTACCACAGCAACACCAAGCACACCATTCTCCAATCTACAGGATATATAACAATACAGCCCTGAGATATATATCTCAGGGCTGTATTGCTGTACTGTATTATCGTTCCGAATAGGTAACATCGCTTACGCGATCAAAAAAAGGTTTCGGAAGAAATCAACGATCTTCTTGAATAAGTTGGTAAAAAAGTTTCCGGATATACTTTTAGTACCATCTTTATCATTCTGATCGTTCCGGATAATTTCCTCTTGTCCACTCTTTTTATTTGGAGTTACACAATTTACAGTGATAATCTTACCGAGCACATTGCTCTCAATACTGTCAATCAGGTCTCTTGTTCGCAAATCTACCACACCAGTCACAGGAATAGCATATGCTGACTGAAAGTTTTTCAACGCCGCAAGTGTTCGTGGACCAAAAAATGAAGTTTCCGATCCAATTGAACCTGCTCCAGTAGTCGCAAGAATGAAACCTTTTCGATTAAGAAACCTCTGAAGGTTCTTAACATGGGTTCCACACGAGCCACAACCAAAATCATTAGCAGTAGCATTCTCTTTTAGTAATGCAATTCGCTGTTCTAAATCAGCAACCTGCTCACGAAGAGAAGTAATTTTTTGTGCTATCTTTTTCTGTTTCTTTGTAGTAGTAAAGCTTCTTTTGTCAGTAGTTCCATCAGCAACAGATATCTCATTATAAGAGATTCCAACAAAAACAACTTCCAGGTCCGGTGCAGTGTATGACGCTCTCTTTACAACCGGAAAACGCAACTCTGAACGAGCAAGAAAAGTATCTTCAACATATACCTCTTCAATGTATGAATTTACAGCAGCATCCATAAGAACAGTATGTGTGCTCATGGTACTGTCAGCAAATACACCCACTTGAAGGTGGTTGGCAAAGACAACATCTATGCTTGGTGCAGTGTATGACGCTCTCTGACGAACAGGGAAACGTAAACTTGATCGGACAATGAAGCTATCTTCCGCAGGCACCTCCTCAATGTAAGTATCTGTATCAGTATCCACAAGAACAACATGTGTATTCATGGTACTGTCAGCAAATACATCCACTTGAAGGTGATTAGCAAAGACAACATCTATGCTTGGTGCAATATATGAAACATTCTTTGAAACAGGGAAAAGCAACTCTGATTGTGCAAATGCTCTGCTACCTACTAATGAGGTAACAACGCAGATAATCACCGCTACGATAATCAGTAACGAGTTCTTAAACACGTTACTCATAATTGTATTAGTTAAGTTAATAATAGTGTAAAAAGAGCGTAAAAGGAACTGTACAAGGGTCAGCAGAAAATGGTGTGTGTGCCGTTTTCTGACATAAACTGTACTTATTCTGCCATATTTTGCCAATAAAGGCAAGTTCAAGTATGAGGACAGAAACCGCATATGCCACGGAAAACACAGCAAAATCAAGGTATTTTACTGTATATAGGACAGAAATATCATATATTTGACAAATTAACAATCTTTCTATATAATATAAATATTACTGACCTTTCTACAATGAAAATTAACTCTTAAGGAGAAAAAGAAATGAAAAATTTCGGAATGTATATGTATCTACTGGCAACAATAGCGGTTATTGGAATAATAGGTTGCGAAGGCAAGAATCCCCTAAGTGTAGAAGAGGGGAGCGAAATAGCGATGGTTGGAGAACTAAAATCCGACACAGCGCCTGCTATCAGAGAGGCAGACATTGAAATTGTCAAAGCTGTAACCAACAACGTTATGGCGGCGCCAAGTATAGTACAGATCGAAGAAGCAGATCACAATGATCTAATCGTCTCTCTGTCTCACAAAGAAACAGAAGGCGACAATGATGAGATCATTGTCATTGAGGCAATAGACGGGGCATTACTTCCCAGAGATAGAATACGCTTCTATACGGTCGGGGGATACCTCGGCCAGGTCAAGGTGCCCCATGGCGATATTTCACTCTCAGAGATTCATATCCGTCTGGAAAATGCAGATCTGGGAGGAGAAGGCAAGAAAGTATATTTAAAAATAGAGGTCGCTCGTGACGGCAGAGTGATTGCCGACGAGACAATGACTATTGATCGAAGAGAGGTTGCCACTGGACCAACTCTTGAAACAATCAGCGCCGGCGACTTTGAAGACGAAATCGTCTTAATTTTCTCTGAGGATGTGAGTGCGTACAGATCAATCAAAGACAACATCAGTGTTGTCGTTGATAACAAAAAGAAACGCATTCGCAGTTACGAAGAAGACAGGGATGAAATCACTCTCATCATGAGCAAAGACCTTATTGGTGGGACGTATGAAGTTTCGTACAACGGTGAAGGCGGGCTAGAAGATCTAGACGGTGAAGATGTCAGTGCTTTCAGCACTACGCTCACTGTTGAAGTTGAAGACGATGAAACACCCGCTTTAGAAACAGTATGGAAAACCATCCCACACGGCCTGTACAACTCCGGGAATCACATGCTAACTGCCCTTGAACATTTCGGGTATAAGGTTAGCCCTTGGGCAAAGGAAATACTATCCTCCCCAAGGTTTAAGGTTGAACGGGGTGATGGAGAAACCATCCTATATCGGGTGACGGCAGAAGAGCTAGGTCTCACCGGGATCTACACAATGTCAGATATAATTCTGGCAACTGTCCGTGCCGGATATCGGTTAGTACCGAAAGAGACAGCAGCGCAATTGCGTCTGTTATACCGAAATCAACCAGAGGGCCAGTTGATAACGGTAGTCTCCAGCCCAATGGCAAGAGCACAGGGCACATATGTATTTGCCTTGGGTGGCGGAAGCGCCCAGTACCCGGGCAAGCACCTAATCGCTGTCAATACAATGGTAGCACTAGGAGGCGAATACAAGGACTTCGTAGTAACCAAGTAAATCTTTAGTTTTTCATTAGGCACGCTTTACAAGCGTGCCTTTTTCATATATATACAACAAAAAATAGGTTTGCACGAGACAATGGTGGCATGCTATTATATATACCATTATGACAAGCAACAAGGAAATAGCTCAGGAGATAGAGCGAGTTGGGGGACACTATGCAGTAACAAATCAATATCGCCACCCGTCTTTAGCATCTATGATTGAAGGAAAAAAGGGCAACCGAGCAGTTTTTGATATTGAAAAAATTGTCACCCTGTTGGAGAAAACCCTCACCTCCATTGAGGAGTGTGGCAAGAAAGGACAAATTATTCTATTCGTCTCCACACGACAAGAGACAGTTGACCTAGTAAAACAAACAGCAGAAAACCTCTCCTTACCACACATGCTAAACCGATGGATCGGTGGAACATTATCAAATTTTACCAACATAAAAGGAAGGATAAACAAGATGAGTGCTATGCAAAAAGAGAAAGAGGAAGGTGCATGGACAAAATACACTAAAAAAGAAAAGGTGTTACTGAATCGAGAATTAACAAAACTAGAAAATCGCTTCACTGGCATCGCAGCATTGACTGAGCTGCCACAAGCAGTTTTCGTGCTTGATACCCGAAAAGAGAAGATAGCAGTGAAAGAGGCAAACAGTGCAGGCATATCAGTCATCGGTTTTTCCAGCGCTAACGCAGATGTGCGCTGTATTCAACAACCTATAATTGCTAATATTCACTCTCGGGAAGCCGTTGCATACATTCTTGGCTTAGTTGAAACAGCATATAAAAAAGGAGCGAGTAACAAAAAAGTAAAACAAGTCGATACTAACGGTGAGGAAAGCAGTGAGAACAGTAATATGACACAGGAAAAAACAAACAGCACGCAAAATAAACAAACATAAACTATGGTAGATATAACAACAATAAAAAAGCTCAGAAATGAAACGGGTCATTCAATAGCAAAATGCAAAGAAGCACTTGAAGAGTCCAGTGGTGATACGGACAAGGCACGGGAAATATTACGAGAAAAAGGAGCAATTGCTGTTCAAAAAAAGGCGGATCGTGATCTTGGATCAGGTGTAGTACAGTCGTATATACATACCACACACCGCATCGGCACGATGGTTGAGATGTTGTGTGAAACCGATTTTGTGGCACGTAACGAAGCATTTATCACACTTGCGCGGGACATTGCAATGCACTGTGCTGCGTTTCAGCCACAGTACCTTTCCCGGGAAAGCATCCCAGCAGAGACATTGGAACAAATAACAATTGAACTGAAAGAAGGGATAGATACAAGCAAGCCGACTGAAGTGCAAGAAAAGATAGTGCAGGGCATGCTTGATGCAAAACTAAAAGAAGTAGTACTGCTTGAGCAGATGTTTGTAAAAGATGACTCTCGTGCTATCGCACAACTAATTGAAGAGTCCGTGCAAAAATTTGGTGAGCGGATTGAAATTGGCCGATTTGCGGTCTGGGTGGTGTAGACAGCGGTATACTATAAACATGGATATTGCCGGAATTGTAGCGTACTCTCTTTTTGTTACAGTAGGAGTTATTATCTTGTATATTACTCTTATTGTAATAGAAACAAAAAAAGGAATTCGGTTCGGAAAAAAATTCCGTCAGTATGCAGATCAGAAGGTAAAGACGCTGCTGGAACATCTGTGGGGGGAAGTCGCCTTTGTTAATACATTATATGAGCGAGGTGTTGATGAGGTAGAAAAAGATTTAATTGACCCGGTTACTAAGCCAATCGTTGAAACTCAACAAAAATACACAACATTAAAGACCGGTAAACGAGAAATTGTCCACGCCGAAAAAAAAAGTGTATCAACACATTTACAAAAAATAGCAGAAATGCATAAAAAGAACAAAAAGAAAGAACGGCAAAAACGAAACCGTAAACAAAAAAAGCAACGAGGACAAGAGCAGGAGGCAAAAAATGAAAACAGCATGCCGGCAACATGAACAACAGATTATCAAGAGCATTTTTTACAGTGCCTACAGTACATCTTGCAAAAGAATTACTCGGGTGCATAGTAGTACGGGAGACAAAATTAGGAAAAATGGCAGGTATGATTATTGAAACCGAAGCATATACCGAAAATGACACAGCATCACATTCATTTAATGGAAAACGAACAAAGCGAAATGAAATGATGTTCACAAACGGCGGGCATGCATACGTGTACATTTCCTACGGCATACATCACTGTCTGAACATTGTCTCTGAGCATAAAGGACAAGGTTGTGCTGTGTTGATCCGCGCGATTGCACCAATGAAAGGCATGCATCTCATGCAAAAAAATCGTGGTGGCAAAAGAAATGATATCTTAACGAATGGCCCAGGAAAAATATGTCAGGCATTTGAAATATCATTGAAGGACAATGGAATTGACATGACAAACAAAAAATCATTATTATACGTTTTACCAAAAATAAAAAAGCAAGGTAACATTAGAACAACTCCAAGAGTTGGTATCACAAAAGCGCAAGATAAAAAATGGAGGTTTTTATTGAGTCACTGCTACAGCCCATAAACACTTGCAAGATAGTGCTTGATCAAAACATTTGTTCCGTGTAGTGTGTGTTATAGTAGATATGTATGAAACATTTGAAAGACAGGGAAGTGGCAATGATTGGAAAAAAAGCAAGCCAAATCCGTATTTCAATTATTGAATCACTTATTGAAGCAGGATCAGGGCATACCGCCGGACCGTTAGGGATGGCAGATGTGTTTGCCACACTGTTTTTTTCAGTATTACGGCATGATCCAAAAAACCCACAGGCAGAAGGGCGAGACCGATTAATACTATCTAACGGACATATCTGTCCAGTACTATATGCAACCATGGCGCACGCAGGATATTTTCCAGTGAAAGAATTGATGACATTGCGAAAATTTGGCTCACGTCTACAAGGACACCCACATCGTGAATACTTACCAGGAATTGAAACAAGCTCAGGACCTCTCGGCTCTGGTCTATCACAAACGCTAGGTATGGTATTAGCAGATAGAATAGATAAACCACAGTCATCAACGTATTTCTACTGCCTTATGAGTGACGGAGAACTGAACTGTGGGCAAAATTGGGAGGCAATTATGCATGCGGGAAAAGAACAACCACATAATTTAATCGCTCTAATAGATCGGAACGGAATACAAATAGATGGTTTCACACGTGACATAATGCCACTTGAGCCACTAGAGGAGAAATTTACAGCATTTAATTGGCATGTTATTAATGTTGATGGACATAGTATCGAGGAGATATATGACACGTTCGGCGAAGCGCAGTCAGCGATGCAACCAACTATGATTATTGCGCATACAATACCCGGCAAAGGGGTGCCTCAATTTGAACGAGATTATCGTTGGCATGGCACACCGCCAGGAAAAGGTCCGGAAGACATGCTGACAAAAGACAAGCAGGGAGAATGTGCACTGAAACAGCTACGAAGCTTAAAGGGAGTAATTGTGTCGGATTGTGACTAGCACAAAAAGTATATAAAAATATGTATGTTAGAAGAAAGGATACATTTTCATAAAAAACTATTTACAACACGAGAAGAACGTGTGCCAATTCGTGAAGGATACGGGAAAGGATTACTTGAAGCGGCTGAAAAAGACATGCGAGTAGTGGCACTATGTGCTGATTTAACCGAGTCAACAAAGACCCATTACTTTAAGGAGCGATTTCCTGAACGCTTTGTAGAGATGGGAATTGGTGAGCAGTCCATGGCATCAGTGGCATCCGGCATGGCAGCA